>JAFDVS010000151.1:7555-7676 GCA_018268935.1 Acidobacteriota bacterium | reverse complement strand
GGTGGGTGTTGCCGGTGACATCGACGAGGATGTGGCGGAAGATGCGATCGACGAGCCATGGCGGGCAGTGCCAGGCGCCGGGGCTGGGGATCTGGTTGAAGGCGATCTCGAGCTCGTAGAG
>JAFDVS010000151.1:5840-7375 GCA_018268935.1 Acidobacteriota bacterium | reverse complement strand
GGTGTGGCGGCCGTCGAGCATGAATTTCTCAGTGCCGAGGCGGGATTGGCGTGCGTCTTCGTAGAGTGCGGTGGTGTTGTTGACGAGTTCCTCCCAGTTGTGGGCCGGGTGGACATTGACCTCGATGACGCCGGGGTCGGGGGTGACTTTGATGTTGTTGATGCGCGGGTCGGAGGGTGGCGTGTAGCCTTCAATGACGATTGGCGATTGCAGATGCGCGGCGGTATCTTCGATGGCGGCGAGGAGGTCGATGTAATCTTCGGTTCTGCGCAGCGGCGGCATGAAGATGTGGAGGCGGCCGTCGCGCGGTTCGACGCAGAGCGCGGTGCGGACGATCCATGCGGCGGATTCCTGGGGCTCGGGTTTGCGATCGCGTTCCGAATCGCGAGGCTGCATGACGGGATCGCCGGGGGCCATGTGTTGAGGGACGTGGAGCGGCGCCTGATTGATCATGGGATCGACGGGTGTGAGCAGCGGCTGATCGGCGGCGGTGGCCCAGGGGAGGCTGGGGAGAGGGAGGCGGAGGCCGATGGGGGAATCGCCGGGGATGAGGTAGAGGTGCTGGCCGCGGAGCATCCAGAGGCCGGTTTGCCACTCGGGCCCATCGACGCCCCAGCCGCGCTGCACAGGGAGAACGAAGCCCACGGGGACATGGAGACCGCGCTCAAAGACGCGGCGCACGCGCTCGCGATCCTGCTCGTTTTCGAGCTGGTTTACGAGAGGATCGAGATTAATGGGTAATTGCCGCTCTTTTTGGAGGTAATGCAGCGGATCGTCATAGGCGGGGTTGACGTAGCCGGGGTCGAGTTTGAGGCGGCGGGCGAGGGTTTCGGCAAAGCGTTGGGCATCGAGCGGGCCGTATTTCGTTGGCTTGGCGGCGGAAGCGATCAAGGAGTGATCATTCCAGATGGGGATGCCGTCGGTGCGCCAGTAGCAGGCGAGGGCCCAGCGGGGGAGCGGCTCTCCGGGGTACCATTTGCCCTGTCCGTAGTGCAGAAGGCCGCCGGGGGCGAAGCGTTTTTGGAGGCGCTCCATGAGATCTTCGGCGAGCTTGCGTTTCATCGGGCCCATGGCGGCGGTGTTCCATTCGGCGCCGTCCATGTCGTCGATGGAGACGAAGGTGGGCTCGCCGCCCATGGTGAGGCGGATGTCGCCGTCACGGATTTCGTTGTCGATCTGATGGCCGAGTGTTTCGATGCGCTCCCATTCGCTGTCTGTGTAGGGGAGGGTGACGCGCGGATCCTCGTGGATGCGCGTGACCTTCATTTCGTGTTCGAAGCGCACCTCGCATGGGCCCACGGAGCCGGTGACGGGTGCGGCGGAGGAAGGCTCAGGAGTGGCGGCGAGCGGGAGATGGCCTTCGGCTGCGAACAGGCCTGAGGTGGGATCGAGGCCGATCCAGCCGGCGCCGGGGAGATAGACTTCGGCCCAGGCGTGGAGGTCAGTAAAGTCTTCTTCGGCGCCGGAGGGGCCATCGAGGGACTTCACGTCGGCCTTGAGTTGGATGAGATAGCCGGAGACGAAGCGCGCGGCGA
>JAFDVS010000151.1:5520-5821 GCA_018268935.1 Acidobacteriota bacterium | reverse complement strand
CAGCAGCCAGGCGGAGTCGCGGCATGATCCACTGCGGAGTTCCAAGGTCTGTTCGGAGGTTTGAACGCCCGGTTCCATGCGAATGAGGTAGCGGATGTGCTGGCAGAGGGTCTGATTCAGATCGACCAGGAAGTTGATGGACTGTTTCGGTTCGCGGGAAATGCCGTCGATGTATTGCTGCAGCAGCGGGCCGGGGGGCTTCGATTCGAGGAACGGGGCGAGTTCTTTTTTGAGCCAGGCCGGATATTCGAAGGGGAATTGATCGGCGTAGGGCTCAAGGAAGAAGTCGAAGGGGTTGATG
>JAFDVS010000151.1:0-5467 GCA_018268935.1 Acidobacteriota bacterium | reverse complement strand
TGCGGGTCCTGCTGCCAGTTGAGGAAGTGGCCACTGGGGCTGATCTTCAGCGAATAGGCGTGAATGGGCGTGCGGCAGTGCGGCGCCGGACGGAGGCGGATGACCTGGGGAGACAACGAAACCAGGCGGTCGTATTGATAGGTGGTTTTGTGGTGAAGCGCGACGCGAATTGACATGGTTTGCTTGGGGTGCCGTTGTGTCCTGCGACGCGGAAGACTCGCTTGCCCAGTCGTTCGATTATAACCCGGTTGGTGACCGCGCTTATGTTACCCTCCGGAAGATGAAACAATTCTCCGCTGTATTGTTTTTGGCACTGGCGGCGTGGGGGGAGGCTCCCATGGCGACCTTTGTGCCGGCGGACTACGTTGTTCCGAAAGAATGGAAAACCAGCAGGTATAAGCTTGTGCCGCTTTCACCGGCCATTGTCCGCGAGGACTACGAGGCCTATATGAGCAGCATCGAGCACCTGCGCCAGACGTTCAGTGATGGCAAGTGGCCGAGCCCGGGCATCACGATGGACGAAGCGATGAAGGACATGCAGAACGAGGAAGCGCGGTTCGTTGGGCGCAAGTCGTTTGCCTACGGCGTGCTGACGTTGGATGGGAAGAAGGAACTCGGCTCTGTGTATGTACGGCCGTCTCGGAAGCAGGGCTATGACGCGATGGTGACGATGTGGGTGACCAAGGAAATGTTCGATCGCGGGTTTGAGCAGCAGCTTTACCAGGATGTGAAGCAATGGGTGGCTTCCGCATGGCCGTTCCGGAAGGTGGCGTATCCCGGCAAGGAGATATCGAAGGCGGATTGGGCGAAATTGCCGGATAAGAAATGACGGTGTAGGATAGGGCACATATGCTGGGTCTGATGCTGCGGCATTTTCACATATTGGAAAAGCTGGGTGAAGGCGGCATGGGCACGGTATACAAGGCTCATGATACGAAGCTGGACCGTCTGGTGGCGGTGAAGGTGTTGAACGGGGATTCGCTGCAGGACAAGGAGCGGAAGCAGAGGTTTCTACAGGAAGCGCGGGCCGCTTCTTCCCTGCAGCACCCTCATATTGTGACTGTGTTTGAGATTGAAACGGACGTGATTCCCGCGCATATTGTGATGGAGTATGTGGACGGGGCGCCGCTGAGCGCGCGGATTCGCGCACAGGGCATGGAATTGGCGGAGTGCATGCGGATTGGGACGCAGGTGGCCGATGCGCTGGCGGCGGCGCATGCGGCTCGGGTGGTGCACCGGGATATCAAGCCGAGCAACATTCTGGTGACGGCGGCGGGACAGGCGAAGGTGCTCGACTTCGGGTTGGCGAAACTGATGGAGGGGCCACGGCCTGGGCCCGACGAAGCGACGCGATTGGCGCAGGCGCAGACAGGTGTTGGGGTGATTTTGGGGAGTGTGCCCTACATGTCGCCGGAGCAGGCGCAAGGGCAGCCGGTGGATGCACGGTCCGATATCTTTTCGTTCGGCGCGGTGCTGTATGAGATGGTGAGCGGGAAACGGCCGTTTGCGGCAGAAACCGTTGTGGGGACGCTGGCGGCGATTGTGGCGAGAGAGCCGGCGGAGTTGAAGGGTGCACCCCCGGCGTTGGCGGCGTTGATTGGGAAGTGTCTGCGGAAGGATGTAGCGCAGCGTCCGCAGAGCATGGCGGAAGTGAAGCAGGCGTTGGAAGAGATGCGAGAGCAGCCCGTGCCTCGATTCGTGATGCGGCGCATTTGGGTGGTGGCGGCGGCGGTGGGGGCGATTGGCATTCTTTCCGGGGCGCTGTTTCTGACGCGGGAGCCGAAGCCGGCGGCACGTGCGCCGGGTGAAGTGGCGCGCATGTGGCGGGTGACGCCACGCGATGGGCAGAACTACGCATCGGCCAGCATTTCCCGCGATGGCAAATTCGTTGCGTATCTTTCCGACCGCGGCGGGCCGAAGGGGAGACCGCAGCTTTGGGTGCAAACGGTGAATGGGGGCAATCCGCTGCAGTTGACGAAGGGGCCAGGGAGCCCCGGATCGCACGTTTTTTCTTCGGATGGGACGGAGATTTACTATGCGGCGTTGCGAGATGATGCTCCGGTGATTGAGGCTGTGCCGGTGCTGGGTGGATCGCCGCGGGTATTGGCGAAAGGGACGTATGTGGGCTTCACGGTTTCGCCGGATGGGAAGCATCTGGCGGCCACGCGTTGGGGGCAGGAGCGCAGCCTGGTGGTGATCACATTGGCGGATGGGTCGGTACGGCAGGTGGCCGGGGACCTGTATCCGGACCGGGTGGCGCGCAAATCGCATTGGGTGGACGACGGGCATCTCCTGTTGGAGGGCAAGAGGAGCAGGGAATCGGGCGATGCCGTGCCTGAGTGGTTTGTGATTCCTGTGGCTGGAGGGGCCCCAGTGGCTTTGGATGCACCGGAGTTTCTTCGCAAGCAGGGAAAAGACATCCAGCGATGCCTGATTCAGGCGGTGGGAAACGGGCAGGTGTACGTGTTGGAGAGGGAAGGGGACCAGTCGATCATCTGGGCCGTGCGCCTGGTGGAGGGCAAGCTCAGCGGTTCGCTGCAACGGGTGGCGACGACCAATGGCGGGCTGTCGATGGAGGGGGTAAGCGCGAAGGCCGGTGTGGCCACGATGACGGACTATCAGGCCGATTTATATCATTTGCCGGTGGACATGAAGAGCGGGGAGATTACGGGGCCGGTGAGAAGACTGACGGCGGACAACCGGCCGAAGAATTGGGTGGGGATGAGCGGGCCGGACGATTCCTTCCTGTTCCGCGTGGCGGATGGGACGCAGGGACAATACATCCTGCGGTCGATTGCGACCGGCGAAGAACGGGTAGTTGCCGCGATGCAAGTGGGCCGGTCGCGCAATGGAAAATATCTAATTCGCACGGTGCCCGATGGGGCGCTGCACCAGGTGCAGGTTGCTCCGATCGAGCGGCCGACTGAGTGGAAGACGGTTTGCCGCAGTTGCGGGCACAGCGGCGGCAACGATGCGGATTTCCGCTGGATTGAGATTATTCCGGAGAGCGAGAGTGAGCCGATGGGGAAGGCGAAGGTGCGGACACAACGGCTGGAACTGGAGAGCGGCAAGGTGCGGGAATGGTTGAGTCATCCGGAACTCTCCGTGATTAACAGCTATCCCTTCGGGGAGCGCGGTGACTGGATGATCATCACGGCAATGAAGCCGGGTGTGCCGATACGGATCCACTTTCTTGCGCCGATGGGGGAGCAGCCGGCGCCGCATACGGAGTGGATACGGCTGCCGGAGCGGGCCTCGTTTTTCCTGGCGGGTGGGAGCAACCTACTGTTCCATCTGGGTTCGGATGGAATGCTGCGATCGATGCGGTTTGACCCCGTGCGGCGCAAGTTGGAAGAACCGAAAGCGCGCTCGATCTGGCAAGGGGCTGCGCCCGTGATGGTGTTTGCGTCGGACGGCGAGGCGGCGGGGATTGTGTTCGTGGGCGGGGAAGCGCGGTCTTCCGTCTGGCTGGCGCAACTGCCGCAGTGATACATTGATCGCAGGATTCATTGATGCGACATCGACGTGAGTTCCTGCAAATGGCCGTGGCCGCGGCGGTGGCCTCGAAGGCAGATGCGGCGCCGGAGAGCGCCAAAGGCGAATGGCGGAATAAGCAGCCGGGGATGGCTTATCGCAAGTTGGGCCGGACGGGCTTCTTCATTTCCGAGTTCGTGATGGGTGGGAACCAGATCAGTCCCACGAATCATGAGCACGTGTATTGGGCGCTGGACCAGGGGTTGAATTATCTGGACACGGCGCCGGCCTATGGGAATCTGATGAGTGAACGCGGCTACGCGCATGTGTTGAAGGCACGGAAGCGGGATTCGTTTTTTCTCAACACGAAGATCAGCCTGTGGGACGGCAACCGTAGCGCTGTATACCGGCAGATCTTCATGAGCCTGGCGGAAAGCGAGCAGAAGAAATTGAAAGCGGCGGCGCAGGAGGAGATCGAACGGCGGCGATCTCTGGAGCCGGATTACCTGGTGAACTATTTCCCGGCACAGCGCGCCGAGGTGGAGAATTCGACGCTGGCCACGGTGATGGAGAAGAAGTACGGACGGCAGGTGGATCGGGATAAGAACTACAAGCAGCTCATATTGAAGTCAATGGATGAGAGCCTGCAGCGGCTGGGCACGGATCATACGGATTTGCTGATGTGCCCGCATGGGGCTTCGTCGGGGTATGAGCTGCTGAATTATCCGGAGATCTTCGATGCGTTTGAAGTGCTGCGGAAGGCGGGGAAGGTGCGCTTTCTCGGTGTGTCGGCGCATAGCGATCCCGGTGGTGTGCTGGAAGCGGCGGCTGCGACGGGCAAGTATTCGGCGGCGATGGTGGCTTACAACATTGTGAATCACGGCTATGTGGATGGGGCGCTGGCTAAGGCGCATGCGGCGGGCCTTGGGGTGATTGCGATGAAGGTGGCGCGGCCGGTGCACAACGGGCGCAACAACGGCACGGTGGATCCGCCGGAACGCGTGGCGAAGATTCAAGCGGCGGTGAGCGGACCGTTGAAGGTGCCGCAGAAGGCGTATGTTTGGGCGCTACGCAATGCGAAGCTGAGCGCGGTGATTTCGGAGATGGGGACGGCGGCGATTGCGAAGGACAATCTGCCGCTGGCCGGGCGCAAGGGGTGAAGCTTACTGCACCTGGCCGTAGATGGGGATGAGCCCGCCGTTGATTTCCGAGGCTGCTTCGGAGGCGAGGAACATGATGAGCTGGGCAACGGAGCCGGGATTGACCCACTTGGTGTAATCCCAATCGGGCATGGCGGCGCGGTTGGACGGTGTGTCAATGATGCTGGGGAGGATCGCGTTGACGGTGACGCCGGTGCCGCGGCATTCGAGGGCCATGACACGGATGAGCGATTGCATGGCGGCTTTCGACACGTGATAGGCGCCCATTTTGGGGAGGGGATCGACACCGACCTTGGAGCCGATGGCGATGATGCGCCCGCGTCCCTGGGCGAGCATGTGCGGGAGCACTTCGCGGCCGAGGTTGAAGGTGGAATGGAGATTGATGTCCATCATGCGGTACCAGGCTTCGTCGCTGGTCATGGCGATGGGTGTGCCGGCTTGATAGCCGCCCACCAGGTGCACCAGCTTGTCGATGCGGCGGTGCTTCTCGAGAGTGACATTGACGGCGCGCCGGCATTGTTCCGGATCGACGAGATCGAGCTCAAGAGGAAGGACGCGTTCGCTAGTGGGCCGCTTCTCCCATTCGAGTGCGACACCGACGACGTGGGCTCCACCATCGAGGAAATGGCGGGTGACCATCTCCCCTAATCCACCGGTGGCGCCGGTGACCAGCACCACCTGATCGCGAAATTCGGCCATAGACGTTTCAGGCTACCATTTCCGGCTATTAGTGCGCTTCAAAGAGATGGGTGATCTGGGGGAAGCCGTTCATGGCGAGGCGGCAGGAGGCGCCATCGCCCCACCAGCGGGGAGCGTGCCAGGTAAACGGCGGC
>JAFDVS010000150.1 GCA_018268935.1 Acidobacteriota bacterium | reverse complement strand
CTTCTCATTCGTGTGCTGCCACAGAAACTCGCCATCCGCGGCGCGGAATGCCATCAGCACTCCACGGTCGCCGGCCTGCTTCGGATCGCGCACGCCTTCATTGTTCGTGCCAACATAAACCTGGCCATGCGCCACCACCGGATTCCCGTAGGTCTGCGAGCCCAGCGCCTGCACCCACACTACCTTTTCCTTCTTCGCGACATCCCACTTGGAGACGATCCCCTTGGCGTTGGAAACCATGTTCCGGTCCATGGAGCCGCCCCACATCGGCCAATCGCCGTTCCCCGGGTCCGATGCGGTCACCGAGACTACCTGGGGACCAATCCAGAGCGCTGCTCCGATGGAGAGGACAGCGGCGGAAAACAATGTCTTTTTCGTCATGAATTGTGCCTCACTCATCTTACTTCTTTGTGGGTGCAGCCTTTGGCGCGGCCGCCGGTCTGGTCGCCGGCGCCGCCCGCAACGGAGTCACTTTGAAATTGTCGAAGTACACCTCAAACGGCGCATCGGCGTATAACCCCGCCGCCCCCGTTTTCTCCGCCAGCGGATCGGTCCGTTCCACCGTCCACTCGGCCGGCTCCGGCTCGCCCGTCGGCCATACTTTGCCGCGCGCCCTTACACCGTTCGGCATGTTCTGTACTTCCAGCTTCAGGTGATACCAGGTGTCCTTCTTCCAGGCGAACTCCTTCAACACCGTGCGCTCGGTCTCCGGTTGCCAGCTCTGCAACTCCACCCGCTGGTGATTGCCGAATAGCGCCAGTTGATAGCGCTGCGCCACCACTCCGCCATCCCCCATCTGGCGCCGTTTCTCCGTCGCAAACACATCGGCTTCCACCGTGTAGTTGCTCCAGTTCGTCGGCCCGATAAAGGTGCGGGCGCGCTTGGTGAATGCGTTGTCCGCCAGTTTCACCAGCACCTTCTTGCCATCCACTTCGCGTACCTGGAACTTGCCCGTGGTGTTGATCCAGTGCGGTGGAACCTTGCCCGGGGCGATCTCATCGAAGCTTTCGGAAATCGGCGGATTGGGCACCACGCGTACGCGCGCCGCTCCCGTTACCGCGCCCCACTTCGCCCGGATGTATCCGGAGGAGGCCACGTTCTCCCCATCGGCGACAAACAGGTTCCGGTTCAGTGTGCCCTTCGGTCCTTCCAGCGTATAGTCCACCGGCACTTCCTTATAGAAGCGGCCCTTGTTGTCATACAGCCGGGCCCGCAGCTTCAAGCCTTCACCCGGCTTCAGAATCGACTCCGCCGGCAGAATCTGCAAATGCGTCATCGGATTCTCGTCCGTGAGCAGCGGAGCCGCTTCCGGCCGGTACGGCGGCGCCGCAATTCCCACACCCTTCTTCCCGATCGCATAGAGATTGTTCGTCGAGGCAAAATACACCCGCCCCCGCGCCACTGCCGCCGAACCCAGTACCTGCTCGCCTTCCGCCAGCGCCACGCTGCTCAGAATCTCGCACTTCTCATTGCCCGGTTTGAGGATGAAGAACTTCCCGTTCTCCGTTCCAACGTAAATCTTCCCGTCCCCAAGCACCGGCGAGGCCTTCTGAATGGTGCCCAGATTCTGCTTCCACAGCTGCTTGCCGGAAAGGAAATCGAAGGCAAACAGGTTCGCCCCGTTGTCCACCTGGAATATGCGGTCTCCATCCATTACGGGAGAGGAATAGCCGCCCTGGAAGCCCGGGATCTTCCACTTCACGTTCTTTGCCGTCAGGTCACCCGTTGCGGTGGCATCCACTGAGGCCAGCAGGCCCATGTCGCTCGTGTCCAGATTCTCTTCGCTGTGGCTCACAATCGCCTGGTTGTTGAACACCAGCACGCCCGTATTCACGCCGCGCTTCGAGATCACGTACTTCCACACCGGCTCTCCGGTCAGCACCTTGATCGCGTGTACGGTGCCGTCGCCGCCTCCGGCGATCAGCAACTTCGCACCCTTTACCTCGGCTATGATCGGCGGCGAGTACGTAGTGTCGAACGGACGGCCGCCCGGCGTCGAAATGTATACGTATTCGCCCGTCTTCTTGTCAAACGCCATGAAACGGTGCGCCGCCCGCGCCAGGTCTCCCCAGCCTGTCGAAACGCCGCTCACAATCACCAGGTTGTCGTGGACGATCGGCGATACCGTACGGCCACCGTGCGTCGTCACCAGCCCCACCTCCTCGGCCAGGGAGCGGGTCCAGAGCATCTTGCCCAGCTTGCTCACCGCCGTGATCGAGCCATGTACACCGTACACATAAATGTTCCCGGTCTCCGGGTCAACTGCCGGCGACGACCACGCAATACGATGCGGCGGCACGTCGCTCAGGAACACGTTCATGCGGTATTCCCAAACCATGCGCCCCGTGTCCGCATCCAGGCACAGAAGCCGCTCCTGCAGCGTCTGCCCTTTGCCGAACGGCTGCAGCAGGTAGAGACGGTTCCCATGAATCACGGGAGCCGAACGTCCGCCGTAAGGGACCTTCCAGGCAAGGCCCTCCCCTGATAACGACCAGGCTGTGGGAAGGTCGATGTCAGGCGATGTGCCGTCGCGCTTCGGCCCGCGGTAGTCGGTCCAGTCGCTGGCTAGTGCCAGACCAACGGACAGGGAAAATGTAGCGAGTGAACGGAAGAATGAATGGGTCATCGGCGTAGTCGGAATACTCGAGCTTCCCTCCGATTATATGCTCTTAACAATGGCGTCTGCCGGTGGGTTCGCGTTACGGACGGAGATAGACTTCAAAAACACGAAGAGCCTGCCGTTTTCAGGCAGGCTCTCGTTTGCAGATCCAAATAACCAGCGAGGGAAACTTAGCTGCGCTTGCGGCGCACGTAGAACAGCGCTCCCGCCAGCGATACCGCAGTCAGCGCGAATGTGGCGGGCTCCGGAGCCCCCGTCCCGACATCCACCAGCCCCGCCGGCAATCCGCCGTTGGCGAGAATGTTCATCATGAAGTAAA
This sequence comes from Acidobacteriota bacterium, assembly GCA_018268935.1. Taxonomy (GTDB): domain Bacteria; phylum Acidobacteriota; class Terriglobia; order Bryobacterales; family Bryobacteraceae; genus CADEFT01. The sequence goes on along the minus strand of JAFDVS010000150.1, from coordinate 12,055 downwards.
TATTGTTCTGGTTGGCGTTCGTCGATCCATCCCGATCCAGGCGCGTACCGAACATGTAAACGCTGCCCAGATTGTAGCGGTCTACCCGGACTGCGTCCGAAATCGTATAGCTGTTGTTGGCGGCCAGTAACGACCCACCCGTCAGCATGTTCGATTGTGTATAAGAAAGGCTCGCCCCGTTGAGATTCACGATCCCCTGTACCGCAGGATCCGATCCGGCTAACTCGCCCCAGTTTACATTCGAATTCGGAAACCCGAACGTCTGCGTCGTCGCCCTCATCGACGTCCCGCTCGACCCATTGCCAAGCGCCGTCATGATCTGGTTGGCCGACGTGTTCGACCCTCCCGGCGCGGCGAACAACAATAGCGTTCCGCCACCCCGAACGTAATCCACCAGCAAAGAAACCTGCGCCGCAGCCAGTGCCGTTGCACTGCTCTCTACGATAAAGTGCGTGTTGTTCGAAATATTCTGCGCTGTCAGCGTCTCCGCCGACTCCACCGTGTGACCCGCCCCGACCGTGGCTGCCGTGTAGATGGTACTGAAATTTCCCGAATTCGCCCAAACAGATGTGTTGCTAGACAACTGCCCCACCGTTGCACCATAGGCCGATCCCGCCATGTGCAGCGACAAAGCGGATAGTAGGATCTTCATCCCACTTCCTGCTCGCCTGCTTTTGAACATCGACTTTCCTCCGAGTACGTGTTCTTGGATCTGGCCTACAACCATAGTCATAGGTCTAGGGCCAGTCCTACGCAAGGTCAGTATAGCACGAAATGACTAACCTGCAAGCAAAACCTTGGTACTAGAGTATTAGCCTTAGGTATCGATTTTCTCTGCTCGGTATAGTACTAAGTGAGTCGCGCGCATACACTACCCCTCATCCGCTGCCCCCAGCTCGTTTCCATCCCCCTTTTTTTTCTTTGATTTACACGCCCTCAGCGAGCAATGCGCCCCAGTTGTACCCCGCCCCAAACGCCGCAAAGCACGTCAGGCCCCCAGCCTGGAACCCATGCCCCGCCGCCCATTCCGACGCCGCTATCAGCATCGACGCCGACGATGTGTTCCCGTACCTTCGGATATTCGAGAAAAACAGGCTCCGCTCCACTCCCAGACTGTCCGCTACCCGATCGATCAGGTTCTGGTTGGCTTGATGCATCAGAAAGGTCCCCACGTCCGCTGCTTTCACTCCCAGCCGCCCCAGCAAATCCGCGATCCCCCGCGGGATCTTCCGCGTCGCCTGCAGGATCACCGACCGCCCGTTCATATCGATCCCCGTCCCGAACTCCAGCTTCAGATCTTCGGCAAACGCCCCGTCTGAGCCCAACAGCGACCCCCGAATCTTCGCCATCCCCTTGTCCGGATGAATCAGACACGCCCCCGCTCCATCCCCAAATAGTACCGACACCGCCGAATCCTGCGGCGCCCGCATCGCTATCCGCGACATAATCTCTGCGGCTACGACAAGAATAGGACCCCGCGCCGCCGCCAAATCCCCCGCCAGCGACATCCCAAACAGCGCCCCCGCGCTCGCCAGCGGTATGTCCACCGCCGGCGTCCCGCTCAACCCCAGCCGGTGCGCCAACTGCACCGCCGGCCCCGGAAACTGCCGCGCCCCCGAGGAGCACGACAGCAAGATCATCCCCAGCTCCTTCGCCTCCATCTTCGCTTTCCCCAGGCAGTCCTGCGCCGCCCCGGCCGCAAGGTCCACCACCGAGGTGTTCTCGTCCACCCACCGCCGTTCCTGGATCCCTGATACATTCAGTATCCATTCCGGTGTCCGCCCCACCAGGGGAGATAGTTCTTCATTGGTGACAGCGCGCCCGGGCAGGGCCGCGCCGAAGCTGTTCAGGAAGGTCACGCTTAGTTCAAACTCTCCAGGTAGGCTTCTATCCGCTCGATCGAATCGAACTTGCGCGGGTGCAGATCCGCATCCGGTATCTTCACCGCGAAAGCTTCTTCTATCCCGCTTACCATGTCCGGCAAGGCAAAGGAATCCAGTAGTCCCGAATCAAATAGTGACTCGTCCGCTTCCGGGCTCACGTTCTTCTTCGAAACCCTGCGGATGATGTCAATGAGTGTCGCGCGTCTGTCCATGCAGTTGTTGTCCGATGAGTTGCTGGCGAACTTTGACGAACGTCGCGTAATGATCCATCAAGTCCTGAAACACGGCCCCGCCCATCAGGCGGTAGCCCGGCGAGGTAAGGTGGACGTAATCGCGTTGTGCCAAGCCCGCGTCTACCCATTGTCGCATGGAACCTTTCCCCCCCATCTTCCCCCGCATGTCCCAGAACGCACAGCCAGTGCCTAACGCCGCTCCCCGCTGCGCCTCCACAATCCGGTCCACGTTGTCATACACCACCCAGCCGCGATTCCGCATTCGATAGTAACGGTCCGGCGGCCCAATCACCAGTATCGATGCCGTCGGCGCCATCTGCCGGAATCGGTGCACCATGTTGGCGAACATCTCCCGGTACTTCTCCCTCGTCCAATCGCTGTTGCCCGCCTCGTTCGTTCCATAGGCCAGCACAATCAGCGCCGGATCGCGCCGCCGCACGTGGCTCGCCAGCAGCTTTTCTTCCCAATTGAACACAATCGACGCCTGTGCCCCGTTGATCCCCAAAGTCTCATAGGTAATGCCGCGCGCATGCTCCGCCACCCATCCGAACAGCCGCACCGGCGCATGATCCGTCGTCTCCAGCGTGAACCGGTGAATCCCCGGCGTCGGCGTATATCGGTAGTACCCCGGCCCCAACTCCCCATTCGTCGAAATCCGTTCCACCAGTTGCCCGTTGTCCTCGAACGTCAGCGCCCCGCCTCCCGGCTGCTGCAGGTAAAACAGCTCCAGCGACTCGCAACTCACCTCCAGCGTCACCGACTCCCGCGGCCGGCTGGCCGTGATGCTCACTCCGCCCAAACCGTACAATCCGTCCCCGCTGCGCCCCGCCAAACCATCCGAATACCAGCCCTTCGTCCCCGCCGCCCGCAAATCCAGCCGCCGGAAGCTGTTCCACGGCCGCCCGGCATACGTAAATCCGCTCCCTCCATCGCCAAACCGGTTCTGAAACAGCGCCCGCAGAAAGCCGGTCCAATCATCCGCCGCCGTATGCGAATCCCCGTACTGCAGAATGTGTAAGCCGCCCTCGCCCTGCCCCGCTTCGTGCCGGTACAATTGCTCGAAAAACGGAACCAGCGCCGCCACATTCTCCACCGGCACCGCCCGCATCCGGTCCAGCCACTCGCCCGCATCGAAATGCACCGCCGGAGCCGCTGCCGCCGTCTTCTTCGCCGGAGCCTGAGCCTTCCGCGTGGATTTCTTCGTCGTGGTCTTCTTCGCCGTGCGCTGCGCCGTCGACACAAAGGGTATCGCCGCCAGGCAGGTGCATGCTGCCGCCAGCCGGAACCATCGCATCTTCACTTTCCGGCCACCATGGTCTTCTTCTGTATGAGGCGAAGTTTGTACTTGTTATATCCCTCCAGCAGCGCCTGGTACAACAAACTTCCCACAATCTTCGCGCCGCCCGGCATCGGATGAATGAAATCCGCCCCCACCAGCCGTGGCTCAGCCGCATACCAGCGCCCCATCGTCCCCATCCCGCCCATCGCCTCAAACGTATTGAAAAACGCGCAGTGCAGATCCGCCGCCACTCGCCGCTGAATCGCCACCAGCCGCGGAATCGCCGGCACCGTCCCGATCTCTCCCGTCGCCATTCTCTGCCCGCGATCCATCGGACTCATGATCAGAATACTCGCCTCCGGCACCGCGGCACGCAGCCGCCGCACGATTTCCCGCAACTCCTTTTCCGACGCATAATCGACGAACTGCGGGTACACGCTCTCGTTCGTTCCATAATTGACAATCACGAGGTGCGGACGATAGTGCTGCAATTGTTCCCGCCAATGCGACTCGTTGAAGAACTTCGCCAGTACCGATACATACGCTCCATTCACCCCCAGGCTGTGATACACCACCCCCGGCGATTCCTTGGAAAACATCATTCCGAACAGCCGCACCGGCCCGCTCATCGCCTGTACGCTGATCTGCCGCGCATCGGCAGGCAGTGCGAATGAAGCAAAGCCCGACTGTGCCTTCGCCCCCTCCGTATCCACCACGCCCAAATCCTGCTCTCCCGCGAACACTCGCAATTGCCCGCCGCCCGGCTGCTTCAAATAGGCCACTTCCATCCGCGCATGCGGCCCGCTTAGCTTCACGCGCCCCGTGGCCCCCGGCCCTCCGCGGAAGCTGACGCCTCCCAACCCGAACAGCCCATCCTTGATCGTCGATTGATTCACCGGGTCCACCGTCCAGCCGTGCCCTTCCACATCGGCGCCCCGGTGCGCATACCAGGCCCACGGCTTCGCGATCAGGCAGAACCCATGGCCGGCATCGCCGAATTGCTTCTGCAGCAGTGTCCGCGCATCGCTCGTAATCAGGTCCGCCGTCGTCGGCGAATCCCCGTAATGCAGAATGCGCGCCTCCGCGCCTTTGCCCTTTCCTTCCGCCTTGTGCAGCGCCTGGTAGAAACGGTCCAGATCGTGTTCATCGTCATCGAGCGGATATTTTGCTTGCCGCGCCGTATCCGGCCGCAGCCGTTGCTGTTCCTCTGCCTCCGGCGTCGCTGAAGGCTTCCGGTCGATGAAATTCAACACTCCCGGCACAGTGTTCCAATCCATCACCTTGTAGCTGTGCAGTGCCGGCACCACATCCGTGAGCAGCATCAGGCCCGCGAAAGCGACGATCGTCAGTGTGGGGTAGCGGGGCAGGCTCATCGTTTCAAAATCTCGTGTAAATGAACGGAGCCGCGCCCGTCGCGTTAACGTAATGAATCGCCATCAGCAGCAGCGCCATCACCGCTGCCTGCACATAAAACGGAGATCGCACAAACATCCGGTCCGAAGCCTTGTACCAATCATCCGGTACATAATGTCCCAGCGCCGCGATCCCCAGTACGATAGCCACCGGCATCGAAATATTCGCCGTCGAAAACGACAACGAAGCGATGCGATTCACCACCTGCCAGGCGCTTTCCAGACTCGCCGAGCGGAAGAAAATCCACGCGAAGCAAACAAACTGCACCGTCAAAAACGTGCGCAGCCCGCGCGCCCACCATGCCGGATTCGTTTCCGTGCCCCGCCACGTCTGCCACGCCCGCGTCACCGCCAGCGCCACCCCATGCAGCAGGCCCCACACCACAAACGTCCAACTCGGCCCGTGCCACAACCCGCCGATCACCATCGTGATGACGAGATTCGTATAGGTGAAAATCTTCCACTTCGACCGCAGCCCCGGCAGCGAAAAGTATAGGTAGTCCCGCAGCCAGTTCGACAGCGTGATATGCCAACGCCGCCAGAAATCCGCGATGTTCTCCGCCGCGTACGGCATCTTGAAATTCGGCGGCAGCTTGATCCCCAGCATCAACGCCGAGCCGATCGCGATATCCGTATACCCCGAAAAATCGTAGTAAAGCTGCAGGGCAAAGGCATACACTCCGATCAGCACTTCAAACCCCGTGTACAGGTTCGGAAAATCGAACACCCGGTTCACCAGGTTGCCCGCCAGGTAATCCGCGATCAGCAGCTTCTTCATCAGTCCCAGCCCGATGAGAAACACCGCCCGCCCGCCGTCTTCCATCGACAGCGTTTTCTCTTTCTTCTCCAATTGGCTCAGCAGCGAGGACACACGCGTAATCGGCCCTGCCAGCGTGGTCGGGAAGAAACTCACCGCCGAAAGATACGCCAGATAGCTCTGCGTCGGCTTCGCATCTTTCCGGTACAAATCGAGTGTGTACGTCAGTGACTGAAAGCAGTAAAAAGATAATCCGATCGGAAAGCTCCAATGCCATTCCGGTTTCGCCGCCCCGGTCACCGCGGACCAGTTCTCCAGCACGAACGGCATGTACTTAAACGCCGCCAGCAACCCCACGTTCCACAGCACGCTTGTGGTAACCAGCGCCCGCCGTACGCCTTTGTGCTGCCACTTCCCCAACCCCAGCCCAATCACGAAATCCACCGTCGAAGCCACCGGGATCAGGTAGAGGTAGAACAGGTCCCACTTGGCATAGAAAAAGTAATTGGCAAACAGGATCGCCGCGAGCGCAAGCGCACGGTTACGCGCCACCGGCCAATACAGGAAAAAGATGGCGACCAGAAATACAAAATACGAGGACGAGGACGACAGCATTGAAGATGGGTGCTGAGGTTTGATTATAGCGTTACCCCCAACTCGTATTCATCTTGCAACTGCCCGCACTCTATGCGTACCGTAGTAGCTGGAGGGATTAGCGTGACCAAAGCTACCATTTCCGCGAGCGGACAGCTACGCATCCCAAAAGCGATTAGAGAACGCCTCAATCTCAGACCGGGCACACAAGTCGCTCTCGACGTGCAGGATCACCAGGTCGTCCTGAAGCCGCTGGTCACTTCGCTGCCTGACTGGCGGACCATGCAAGGAATGGTCCGAACTGGCCCAAGCCTCACCCAAGCTCTCGAGGAGGAGCATGCAGCCGAAGTCTTACGAGATCGGGACCGGTCCTAAAGTCCTTGATTCCTGGGCCATGCTTGCATGGATCCGAGACGAACCTCCAGCCGCCCGCGTTCGCCAAATTCTTCAACAGGCCGACAGCGGTAACGTTCGCGTGTTAATGATCTGGATCAACGTCGGCGAAGTCTATTACATGCTCATCCGCAAACAAGGTCAGGAAGTTGCCGAAGAGTTCAGGAGCAGGCTCCACACTCTTCCCTTAGAATTGGTTCTGCCCGAGGCCGCCGACGTTCTTGCCGCGGCGGAACTCAAATCACACCGGCGGATCTCCTATGCCGATGGATTCGCCGCTGCTCTAGCCTGCCGTGAACGCGCAGCCCTGGTCACAGGCGATCCGGAATTGAAGGAGATGACGGATATCCTTACAGTGGACTGGATCCGCTAGGAGCAACAACCTACCTAGCGGAAATTCGCAGTCACCGTTGTGTCCGCCGTGATCGTCACCGTGCACGACAGCGACAACCCCGAGCATCCACCACCCGTCCAACCCTTCCACGTCGCCCCGGCGCCCGGTACTGCCGTCACCGTAACAGCCGTCCCATCCAGGAACGATCCCCCGCCCGGATTGCTGCTCACCGTGCCCGTTCCATTCGCCTTCATCACCAGCTTGTACGGCGTCTTGAACGTCGCCGTCACCGGAGCATCCGAATTCACGTTGAAGGTGCAACTTAGCGCATTGCCCGCGCACGCCCCGCTCCATCCCGCAAACAAGCCTTTGCCTTCCCTCGCCGTCAGCGTCACCGGATCGCCGGCCTTCACGCTCAGCGTGCATGTCCCCGGGCACCGGATGACACGCGTCGCATCCTGCACCTGTCCATCGCCCGCCACCGTCACTGTCACCGGATAAAAGTCCGGCCCGTTCAAATTCGCCGCCGCATTCTGCGCCCCAATGAAATCGCCCACTTCCGTCGCTGCCGGAGCCGTGCAGGTCAAATCCAGGCACATCGCCTGATTCGTCGCCGGATCATAGGCGCCCGTGTACTTGTACAACTCAAAGCGACGCACCACCGCGTGATTCCCGCCGCCCAGTGCACCGCGCTTGCGCTTCCGTTTTCCGCCACCGCCCACATCCAGCAAGTCCGTCTGCAGCAGATCCCACTGCGTTTCAATCTCAGCCGGATCCTCCGGAACCACCGGGTTGCCCCCGATCAACTCATCCAGGCCCACCTGCCGCCGGTTCTCCGTCTTGTACGTCTTCATCCATTGCGCTTCCCCAAATCGCTTCGCCGGAGCCGGAGGAATCGGCGGATCCACATCCGCCTGCACCACCACTGGATCCGCGGGCTTGGCCGGCGGCACGACGCTCCACACCGGAGCCGGAATCGCCACCTGCGTGTTCCCGCCAATCAGTTTCCCCGCATTCGCCGGGTCCGCCACCAGCCACCGGTACACCGTCTTCGTCGCGTTCCCGGTCACCGAAATCCCAAAATGTTCGCAACCGCTCGTCGAATACCCCGGAGTCCCAATCACGCATTGATGCCCCGTCATCACCGTCGGCTTGATCGCCAGCGGCGTGCCGGTCACCCACGTCCCGGAAGCCGGATCGTACGGCGACATCCACCGCACATAGACTCCGCCCCCTCCGGGGAAGGGAACCACCTGCGGCGCACCGTAGCGATTGTAATTGTAATAACTGTAGATGTTTGAAACCCCGTGAAACTCGATCTCAAACCCGTGCACTTCCCCGCCCGTATCGTTCACTACGTCGAAGTTCGAAAGCGTGCCGTACAGTGTCACCTGCGCAGCTGCCGGCAGTGATGCCACAGCCAGCGCAAGAGTCGCCAGCGTAGCCGCACGCCCGGTTGGCATGTTCATGGAAAATTGCTCCTTGATGATGGAAAACTCAGACTGCGGGGGAGTGCGCTCGTCTGCTTCGTGAGACAACTTCCTGCCATTGCTGGAACAGAAAAATCACCACTCCATCTAAATCCCCCCACTTCTCTCGCTATGAAGACCAGGAGGGATCACCGCGCAAGCGGATCAACAACAAAATGGGAAACCCAACCTTTCCAACGATCGCCGATCTGTTCACCCCAAGTGTGGAGAGACAGATCCGCAAGCACATAAACAACGTGGGCGAATTGAATCGAAAGTGGGAACGCCAGGAACGGGAACAGCGGGAACGGGATCAACTCGCCAAAAACGCCCTCAACCACATCAAGCAGCAGGAAGCCAACCGCAATACCGCGATGGCGAACCTCGTCGACAAAATTCGCGACAAACTCGGCGACGGCCTCTTCACCCACTACAACTATTGCCTCATGCTGGCGCGAAACATGCGCTCGGCCGGCGTCAACGTGCCTTTCTCCTTCCGGGACAGCACAAAAAGCATCCGCCAGCTCAGCCTCGCACCCCCGAAGATGACCGCCGACATGGTAAAGCAATTGGACGATCCAGCCATCGGGAAGGCGATGAAAGAGTTCCTCCACAACTGCGCCTCGCGCTTCGCCAAATCCTTTGATTCCCGCTACCTTGGCAGTACCAATAGCTCCGTCCTGCGCGCCAACATTCCTTGGTACCAGGGACACAAAGAATCCGTCGCCGAAGGCCGCCTCATGCAGCGCATCGCCCTCGTCAATGTCCTCATCGAACAGTTGCGCCGCTACTCGGACCCGGAAATCATCTTCATCACCGCATCCGCCAACGTCGATTTGCACCGCGAGCTCAATCGCATCGAAAGTTGGTCCTCAAAAGGGGATGTCATCTCGATGCCCACCGAGAGCGTGATTGCCCCCATGCTCACTCGCCTCTCCGGCGCCATGCATGAGGTCGGCATCCTCATCAACTCTTAAAATCGCCACTCCATCCCGATCAACGGGAACGCTCCCAATTGCTCGTTGAACTTCTCCGCGTTCAACCGGCGGTTCCACACATACCCAGCGAAATTCTTCCGGTTCAGAATATTCTGCACCCCTACAAACACCAGCAGCGGCTTGTCCCGCACGGTGAACGTCCGGTCCGCCCGCACATCCACGCGCACGTAATCCCGAGCCCGCTCCCCATTCACCCGCGCCAGATCGAAAATCCCCCGCCGCTGCGCCGTCGATTCGCGCAAATCAAACGGCGTATACGGCCGCCCGCCCAGATACGCAAACCGCGTGGACAGCTCCCACTTCTTCGTCAATCGGTATCCACCCACCGCATTGAAAATGTACGGATAGTCGAAGTTCCCCGGCCGGTATACTCCATCCAAAGCCGCATGCCGCGTCCGCGACACCGCGAAATTCGCCTGCCCGAACCACTTGTCCGTAAACTTCTTCTCCACGAAAAACTCGATCCCGCGCACCCGTCCCCGCCCCGCGCTCGTCAACGGAAACAGCGTGTCCCGCACATTGAACGTATCCCCCAGATTCGCCAGCGACAACGACGGAAACTGCAGCGCCACCGGATAGTCCTTATAGTTCTTCACATAACCTTCCACCGTGAACCGCAGCGTGCTGTTCGCCACATAGGTGAACCCCGTCACCATGTGATCTGCCCGGAACGGCGTCAACCCCCGGTTCTCCGCGAACGCCGACAGGAACAGGAAGAACGGCTGCTGGTAATACGAACCATACGTCGCCCTCCACGACAGCTTATCCGACAGCCGGTAGCTCAACCCCACCCGCGGGCTGAATCGTGCCTTGTCAATATACGGATACCGGTCATACCGCCCGCCCCACGTCAAGCTCAGCTTCGGAGCCAACCCCCGCGTCGCCTGAAAATATGCTCCCTGCTGATACGCACGGAACTCCCGCTGCAGCGCAAACGCATTCAACCCCGGCACTCGCGAATACGGGCTGTCATTGCCCAGCGGCGACGCCGAGTCGTACCGGATCTGAAAAATCTTGTAGCTCCCGCCCGCCTGGATCTTGTCAAACCCCGGCGCATATGCCGTCAAATCGTACTTGATCGTGCTTTCGCCCTCGCGCGAATCGTCGCGATACACCACCGGACTCGCCGCCAGCACCTCATCAATCGGACCCGTCAGCGGCTTCCCGCTGCGAATCAGATCTTTCACCGTACTCGTCAGCCGCGCCTCGGAATGCGTCACACCAAGCAGCCCTACGCCCCGTGTTCCAAAAAGCCGCTGCCAGTTGAACCCCGTCGCGCTGCGCCACCCGTTGTAGCGGATATCGAAGTTGCTCACTTCCTCTTCCGGATCGCTATCCTCGGTAGCTCCCAGCCGTATCTTGTCCACTCCCGAAATCGTCACGCCCCAAATCCGGTCCCGCGGCGTCAGATCATACAGCGCCTTCGCGTTAAACGTGTACAGCACCGGCACGCCGCCAAAACCCACGTCCTTCGTGAACAGGTCCAGAAAACTCCGCCGCGCCGACACAATCCACGATCCCTTCCCCTTCTTCAGCGGCCCTTCCAGTATCGTCCCCGCGCCGGCAAAACCCAGCGTCGCCCTCCCCCCGAACTTCTCCCGGCTTCCTTCCCGCTGCGCCACCTGCATCACGCTCGACACCCGGTTGATATAAGGAGCCGGATACCCGCCCGTGAGAAACGTCACATCCTGAATCAACCCCGCATCCAGAATGCTCACCGTACCGCCCGCCGAGGCGAAATTCGCAAACGAGTTGATGTTCGGAATCTCGATATTGTCCACCACAAACAGGTTCTCCAGCGGACTCCCTCCGCGCACGATAATGTCATTGCGGAAATCGTCTGACCCGATCGCCACTCCGGGCAGCGTCTGCACATAACGCGCCACGTCCTGCAGTGCGCCCGCGCTTTTGAAAATCTCCACCGGCTGTACCAGAAAGCTGCTGCTCTTGATCTCCTCCGGAGCCACAAACGCCGACTCCGTCACCGTCACCGATTGTTGCGCCGCATCGATCCGCGGTAGCGCCACTTCCACGGTTGCCTCCAGCCCCGCGTGCACCACGATCGCCGCGCTGGTCACCTTCGGCTGGCCCGGTAGCGACACCTCGATGCGGTACTCCCCGGCTCGAACTTCCGTCAGCCGGAACTGTGCGTTCTCATCCGCCTTGGCGCAGCGTCCCGTGTCCTTCAGGCACACTTCCGCCCCAGGCTGCGGCGCACCCGCCGCGTCCGTGACTTTCCCCTGCAACGACCCGACGCCCGCCGTATCCTGAGCATGCAGGCACAACCCTAGCGATAGGAAAAAAGAGATCGGTTTCACCATTTATCCGGATGCCCGTCCCGCTCACCCCGGTGCAAAAAATCGATTCTGCTAAACTGAAAGTTTCCCCATGACAGCCGCGGCACCAAAGAAGGCGGGCATAATGACGGAACCCGTTTCCACTCCGGATCCCCGCGCCTTCAATCACGGCAAGAAAATCGGCATCCTCATCGTTGCCTACAACGCTGTCACCACCCTCACTAAGGTGCTCAACCGCATCCCCGCCGACGCCTGGGAAAACGTCGCCGAAGTCGCCGTCCTCGACGACGCCAGCCAGGATTCCACCTACGAGCTCGCCGTCGGCTACAAGTCCATCGCCCAGAACGAGAAACTCCACGCCGTCCGCCACATCAAGAACCTCGGCTACGGCGGCAACCAGAAGGCC
>JAFDVS010000014.1 GCA_018268935.1 Acidobacteriota bacterium | reverse complement strand
GCGCCATGGCGGCGGCCACCGACGCCTTCTCATCAAACCGGATGTTCTCATGCCAGCTCTCCTGCGAGAACAAGGTTAATTCCAGAACGAACCCTTCGCGATCCGTGGCCGCGGCGATCTCCTTAAGCCGCGCGACATGCTCCATGCGAAGCGATCCGTCGGTATGATAGAGCGTGCAAGTGGGGCACGTATCGGCGTAACCGCGCTTCGAATCCCACTGCGCCCAAATGCGCAGCACATTTAAGCCGTACTTGCGAAACTTATCGAGCCACATCTTACGCTCCGCTTCGCTGCGATTGAAGTTGGGATTGTAGACGGCGTTGAAGAAGCTGTAGCCCGTGTAGGGGAACGGCTTCCCATCCATGTAGAACCGCGTGCCGCGGATCTGCAGTTCACCGCCCCCCAGCATGGCGGCCATCGACAAAAGAAGGATCAATGCGCGCATTGTGGGTCATCCTGTATGCCCGGATGTGGTGACCAGCGCTACGCCGCCGAGCACCAGCGCCGCGCCGAGATACGTGACTGCGTTCACGGTTTCTCCAAGAAATACCGCACCCATCCAGATGGTGACAATAGGCCCGATGGAACTGATGATCGCAACGCGGTTGGGTCCGATCAACCGCAGCGCCTCCGATGTCATCCAGATGGGAATTGCCGTCGATACCAGTGACAGCCCGAGCACTGTCATGTACAGGCTCGCGGGAACCTGCAACTGGCGCGGCGAGTGCTGCGCGAAGTAGTGGGCCAGCACGAAGACCGAAGAGATGGACGCAGCCATGCCCGTGAAGCGTGTCGCGCCCAGGCGGCGAATGAGCCCCGTATTGCCCACCAGGTAGATGGCGTAGGAAATCGATGTGCCCACGATCAGCCCGCTGCCGATCCACAGATTGCGCGGCGATTCGGTGATCTTCAGGTCCTGGAGAAAGACGACAGCAATTCCGGAGAACGACACAAGCAAAGCGAGTATCTCCCGCCCATGAATCGCACGTCCGTAGAGCAGCGCCGAGAGCACCAGCACCACCGCTGGATAAGAGAACAGGATCAGCCTTTCCAGCGCGGCGGATATATACTGCAGGCCCAGAAAATCGAGAAAGCTGGAGAAGTAATAGCCGAGGAAGCCGAACCAGCTCAGCAATCCCCATTCGCGCATCGTGAGCCGCGCTTGCCCACGGGCGCCCCACCACGCCATGCCCAGAAAAAACGGCATCGAAAACAGCATGCGCAACGCGATCAGTGTGATGGAATCAATGCGCGTGGTGCTGTAAGCGACTTTGATGAAGATCGCTTTGGCCGAGAACCCGATTGCGGCGAGCACAGCAAATACAGGTCCAATCCAGATAGGCTTGCGGGAGTGCGTTGTCAAGAGGATGAATTCTTCATTGTGGCAGACTATGCTTCATGAAACAGAATCTGGAAGCTATTCTGCGTCAGAGTGTGGAGGGCAAAGCGTGGCACGGCCCGTCGGTGCGCGAAGCGATCGAAGGCGTGGACGCTGCGCTGGCAGACCGCAGACTAGGCTCTTCCCATACGATTCATGAGCTGGTGCTGCACATCGCTGCCTGGATGGATGAAGCGGCGGAACGCATGTACGGCCGTAAACACAAGGAGCCGTTGCCGGGCAATTTTCCCGCGCCCGTCGACTGGGCGCAGTCGCAACAAGCATTACAGGACAGCCTGGAGAAACTGCTGGCCGCGGTGCGCGAGAAGGCAGAGGATTCGCATTGGGAGCCGCTGGCCGGAGTGGCGCAGCATAACGCCTACCACGCCGGCCAGATTGTCACCCTGCGCAATCTCAGCGTCTGATTCTCACAGAAGCGCTGGCGGATTTCGTTGGATCGATGGTGGAGACCGCGCTCACCGTCACCGTGCTTGGATTGGGCACGGACGATGGCGCGCGGTACAGGCCTGTGGCGGAGATGGTGCCCACCGCCGCATTGCCGCCAGCGACACCGTTGACCCGCCAGGTGACCGTGGTATTCGCCGTGAACTGCAGTGTTCGTCCGGTGCGCACGGTTGCACTCGTCGGCGAAATCGTCACCGCAACAGCCGGTGCCACTACATTGACATACACCGTATTCGTCGTGATGCCATCCGCCGTATTCACCACCACCGGAACATTATTGGCCACGGATGTTGTATTCCCCGTACCACGCAGTTGGGTGCTGGAGACGAACGTGGTGGGGAGTGCCGAGCCGTTAAAAAAAACCGTTGAGCCAGCCACGAACCCAACGCCGTTCACCGTGAGCGCGAAGTTGCCCGTGGTCACCGGCGAGGGGCTTACGGAAGTGATCGATGGTAACGGTAGAAGCGTGACAGCAGCCTGCCCCACGCTGGTGGGCGAAGCCACGCTAGTTGCCTGCACTGTCGCCGTTGCAGGCGATGGCAGCACACTCGGTGCGTTATAAAACCCCGTGGAACTGATGAATCCGTGCGCGGCGCTGCCGCCGGCGACGCCATTCACACTCCACGTGACGGCTTGGTTGGTCGAGCCCGTCACTGCCGCGCTGAACTGCTGCGTCCGCGCCACCCGCACATTCGTCGCGCTCGGCGTCACACTTACCGAAACGCCGTTCTGACGCGCTTCCCCTGAGTTCACGTCAATCATCAAAACAGTGGCATCCACGGCTTCGAAGTTCGACCCCGCGATGTTGTGGAACAAGCGCAGATTGTCGTTGTTCCAGCGTGAATCGGGCTTGCCGGAGATATACCAGGCCGAGCCGTTGTCGGAGAGAATCATGCCGTATTTCTTCAGCGCTCGCAGAATGATCTGCACCTCCGCCGGGAACCCCGAGATATCAAAGCTTGCCTTCAGCCGGAAGCGCTGCCCCATCGCCGGGTATTGCGTTCCAGTCAGCGACGATGCGTAATGCCGGCCCGGCCACACATACGCGCGCCGCGTCTGTGGCACTGTGAAACGGATTGCATGCTTGATTTCACCAGCGAGAATTTCTTCATACGTCACCAGGCCCGGCATGATACCCAATCCCGCTGCATCAGCGGATGTCCACCCCGCGGGGCGCAGTGCATTCGATCGCAGATTGTAGATTGCCCCCGAATCTGCCTGCCAGTTCGAAGCCTGCGGAAACGCCCGGTACAACTCGTAAAGGATACAGTTCGTCGTGTCCACAGCGATGGCATGCCGGTCTCCGTTGCTATTGCTGCCGCCCTCAATCGGCGCATTCAAAGGCACCGCATAGGGTCCGGGATCGCTTTCGTCGGCATAGAGAAAGGTGGCGGGATACTTCGTCTGCGTTCCAGCAACGGTGAGGAACGGGATGCCGATCGGCCCTCCGTTATACGTGCCCGAACCGAAATCCGCATGCATCGTTGCAGTCGCTCCGATGGTGTTCACCAGCGTTTGCGAATCGGTTTTCACCGGCAGATGATCGATGGGAGTATTCCAAATATTGTTGGCCGGTAGCACGGGGCAACTGCCGATCGTTGGCTGTGCCCATGCCTTCATGGCAAAGAGAATGGCGAGTAGTACGTACCTCATCTCAGTCCCAAGCGTAAAGCCGAACCGCCGCGACGGCAATCAGTTTTTTGCTGGAGAGGCCTACTAAGGTCAATGCCCTCTGGTCAACGTGCGCACGCGATAAACGGCCGTGCCCGCGGTCACATAAAGGATCGATCCATCACCGCCCCACGCACAGTCCGAAACCGATTGATCAAAGACGATGGAACCCAACTGGCGGCCTTGCGCGGAGACGACGTGCACCCCACCTGGCCCGGCTGCGAACACATTGCCGTGCTTATCCACCTGCATGCCATCGGCTGTGCCGGGCATGGCGGCGTCGAAGAACACACGCTGTCGCTTCACACGGCCTTCCGCATCGATATCGAAGGCATACCACCTCGCACGTGCCATGCCGCTGCTACTCACATAAAGAGTCCGCTCATCGGGAGAGAATGCGATTCCGCGCGGTGAGTCGACTGCGTTCGTCACCAGGCGCACCGCGCCTTTCCCGGACAGCCTGTAAACGCCGGAGGCGGAATCGGTGAAGAACAGTGAACCGTCGCGGCGGTAAACAAGATGTTGAAGATCCTCGAACATGCCCGCCAGTGTGGTCTGAGTTCCATCCAGTTCCAGCCGGGTCAAACGGCCAGTGCCGCGTTCGCACAAAACCACGCGCCCATCGTCATCCATCGCCAATGCCGCCGGGCGCGGCGCTGCACCGGCGAAGAGCCTGGCGTAAAGCGACGCACCTTCGCCCTCACGCCAACGAAACACGGCATTGTTCGGAGTGTCGGAGAACAGCAGAAAACGGCCGGCGCGATTCCACACCGGCCCAGCGGCGGAGCCGAATCCGGCGGCAATCTGTTCCACCTGCGCATCACGCGCGATAAGCGTGTCCAGCGCTTTGTCGGTGCGCACGATGCGCGGCCCTGTCTGTTCTGCTGTACGGCCGCCAGGCACACTCCTCACAACGAAGAGTGTGCCCAGCGCCAGCACTCCAAAGAATGCCGCTGTTCTCATGGTCTGACTCCTGCGATTTTCAAAGGCATGCGATAGAGACCGCTTCTGGCACAGATGTACAGTGTCTTTCCATCCTCATCGCCCCAGGCGAAATTGTGCGGATGCATGGGCGTGATCACCGTGCCGAGATGCTCTCCTTCGGGGGAAAGGATCCACATGCCGCGTGGACCGGAGACATATAAGTTGCCTTCCAAATCCACCTTCAAACCATCAAGCGCATTCTCGTCCCTGGTTTCTGTCATGTCGAAAAACAACATTCCATTGCGAAGGGTTGCCTCAGCAGTGACCTCGTAACGCCGGATCACCTTCTTGTGATCGTCCCAATTGGCCACGTAGAGATACTTCTCGTCGGGAGAAAGCGCAATACCGTTTGGCCCCGTGAAATCCTCGCTCACTACGCGCAGCAGACCCTTGTGCAGCGAGAACACGCCGCTGAACGCGAGTTGCTTGCGTGGATCCGCGAAGAATCTCGGCAACCCGAACGGCGGGTCGGTGAAGAACAGTGCGCCGTCGCTGCGATAAACCAGGTCATTCGGGCTGTTCAGCCGCTTCCCCTCGAAGGAATCGGCAAGTACGGTGATGCTGCCGTCCTTCTCGAGCCGCGACACACGGTGGTTGCCGTGTTCGTTAATCGTCAGCCGCCCTTGTGGATCGAGCGTCAGTCCGTTTGATCCTGGCTGCCCGTATTCGGCGATGTCCGCGCCCGCATAGCCGCTGGGGTGGCGGAACACGGTCAAGTCTTCGCCGTCGGGCTTGTAGCGATAAATCGTATTCGCGTTCGGATCACTGAACAGCAGATGGCCGCCCTCGCGCACCCACACGGGACCCTCGGTGAATTGAAAGCCCTCGGCGAGTTTGTACAGCTTCGGATTGAGCGGCACAATGCGATTGAGCGAGGTGTCATTGCGCTCCACCTCGACGTTCACTTCGCGCGGCGTGATCGCCGTGGGGCCGTGCGGGCCGCTAAAGAATTCGAGCCGCGCGTATCGCATCCAAATGTAGTTCGTGGGCGGATTCGACAGTGGCCCGTTGCTGCCGAAAACAGCCAGTGTAATCTTTTGCCCAGGCTTCACGTTACGGCCCACCACCAGTCGATTTGCGGCATTCCAGCCACCGACGACGCTGCCGCCGCTTTGCCCCGCGGCGCGCGAAAGCTCGCCATTGACCCAGATTTCGGCGTAGTCGTCTACCGACGTTTCGAACACGGCGGTCGAACCGGTGGGATCAAACGAACCGATGCGATCCGGCACCGTGAGCGTGATGCGGTACCAATTGAAACTGAGGCGGCCTTTCCCACGGCGCTGTTCCAGACTCCCCGGCGCAATCACAGGCCATGCCGAATCATCGAAATCCGCCGCGCCGGCGTGCGGCGTGAAATCGTAAGTACGTGTGGCCGTGAGCGAGGGCTGCCCATCGGCGCCGGGCGCCAGGAAGTCCGTCTCCACGATGCGCACATCGCTGTAGCGCCACTCACCCTTCATCAGACGTGCGCCTTCGTTGCTAGCGAGATCCACCGTGGCCAGCGGTTTGCCCACCGGAGTCTCCGGCACAATCCGCATATTGGCCAACCCAAGCGCCCCGGCAGCGCAAATCATTACCGCAAGGAAATGTTTTCGCATGGATCACCGCGCTTTCACCACGTAATAGGTGAACGGGTTGGTCACTTTCTTGAACCAGTGCGGTGTCCCGGCGGGAATGATCACTACGTCGCCCGGCTTCAGTTCCCGAGTGTCTCCGCCGTCCAGGTTCATCCCGCGGATCTCGCCGGGACCCGTCGCTTTGCCATCCAACAGGCGCCCGCCGGTGACCAGAGTTGCCGTGCCCTTCAGCACATAAACGATGTCGGCATCTTCCTCGTGCAATTCCACCATGCCCGCGGCTTCCCGTCTGCTGGCATGCACCATGTACTTGTCTGAGGCGTCAAACAGCACGGCGCCCTTGTCGAAAGCCGCGCTGACAGCAGCGCTGTCAAAGTAGCGGACGGCGGCGGTAGAACCAGTGAGCAGTGCATGGGCGCCTGCCATGGCGAACTCCTCGTCCTGCGCCGCGGTATTGGCCCCACTGACGCCCACGGCTCCGACGATCTGCCCGTCGAGGGTCAACGGCACGCCGCCTTGCAGCGGAGTGAAATCGGGCAGTGTCGCCATCGCCGTTCGACCCTTGTTGATCACGTCTTCAAAAAACTTCGTGGGCTTCTTGAAAAGCGCCGCGGTGCGTGCCTTGCCGATAGCGATGTTCGCACCCGCGCCGAACGTTCCATCCAGCCGCTCTACCGCGATCAGGTTGCCGCCATCGTCCACCACGGCTACCACGCCGGCGGCGTGATTTTTCTTCGCTTCAGCCACCGCGCCCGCAATCACTTTCCGTGCGCCGTCGATGGTCAGCGATTTCTTCTCCCCGGTTGTCATATGGTTTGCAAGCATCAGGCTTGCGGAAAACATCAAGGTTGCGATCATTCGCATAAAGGCTCCTGAAAAGTACAGGGACGGAACCGCAATTCCGTCCCTGCAAGGTTTGAGTGTTACGTGGGAAAGATGTTTACTTCACGGGGCTGGAAAAGCTCGACTCACCGAGGATCACTTCCGCCCACGCGCAGTACACCTGAACTTTGGCAATGTTGTGGACATAGGCGGGCACAACCACTTCGCGCTTCTCGCCGCCCTTGATCTTGAACGCATCCAGCGTGTAGATGGTGCCCTTGCTGTCCACCACGCGCCAGGTGGGAGCCGGCGTGTCCGGCACCTTGAAGTCGTCGGAGACCTTCAGCATGCTCTTGCCGTTCACCGTCATGTGAATGGCCGTGCCGGTGTTGGCCTTCGGGCCTTCGAACTTGTTGGTCATGTGCTGGCTCTTATCCACAGCCAGGGCCATTCCCGTGGAAAGCGCCAGGGTCATCAGGGCGCCGGTAAGCAGACGAATCGCTTGCGAACGAAACATAGTGTTCTCCTTTTGTTTGAAACGAAATTTGTGGAATTGGGTTTTACTGCTCCGCGATTTCGACGGCGTGGCCGTCCGGATCGCGTACGATAACGGACTTGCGAAACCCGGCTTTGCCTTGCGGCAGTTCCACCACCGCGGTGGAGAGGAAGCGGGCCCGGCTATTTCGGAGCTCGCGCGCCATATCGTCCGCGCTTGCCGCCGAGAATCTCGTTTGCCAGTGCCACAGGTCGTTCGATTTCGAATCCTGTGGATATGGCCTTCCATCACGCGGCGCCAGGTATTCGAGGAACTCGACCCCAGGGCCGTTTGGCGCGCGCACTGCTGTGATGCGCAAACGCGCGCCGAATACGTTGTTCAAATGCTCCTGCTCCGTGCCGTGGTTTTCACTCTCCCCGGCCACTTCCATCCCAAGCGTGTCGCGATAAAAACGCAGGCTGGCATTCGTGTCTTGAATCACTATCGCCGTATGATCTATTCCCAGGAACAGCTTGTTTGTGGGGCGATGCCATTTGGCGTTGCCTTTGTCCCGGGGGAACGCCAGCACTTCCAGGGCGTGCCCGTCGGGATCCTTGAAGTAAAAGGCGTCGATGCCTGCCGCATTGCGATTCCATTCGGGCAGCCGCTGCGGGCCGCTGGAGGCATGCCGCACCTTGTGCTGGCGCAGGCGAGCGTATGCTTTGTCCATATCGCTGACGATGATGGCGATGTGCTGGAACCAGCCGTCGTTGCTGCGCGAATCCACGGGCAACGGCCGGCCTTCCGGTGCAAGATACTCTTTCAGTTCGATGAACTCCTCACCCAGGCGCAGCCGAGCGGTGCGCATGCGCAGGCCAAACAGCCCTTGCAAATGTTCCCACTCCGATCCCGCAAACTCCTGCTCGGAGACCTTTTCGAACGTCAAGACTCGTGTGTAGAAGTCCACCGCGCGGTCCAGATCGGATACCGTGATTCCGATGGAGTCAACGCCCGAAACGCGCGCGCGAGGCTCCGCGCCGAACAAAGCGGCGGCGCTGAGAATGAGACCAAGAAAACCGCGGCGCAGCATGTCACATCATCCTTTCTGTAAGGTGTTCGCCGACGCGCAGTGCGTTGGCCATGATGGTGAGCGCCGGGTTGACGGCGGAACTGGAAACAAAGAAGCTGCCATCCACCACATAGAGATTGTCCAGATCGTGCGCCTTGCAGTTGGTATCCAGAACGCTCGTCTTCGGATCGCGCCCGAAGCGTAGCGTTCCGCATTGATGCGCTACTTTCTCCAGCGGGATCTTCTTCCCGATGTAGTAGTGGCAGGGCAGCAAAGTATTCTTGCAGCCAATCTCCGAAAGCATGCCCTTCAGCTTCGCCCCCAGCCGCTTGTGGCCTTCCACGTTGTTTTCGGTGTAGTGCAGCCGGATGCGGCCTTCGCCATCCACCACGACACGGTTGTCCGGGTTAGGCAGATCCTCGCTAGTAAGCCAGAAATCGAGCGCATGACGCGCCATTTCCTCAAACGTAACTCCCGGCGCGGGCACCGGCGAGCCGCTACGTAACGCGTCCCCGTCACTCTTGTTCACCATGGAAATGTGACCCAGGGGAAACTCAAAATCCTCGGCGCCGAAATAGTAATCGTTCACGGCGATGGTCTTCTGGAATCGCGTCGGATTGGGTTCGAACGACAACGCCAGCAGCACAGAATTGTTGTGGCACATGTAATTCCGGCCCACCATTCCGCTGGAATTGCCTAAGCCTGAGCGCAGCAGCAAAGCGGCGGAGTTGATCGCTCCAGCCGACGAAACCACGATGTCGGCAGTGAACTCCAGCCTTTCGTCGTGATGACTCACGATCACCTTGCGAATGGCTCGCCCATAGGCATCCGTCTCCAGCCGTTCCACCATGGCGTGCGTGAGCAGATGCACATTCGGATGTTCCAGCGCCGGATCCACAGCGATCACCTGCGCATCGCTCTTCGCGTTCAACGGGCAGGCAAACCCATCGCAATTCCCGCAGCGGATGCACTTGCTGCGATGCCGGTTCTGCTCATCCAGCATCACGCCCACAGGCAAATGGAACGGGTGATGCCCAATGCGTTCCAGATCGTCATGCAACTTCTGGATACGTGGTTCGTGCGCCAGCGCAGGATACTTATAGTTGCCGCAGGCCGGCGGTTCGGTGGGATCCTCGCCGCGGTTTCCATGCACCTGGTAAAGCTCCTCGGCCATGCTGTAGTAAGGTTTGAAATCCTGGTAGTCGAGCGGCCAGGCAGGTGAAGTGCCGCCATGATGGCGCAGCTCGCCGAAGTCCTTCTCGCGGAACCGCAGCAACGCGGCGCCGTAGAATTTCGTATTGCCGCCCACGTAATAGTGAATGCCGGGATGAAATGGCTTGCCCTCTTTATCCAGCCATTCCTCGTGGGCTTTGTATTTCGAGTCAAGAAATACGGCCTTTGTGCTCCAGTTGTCCTGTTCGCGGGGCAGATAGCCGCCGCGTTCCAGCAGCAGAATGTTCTTGCCTGTTGGCGCTAGTTTGTGGGCGAGTGTCCCGCCGCCCGCGCCGGTGCCGATAATGATGACGTCGTAGTGTGTCCGGTTGGCCATTCTCTTCTCTCGCGAAGAAAATGCCGGTTGCATGCGGAACTATTCCAGGAAAATCCAGAAATGCGACCCTTGCCGCCAACAGAGCTTGAGCGTACACTGGCGATCGGAGGTTCGCCTTCATGGGTCTTTACCGCGTACTGGCCGCCATTCTACTGGTTGCGTCAGCGTTGGCTCAGGACACTCGCGGCACCATCGCCGGGAATGTCACAGACCAGCAAAGCGCTGCTATTCCTTCCGCGGCCGTCATTATCACCAATACCGAAACCAACGCCGTTGTCCGCACACAAACCAATGCGGCTGGCTATTATGAATCCAATCTGCTCAACCCCGGACGCTACCGCATTTCCGCTGAAGCGCCGGGCTTCCGCCGTGCTGTTCGCACGGGTGTCGTGCTCAGCGTCGCTGGACGCATTGAGATTTCCCTGTTGCTCGAAATCGGCCAGGTGACTGAGAGCATTGAGGTAACCGCGGAAACACCGCTGCTCGATACGCTCACTGCCTCCGGAGGCCGCGTGATTGACCAGCGGCAGGTGATGGAACTGCCTATGTCTGACCTCAATCCCTTCGCGCTGGTGGTGCTCGCTCCCGGCATGCAGTGGACAGGACTTCCGCAGAACCGCCGTCTCTTTGATGTCGGGGGAACCTCCGACTTCAACACGATGGGCGGCATCGGCCAGAACGAATACAGCATCGATGGCGGCACGGCCAACGGCCGCAACCGTTCCGTGGGCTTCGTTCCACCCGCTGACTCTATCTCCGAGTTCAAACTGGAAACCATCAACTTCGACGCGTCCTACGGCAACACCACGGGAGCCACCATCAACGTGCAGACCAAGAGCGGAACCAACCGGTTTCACGGCAATCTGTACGAACAGCACTGGCAACAGCGCTGGAACGCGACGCCCCACTTCACTCGCCTCGCCTTTGAAGACGCTGTCCGCCGCGGAACACGAAGCGCCGGTGATCAGCGCCAGGAATCCGGTCGTTCCAACAACTTCGGCGCCAGCTTCGGTGGTCCGGTGCGAATTCCAAAGGTCTACAACGGAAAGGACAAGCTGTTCTTCTTCCTCAACTACAACGGCATCTATGAGCGCAAGACGAACGCCACCGCCAACGTCGTAAATCGCACGGTGCCGAAGATGGCGTGGCGGCAAGGCGACTTCAGCGATCTGTTGCGCGTGGATGCGACTCGTTTCACCATCTACGATCCTCGCTCCTCACGCCGCGAAGGCTCACAGGTCGTACGCACCCCGTTTCCCGGAAATCGCGGCATTCCGGTGTTGAACCCCATGTTCCCGTTCTATGAATCAATTTATCCGGCGCCGAATGACGTGCCGGGGCTCGCGTCACCCGAAGGTTTCAACAATTATCTCGCCTCCGGGCTCGTGGATGACTCGCGGTTCAATTCCGTCATCAATCGCATTGACTACACGGTGAACGACCGGCAGCGTTTCTTCGCGCGCTGGTATTGGAATCGTCGCGTCCCCATCACACGGGACTGGGCCTATTCCACCCGCCCCGGCATCGTGTCGCAAGGCTCTTATCGCGTCAACAAAGGCGTCGGCGGCAGCTACAGTTGGGCGCTCAATTCGTCCACGCTCCTCGATGCCGGCGTGTTCCTCACCCGCTTTGGACAAGGCGAAGGAGTGGCCAATCGCAACGTGGTGCAGTTGAAGCCAACCGATGTCGGCTTGCCCGCGTACATGGACCAGAAGGCCAGCGACAACACCCTGCTGCCACGCATCGACATGAATACGATTGAAGACGTGTCGATCGCTTATCCGTCCATCACCGATATTCCGACGTTCGGTGAAGCGAAGATCGGCATCAGCACAATGAAAGGCAACCACTCACTGAAGGCCGGCTATTCCGAGCGCCGCACCTGGTACACCTCGGCCAGCCTCGGCTACACCTCCGGCCAATTTGTATTCGACAACTTCTACGTGCGCGCAGCCGACAACACGCAGACCGCGTCGAGTCACGCTCTCGATTGGGCCGCCTTCATGATGGGTGTACCCACGCAGGTCAATCTCGATTCGAATGACACGGGCTACTGGAGCAATCGTTATCGCGGCCTCTACATCCAGGACGAATACCGCGTCAATTCGCGTCTGCGTTTCAACCTTGGGCTGCGTTACGAACGAGAAGCCGGCATCACGGAGCGCTTTAACCGTGGCATCGCCGGAGCATTCGTGGCGAACGCGGCGCTTCCATTTGGAGCAGCGGCGCAGGCGGCCTATTTACGCGCGCCCATTGCCGAGGTGAGTGCACTGCCGGTGACAGGTGGCACAGCGTTCCTCGGCGATGGCAACAAGACGTTCACCAACGGCACACACCGCTTGCTGCCGAGGGCCGCGGCTGTCTATCAAGTGACGCAGAAGACCGTACTGCGCGCCGGCTATGGAGCCTTCGCCGATACATTCAACGTCGCCAACACCCGGCCCAGCCAACTTGGGTACAGCGTGACTACCAGCACCCCCGTATCGAATGACCTCGGTCTGAACTTCTGTTGCGGAGTCGGGGCTGCCGGCGGGCTCTCGTCCTCCAGCAACATATTGAAGGACCCGTTCCCAACGCGTGCCGATGGCTCACGATTCGATTCTCCCCTCGGCCGTGCCTTAGGCGTGAGTGCGCTAGCGGGGCGTAACATCGGCGCCTTCGCTCGCGACTACGCGCCGGCGCTGCAACATCGCTGGCGGCTCAGCTTGCAACGGGAGTTGCGGCGCAATCTTGTCCTCGACGCATCCTATAACGGATCGTATGCGCGCATTCCTGTCGATCAACCGGTGAACTTCCTGCCCGACCAGTATTGGGCTACCGGGAATGTCCGCAATCAAGCGCTGGATGACGACATGAACCGCAACATCGCGAATCCATACCGCATCACCAACTTGACCGCATTGCAAACCAGTGATCCGACGCTCTACCGCTATCTTTCCACGCAAAGCTTCTTTACCAGCGCCAATATCCGCAAGAACCGCCTGCTGCGGCCCTATCCGCATCTGGGGAACATTGACGGAACCCGCGCCAGTAACGACTTCGCCTCCACACGCGGCTCCAACATGTATCACGATCTGCAGGTGCTGCTGGAGCGCCGATTCTCACAAGGCCTGCAATCGTCGGTGATGTACACGCGGGCTTCGAACTACGAGACCGATTTCTACTTCAATGAGTTCGATTCCGCACCCACAGAGCGGCCCAGCGATCAGGTTCGTCCGCATCGCCTGGTGTGGAGCGCCATCGCCGAGGTGCCTTTCGGCAAAGGACGCCGCTGGATGACACAGCATCCGCTCCAGCACGTGGTGGGCGGCTGGCAATTCAGTTGGGTCTACCAATACCAAAGCGGCCCTGCTACTAACTGGACCAATCGCTTCTTCTACGGGGATGGGAACAACATTGGCAACCTGTTCCGTTCGGAAGAGGTGCACGCCAATGACATCCACGTCTGGTTCGATCCTTCCATCGCCTACCGCGGTTCGGGAGCCATTCCCTCCGGATTCCAAGGGTTCGAAGGAAGGTCGGCGAATCAGCCTGGCGCGTTCCATTCGCGTGTGTTCCCCACCAGGTTGGATGTGCTTCGTGCCGATCCCTTGCGGATGTGGGATGTGAAGATCCTGCGGCGATTCGCGATCCGCGAAGCCTGGAACAGCACATTCTCCGTCGATTTGCTGAACGCAACCAATCACACCATCTTCGAAGCGCCGGTGACCGATCCGACGAATACGAACTTCGGGCGTGTCACCGGGCAGTTCGGCCTCAGCCGCCGTATCCAATTGAACTGGCGCATGGATTTCTAACCAGCGTTATTCGTCGCGTAGCGCGTCGACGGGGTTCAAACCCGCGGCGCGCCGCGCGGGGAACAGGCATGCCAGCAGCGCAACCGCACTCAACAGCCCGAGTGCCACAGCCATCACCATCGGATCATGCGGTTTCAATCCAAAGAGCATGCTCGCTGCCGTTTGCCCGGCCCATAAGGCGCAGAGTGCACCGATCAACATTCCGCTCACCAACGGTATTCCCGCCTCACGCACCACCAGTCCGATCACATGGCCGCGGCTTGCGCCCAAGGCCATGCGCACACCGATTTCATTGCGCCGCCGTTCCACCATGTAAGCAATGACGCCGTAGAGCCCCAGCGCCGACAGCATTGCGGCCAGCACGCCGAATGCTGTCGAAAGCGCGGCCATCAATCGGTCGCGTAAGAGCGAGTCTGCCACTTGCCGGTTCAAGGCGCGAATCTCGATGCCGATATTCGGGTGCACCTGCGCCAACGTGGCCTTCACTCCTTCCAACACCGCGGCCGGTGCACCGGCAATATGCAGCACGTAGGAGGGAGCCAATCCCAGATTCGGCTCCTGCGCAGTGGGGAAGAACGCGATGGGCTGGAAGTCTTCGCGCAATTCGTAGTACTTCGTGTTGCGCGCCACGCCCACCACTTCATAGCCATCATCCGCCTGTCCACTCCGCCCCTCAACAAAGAATGTCTTGCCAACCGGGTTCTCAGCGCCGAAGAACTGCTTGGCAAAGGCTTCGCTCACGATGGCGACCTTCGGTGCGGACAGCGTGTCATGGTCATTGAAGTCACGGCCGGCCACGATAGGCGTACTCATCGTGCGGAAGTATCCCGGGCTGATGCGATTGAACAGGCTGTTCTTGCCTTCCGCGTTGGAGCCGGCTGCGCGCACCCGGCTATTCCATCCCGATCCGCTCACCGGGATGACATCCACTTGAGCCGCGGAGATCACGCCGGGCTGCGTGCTCAGCCTGTCCATCAGGTTGCGGAATATGGTCATCCGCTGCTCCTTGGGAACGGCTGCGCGCCGCAGGTCAAGAGAAACGGAAACTACACCTTCGGTGCGGAAGCCCGCATCCACACCCATCAGATTCCTCAGGCTCCCCGCGAACAGGATCGCTCCCACCAGCAACACCACTGAGATTGCCACCTGTACAGCCACCAGCGAACGGCGCAGGCTGAGCTTCTCTTTGCCTGCCGTGAGCCCGCGGCCCGCCGCGCGCATAGCGCTGGCCGGAGCAAGTCGTGTGGAGCGGAATGCCGGCAGTAGACCGAACAATAAACAGGTGGCACACGCGAGCAGGCTGGCGAATCCAACGATGCGCAGATCGGTGCTCAATCCGAGGAACAGTGGATTGTCCTCGGTCGTGAGGAATGACAGCAGTGTTTCGCTCAGCAGCTTGGAGAGAAACATCCCCAGCCCCGCGCCCAGCGCCGCCAGCAGCAGACTTTCGGTCATCAATTGACGGATCAGCTTGCCGCGTCCGGCGCCCAGAGCCAGCCGCACGGCCATCTCCCGTTCGCGCACGCTGGCCCGCGCCAGCAGCAGATTCGCCAGGTTCGCGCAGGCGATGAGCAGCACCAGCCCGGTGATGCCCATCAACATGTAAAGCGGAGTGGAGTAGCTGCGGCGCAGCCCGGATACGCCCGTGGCTGCATCCTCGGCCGTGAGTTTGTTTTCCAGATAGCGCTTCGCTCCATCGGGCCGATATTCCGAAGGGAGCGATTCCCGCATGATGCCAGGCGAAATCGTGCGCAGGTGGGCGTTCGCCGATTGCACCGTCCAGCCCGGTTTCAATCTCCCGAACGAGGAAAGCCAGTACGAGGTCCGGCCAGTAGCGCGCTCGCGGCCCTCAGCGGACAGCAGTTTATCGGCACAGAGGGGAATGGCGATATCGAACTGCCGCCCCACTTCCATTCCAAAGAAGCCAGCTTCCGTTACGCCGATCACCGGGAACTTGTGGCCATCCAGCATCACGCTGCGCGATGCCAGATTGCGATCGCCCGCGAGTTCGCGCTGCCAGAAGCTGTGGCTCACCACAGCGCCCGGCTCGTTGCAGCCAGGTGAATCGTCACTCGAACCGAACAAACGCCCGGCTACCGCGTGCACACCCAATGTGGAAAAATAGTCGCCCGATACGTAGAGGCCTTCGGCATAACGCGCTTCGCCGCCCGGCGAGAGATTGAAGCGAGACGCGCTCCAAGCTGGAGTGGCGGTGAACGCCTGTTGCTGTGTACGGATCAGGTTCCACTGCGTCGAGGTCAGGCGGGCGCTACGCGTGGAGAACCATCCGGCACGCATCGAGCCCTGCCCCAGGTCAATGGTGGCCAACTCCTGAGGCGCGCGCACGGGGAGTGTCCGCAGACGCACCGCATCCACTAATTGAAATATGGCGGTATTGGCCCCGATGCCGAGTCCCAGGCTGAGCACCGCGACGGCGGTGAAGCCCGGGTTGGTGCGCAGTTGCCGAATCGCGAATCGCAAATCCTGTGAGAACGTGTCCAACCATCCGAGTGCCAAGTTGAAGCTCCCTAATCGAAATACGCGTAACGCGCCGCGGAGACGGATCGCGGCTCTTGCATTAATACGCTCCAGGGGCGGATTGGTTTGCCGCTGTGCCTGGATTTTGTGTGGTATTGTGACCATCGCAATGAATCGCCGAACACTGCTTCAATCGGGCGCCGGCCTGCTATCCGCCGGTGGCCCTTTGGCGGCTGCCCAACAGGCTGCCCGCCGCGGCATGCCATCGCCGAAGATCAAGGCCGTTCGCGTGCTCATGACGCAGCCCGCGGGCAGTCAATTGGTGGTCGTCAAGGTAGAGACTTCCGAGCCCGGACTGTATGGGATCGGCTGCGCCACGCACCAGGAGCGCCCACACGCGGTCGCCGCGGCCATTGAGCAACACATCGGTCCGTACATACTCGGGCGCAATTGCGATGACATTGAAGATATCTGGCAGAGCGTGTATGTCGCGTCGTATTTCCGCAGTGGCGTCACTCTGAACAATGCGTTGAGTGGGATCGATGGCGCGCTTTGGGACATTCTGGGCAAACGGTTGAATGCGCCGGTGTACCAGTTGCTCGGTGGCAAGGCGCGGGCCGCGGCCACGCTCTATGCGCATGCCAGCGGCAAAGAAATTGAAGAGGTCGAAGAGCGCGTGCGGGAATGGATGGCGAAGGGCTATCGACACGTGCGTGTGCAAGTGGCGACGCCGGGTTACACGGGGTACGGTGCTTCCGCGGCCACGTCCGCGGGTGTGCAGGGCATGCGGCCGAGCGGTGTCATCCCTTCGCCTGTGTACGAACCCACGCCCTACGTGAATCGCACTCTCAAGATGTTTGAGCATCTACGCAACAAGCTGGGCTTCGATGTAGAGTTGTTGCATGACGTGCATGAGCGTGTGCCTCCATCGCAGGCGCTGCAGTTAGGCCGCCTGCTGGAGCCGTACCGGTTGTTCTTCATGGAAGATCCATTCGCGCCGGAGGATGTCGGCTGGTTCCAGGTGATGCGGCAGCAGACGTCCACGCCGATTGCGATGGGCGAACTGTTCGTCAATCGCAATGAGTGGCTGAACCTGGTTTCTAATCGCTGGATCGATTTCATTCGTTGCCACATCTCCGCCATCGGCGGATTGAACATGGCGCGCAAAGTGGCCAACCTTTGCGAGTTCTTCAATGTGCGTACAGCCTGGCATGGCCCCGGGAATGTCTCCGCGGTCGGGCATGCGGTCAATCTACATCTGGACCTCGCCACCACTAATTTCGGAATTCAGGAGCAGAATTTCTTCGAAGACCCCGTGCGCGAAGTCTTTCCCGGTGCGCCGGAGATTCGCGACGGATATATGTACGCCAACGATAAGCCGGGGTTCGGCATCGATATTAACGAACGCGCCGCGGCGAAGTTCCCGTATAAGACTCCAGGCAACAACCGCGGGATTGAACGCCGGCTGGACGGTTCAGTGCAGCGCCCCTAATTACGGCGCAGCCACGCAGCGGCCGCCACGCTCCACTTGCGGATAGGGACAGAGATTCCGGCGGCGCACGATGCTCTGCCCTTCGCGCTGTTCGGCTTCAATCGCCGCCGGTGCTTTGCCCTGTTCCACCCAGGCAATGACTCTCGATAGCGGATCGAAGCACGCCGGGCCCACCCCGCCGCTGCAATGAAACACGCCCGGCATCATATAGAGCTTGAAGAAATTCTCCACGCCAGCGCCCATCTGCTGCTTCACCTGCTCGTAGTATTCAATGCCCATCAGCGGATTCAACGCCGGATCGGCCCAGCCGAAGTACATCAGCAGCTTGCCGCCGCGTGCGCGGAATGCCGATAAATCGGGGTCCGTGGCGTTCATGAGTGTGGCCACCGGATCGAACAGGTTCGATTGCGTCTCCAGATTGAACTTGCGCATATCGTAGTCGGGATCGGGCTTGGGGAAGATCATATAGCGGATGGCGCTTTCCGCATATTGCGCCGATTGGCTCAGCCCGTTGGCGCGCATGATCCAGCCATCCCAGCCGCTTACTCCATTCGGTCCGGCAATCTCCGCGCCCACCGGCCATCCGAACGCCACGCGCTTTCCGTTCAGCATCACGTCGCCATAGATGGTCTCATGGTGGCCAACTCACCGCCGGTGAAGCAATCGGCGCCCGCATCGCCACTGCAGGCCGGCAGATCGCGGCGCGGCTTGAAATCGCATTTGCGCGGATCGTCGATCAATCCGTCTTTGGCCCCGTCCACCGCATCGCACTTCGAGTAAACGCGGTCGGCGAGGATCTTCAGCTTGGCGATGGGCAGCGGGTTCTTCGCAACGGCCTGATAAGTGGCGATGGCCCTCAGCCGGTTCGAGACATTATTTAATGCAGGCGCGCCGGCGACGATGCCATCGAAGTCTTCGGGGTAACGCTGGGCGAGGATCAGCGCCTGCCTGCCGCCTGTTGAGCAGCCGTTGTAATAGGAGCGCGCCGGGCGCTTGCCGTAATAAAACTCGGCGACACGCTTGGCCGATTCAGCCGTGACATGCAGAGAGCGGAAAGCGTAGTCAGCCAGTTTCTGAGGGTTCACGGTGAAGGTGGCCAGTGGCTCCTTCACTGCATCGTGGCCGGTGTTCGTCTGCGCCACCACGAAGCCATGGCCGAGTGCGGTGTTGCGATTCGCCACGCGATTCGGCGCTTCCAAACTCTCGCCCGCGTAGCCGCCATTGCCGAACATGTAGAGCCTGTTATTCCATTCGGCGGGCAGGCTCACTTCGATGCGGATCTCCGGTTGCACCAACAGCGTGACGCGGCAGAATGATCCGCCTTCCGCCGTGAGCACGGTGAGATCGTACCCCGTCATCTGGTGCACGTCGCGGCAAGAACGTTTTGGAGCGGTTTTGTTTTCGCCGGCCGGAGGATGCCAATCGCGAATATGCGGGGCATTCTGGGCCCATGTCAGGGAGGCTGCCAACAGCAGGAGCAATCGCATCCTCAAAGGCTATCACCGTTCTTCGTGTAATGTAGATACGATGCGTCTGTCGTATATTGTTGGTTTAATTCTACTTATTGGTCAAGTATTTGCCGCGGAAAAGCCAGATCTCGTTGTTGTTGGTGCGGGTATTTCCGGACTCTCCGCGGCGTTGGAAGGTGCGCGCGCCGGGCTGAAGGTGACCGTAGTGGAGCTGAACACCGTGCCTGGCGGGCACGCGGTGATCTCCTCCGGTGGCGTCAGCATCGTCGGCTCCCCATTGCAGCAGCAAATGAAAGTCGTCGATACGCCGGAAATTGCCGAGCGGGATTTCTTGCGTTGGGGAGAAGATGCGAACAAAGAATGGGTCCGTTATTACACGCGCAACTCAAAGACAGAGATCTACGATTGGATGACTGCGCTGGGCACGCAGTTCGTGAGCGTGAGCCTGAACGGGGCAGGCAACAGCGTGGCGCGCTTTCATTCTCCTAACCAGCAGGGCATTGGATTGGTGATCCCTGTGTATCGTGAGATTCTGCGGCAGGGTGGTGTGACGTTTCTGTTCGGGCATCGCGTCACGGGGCTTGTGGTGCGGGACGGCCATGTCGTCGGCGTGAAGATGACGAGTCTGCGCGAGGGCAAGCAGAGCACCCTGGAAGGCAACGCCGTGCTGATCAGCACGGGTGGCTTCGGCGCCGACCTGGACCTGGTGCGTGCGTCATGGCCGAAGTCGATGCGTGTGCCGGAGCGCATGCTGGCCGGCGGCGGCTTCTTCGCCAATGGTGCGGGCATGAAACTGGCGCGCGAGGCTGGCGGCGCTTCCGAATGGCTTGATCATCAGTGGAACTATGCCAGCGGCTTGCCCGATCCATTCGATCCGAAGGGCGAGCGTGGATTCTTCGGCATGGCGTTCAGTGCCATCTGGGTGAATGCGCAAGGGAAGCGTTTTGTGTTGGAGCAGCATGAGCCGAAGGTGACCATTCCCGCCATTGCGGCGCAGAATCCCGCGCGCTTCTGGGCTGTGTTCGACGCCGATGGACGACGGTCATTCCGCATTGTTCATGCCGGCTTCACGCAGGATCGTACAGAGGAGGTCCTCAATTATCCGGGGTTCCTGGCGAAAGGCGATTCCGCGGAAGAACTGGCCAAATCGGCCGGACTGCCCGCCGGCGCTTTGCGGGAAACCATCGACAATTACAACGCGATGCTGGAAGCCGGCGTAGACAAAGACTTCCAGCGCTTCGGCCCTAATGTGCAACGCCCCGCGTTCCTGCCGCCTCCGGCCAAGATCCTCAAACCCCCGTTCTATGCCGCGCCGATGTACATCCTGATTCGTAAGAGCATGGGTGGTATTCGCGTGGATGCAGCCTGCCGTGTGTTGAACGCCGAAGGTAAGCCAGTGCCGGGTTTGTTCGCCTCAGGCGAAGCAACCGGATTCGGCGGACTCAACGGGAAGAACGGAATGGAAGGCACGTTCCTCGGTCCGGCGATTCTCATGGGTCGTGTGGCAGCGAAGACCGTGGCCGCCGATGCAAGGGCGAAGCCCTCCGCACCGCCGGCTGTTACACTGCGCACGGCTCCTCCAGCCGCGAATCCGAAGCTGGCCGAGACCTGCACCGGCTGCCACGATCTGCCGAAACTTGTCAAAGCCAAACGCGACGGCTACTGGCACTTCGAACACTCGCATAAGTTGGTTTTGGCGCGGAAACTCAACTGCACCGGCTGCCACGCCGAGCAAGCGCCCTTCCGCGCCGAATCCCACAGGATTGACCGTCATCTGCAAACCGCCGTGTGCCAGCATTGCCATACCAGCCCGCCGTTCCTCGGACGCCGCGCGGCGCCCGCCGAATAAGCGATCAGAAGTAGAACTTCGCGCCCAGCACGGTGCGCCTTGCATCCAGCGTCGAAGTGTACTGGCCGAACGTTCCACTCACCTGCCGGTTCTGTGCGTCGAAGCGCGCGGAGGTGTCCACGCCCTGGAAGCTGGCATGGTTGAAGAAGTTGTAGAACTCGAAGCGCAACTGCAGGCGATAGCGTTCGGTGAACGGAATCGTCTTGTATAACGAGAAGTCGAACACGTTGATGCCGGGGCCGCGAATCGGATCTTTGGGTGCGGTCCCGATGCCGAATTCTTCGCGCGTCGGCGGACGCACGACGCTGGTGTCGAAGTGGCGCAGAATGGTACGGTCGCCCTTCGGCAGATTGGGATTGCCGGTGAGATTGACGCGGCTATCCACACCCGCGCCGCCTCCACCCAGCAGATCCGCGCCCGACACCAGCGAGTAGCCAATCCCTAGCGGCGAGCCTGAGGTGAACGTCGTTACGCCGGCCACATCCCAGTTGTCGAACACCGCCTTCACTACGGGGTTGTCGATCGCCGCGCTCAGCTTCGGCAGCGAGTAGACATAGTTCGCCACGAAGTTGTGCGTGCGGTCGAAATTACCTTTGCCGTAGTTGCGCACACGGTAGTTGACGAAAGGATTGATGGCATCGTTGTTGCCGTTTACCAGGTTCATCGACTTCGACCAGGTGTGCGAGACGCCGAACTGCATACCCTTCGAGAAGCGCTTGTTAATCTGCGTCTGCAGCGAGTGGTAGTTCGATGTCGAGGCGAACTCGATGTACTGGATATCCGCGTAGCCCGGCAGTGTCCGCAGGAAGTTGTCGGGCAGCGGCGTGTTGCCTGTCGTGGAGTCGATGCTGGAAGGCAGGAAGCGCGTGCCGTAGGGAACCGCGTTGAAGCTGCGCCGTTGCAGCAACCGCCGTCCAACACTGCCCACATATGCGGTGTCGAGCACAGTGCCGAAGCCGAGATTGCGTTGGATGCCGAAGCTCCAGTTGTACACCGTCGGCGGCCGGTAATCCTTCTGGAAGCTGGTCACTCCCGGAGGCGAAGTGCGGAACGGGCTGCGCAGCAGATCGCCGATCGTTGTGTAGAACGCCGTGTTCGTCACCGTGAGCGGAGGCGATTCGCGGTGGATGAGAATCTGATCGTCGTTGAAGCGGTCATAGAAGATGCCCGCTCCGCCGCGCACGGCCATTTTGCCGTCGCCGAACACATCCCATGCGAATCCCAGGCGTGGCGCCAATTGGATGGGAGGCGTGTTGGCCAGCTTCTCAAACACGATATTCATCCCCTGGAACGGCGCCAGAGGGCTGGCTGCGAACTGGCCGATTGTCGCCGCGGGCACTTCCTGCCCTGTCACCGGATCGCGTCCCACGCGCACGTTGCCCGCATTGCGGAATGGCTGAATCAGTGGCGGTTGTTTGGTGCGATCGTAGAGACTCATGTCGAAGTAAGAGAGCTGATCTTCGGCGCTCCAACTGGGTTGAATGTAGTAGAACCGCAACCCCGCATCGATCGTGAAGCGGCGTGTCACCTTCCATGTGTCCTGCGCGAACCACTCCACGTTCAGGTAGCGCGAATGCCCGTGCGGGTGATTCGTCGACTCGGTGTAACTCTGCACTACGCCCAACAGAGCGTTCGAATAGGCGTAGTTCGATTCCAGAGGATTGTTCACGTCGCGGTTGAAGTTGAACGTCCCGTTGAACGACGAACTGCGCGCCGCATTGCGCGTGGTCCGCTCAACGTACATGCCGAACTTCGTATTGTGCGATCCGCGGATCCACGACACGTTGTCAGACCAGTTCCAAATGTTGTTGGTGCCGAAGAACGGATAGCGCCCTTCGATACTCAGGACGCCGGCATTCGGCACGCCGCCGAAATTGGCGTTCGGAACCAGGTTGTCGGGGTTGGCGCCAGGATAGAACTGCGGCAGCCCGCCGAGGCCTGCCTTCGAGCGTGTGTTGCGATCCAACCCTTCCTGATTGAGCGGCTCCACCAACTGCTTCGCGCGATTGATGCCGAATGTGAATTCGTTGATCAGGTTGGGCCGGAAAGTGTGGATCAGCGTCGCCACCGAACCCGCCGAACGGATGGAATACTTGATCGGCAACTGCGGCCAGGACGAACTTGCCAGCACGAAATCGAACTGGCCTTGGTAGGCCTCGTAGTCATTGATGCCGCGCCAGTAGAACTGCGTCTTCGGTCCGATGTTCCAGTCGATGCGGAGAATGGAATCGCGGCGCGGTTGCTCCACAGTGGATTGAATCAGCGCGTTGTAGGAGCGGGCCGGATCGACGGCGTTGGGTTGCGGCAGCATGTTCAGAATCGCCTGGCCGTTGCGGTCGATGCGGCTCGCCGGTACGACGTTGCCGGCGAACGGCACGCGATTGTTCAGTGGATCCCAGATGGGGATGAGCGATCCGCCCTGATCGAGGCTTTGCGCGAAGTTGCCTTGCCGCTCCGCAGCCGTAGGGAACATGCGCCGTACGAGGTTGGTGGGATACTTGCGCGGCAGAAACTCCTGCGACCAGAAGAAGAACAGCTTGTCGCGGTTCTTATTGAACTTGCCGATCGTGATCGGACCGCCCAGAGTGTAGCCGGGATAGTTGAAGCGGTACTGCGGCTTCGGCAGCCCGTCGCGATTGCGGAAGAACTCATTGGCGTTGAACGCTTCGTTGCGATTGAAGTAATAGACACCGCCACGGAATTGATTGGTGCCGCTCTTGATGACGGTGTTGATCGTGCCGCCCGAGGAGCGGCCATACTCGGCCTGATAGTTTGTCAGTAGCACTTTGATCTCAGCAACGGCATCGATGGACGGCGCCAGATAGGGGCCCGTCATGGAGCCGGTATCGAGAGAAGAGATGCCGTCGAGCGTCAGGTTCACAGTGCCGGTGCGGTTGCCGTTGATCGAAATGCTGGAGAAGTTATTCCACCCCGGCGCATTGCGGTTCTGTGTGTCCACCACGCCGGGCAGCAGTTTCACCAGACCGAGATAATCGCGGCCCTTGAGCGGCACGTTCTCGGTTTGCGCCGTCGAGATGAGTCCGGCGCGCTCCGCGGACTGCGTCTGGATACGTGCTGCTTCGGCCTGCACTTCTATGGTCTGCGTGATCTCGCCGACCTGCAGGCTCACCGTCTTCAGCACAACTCGTTCGGTGGCCGTGAGAATGATGTCTGTCTGTTCGTACTTCTTGAAACCCTTGGCGACCACGGTCACTTTGAAGGTGCCTGGCAGAAGCTGCGTAAAAACGAAGTCCCCGTTGGGCTCCGATTTGGTTTGCCTCGACTGACTGGTGGAAATGTTCACAAGCGTGATTTCCGCGTCGGCAATCGCCGCGCCAGTTCCGTCCATGACGCTGCCGGATATGGATCCCGTTAATCCCTGGCCGAATAGCGTAAAGGCAGAAAGAAATAGCAACGAGAAGATGCTACGTAGCATGAAACCCCCTTGGGGAGACATTGTGCCACGTGTGTGTCATGCGGGCAACGGGCTTACGCGAGGATCTTCTTTACCAACTCCCCATGCACATCGGTGAGGCGGAAGTGCCGTCCCTGGAATTTGAACGTGAGGCGCTTATGATCGACGCCGAGGCAATGCAGGATGGTGGCCTGCAAATCGTGAACATGCACGGGGTCAGACGTGATGTTGTACGAGTAGTCGTCGGTTTCGCCTAAAACAAAACCGCGTTTCATGCCGCCGCCTGCGAGCCACATGGCGAAATTGCGCGGATGATGGTCGCGCCCGTAGTTGGTGTCGGTGAGCTTGCCCTGGCAGTACACGGTGCGCCCGAATTCGCCACCCCATACGATGAGCGTGTCATCCAGCAAGCCGCGCTGCTTCAGGTCGGCAACCAGCGCCGCCGAGGCTTGATCCGTGCCTTTGCATTGCAGTGCCAGGTCACGCGGCAGGTCGTTATGCTGATCCCAACCGCGATGGTAGAGCTGCACGAAGCGCACACCGCGCTCAGCGAGACGGCGGGCCAGCAGGCAATTCGCTGCATAGGTGCCGGGCTTACGGGCATCGGGGCCATACAGTTCGAAGGTGCTTTCCGGCTCCTTGGAAATATCCATCAGGTCGGGCACCGAAGTCTGCATGCGATATGCCATCTCATACTGGCTGATTCGCGTTTCAATCTCCGGATCGTGATAGCTATCGGCTCGCAGCTTGTTGATCTTGCCGATGACGTCGAGCATCTGGCGGCGTGTGTCGCGCGTGATGCCCGGAGGATCTTCCAGATACAGTACCGGCTCGGCGCCTCCGCGAAAGCGCACGCCTTGATGCGATGACGGCAGGAAGCCGTTGCCCCACAGGCGCGAAAACAGCGGCTGATCGACGTTCAACGCATTGGCTTGCGAGATGAGCACCACGAACGCAGGCAGATTCTCGTTATCGCTGCCGAGGCCGTAGCTCACCCAGGAGCCCATGCTGGGGCGCCCCGGTTGCTGGCTGCCGCTCTGAATGAACGTGATGGCCGGATCGTGATTGATGGCATCGGTGTTCATGGAGCGGATGATCGTAAGATCGTCCACTACCTTCGCTGTATGCGGGATCAACTCGCTGACCCATGCTCCCGATTTTCCTTGCTGCGCGAACTTGAAGACCGACGATGCGACGGGCAGCGAGGATTGGCCCGACGTCATTCCCGTGATGCGCTGCCCCATGCGCACGGTGTCCGGCAGTTCCGTGCCCTGGCGCTTTTGCAGTTGCGGCTTGTAGTCGAAGAGATCGAGTTGCGACGGGCCGCCCGATTGGTGCAGATAGATGACGCGTTTCGCTGTCGGAGGATGATGCGGCAGGCCGCTCAATCCCTTCGCTTGTAGCGTGGAGAGCGCGGCTACACCGATGCCCGTACTCGAAAGCCCGAAGAAGTGACGGCGCGTCAGTGAGAGAGCTAGTTCTTTGCGAGGGTCCATCAGTGGTTACTCCTTCGAGATCACTTCATCGAGGTTGAGGATGGCGCTTGCCACGGTGGTCCATGCAGCCAGTTCGATATCGTCGCGTACGGCACTCTTCGACTCGCCTACACGCACCAGCTTCTTTGCGTTCTCCGGCTGCTTGGCGAAGGCAGCTTTTTGCTGGTCGGCGAGCATGGCAAGCAACTTCACTTCGGAAGCGGAAGGCACGCGTGCGGAGGCCACCTGGAAGGCCAGTCGAATGCGTTCCGCCGGCCGCTTGTCGGCTTGGATTACCTTCTCCGCCAGCTTGCGTGCCGCCTCAATATAGGTGGGATCGTTCATCAGCACCAGGGCCTGCAACGGCGTGTTGGTGCGGGCGCGGCGAGCGACGCATTTCTCGCGGTCGGGGGCGTCGAAGGTGGACATCTGGGCTG
The DNA here is from genome assembly GCA_018268935.1 of Acidobacteriota bacterium. Lineage (GTDB taxonomy): Bacteria > Acidobacteriota > Terriglobia > Bryobacterales > Bryobacteraceae > CADEFT01. The sequence goes on along the minus strand of JAFDVS010000014.1, from coordinate 115,001 downwards.
GGGGAACCGTGCGCTTCCAGAAGGTGTACATGCTGCGGCGATACAGATCCTTGCCCGTGCTGGGCGTGTAGGTCTGTGCCGAGAACACATCGCCGTATGCCATCTCTTCCCACAATCCGGCGGGTTGATACGGATAGACGCTGCGGCCGCCGACCTCCGGATTGAGCAGCCCGCTGGTGGCCAGAGCGTTGTCGCGGACCATCTCCGCGGGCATGCGGAAGCGCGACATGCGCGCGAGCAGCTTGTTCTGCGGATCGCGCTCTACAAGTTCTGGCGTGGCCTTCGAAGACTGCCGGTAGGTGGCTGAGGTCACGATCAGCCGCTGCATCGCTTTCACGTCCCAGCCGCCGCGGATGAACTCCGTGGCGAGCCAATCGAGCAGTTCCGGATGCGAAGGCGGTGCGCCTTGCGAGCCGAAGTCTTCGCTGGTGTCGACGATGCCTGTGCCGAAGTAGATCTGCCAGAAGCGATTCACTGCGACACGCGAGGTGAGCGGATGCGAAGGATCCACCAGCCACTTCGCCAACCCCAGCCGGTTCGGCGGCGCGCCGGCGGGCAGCGGAGGCAGATTGGCAGGCACGGCGGGCGTTACTTTCTCGGTGCGATTGCGGTAGTCGCCGCGGGCAAGCACGAAGGTGTCGCGCATCTTCGGCAACTCATCCATCACCATCGTGGTGACGATTTCCTTTTCGAGTTTCGTGCGGTCTTTCAGCAGTTGCCGCAATTCGGCGTAAGCCTTCCGCTGCGTTTCCGGAGCTGCGTAGGTGAGGTAGTAGTCGCGGAGCTTGTCCTTCTGTTCTTTGGAACGTTTAGCGGCGGGTATTGCAGCCATCGCGCGTACGGGCGCATCGACCGCGAGTTGGAATGCTTCTTCCGCTGTCACCGCGCGGGCGTAGATGCGGAGGTCGTCGATGTTGGAGCGCAGCTTGCTGCTCTTCCACGGCGCATCGCTCTTGAAGGATGCAGGCTGATTCTTCAGCACCTCCGTGCCGGCAAGCCGGCCGTCGAGGTATACGCGAATGCCGGCGCCGTCATAAGTCACTACGACGTGATTCCAGGTGCTCATCACCACGTGTGGTTTCGTGCGTACTTCGAGCCCATCGCCAAGCTGGACCCGCAGCAGTGCGCCGCGCTTCAAGTCACCGATGGAATCCGCCGCTTCCAGCCGTAGCGCAATGCCGCTCTTTTCGATGAGCGTCTGGGCAAGGCGATTGTTGGAGCGCACCCACATGGCGATGCTGAAAGCGTCTCCGCGGTCGAAGTGGCCGAATCGGCCCCACTCCACTTCCGCTTCGCCATCGAAGCCGAGGGATTGGCCGGCCGGACTGGCGGAGAAGAGCGGATTGCCGTTCGTGATGCGGGCGTGATGATAGGCGCCGGAGAGATCGCTCAGGCTGCCATCCAGTTCATAGTGCGCGACTGCGCCGTGCGGCCCATCGGAAGGCGAAGCGGTGGAGGCCCAGGTTTCCACTGCGGCATCCACTTCCTTCTGTGGCATCTGCGCTTCGCGCGCCTTGATGGCTGTGTCGAGTTCTTTCAAACGTGATTCCTGCAGAGCATCGGGCAGCGGCAGCATCGGCTTGGCGTTGCCCTCGCGGCCATCGAGCCCCTTCTCGTCCACGTTGTGGAAGAAAGCGAAGAAGCGGTAGAAGTCGCGCTGGCTGATCGGATCATATTTGTGGTCGTGACAACGGGCGCAGCCCATGGTCATGCCCATCCACACCACGGAGGTGGTCTCCACGCGATCCATGATGTACTCCGTGAGGTACTCGTCGGCGATGGCGCCGCCTTCGTAGTTGATCATGTGATTGCGGTTGAAGCCGGTGGCCAGTTTCTGGGCCCGCGTCGCATTGGGTAGCAGGTCGCCGGCGATCTGCTCCACCGTGAAACGGTCGAAGGGCATGTTGTTGTTGAAGGATTGGATGACCCAATCACGCCAGGGCCACATGTCGCGATGGCTGTCGATGTGATAGCCATGCGTGTCGGCATAGCGTGAAAGATCGAGCCACTGCATGGCCATGCGCTCGCCGTAGTGCGGCGACTCGAGCAGGCGCGCGACAAGCTTTTCGTAGGCGTCAGGAGCTTTGTCGGCAACGAAGGCCTGCACTTCGGCGGGCGTGGGTGGCAGGCCTGTGAGATCGAGTGAGACGCGGCGGATGAGCGTGGCTTTGTCCGCTTCGGGCGACGGCTTCAATCCTTCTTTATCGAGCCTTGCCAGGACGAAGTGATCGATGGGGTTGCGAGCCCACTTCGGATTGGAGACGGTGGGAAGATCGGGGCGCTTCGGAGGTGCGTAGGACCAATGGGTCTGCCAATCGGCGCCCTGATCGATCCATTTGCCTACCAGTTCGATCTGTTCCGGGGAGAGGGTGCGTGACGCGCCTTTCGGTGGCATGCGGCGGGCGGCATCGGCATGCTGAATGCGCTGAAACAATTTGCTGTCGGAACGTTTTCCCGGCACGATGACCTTCATCGCGCTGTCCTTATCATCGAAGCGCAATCCGGCCATGCGGTTCTTCTCGTCGGGGCCGTGGCAGGAGAAGCACGCGTCTGAGAGTAAGGGCCGGATCTGGCGGTCGAAGACCACCTTCGACGGCTTCGTAGCCTGGCCATAGACCAGCGCCAATGCAGACAGTCCTGCCGGTATCCAGAAACGGGATGGGAACATGGCTGTCTACCTTTTTATCACTTGCACGGAACATTTCGCGGCGGGGCTCCGTTTTAGGGAGGTATGAACTGGCTGTCCGACCTCCGCTTTGCGGTCCGTATGATCCGCGTAAACCCTTGGTTCTCCGCAGCCATTGTGGTCACGCTGGCGTTGGGTATTGGCGCGAACACCACGGTATTTACATTAGTGAATGCCGTCTTGCACAAGCCTCTGCCGTTTCCCGGCGGTGAGCGGCTGGTGATGGTCTTTGCCGATAACATTGCCCGCGGGCGGGATCGTATGCCGATGTCGTGGGCGGATTATGGCGACTATCAGCAGGCTGCGGGAGCTTTTGAGCGGCTGGAAGCTTACCGCTACACACGAGCGAGCATCAGCGAAAAGGGGAATGCGCCGGAACAACTGCGCGGCATTATCATCACCACGGGCATGTTCGATATGTTGCAGACGAAGCCGGTGGCGGGGCGCGGGTTTGTGGCCGCGGATGGCAAGCCTGGAGCGGAGCGCGTGGCCCTCATCGGCCACAGCGTGTGGAAGGACCGGTACGGCCTGTCACCGGATGTGGTTGGGCGCACCGTGCGGCTCAATGAGAAGCCTGCGGTGATCATCGGTGTGATGCCGGAGGGGTTCAAGTTTCCCAACGATCAGGATCTGTGGCTACCCGCTTCGCCCGAGGCCGGCTGGGAGAAGCGTGACCAACGGGACTTTCAACTGATTGGAATGCTCAAGCCGGATCGCAGCCTGACCGACGCACAGGCGGACTTGGGTATTGTGGCGAAGCGGCTGGAACAGCAGTTCCCGGCATCGCATAAGGATCACGGAGTCCGGGTGAACACGTTCCATCAGGCCATGAACGGCGGCCCCATCCGGCTGGTGTTTCTTCTCATGCTGGGCGCGGTAGGCTTCGTGTTGCTGATCGCCTGCGCCAACGTCGCCAACATGCTGCTGAGCCGGAGTGTGGCGCGCACGCGGGAGATGTCAATTCGCGCGGCGATGGGCGCGAGCCGGTGGCAAATCATCCGGCAACTGCTGACCGAGAGTGTTCTGCTGTCCCTGGCCGGCGGCTCTATCGGGCTAGCCCTTTCTTATTGGGGCGTGGCGGCGTTTTCGAAGGCTGTGGAGAATGTGGGCAAGCCGTATTGGATCGACTTTTCGATGGACTACGTCGTGTTCCTCTACTTCGCGGTGGTCAGCATTGCGGCGGGTGTGCTGTTCGGCATAGCGCCGGCGTGGCAATCGTCGAAGGTGGACTTGAACACGAGTCTCAAGGATGGGACACGAACGTCGGGTGGGCTGCGGGCGGGCTATCTTTCGGGAGCGCTGGTGGTGGTGCAGTTCACGCTGGCTGTGGTGCTGTTGAGCGGCGCCGGGCTGATGATGCGCAGCTTCGTGAACGCCCAACAGATCAATCCGGGTGTGCCGGGTGATCGGATTCTTTCGGCAGTCATCGATCTGCCCAATTCGCGCTATGCGAATCCGGCGGACCGGCAACAGCTGTTTGGGCGTCTGCTGCCCCGGTTGCAGGCGATGCCGGGAGCGCAGGCGGTGAGCATGGTGTCGAATCCCCCGGGGACGGGCTCGGGCGCATGGCGGTATGAAGTGGAAGGCCGGCCGTTGGAGAAGGACCGACGCCCGTCGGCCGCGGGTCTTACGGCTGCTCCCGGGTACTTTCCGGTGGTGGGGCTGAGCCTGCTGCGTGGCCGCGACTTCTACGAGCAGGATGGCGATCCGGGCAAAGATGTGGCCATCGTGAACCAGCAGTTCGTGGCCAAGAATTGGCCGGGTGAGGATGGATTGGGGAAACGGATCCGGCTGTTCAATCCGCAGAATGAGCCGCGGCCGTGGCTGACGATTGTGGGTGTGGTGCAGGACTTCCAGCAGACGAGCCCGGGATCGGATAGCCGGGCTGGGAACGAGATTTTGTTCGTGCCCTACCGAATGGACAGCTATAACTCCATGGTGCTTCTGGTAAGGACGGCTGGGTCTCCTGCGTCGATGGTCTCCGCGTTGCGGAAGGAAGTGCAGGAACTCGATCAGGATCTGCCGCTATTTCAGGCCGGCGCGCTACAGGGATGGCTTGAACGCGGCCGGTGGCACCTGCGGGTGTTCGGGACGGTGTTCTCCATCTTTGCCATGATCGCGATGGGAATGGCGGCCGTTGGCATTTACGCGGTGATGGCGCACGCTACGACGCGCCGCACACAGGAGATCGGCGTGCGGGTGGCGCTGGGTGCTGGTGTGCGCGACATCCTGTCGCTGGTGCTGAGCCGGGGCTTGAAACAATTGGGGATCGGAATGGTTTTGGGGATTGCGGCGGCTGTGGGTGTATGCCAGTTGATGGCAGGGCTGCTGTTCCAGGTGTCGGCGCGGGATCCGTTGACGTTCGCTCTTGTGGGTGGAGTGCTGGGCCTGGCTGGACTTGCGGCGTGCTGGCTGCCGGCGCGCAGGGCTTCGAAGCTGGACCCATTGAAGGCGTTGCGCTACGAGTGAAGGGGTCAGTTCAACTGGATGGTGACGGGTTCGTTGGGAGCCACGGTCTGCTGATGGACCACCTTGTCGTCTTCGAGAACGAGGAGTATGTAGTCGGAGAACGGCAGGCCAGCCAGTAGGAAGCGGCCGTTGCGACTGGCTTTGGCTTCGAATCCGCCTGTCCCTCGCAAGGGGATTGCCTTCACCCACAGATCGCCTCTGTCCCTGGTTCGCTTGATGATGCCGTTGAGAGAGGAGTAGCGAGGGCCGCATTCTTCCGCAACCTCCAGCCGTGCACGGAACAACGTGTGAGCCTGTGCGATCCTGACCTCGAATGATGCGGTCCGAAACCCAGGGCTGTGCACGTGTATGACGTAGTCTCCGTAGTTGAGCTTGCCCGGCTGTTTGCCCCGAGGCAGGCTCATGATGAGCTTTCCATACTCGTACACTTCCATTGAATCGATGGTGGCGCGATCGCCGATTGCAGTTACCGCGAGGACTTCCAATTCCCCGTAGCGGACCTCGGGTACGGTGGTGCACTCGGCAAACAGCAACAGCAAAAGGGGCAGCATAATGCGATCGTAGCTCTGCCGGTCGAGTGGTACAATCCGGGCGATGGTGCGCCGACGTGATCTTGTGCTTGCCGGGCTTGCTCCTCTGCTTGGGGCGCAGCAGGAATTGCCGGACCTGGCTACTGTGCCGGCGGATCTGGTGACGCCTCCGATGACGGTTGGAGATCCTGCGGCGGGGAAGCGTGTGCGGCAGACTACGGCGGGGTACGAAGGCACCGATGTGCATCATGCGTTGTACCTGCCGGGGGATTGGCGCGAGGGACAGAAGTATCCGGTGATCGTCGAGTATGCGGGGAATGGGAACTACAAGAACCGCTTCGGCGATGTGTCGCATGGAACGGTGGAGGGAAGCAATCTCGGCTATGGGATGAGCGGCGGGCGCGGGTTCATCTGGGTGTGCATGCCGTACGTCAACAAGGCCGAAGGGCGGAACCAGGAGACGTGGTGGGGTGACGTGGAGGCTACCGTCGACTACTGCAAGCGCACCGTGCGCGATGTGTGCGCGCGGTATGGCGGTGATGCGGAGTCAGTGATTCTGTGCGGGTTTTCGCGAGGTGCGATCGGGTGCAATTTTCTGGGGTTGCACGACGATGAGATTGCCGGGCTATGGCGTGGGTTCGTTCCGTATAGTCATTACGACGGCGTGCGGACCTGGCCGTACGAGGGGAGCGATCGCGAGTCGGCGCTGGTTCGGTTGCGTCGATTGAATGGGCGGCCGGTGTTTGTGTGCCATGAGGTGTCGGTGGAGGCGACGCGGGAGTATGTGAAGTCGACGGGGGTGAAGGCTCCGTTTACCTTCGTGCCGATTCCGTTCCGCAATCACAATGATGGGTGGACGCTGCGCGATCTGCCGGAACGGCGGAGGCTGCGGGAGTGGCTTCGCGATACGCTGCGGTTCCGCGTGGGGTTTGCGGGGCGTGTGGCTTACTATGTGCGGGAGGGCAACGGGCCGAACGTGGTGCTGATTCCGGGAAGCTGGGGCGATCATACTTCCTTCAACCGCATGCTGGATGTGCTGCGGGAGGATCTTCGGGTGATCGTGGTGGAGTTGCCGGGACACGGAGCGACGCAGCCCGCCGATGAAGCGCCTTCTATGCGCAGCCTGGCGGAGAATGTGCTGGCTGTGGTGGATGCTTTGGATCTGAAGCGGTACTACGTGGGCGGGCACAGCATCGGCGGGATGCTGACGATTGAGCTGATGGGACTGCGTCCGCGACAGGTGGCGGGTGGGATTGCGATGGAGGGATGGACGCATCACCTGGTGCAGTCAGAGGCCTTCGGCACCGAGGCAGCATCGAAACGTACACCGCAGATGCTGGAGGTGCTGGCGCAGTTGACGGAGTCGCAACGGAAGGCGTTTGGGTCGGTGTGGCGGCAGTGGGATGGGGCTCCGGTGCTGGCTTCGACGAAGGCGCCGCTGCTGTCGATGTGGGGTGAACGCGGGCGTGCGGAGCGGCCTTCTCGTGCGTTGCTGCGGGTGCCTGAGCGGGAGAATATCGAGGTGGTGTGGATGAAGGGATCGGGGCATGGGATTCCTCGCGATGTGCCGGAGGAAGCGGCTCGGGTGGCGAATGCTTTCGTTAGTAAGGTGGAGTCGCACATGTATGCGGGGCCTGCGTTGGATGCTCTGCCTCGTGTGCCGGTGGAGACCGTGACCATCTATCGCGGGGTGGAGGCGAAGACGGGGTTCAACATGCACCCTTATGTGACCTGGTTCGATGGGCGCTTCTGGGCGATCTGGAGTTGCAACAAGATTCGAGACCTGCAGAGCGGGCAGTATGTGCGGTATGCGACTAGTAAGGATGGCGTGAAGTGGTCGGCGTCGGAGATGCTTACTCCGAGCGAGGAGGGCTTCCGCTACTTCGCTCGCGGGCTGTGGGTGCGAGATGGGGAGTTGATTGCGCTGGCGGCTCGTGATGAGGCGGTGCGGCCGTTGTTTGGGCCGGGGCTTGAGTTGCGGGGGTACCGGTGGAGCGGACGGTGGAGTGAGCCCGCGGTGGTGGCCAAGGATGCGATTAACAATTTCGCACCGAGGTTGCTAGGGTCGGGTGATTGGATGATGACGCGGCGGGATCACAAGATGCGGGCTTCGCTGCTGATTGGCGGACGCTCGTCGGTGTCCGATTGGCGGGCGGTGGAGGTGCCGAAACCAGCGGATGGCGCGGGTTTGGATGAGCCCGAGTGGTGGACATTGCCCAATGGGGCGCTGTGTACCGCGTTCCGTGATGGGAGCCGGTCGCGGCGGCTGTATCGCTCGTTCAGCTCCGATGGCGGGCAGCGGTGGAGCGCTCCGGTGCGGACGGATTTTCCCGATGCGATGGCGAAGTTCAATGTGCTGCGGCTGTCGACGGGGCAGTACGCGATGGCATCGTGTCCGAATCCTTCGGGGAAGCGGATTCCACTGTGCCTGTCTCTTTCAGAAGACGGTGTCTTGTTTACGAGAATGTTCGTCCTGCGCGACCGGGATACCGTTTACCGCTATGCGGGCAAGGATCCGGGATACGCGGGCTACCACTACCCGCAGTTACTGGAGCATGGCGAGCACCTCTATGTGATCCACGCGGAGAACATGGAAGACATCGTGCTGCTGCGCATTGCGCTCAGAGACATTCGAACTCGATAGTGTGATCGAAGGGCGTGAAACCGGTGAGGTAGACGCTGTTGCCGGGCATCATGGAATCGGCTCCACGGACCTGGGTGTACTGATGGGCTTCGCAGCCGGGGCCGAAGCGGACTTCGTTGTTCGTGCCTTTGATGACGCCTGTGCCTTTGCCCATGATCCATGCGCCGGGGGCTTGCGGGGCGGCGGCGAGTCCGTTGAGGCTGAGCTGATCCTTGTCGCGGGCGCTGATCTCGATGGCTAGCGGCACGTTGTCGGTGCCGTGCGCCTGAATGCGAACACGAAAGCCCTTTTCTGTTTCGGTGACGGTGGCCTGCTGTTCGAGGTGACAGACTTCGGTGCGCTGGCGCTCAGGACGTGTTTCGGTCCATTCGCCGGCTTTGACCCGATGGGGCGGATTGAGCGGCTGATAATAAGGACCGGTGAGTTCCTGTTTGAGGACGTAGCTGTTGCCCACCTTTGACCATGTGCGCGGGACGAACTGAGCTTTACCGAAGAAGGCGCTGGCGAAGCGGAGCGCGCCTACGACTGCGTCACCGCTGCGGAGCATGAGGAAGCGGCTATCGTCCTTGAGCATGATGGTGGCGCTCTTATGGCCTCTGCGGATGCGGACGATTTCGAGGGCTTTGAACTCCTTGGCGTAGTTGGATGGCGGCTCTTCCGACGCAGGCAGCGGCTTCAGCATGTGCGGGTAGGACATCAGCATCGAAAGCGCCGCGTGCGTGGGCGCGTATTTGCGAGCGACCCAGGCGTAGCGCGGGTTGCTTTCGAGCGTCGCCATGTAATGCATGGGGAACCAATAGACGCCGATGTTGCCGATGGCGTTGCGGTCCTGGCGGTGGGAGATTTCGGTGACCATCTCATCGCCATTGGGATGCATGAGGTAGAAGGCAGCGTCGAGGTTTTTGCGAAGTGGCTCGAGGAACTCGGGGCGCTTCAACTTGTCGGCCATGATGACCATTGAGCGGTCGACGATGACGTTGTAGCCGATGATGCTGCGCTCATCGTACTGGCCGTCTTCGTCGATGTCGATGCCTTCGGCAACCCATTGGTTGATGCGCTTGAGGAACGCGGGATCGGGGTTGGCTTCGTTGAGAAGGGCCATGGCGGAGCAGGCGACCCAGCGGTGATTGGGCGTATGCATGCCGCCCTTCAGCAAGCCGCGCTTGGCGCGTGTGAGGAAGGGGTCGAGGATTTGCAGGATCTCGCGGGATGCGTGATTCTTGGCGAGACAGGCGGCGTTGCCCGCGCCCCAAACGGCGAAAGCGGTGTCGGGCGGGGAGTTGAAGTTCGTGAAGGGCAAATGGACGTTGCCGTCTGGAGTCATAGTGCTGACGGCGTAATCGATGCCGAGCTTCATGCGTTCGAGCATGAGCGGGTTCTTGTGGAACTTCGATTTGGGATGGAGGAAGGCGGCAGTGAACGTATCGGACGATGCCGCGGGTGAAGCCGGGTAATGGATGCCGAACGCATCAGGCCAGGAGCCGCGATGCTTATGGCCGGGTTCGGTGATCTGGATGCGAAGGAGGTTCTCCACTCCCTTGTCGTGATTTTGAACGGCTGTGGATTCGAGATCGAAGTGGGATGCATCGGCGGCAAGCATCGGGGCAGCCGCGGCGGCCTGCATCCAGGCCCTGCGTGTGGTGTTCATGAGCAGTAACCTCTATTCTCCCAGGACGGTAGGTGTGATTCAATGATTGGGTGCCTACGATTCTGGGACTTACGGGTATCATTCTGCTCTTGGCGAGCGTTGCGCCCGGTGCGCCGCGCGGCGTGGACTTTCAGAGACAGGTTCGTCCGATATTGTCGAACGCCTGTTTTCATTGCCACGGGCCGGATGCAAAGACGCGTATGGCCGACCTGCGTCTGGACACTCGAGAGGGCGCCTTTTCGTCGCGCAAGAGCGGTGTGGTTATCGTGCCGGGCAAGCCGGATGCCAGCCTGTTGATGCAACGGGTGCTTCATGCCAACGGGGCGTTGCGCATGCCTCCCGCACATACGAAGAAGGAACTGAGCGAGGCACAGAAGCAGACGCTGCGGCAGTGGATTGCCGATGGGGCGGAGTGGAAAGAGCACTGGAGCTTTTCGGCTCCGGTGAAGCACGAAGCTCCGGTGGTGAAGAACACCGCTTGGGTGCGCAACGGATTGGATCGCTTCATTCTGGCGAAGCTGGAGCAGGAAGGATTGACTCCCGCACCCGAGGCTGACCGGCGTGCGTTGATCCGGCGCGTGACGCTGGATCTGACGGGACTGCCACCGGTGCCCGCCGATGTGGAAGCGTTTGTGAATGACCGTTCGGCGAATGCGTATGAGAAGGTGGTGGACCGTTTGCTGGCATCGCCCCAGTGGGGCGAGCATCGGGGGCGCTATTGGCTCGATGCCGCGCGCTATGCGGATACCCACGGGTTGCATATCGACAACTACCGCGAGATGTGGGCCTATCGCGATTGGGTGATCAACGCCTTCAACCGCAATTTGCGGTTCGATCAATTCACGTTGGAACAACTGGCTGGGGATCTGCTGCCGCAGCGGACCTTGGATCAGCAGATTGCATCGGGGTTCAATCGCTGCAACATCACGACGAACGAAGGCGGGTCGATTCCGGAAGAGGTGGATGCGATCTATCAGAAAGACCGGGTGGAGACGACGTCGACGGTTTGGATGGGACTGACCACCGGTTGCGCCACTTGTCATGATCACAAGTTCGATCCGATTGCGCAGAAGGAGTTCTACCAGATGGTGGCCTTCTTCAAGAACACGGTGCAGAAACCGATGGATGGGAACATTCCGGATACTCCGCCGGTGATCGTGGTGCCGCGCGCTGAGGATACCGAGCGCTGGATGGACACGACGGCGAAGGAAACGGAATTGAAGGCGCGGAGCGAGGCTCGGCGCAAGGTAGCGCAGCAGGGGTTGGATGCGTGGATTGCGACCGGCGAGCACAAGAGCTGGAAGGAGCCTGTGGCTGCTGCGGCGCTGCCGCTGGCTTTGGCGCCGGCGAAGGGAGTGACCGCGGGCAAGGGTCCGGCACAGGAGCCGGAGGCTTTGCATTTCGGCGAGAAGGCTGCGTTGACTGTGCCGGATGTACCGGAGTTCGATCCATCGAAGCCCTTCACGTTCGCGGCTTGGGTGTACATGCCGGGCTCGGAAGACGCGGTGGTGATCGCGAGCCATACGGATGCGCGCAATCAGGCTCGGGGGTGGCTGCTGGATACCAGCGGACGCATTCCGCGATTCCTGTTTACGGTGCCTGGGCAGGCCGAGAAGGTGCAACTGCGCGGCAGCAATGTGCAGCGGATCAAGGTGAATGCCTGGACGCATGTTGCGGTGACTTACGACGGCAGCAAGGAATCGGCTGGGGCGACGATGTATTTGAACGGGCGCGCTCTCGATTCGAGCCGCGTGCCGCGCGATCCGGAAGAAGAAATGAAGACCGGCGATCCGGCGCGGATGGCGCTGCGGCTGGGTTCCGATGGGAAGCGCTATTTCAAGGGCGGCGCACTGGCCGGTGTGCGGATCTATCGCGAGGCGTTGTCGCCGGACGAAGTGCAACTGCTGTCGCGGTGGAAGCGCGGCGAGGAGCCGGACCGGCAATCGCTGCTGCTGATGTATCTGAATCGCAAGGATGCTGAGTACAAGCAGGTGCGAGCGGCATTGGATGAAGTGGAACTGGAGCGGCGCGCGATCCGGCGGCGGGGCACCATCACGCACGTGATGCAGGAGAAGGGCGACACGAAACCTTCGGCACATATTTTGTATCGCGGGATGTACGATCAACCGCGCGATGAGGTGTTTGCCGATGTGCCGTCGGTGCTGCCTCCGATGCGCAAGGATCTGCCGCGCAACCGGCTTGGTTTGGCGCAATGGCTGATTGATCCGGCGCATCCGCTGATGGCGCGGGTGACGGTGAATCGCTTCTGGCAAGAGGTGTTCGGCACGGGGCTGGTGAAGACTGCGGAAGATTTCGGATCGCAGGGCGAGGCTCCGGTGCATCCGGAGTTGCTGGACACGCTGGCGGTGGAGTTCCGCGAATCGGGATGGGACGTGAAGGCGTTCTACAAGATGATGGTGATGTCGGGCACCTACCGGCAATCGGCGCAGGCGACGCGGGAGAAGCTGAAGAAGGACCCGGAGAATCGCTGGCTTTCGCGCGGGCCGCGGTATCGCATGGACGCGGAGATGGTTCGGGATTCGGCGCTGGCGGCATCGGGTTTGTTGACGCGGAAGATCGGCGGGCCGAGCGTGCGGCCGTATCAGCCGGAAGGCATCTGGGAGACGGTGGCGATGAAGGGCAGCGACACACGCTTCTACAAACAGGACAAGGGCGATGCGCTCTACCGCCGCAGCATGTACACGTTCTGGAAGCGGAGCGCTCCTCCGGCATCGATGGAGATTTTCAATGCGCCGACGCGGGAGAACTGCACGGTGCGCCGCGAGCGCACGAACACTCCATTGCAGGCGCTGGTGACGATGAACGATGTGCAGTATGTGGAAGCGGCGCGGAGCCTGGCGCAACGGGTGATTCGCGAGGCTGGGAAGAGCTTCGATCAGCGGCTGGATCTGCTGACAGCGTATGTGCTGTCGCGGCCGTTTGACGCGGGCGAGAGACAGATTGCGCGGGCTTCGTTCGACGATTTCCGCAAGCACTATCATGAGGACGCGCCGGCCGCGGTGCGATTGACGGGGATGGGCGAATCGAAGCCGGATGGGAGCCTGCCGGTGGATGAGTTCGCGGCGTGGACGTTGCTGGCGAACCAGGTGTTGAATCTGGACGAGGCGTTGAACAAGTAAGCGAGGGCGATGATGGATCCTGTTACACAGTCGGTGATGGTGGAAACGCGGCGGCAGTTCTTTGGGCGCGCGGCCCGGGGGATTGGCGGCGCGGCCCTGGCGAGCTTGCTCGAAGGGGCGAATTCGAACGGCTTGCCGCACTTCGCGCCGAAGGCGAAGCGAGTGATATACATGCATATGGTGGGTGCTCCGCCGCAGCATGATTTGTTCGATTACAAGCCGCAGATGAAGAGCTGGTATGACAAGGATCTGCCGGAGTCGATACGCAACGGGCAGCGGCTGACGACGATGACGTCGGGGCAGAGCCGGTTCCCGATTGCTCCCACGATCTTCAAGTTCCAGCAGTACGGCAAGAGCGGGATGTGGCTGAGTGAACTGCTGCCGTGGAAGGCGAAGATGGCCGATGATATCGCCATCGTGCGCACGATGCACACGGAGGCGATCAATCACGAGCCGGCGATTACGTATATCCAGACGGGGAATCAGATTGCGGGCAAGCCGTGTATCGGGTCGTGGATTTCGTACGGGCTGGGGAGCATGAATCAGGATCTGCCGTCGTTCGTGGTGATCAACGCGCAGCATACGCATCCGCGGGCCGGGGTGCAGGCGATCTCGGCGCGGCTGTGGAGCGCTGGGTTCCTTTCGGCGCAGTATGCGGGCGTGTCGTTGCGCGCGGGCGGCGATCCGGTGCTGTACATCAATAATCCGGATGGAGTGGATGCGAAGGTGCGCCGCCGCATGCTGGATGGATTGAATCAACTGAACCAGATGCAGTATGAGAAGGTGGCCGATCCGGAGACGCGGGCGCGGATTGAGCAGTTTGAGATGGCGTTCCGGATGCAGACATCGGTGCCGGAGTTGACGGATCTTTCGAAGGAGCCGGAGAGCACGTACAAGCTTTACGGAGAGGAGGCGCGCAAAGGCGGGACCTTTACGAATGCGGCTTTGATGGCGCGGCGGCTGGCGGAGCGTGGGGTTCGTTTTGTGCAGATCTATCATCGCGGCTGGGATGTGCATAACAATCTGCCGGATGTGTTGCCGAGCCAGTGTCGTGACGTGGATCAGGCTTGCTATGCGCTGGTGCAGGATTTGAAGCAGCGCGGGATGTTGGATGACACGCTGGTGATTTGGGGCGGCGAGTTCGGGCGGACGATCTATTCGCAGGGCAAGCTGACGGCGACGAATTACGGGCGCGATCATCATCCGCGGTGCTTCAGTTTGTGGATGGCGGGCGGCGGCTTCAAGGGCGGCGTGGTGCACGGCGAGACGGACGACTTTTCGTACAACATCGTGCGGGACCCGGTGCACATCCGCGATTTTCAGGCGACGTTCCTGCATCAGTTGGGGATTGATCATGAGCGGTTCTCGTACAAGTACCAGGGGTTGGACCAGCGATTGACCGGGGTGGAGAAGGCGACCGTAGTCAAACAATTGCTGGCCTGATGAGAGAAGTTGTTCTCCGGCTGCGCCTATATGAGTGTACGGCAGGATCTCAGGGATACCGGCCGACGCAATCATGCTCAATCGGAGGATACATTCTGTGAATATTCGTGTGTCGAAACTGATCTTGACGGCCGCGCTGATGAGCGCGCCTGCACTGGCTGGGACGGTGTTTACCGACGACTTTGAATCGGGGTCGCTCTCGGCGTCGAAGTGGCTGCTTCCGGGCAGCGGGGCGGTGGTGAACGATCCGCTGAATGCGAACAACAAGGTGCTGACGTTCCGGCAGTTGGGGGCGGGCGGCGATGCGTTCACCGTGCCGCTGGATTTGACGGGGCCGACGGTGCGCATTTCGTTCGATTATCTGGGGTTCGCATCCGGGCCCAATGTGGGGACGGACACGGGTGGGTTTCTGATTGTCGATTTGCCGAACAGCTTTTCGGGTTACGTGCTGGCGGGTACTTCGAATGCCGGCGGACCGTATCTGAAGAACATGCTGAACCTGGCGGTGGGGCAATGGCACCACATTGAGCTGACGTACACGGCTTCGGTGTTGCAGTCGGGCAACGGGTCGAAGGTGACGTTCGAGCAGTGGAGCGGATCGCCGAACGCGGCCGGGAATGCGTTTTTCGACAATATTGAGATTTCGACGACACCGGAGCCGGGCAGTCTGATGCTGGCTGGGGTGGGGATGCTGCTGGTGGTTGCTTCGCGGATGCGCCGGGCCTGAGGTCAGGCCGCGCGTCCGAGGACCGGAGGGGCGTTTTTGCCGCAGCAGCGCTTGTATTTGGCTCCGCTGCCGCAGGGGCAGTTGGCATTGCGCGGGGTTTGCGGGGTTTCCCGGACTTGCGGGGTTTCCACGGATTCATCCGTTTCCGGTTGTGTAGAAAGTGATGAATTGTGATGAATTGGGGCTTCCGCGGCGGGGGGTTCCTTGGGCGGTGCGACTGGTTTTTCGGGCGTGGTGACGAATTTGATGATGGCGAGGGCGGTGCGGACGCGAAGGGCGGGGGAGGCTGACTCGTCTTCAATGATGCTGCGGAGGATGTCGATGGCCGGGCGTGCGAGAGAGTTCATTTCGTCGCGGGTGATGTCGATGTGGGCTTGCTTGGCGGCGGCGAGGGTATCGCGGAATTCGGGGATGTGGCGGGACCAGTGGTTGACGGTGGTGCGATGGAGGCCGGCGGCGTCGGCGGCGGAGGTGACACTGAGGCCGGTAGACAGGGCCTGGATCACCTGGAGTTGCTGGGCGGTGAGAGACATGGGATTGACTCCTGGTTGGAGCGTAACAGAGACGCCGCGGCAGGGGAAGCCCCAAATTGCGGAAAATATACCTAAATGGTTGTGCTAACAGGAAAAATAATTTTAATAATTCGTATGATTAACGGATGGCGGCTTCGATGAAGGCCGAGTAGCGGTTGAGGGTATCGGCGAGGCGGAGCATCTGGGCGTCGGCTTCGGGCCAGTTGCGCTGCTCGATGGCTTCGCGGATTCCGGGGAGCGTTTTCACGCCGTAGCCGGTGTAGAAGCCGGGAGCGTGGAGGACGTGGCGGAACCAGGGGCGGCGGGGAAGGCCGTCATCCTGGGTGAGGTATTGTTCGGCGCGGATGAGGGCATCGTCGGAAACCGTGCCTTTGCTTGCTTTGGCTGTGACGGCTTCGAGTTTGGACACGGCGTTGAGGAGCGGGGCGAAGTTGAGGTGGGGGACTTCGGGCTTCGGCTCCGGGGGAATGAAGGTGAGGCGCGGATCGGCGGCGAGTTTGAGGGCTCCGCCGCGGATGAGCTCGTTCTGCTTCTTTGTGGATTCGCGCAGGTCGTCGGTGAGTTTGACGACTTCGGTGGTCCAGGCACGGACGGAGCGGGCGAGGGGATCGAGGCGGAAGGGGAGGGACGATGCTTCGGCGAGGCGGAGAATCATGCGGCCGCCGAGTTGAGCGGTGGCGAGGGTGTATTGGAAGTCGGGGTCGACGAAGCGGACGAAGTGGTCGTAGGAGTCGTAGTTGGAGTGATAGACGCCGTAGTGGTCTTCGCCGCCAAAGCTGAAGTTGAGGCTGGGAATGCCGAGGTGGTGTTGGAAGACGGTGTAATCGGAGCCGGAGCCGAGTGGGCCTATGCGGTATTCGGGGGGGCGGCCGTCGGCTTTTCGGCGGGCTTCGGCGCGTTCCATGGCGGAGACGCGGGTTTGCGGATCGATGACGTCGCGGGCAGTTTGGGCAGCGAACAGTTCCATGGTGGAGGCGCCGGAGATGGAGACGAAGCCACGTGAGGTGCCGTCGGTGTTGAGGTAGGCGACGGCGTGGCGCTTGAGCTCGGCGGCGTGATTTTCGGCCCATTCGGTGGAGCCAAGGAGGGCGGGCTCTTCGCCATCCCAGGCGAGGAAGACGATGGTGCGTTTGGGACGCCAGCCGGTTTTGGCCAGTTCGGCGATGCCGTGGGCTTCTTCCATGAGCGCGACCATGCCGGAGACGGGGTCAGAGGCGCCGAAGTTCCAGCCGTCGTGGTGGTTGCCGCGGAGGATCCACTCGTCGGGTTTTTCGCTGCCGCGCATCCTGGCGACGACGTTATGGGCGGGAGCGAGTTTCCAATCGAATTCGAGTTTGAGGTGGACTTTGGCGGGGCCGGGGCCAGTGTGGTAGGTGAGGGGGAGGCCGCCGCGCCAGGCTTGAGGGGCGACGGGGCCGCCGAGGGCGCGGAGGAGGGGTTCGGCGTCGCCATAGGAAATGGGCATGACGGGGATTTTGGTGACGGTGGGGGCTTGTTTGGGGTCGGGGGCGCGGTTGGGGTCAGTGGCTCCTTTGAAGGGGGTGAGCGGGTCGCCGGGGTAGACGGGCATGTCCATGACGCTGCCGCGCTGGGCGCTGAATTGAGGGCGATAGCCGCCTTTGGGGTAGACATCGCCGGCGCCGTAGCCGTCGTCTTGGGGGTCGGAGAAGATGAGGCAGCCGATGGCTCCGTTTTCGGCGGCGACTTTGGGTTTGATGCCGCGCCAGGAACCGCCGTAACGGGCAAGGACGATTTTGCCTTTGACGTCGATGCCCATCTGGCGGAGGCGATCGTAGTCGTCGGGGAGGCCGCGGTTGACGTAGACGAGTTCTCCGGTGACGTCGCCGTCGGTGGAGTAGGCGTTGTAGACGGGCAGGTTGTCCTGCTTGATGGAACTGGTGGAGTCGCCTTCGATGGGTGGCTCTTCGATTTTGGCGGTGTAGCGGGTGGGAGCAACCATTTCGAGGAGGCGGGATTTGGGGGTGGGGAAGAGGGGGTAGACGGTTTCGATCTGGGTGTCGTAGCCCCAGGATTTGAATTGGGCGGCGATGAACTCGGCGACTTCGCGGCTGCCTGGGGAGCCGACGTGGTGGGGCTTCGAGGTGATGCGCTTCATCCATTGCTGGAGGTTCTGGCGGTTGAGGGCGGCATCGAATTTGGATTCGAGCTCGAGTTGCCGGCGGGCGGCGGCGGGGGTGAAGCCGGCGATGGGTTTAGGAGGATCCTGCGCGGTGAGGAGGAGGGAGATGGAAAGAAGCGCGGCGAGCGGACGATGCATAGGGGCAGGTTAGCATGGGGGGGCGCGAACGCGTTCCCGCTTATGCTTCCTGGGGGGCTTTGGACACGGAGATGGCGAAGAGCAGGTTGCGGATATCGTCGACGTTGACGGGTTTTGGGATGTAGTCATCCATGCCGGAAGCGATGCAGCGTTCTTTGTCGCCGCGGAAGGCATGGGCGGTCATGGCGAAGATGGGCGTGCGGCGCCTGCCCACTTCGCGCCGGCGGATTTCGGAGGTGGCCTCATAGCCATCCATTTCGGGCATCTGGCAATCCATGAAGATGACGTCGTAGGGGAGCTTCTCGGCCATTTGGACGGCTTCTTTCCCATTGGCGGCGACGTCGACGCGGGCGCCGAATTTTTCGAGCATAGCGGCGCCGAGCTTCTGGTTGACGGCGTTGTCTTCGACGAGCAGAATTCGCCGTCCTTTGAAGATCTCCGCGTCGGCGACGGCTGGGGCGGCGTGTCTTGGCGGCGCCATCTCACCGGGTTCACTGCGGTCAATGCCGAGGGGGAGATTGAAATGGAATGTGGAACCTAAGCCGGACTTGCTGACCACGCCCATGGAGCCGTTCATGCACTCGACGAGGCGCTTGGCGAGCACGAGGCCGATGCCCATGCCCGCATGCTTCCGTGTTGCGGAGCCATCGCCCTGGCGGAAGGGTTCAAAGAGCCGCTTGAGATGTTCGTCGGGGATGCCGACGCCGGTGTCGCTGACTGAGATGCGCAAGAGGGCGGCATCGTCGTTTTTGCTTTCCTGCTCCACGGCGATCAAAACGCGCCCGCGTTCGGTGAATTTGACAGCGTTTTCGGTGAGTAGCATCGCCACCTGGCGGATGCGCCCGGAATCGCCGATGACGCGGCGGGTGACGTTGGGCCCGTAGATGAGGGAGATCTCGAGGCCTTTGCGGCGGGCCACGGGTTGGAGCCAGTCGATCATTCCGCTGAGCGCCTGTTCGAGGTCGAAGGGGCCGGTCTCCAACTCCAGTTGGCCGGCTTCCATTTTGGCGAGGTCGAGGACGTCGTTGAACATGGACAGGAGCCGGTCGGCGGAGGAGCGGATGCTCTCCATGTATTGGCGCTGCTCGACTTCCATGCGGGTGTCGAGGAGGAGTCCGCTCATGCCGATGATGGCGTTCATGGGGGTGCGGATCTCGTGGCTGACGTTGGCGAGGAATTCGGTTTTTGCGGCTTCCGAGGCCTGCATTTGTTCCTTCGCCTGGCGGAGCGTTTCTTCGGCCTTGCGGCGGGCGCTGACGTCGTGCACCAGAACCTGTACGGCGGGTTGGGTGCCCTCCACCACCGGGATCACGGTCATTTCGACATGCACGCGTTTGCCGTCGGCTTTGACGAGCATTTTTTCAGCGATGAGCGTCTGGCGCTGCAAGCGTTCGGCATCATTCAAGTGCTGATCGAGATGGTCGCGGGAGGAGAGGTCGAGGAAATCATCGAGCCTGCGGCCGCGCGTTTCGCCTTCGCCGGACATCCCGAGCAATTGATCCCAGGCGCGGTTGGCGCTGAGAATGCGGCCTTTGCGGCAGAGCACGATGGGGGTGGGAGTGAGTTCGAGGAATCGGCGGTGCCTCTCTTCGCTCTCGCGGAGTGCTATTTCGCTTTGATCGCGGAGGCGCAAGTCTTTGCGGTAGGAGTGAAACAACACCACGGGCACCACGCCGAGCATGCAGCAGGTGACCACGAGCAAGGTCTGGCGCTGATTGGCATCGAGTAGAGACAACGTGACTACGATAGTGAGCAACCCCAATGGCATGGTTAGCCAGGGCCACATCCTCGACTGCATGTCCCACTTCATCGCCATCCTGATCATCGGCGGAGTGGTACGGAAAGTTTACGGGTACCGCTTACAGTGATACAGTGAGCCGCATGGGACGCTTCCTGCTGCTTGTTTTTCCCGCCCTTCTTTGTGCTCAGAGCCCCTCCCGCGAAGAGACTCTCGCCGCCATGAAAAAGGCCACAGCCTTTTATAAGGACAAGGTTTCGACGCATGGGGGGTATCATTTTACCTACACGGACGATCTTTCTTACGGGCGTAGCGAGCATGCGGAAACGCCGCACCATGTGGAAGTGCAGCGCGAGGGGACGCCGCGAGTGGGGATGGCGTATCTGGAGGCTTTTGAGGCGACGGGGGACCGGTTCTTTCTGGAGGCGGCGCGCTCGGTGGGGCAGATGCTGGTGCGAGGGCAGCTCTGCTCAGGGGGTTGGGATTACTACACGGAGTTTGAGGCGGCGGAGCGGAAGCGATTCCCTTATCGGGCCGATGGCAATTGCTCGCCGGCGAATCCGCGTGGGAAGCCGGTGACGAATTTGGATGACAACGTGACGCAGGCGTGCACGCGGCTGATCATGCGAATCGATAAGGCTCTGAATTTCTCGGACAAAGCGATTCATGAGGCGGCGCTGTTTGCGCTCGATTCGTTGGTGAAGGCGCAGTATCCGATTGGCGCGTGGCCGCAGCGGTATAGCGAATTCCCTGACCCTGCGAAATTTCCGGTGAAGAAGGCGAGCTATCCGGAGACGTGGCCGCGGAAATGGCCGGGGGAGAATTATCAGGGGCACTATACGTTCAACGACAATTCGATTGCCGATGCCATCGACACGATGCTGGAGGCGGCGCGTATTTATAACGAGCCGCGATACAAGGCGTCGGCGGAGAAGGGGGGGCAGTTTATCCTGCTGGCGCAGATGCCGGACCCACAACCGGCGTGGGCGCAGCAATACGATCTGGATATGCATCCGGCGTGGGCTCGGGTGTTCGAGCCGCCATCGGTGACTGGGGGAGAATCGCAGGGGATTATGCGGATGCTGATGGTGCTGTATCGGGAGACTGGGGACCGGAAATACCTGGAGCCGATTCCGCGGGCGATGGCGTATTTGAAGAAGTCGATACTTCCGCCTCCGGCCAAGCCGAGTGAGATTCGGCGGCGTGTGGGGCTGACTACGCCCACACTGGCGCGGTTTTATGAGTTGCAGACGAACAGGCCGCTGTACATTACCAAGGGGATGATGCTGCGGGCTCGGGGGGTGAATACGGTGGGGCGGCCGGATGGGTATCAGATCAGTTACGACGATTCTTCGGTGATTACGCATTACGGGGTTCTGGTGAGCGGCGCTGCGTTGTCGGATATTGAGGCGGATTATCAGAAGCTGGCGGCGGCGAATCCTGCTTCGATTCAACGGCCGGCTACGTTGCATGGGCTGTCGCCTTGGAGTGACCGGCAGCGGCGGCCTGCGGTGACTGGCGAATCGGCGGGGAGGTTGATTCAGGCGATGGACACGCGGGGGGCGTGGACGCAGGAGGGTGTGATTGGGAAATCGGATAAGGTGATTTCGGTGTTTGCGGCGCGGCCGATGGTGCTGACGATTAATGGGAAGCCGATTGAGATCAAGGAGAATGACACGATTGATCTGTTTGAGGGGCAGCAGCCGCCTCGGACCCGGATTATACGGTCAACTACGTTTGCGCAGAATCTGGAGACGTTGGCGGCTTGGTACGCAGGGGCGAAGTAGAAGTGAGCTGTGCAGCCTTCCCAGGCTGCACTGCGACCGGCCGGAGGCCCGTCGCCACCTAATTTAGTTGGGATTTGACGGAGGTGATGCGGTCGCGGAGGAAGGGTTCCACGGCGGGGGCGTTGCCTGGTCCTTGGCGGTTTGCGGTGGTGGATTCGACGGTCATGGCGTTGTCGAATTGCTGGAGGGTGTGGAGTTTGTTGGGGTCGCGTTCGACGTAGGGGCGGATTAGGGCGCGGAGGGTGTTGAAGCGCTGGACGAGAGCTTCGGCGTCGTAGACTTCGGTGGCGAGGCGGCGGTAGATGGCGAGATAGCGGGCTTTGAATTCGGGGATCGCCATGAGTTTCGTGAGGAGGGGACGTGCTCCGGAACGGCCTCCGGTGCCGCCAGTGTATTCGATGGTGAGGGCTTTCAGTTGAGCAGTGGACATGCCGTTGGAGAAGGCTCCGAAGGCGAGGCTGGGGTCCCAGACGAGCCACTCGAATTTGTTGTCGGTGGGGCGGCGGTAGATGTAATAGTTTTGCGACATGCCGATGTAGTTGTCGAGGTTGACGGTGAGGTTGTCGAGGGCCATGGCGGCGAGGAAGCTGTCGACGTCGAGCACGTTTTCGATGGCGGCGGGGAGGTCGGCGGTGGCGGTGCGGTTAAGGATGGCGATTAGGTTGATGAGGTCGGACCAGTCGTCTTCGTCTTCGTAGGTTTTCTTTTCATAGGTGGTGTTGTAGGCGGATTTGTCGTCACCTTTGTCTTCGAAGGTGCTGCCGATGTCACCTTTGTAGAGCCAGCCTTTGCGCTGGTCCTTGACGAAGTGCTGGTCGATGAAGTCGTCGTTGATGACTTCGCCGAGGAGGTAGAGGCCGTAGAATTCGTTGTTGACGTAGAGGGCGGCGTAATTCATGCGGGGGGCTTTGAGGCCGGCGGTGCGGGCGAGTTCGAAGTAGGGGATTTCGCGGGCCATGCTGGGATCCATGTTGGAGTTGTTGAGATTGATGGAGCCGATGCCTTCGATTTTCTGGCCCTTGGTGAACTCGTTGAACTTGATGCGGAAGGGTTTTTTGATGCTGTTGACGCGGGCGGTGGAGTTGCCTTTGATGCGGACGCCGACTTTTTCGAACGTGATGTCGCGCCAGCGGAAGGAGCCTTCGATGTAGGGGGCGTCTTCGGTGTAGGTGTTGAAGTTGGTGAGCATCTGCTGATACCAGTCCGACTGGGTAAAGGTGAGATGCAATTCGTGAACTTCGTCGCGGGCAAAGAGGGTGTGCTCCTTGGCCTGATCCTGGGCGGGCAGCGTGGCGGCTGCGGTGAGCATCAAAGTAAGAATGGTGAGTTTCATGATTTTAGTTATTTGTTTGTGAAATAGCGTGTTCGTATTGGGCCTGGAGACGGGCGTATTCGAGGCGGCGTTCGAGCCAGCGGTCGTGGAGAGCGACGGTGCGCGCTTCGGCGAGGAGGACATCGACCTGATCGGCGCGTCCGCTGGCAAGGGCGGTTTGCGAGCGTTCGAGGGCTTTGGTTGCGATGCCGGAGCGGATGCGATCGACTTCGATGAGATCGAGGCGGGCGGCTTCGAGGGCGGCGAGCGCTTCGGCGACTTCGTTACGGATCTGGTTTTCCAGGGCTTGTTGTTGGGTGCGGCAGCGGGCGGCTTGAGCCGTGGCGATCCTCTGTTCGGCTTTGGCGGCGGGGCGTAAGAGGGGGAGATCGATGCCGAACTGAAAACTCCAGGGACCGCGGTTTTCGATTGCGGAGACGCGGCGGGTGACCTGGGTGAAGCTGATCCAGGGGTAGCGCTGGTTTTTGGCGATGGAGGCGAGGAGATCGGATTCGCGGCAGGAGGCGGCGGCTTGCTGGAGTTCGGCGCGGGATTGGGGATCGAAGTGGTGGGAGACGGGGGCCGGGTTCTGAAGCAGGTTATCTTCGGGGGTGAGTGCGGCGGGCGTGGCTCCGGTGTAGCGGAAGAGGGCGCGGGATTCGGCGGCGGCGGTGTTGCGAAGGCGGCGGAGTTCGGTTTGCGAGTCGGCGACGGTGAGTTCGGCGAGGTCGGCTTCGGTGGCTTCCTTGAGTCCGGCGGCGACCTGGCGTTTGACGACATCGAGGACGCGGGTGCGGAGGGCGAGGGCCTGTTCGGCGATGCGGACGCGCTCGGCGGCGAGGGTGGCGCGGCGGAAGGCGTGGCGGGTTTCGGCGGCGAGGCGGGCTTCAAAGCCGTGGATGGAGGCTTCGACGGCGGTGTGGCGGGTCTGGGCGATTTGCTTTTTGAGGGAGAGCTCGCGGGGGCGGGGAGGAGACCAGCGGATGCCGAGGTTGGAGCGGGCTTCGAGGAGTTCGGGGTCGATGGCGAAGTTGTTGAAGCTGACGCGAAGCTCGGGTTGGGGGAGCGCCTGGGTGGCGGAGATTTGGGCGGCGGAGACGTTGCGGGCGGCGCGGGCGACGGCGGCGTCGGGGTGGTTTTTGAGGGCCATGGCGACGGCTTCTTCGAGGGTGAGGGCGCTTTGGGCGAGCAGGCAAGGCGCGGCGAGGAGCCACCAGATCATTGCGCGCCTCCGGCGAGGAATTTGACGTCGAGGGATTCTCCGGTATCGAGGCGAAGGTTGGAGGGAACTTCGAGGTAGACTTCGCGGCCCCACATGGCGAGCATGGGGGTGAGCCAGAAGCGTTGGGGGACTTGGGTGACAACGTCGGCCACGCGGGTGACTTTGGTGCGGACTTCTTCGCGCGTGGGAGTGCGGCGGCGCAGGAGTGCGTGGGCGCCGGGGGTAAGGAGGTGGCCGTCGCGCTCATTGACGTAGGCGACGACGAGGCGGCGGGAAGGGCAACTGAGGATGAGGAAGGGCTCGCCGGCGCGGACGACATCGCCCTGGCGGGCGAGCAAAGCGACGACAGTGCCGCTGGCGGGGGCGATGAGTTTGGCGCTTTCGAGGCGGGTGCGTAGGACGCGGAGGGCTTCGAGCTGTTCGGCGCTGCGGTCGCGGAGGGGCTGGAGGCGGGCTTCGCGGCTCAAGGGGGCAGTGGCGGTGCGATGCTGCGTGCGCCACTGATCGAGGCGGGTGGCGGCTTCCTTGTGGCGCTGTTCGAGGGCTTGGATGCGCGCGGGCCACTGGGCGACGGAGGAAGCGAGGGTTTTGCGGCGGATTTCGAGGTCGTCGGAGCGGTCGATTTTGGCGAGGCCTTGTTTGACGAAGGTGAGCTGACGGGCGATTTCGTCCTGGAGGTGGGCGAGTTCGTTCGATTCGCGGGCCTGTTGGGCGCGGGCGGTCTCGATCTGGTTGGCGATTTCGTCGAGGTCGCGTTGGAAGGTGCGTTCGGAGGCGTAGCCATCGGAATCCATGGCGGCGGTGGAGGCGTGGGTTTCGTCGCCGTACTGTTTGAGGCGGGCCTGGGCGACGGCGATTTCGCGTTCGAGGACGGAAGTATCGAGGCGGGCGAGGAGTTGACCCGCCTCGATGTGCTGTCCAGGGTGGACATGCAATTCGGCCAGACGCCCGGTTTCGACGGCGGCGATTTTGGATTCCTCGGCGATGATCTGGCCGGGGGCGTCGGCGATGGCGGCGTTTTCGCGGGAGAGCCAGACGGCGGCGGCGGCGGAACCGAGCCAGACGGTGATGACGAGGAGGGTGCGCATGGTCAGGCCTCGATCCTTGAGTCTTCGAGCAGGAGTTCCATGCCGGAGAGTCCGGGGACGGCGGCGAGGTCTTGCGCGAGTTTGAGGCGGGAATCGTCACGGCGGAAGCGGACGTGGTAGACGTGTTCGCTCGCTTCGCCCTGGCCCACTTCGCGGATGGTGGCGAGGACGAACTGGCGGCAGTGGCGCTGCAGGGTTTCGGTGGCGGTGGAGTTACCCGCGCCTTCCCAGGGGATGGTGAAACGGAGGAGGCCGTCGAAGGTTTTGCGGGCTCCGAAGGGGACGTGTGAGAGGTAGAGGGCGACGAGGGAAAAGATGATGGTGCCGACTGTGCCGAGGGCGTAGGCTCGGGTGCCGCAGGCGATACCGGCGACGAGGGCGGCGAAGATGAAGACCATGTCGCGGGGGTCGCGGAGATTGGTGCGGAAGCGGACGAGGGCGAGCGCGCCGACGACGCCGATGCCCCAGACGATGTTGTTGCCGATGGCGAGCATCATCATGGCAGTGGCGACGCCGCTCATGACGAGGGTTTGGATGAAGGATTGGGCGTAGGAGAGGCCGCGGTGGGACCAGACGTAAACGATGGCAAGGAGGTGCGACATGGCGAAGGCCGCAAGCAGGGAGACGAGGGCGGTGCGGAGGTCGGCGATGGCGGCGGCGGAGATCGGGAGTGGGAGGTTCATGCAATCCTCCGGGAGGTGCGGAGGTCCCAGGCGGATTCGCGTTCGAAGACCCAGCGGCGGACAGCGCGGCCGTACTTGGAATAGCCGCGGCGCTGGAGTTGGAAGTGGTGGATCAAGTCGTGGAGCCAGGCGGGCGGTGCGATGACGAATTTCAGCTCCATGAGGTAGACGGAGCGGCCACCGCCGAGGGAGGCGGGATCGTCGACGTTGCGCCAGCGGGTGTCCTGGCCGGTGAGGGACCAGTCGCGCATGGGCTGGCAGCGCATGCGGCGATCGAAGGTGACGCGGACGTAATCGTCGACTTTGGAGGAGAAGGCGAGGCGCTCATAGGAGACGAGCATTTTGGGGGTGGCGCGGAGACTTTCGGTGAATTGGAGGAATTCGGGGGCTTTGTGGAGTTGGAAGATGTCGGTGGTGCGGTGGATGCGGGACCATTCGCTGGCGGAGACGATGGCGGAGGTTTTGCGGACGAGCTCGCGGCTGCGGTGTTTTACCTCCAGCTTTACCGGGGCTTCGGGGTTCGCGTAGCCGCGGACGCGGAGTTTCATGCGGAAAGGGGCGCTGTCCTCGGTGTCGCGATACATGCGGTAGGAATCGTTGTCGAGGTAGAGGCTGTAGATGGGATACCATTCGCCCGCGGCATTGACGTCGGCCTGGCAGTAGCGCAGGAGGAAGCGGCGGATGTCGGGCAGGCGGTCCGGGGAGATGTGATATTTAAGTTCGTAACGCGAGATTTCCATCGAAGCCCTCAAAAGCTGTTCACGAGATGTATGAGTCTTATGATTACAGTTGGGTTTCGGTTTGGTTGTAAAGGATTGTTAAGAGGGATAGACGGGAGGCCCCGGACGTTTTTTGGCCACAGATTTACACAGATTTACACTGATTGGGAAAAGAGCCTGGTGGTGGAGCAGCGGGTCCGGTAGTTGTAGAGTTCGAGGGTTAGGGTTTGGTTGGTGGATGAGCCTTGGAGTTGGAGTTGGGAGGGGGCTCCTTTGGGGTCGGCGGTTTGAGTGGACCAGAGGGGGGCGTTGTCGCGGCCGTAGAAGACGAGGTTGCCGTCGTGCTGCATGATGAGACGGCCGGGGAGGGCGGATTGGGGCGGATCGGCGAGGGCGGACCAGAGCTTTTCGCCGGCCGTCGTGGTGAGGATGGGGCCGGCGGTGGGGTGGTTGAGGAGTGTGGCGCTGCCGTCGTGGGCGGAGAGCGATTGGCCGGCTAAGAGGACGGAGTTGGTGCGGCTGTCCATGCGGCTGGTGCTGATGCGTTCGCCGAGCAGGTTGAGTTGGAGGAGATGTTTGACGGTTTCGGCGGACCAGCGGTGGTGGGCTTGGACGGAGAGGAGGATGATCAGTTTGGCGAAGGCGGCCATGGGGGTCATGTCGGCGGGGTTGAGGGCGCCGACTTGCTGGAGCCAGGCTCCGGCGGCGTAGGCGCTGTCGTTGACGATGCCTCGGATGACTTGTGTGCAGGCGATGATGATGATGCCGGCCTGATTGGCTTCGTTGAGGGCTTGGAAGATGGCGCCTTGGGATGGATTGCCGGGGTTGCCGGAGGGGAAATTGCCTTCGCCGTAGGATTCGAGAATGAGGCCGCGGGCTCCGGTGGCGAGCGAGGCGCGGATGAGGTTGGCGAGCATGGCGGTGGAGGAGGCGGTGTCGTACCAGGCGGGGAATGCGGAGAATTTGATGATGGGGAAACTGTTGATAGTGGAATGGATGTGGGCGAGTTGCTGGGTGACGGCGCGGAGCGCGGTGGGGTTGTCGAGGCTCACTTCGTGGCAGACGGGCGGGGGTAGGAGGTTGCGGGGGGAGAGGGCGAACTCGATGCCGGATTCGCCGAGGGCCGGGTAGTTGGGGGATGAGAAGGCGTCGAATTCGGTGGCGTTGGTTTTGAGGATGCGATTGCCACGGAAGAGTTTGCCATGGAAATAGACGCAGACTTCGGAGATACCGGTCTGGGCGGCGGTGACCGCGCCACAGAAGTTCTGGAAGGCGTCGGTGTCGAAGTTGAGGGTGAGGGCTTGGGTGGCGGGGTCCTGGTAGAACATGGGGACTTGGGAGCCGGTGATGACGACGGGTTTGCTGAGGGCCGCGGTGGGGATGCCGTTTTCATCGAACGCGGAGAGGAGGAAGGGGAGGGCGGATGCGGTGAAATCCATGGTGTCGGTGCCGTGGAGGACGATCCAGCCGTCGTAGGCGGAGTAATGATTGAGGATGTAGGAGGCGATGAGGCACCAGTCGGTGGGCTGAAGGTTGGTGCTATCGATGGTGCCGGATTGGGACTCGGGGAAGTCGAGATCGGTGATGTAGGTGAGGGTGAGTGCAGGGTAGGTTTGACGGATGATGGGGCCGATGATGGATTGGCAGGCTTGGGCGAAGTGGCCGGCGGTCATGGGGTGGAGGGGATTGCCGATGCAACTGATGGTTCCGCCGGTGTTGAGGACCGCGATGTTCATGGTGAGTAGATTACACCGTTAGTCCCAGGTTCCGGTACTTGACCTAGTACTATTGGGCTCTGGATCGATACGGATTGTGCGCGTAGTCTGGAACGCATATGCGTATCCGGAGGATTGTCTCGTGGTTTGGCGGGGTGCTGTTGTTAGGGGTGAGTCTGCCACTTCCGGCAATCGTCATTAATGACACGAATAGTGCCGGTTATATTACTGGGAATTCAGACTTTACCGGGGTGGTAAAAGTTGGGATCAACGGCGGCAGCGCGATTTGCAGCGGGGCGTTGATCAGTGCCACGCAGGTGCTGACGGCGGGGCATTGCATTTCCGGGATGACGGATTGGTCAGTGACTTTCGAGACGGCATCGGGGGTATCGACGGTGGGGGTAACCGGTACGTTGCTGCATCCGCTGTTTGAGAACCGGCCCGCGCCGCTCGATTCGCTGCAGCAATATGACATCGGGATTCTGACGCTGGCGGCGCTGGCTCCGCTGGACGCGCAGATTTATGGGGTAAAGACGGATTATTCGGGGGTATTGACGACTTCGGTGCTGGATCTGGTGGGGTATGGACGGGGCGGAAATCCGACAGTGGGGCAATTGTCGAATGGGACGCGGCGGCACGCGCAGAACACGGCGGATGGATTACTGAGCACCTTGAGCCTGGTGCCGCTGCCGGACCTGCCGTTGTATATGACGATGATTTTCGGTCAAGGGGATGCGAACGAAGGGTTGGCGCATGCGGGGGATTCGGGTGGGCCGGCGTTGTTGGGGAACCAGATTCTGGGGATTTCGTCGTTTGGGAATCTGCCTCGGACGACTCCGATGTTGACGGGCACTGTTTATTTGAGTGCGTACATGTCGCTGGCGAATGAGGAGATCGGTGGGTGGGTGGTGGATCATACGGTGCCTGAGCCGGCTACGTTGTTGTTGGTGGGTGTGGCGCTGATTGCCGCTTCGCTGGTGTTGAAACGGCAGCACGTCTGAAGTTAGGGCGTGGTACCCTTTGCGGTATGAATCCGAGGGTACTCACCGGGTTGGTTGTTTGTGTTGCGCTGATGGGGGAGAATTGGCCGGCGTGGCGTGGTGCGGACGCGAGTGGGATATCGCGCGAGGCGGCTGTGCCGGTGGAGTGGGGGAAAACGGCGAATGTGAAGTGGCGGGTGTCGTTGCCGGAGGCGGGCAATTCGACTCCGGTGGTGTGGGGAGATACCGTTTATGTGACGCAGGCGGAGAAGGCTGCAGGGAAGCGGTTGTTGCTGGCGTTTGAGCGCGGGACAGGGAAGGTGCGCTGGTCGGCGGCGGTGGCGTACGGGGATGAGCCGACGCATCCGACGAATCCGTTTGGGTCGGCGTCGCCGGTGACGGATGGCGATGTGGTGGTGGCGTGGTTCGGATCGGCGGGTGTGCACGCGTTTGATGCGAAGACGGGGAAGACGCGGTGGACTCGCGATTTAGGGATTCAGAAGCACACGTGGGGATATGGCAGCTCGCCGGTGTTGTGGCGGGACTTTGTGTATTTGAATTTCGGGCCGGGGGAGCGGAGCTTTGTGGTGGCGCTCGATCGGAAGACGGGAAAGACGGTGTGGCAGGCGGATGTGCCGAAGGGGGCGGGGGCGAAGTTTAATCAATGGTCGCCGGAGGATATGTACGGGTCGTGGAGCACGCCTGTGGTTCATGGGGGTACGCTGCTTGTGTCGTTGCCGCGGAAGTTGGTGGCGTATGAATTGGCGACGGGGAAAGTGTTGTGGAGCAGTGAAGGGCTGAGCGATTTGATTTATCCTTCGCCGGTGGTGGCGGAGGGAATGATTGTGGCGGCGAGCGGATTTGGCGGATCGGCGATGGCGGTGAAGACGGGTGGCGCGGGTGATGTGACGGCGTCGCACCGAGTGTGGCATTGGCCGAAGAACAAGGGGTTCATCGGGACCGGAGTGGTGAAGGATGGGTATTTGTATTGGGTGGATATTGGCGGGATTGCGCAGTGTGTGAAGTTGTCGAACGGGGAGGCGATGTGGAGTGCGCGCTTGCCTCGCGCGGGGGAGGATAACGGGGTGTGGGGATCGCCCGTGCTGCATGGGGATCATGTGTACGTGATGAACAAGAGCGGGAATACTGTGGTCTTTAAGGCTCAGCCGGGGAGTTTTGAGGCGGTGGGTACGAATTTGTTGGATGAGCCTTCGAATTCGAGCGTGGTGGTTTCGGGTGGCGAGATCTTTCTTCGCACGCACAAAGCGCTATGGTGTATTCGTAAGCCGTCTTGAGCGCGGAAGAGCCAGTTGCGGGGACGCCGGCTGGATTGAGTTCGGCCGAAGCCTCGCGGCGGCTGCGTGAAGCAGGGTTCAATGAGCCGGTAGCGGCGCGGCGGGTGAGCGTGTGGAGTGAATTGCTGCCGCTGCTGATGAATCCGCTGGCGCTGGTGCTGATTGTGGCGGGTGTGATCAGCGGCGTGTTGGGACAGATGGCCGATGCGGCGATCATTGTCACGGTGGTGGTGCTGGGGGGCGCGATCAATTTCCGGCAGACGTATCGTTCGCACCAGGAACTGGCGCGGTTGCAGGCACAGGTGTCGCTGCAGGCGACGGTGTGGCGGGATGGGGCTTGGGTGGAGGTGGCGCGGCGGGAAGTAGTGGTGGGGGATGTGGTGCGATTGAGTGCGGGGGACTTGGTTCCGGCGGATGCGCTGTTGGTGGAGGCGGTGGATTTGCATGTGTTGCAGGGGGCGTTGACGGGCGAGTCGATGCCGGCGGAGAAGGCGGTGACGGACGGGCGTGTGGTGTCGCCGGATAGCCCGAACTATGTGTTCATGGGGAGTTCGGTGGTGAGCGGGACGGCGGTGGCGGAGGTGATTGCAACGGGCGCCGGCACGGCGTTCGGGGGGATTGCGGGGAGTTTGTCGGCGGCGCCGGTGGAGACGGAATTTGAGAAGGGGCTGGCGCGGTTTGGGAATCTGATTCTGCGCACGGTGTTCGTGCTGGTGCTGTTTGTGATTGTGGTGAACCTGAGTTTGCGGCGCGATCCGTTCGAATCGCTGTTGTTCGCGGTGGCGCTGGCGGTGGGGCTGACTCCGGAGTTTCTGCCGATGATTGTGTCGGTGACGCTGGCGCAAGGGGCGGCGGCGCTGGCGCGGCATAGGGTGATTGTGAAGCAACTGGCATCGATACAGAATCTGGGGAGCATTGATATTCTGTGCAGCGATAAGACGGGGACGCTGACGACGGGCGTGATGCGGCTGGAGCAATGTTTGGATTTGGATGGACGGGCTTGTGAACGGGTGCGAGTACTGGCGGCGGTGAATAGCGCGCTGGAGACGGGGATACGGAGTCCGCTGGATACGGCGATTCTGGCGGCGGGGGAAGCAGATTTGCGCGGGGTGCGGAAGCTGGATGAAGTGCCGTTTGATTTTGAGCGGCGGCGGTTGTCGGTGCTGGTGGAGTGGGATGGGGCGGTGTTGCTGATTACGAAGGGTGCTCCGGAGAGTGTGGTGGCGTGCGCGTCGGCGTATGAGCGCGATGGGGTGGCGGTGGAGTTGAATGATGCAGCGCGGGCGAGGGTGATGCAGCGGTTTCATGGGTTGAGCACGGATGGGTACCGGGTGCTGGCGGTGGCGGTGCGGAAGATGGCGGATGGGTCGCCGGTGGGGCATGCGGCGGAGACGGATTTGACTCTGGTGGGATTGCTGGCGTTTGCCGATCCACCGCATCCGGAGGCTCGGGAGGCGATTGCGGCGCTGCATCGGGATGGGATCCGGGTGCGCGTGTTGACGGGGGACAACGAGTTGGTGACGCGGCATGTGTGCGAAGCGGTGGGGTTGCGGGCGCGGCGGGTGTTGACGGGGCCGGAGTTGGAAGGAATGACGGACCCGGCGCTGGCGCACACGGTGGAGCATCATACGGCGTTTGCGCGGCTGACTCCGGCGCAGAAGAACCGGATTATTCATGTGTTGCGGGCGCGGGGCAGGGTGGTGGGTTTTCTGGGGGATGGGATTAACGATGCTCCGTCGCTGCGGGCGGCGGATGTGGGGATCTCGGTGTCGACGGCGACGGATGTGGCTCGGGATGCGGCGGGGATTATTCTGCTGGATCCGGGGCTGCGGGTGTTGCATGCGGGGATACTCGCCGGGCGGAAGGCGTTCGGAAACGTGATGAAGTACCTGCTGATGAGCACGAGTTCGAACTTCGGGAATATGTTCAGCATGGCGGGGGCGTCGCTGCTGTTGCCGTTTCTGCCGATGCTGCCGTCGCAGATTCTGTTGAACAACTTTCTGTATGATCTGGCGCAGTTGACGATTCCGAGCGACAACGTGGATGCGGAGTGGATGCGGCGGCCGCGGCATTGGGATATCGGGCTGATCCGGCGGTTCATGTTGTATGTGGGGCCGGTGAGCTCAGTGTTCGATTTCCTGACGTTTTTCGTGTTGCTGCGGGTGTTTCAGGCGGGGGAGGCGTTGTTTCACACGGGGTGGTTTGTGGAGTCACTGGCAACGCAGACGCTGGTGTTGTTCGTGATCCGAACGATGCGGAACCCGTGGCAGAGCCGGCCGAGCGGGCCGCTGGCGTTGACGGTATTGGGAGTGGTGGCGGCGGCGCTGGTGATTCCGTTTACGGTGGTGGGGAAGTGGATGGGATTTGTGGCGCTGCCGGGGTTTTACTTTGTGATTCTGGTGGGGATGACGGTGGCGTATCTGGGGCTGGTGGAGGTGGTGAAGCGGAGAGTGCTGGGTAAGGGATCATTGGGTGGGCCCGCGGGAACGGGCCCATGACCAATGAGAGGATCAGGAGCGAACGAGATAGCTACTACTTGACCTGCAGACCTTCGAGGAACTTGGTGAGGTTGTGGAGCCGCATGCGGCGGGTGCCTTCGTCACGGCTCATGGAGCGGAAGACGTCGCCCCAAACGGGCATGTCGTTGGAGCCGTGGGCGGGCATCATGGAATCGCCCTCAATGCTGTTGTAGACCTTCATGGCGGGGAACTGGCCGCCGTTGGCCTTGGCGAGCATGGTGAGATCTGGCGGTTTCATTTTGAGGGCCGGAACAGCGGGGCCATCGCCTTTGGCTTTGAGGCCGTGGCAAGACGCACAATAGGCCTTGAACATATCGGCGCCGGAAGTAGGATTGGTGACGCTGGGCGGGACCTGTTTTACTTGGACCTTCTTTTCCTGCCCGGCGAGGGGGATTGATAATAATAGCGCGGCAAAACACGCAATCAAGCGCATTGTAGTTGCCTCCTGGTGTGGGTTATATGCACGTGTGGTGCCGTTTTGTAAGTTGTTTGGGTGGTGTAGATGGGGGTGGGGTTTGGGGGAAAAGCCGCTTTGGAATTGTGGGGGAATGTGTAGTTTGGCACAGGGGGTGATGGAGGGGCGGTATGCGGGGTTGGGGCTTTTCGTTTCTGAGGCACCGATTCCGACGATGAACAAGATGAACACAGATACCCGAGAGCGAACTGCAACCCACTCCGCTGGTTGGGTAAGTTTACGGAGTGATGTGTTACGCCCTGATATTGTGAAGGTGGTCGGGGACCTATCTGAGCAACGCTCAAACTTGTTGGGCAACGGGATGACAGCGTCAGTGGAAATGGCGTCCGCAGGTCAACTGCTTGCGTATTTTCCTGATAGTTCTTTGGAGGAAGGCCATATGCGCCTGATTTCCAATGGGCTCTTTAATGACTTCGAGGATCCTCCGTGGGATACCTGGGTCTGGTATGAGCCCCGTTCCGCCAGAGCCACCGAGGGCTACTTGATCAGTTGGGTTCCGTCGCGGTTGGTAGGAATCGTAGATGAGTGTATCCAACGTCAGTCTGGGGATTGGCTAGCTGGCTGGAGGATGAACCCTCCCTTCCATGAAGTTTTGCCCGGTCGATTCGGGGCCGGTGGGATGTCGTTGACGGCATATGTTTTTGGAAGCATAATATGAGAATGGGATGGCGCGTTCTCCTTCATGATGAGTTCGAGCCGGAGTTCGATGCACTTCCTGCCGCTGTTGCCGATGAGCTTCTTGCCCATGCCAAGTTGCTGGCTGCTTTCGGCCCCCGGTTGGGACGCCCGTATGTGGACACACTGAGGGACTCAGCCCACAGCAACATGAAGGAATTGCGTTTCGATGCGGCGGGTGGCGTCTGGCGTGTTGCGTTTGCCTTTGATCCCAAGCGCGCGGCCATTCTGCTGATTGCGGGCGACAAAGCGGGTGTCAACCAGAAGCGTTTTTACAAGCAGTTGCTTGCCAGAGCGGATGAACGCTTTGTAACTCACTTGGCGGCATTGAAGAAAGGGAGTGGACGATGAGCAAGAGCCTTGATGAAAAGTTGAACGAACTTGGCCCACAGCGCCGCAAGAAAGTGGAGGCGCGGGCCGCGACTCTGATTGCCGAGGAAATGTCCTTGCGCGAACTGCGACGCGCTCACCGGCTGACGCAAAAGCGCATGGCCGAGAAACTGCATATCGGACAGGAAGGTGTTTCGCGGATTGAACAGCGCAGCGACCTTCTGATCTCCACGCTGCGCAGTTACGTTGAGGCGATGGGGGGGAGCCTGTCGATCATCGCGCAGTTCCCGGATCGAAAGCCCGTGGTTCTTGCCGGTCTGGCTACTTTGGACGACCGCGATGCGCGGTTGGAGCGGAAGACGAATTAGGCAACGTGTACAATGTGTGCTTCACCATGCGCTCTTTTCTTTGTGTTTTCCTTTTGACGGCGGCGGTTTGGGGGCAGAAGCGGGTGGCTCCCAGTGGGTACGAGACTTGGGACCGGTTTGGGGGCTCGAAGGAGAACATACATTACTCTTCTTTGAAGCAGATTCATCGAGGGAATGTGGGGCAACTGAAGGTGGCCTGGTCGTACGATACGGGCGATGCGTTTCAGGGGTCGGAGATGCAGTGCCAGCCGATTGTTGTGGACGGCGTGCTGTATGCCACGACACCGAAGTTGCGGGTGATTGCGCTCGATGCGGCGTCGGGGAAACTGCTGTGGTCGTTTGATCCGTGGGATGGCAAGCAGCAGAATGGACGGCGGAGCCGCGGGTTGTCGTATTGGACGGATGGGAAACAGGCTCGGGTGTTCGGGTCGGCGGGGGTGTATTTGTATTCGCTGAATGCGAAGACGGGGCAGTTGGACGATGGATTCGGGAAGCAGGGGCGGGTGGATTTGCGGGAAGGATTGGGCCGCGCGGTGGACCGGTTTCCGATGAGTTCGACGACTCCGGGGCCGGTGTATAAGGACATGCTGATTGTGCCGACGCTGACGGGCGAGGGGCATCCGTCGGGGCCGGGCGATATACGGGCGTTCGATGTGCGGACGGGGAAGATACGGTGGGCTTTTCATACGATTCCACGGCCGGGTGAGTTTGGATATGAGACCTGGCCGAAGGATACGTGGCAGCATACGGGCGGGGCGAATAATTGGGCTGGGATGGTGGTGGACTACAAGCGCGGGCTGGTGTTTGTGCCGACGGGGTCGGCGGCGTTCGATTTTTATGGATCGGACCGGCATGGGGATAATTTGTTTGCGAATACGCTGCTTTGTTTGCGGGCCGATACCGGGGAGCGGGTGTGGCATTTTCAGGCGGTGAAGCATGATGTGTGGGATCGGGATTTTCCAACGGCTCCGGTGCTGGTGACGGTGCGGAGGGATGGGAAGTTGATTGATGCCGTGGCGCAGGCGACGAAGTCGGGGCATGTGTTTGTGTTTGAGCGGGAGACGGGAAAATCGCTGTTTCCGCTGGAGACGCGGAAGGCGCCTGCATCGCCCGCGGATGGGGAGTTGCTTTCGGCGACGCAGGTGCTGCCACTGGCTCCACCACCGTTTTCGCGGCAGATGTTTAGCGAGGATCTGGTGACGGATCGGACTCCGGAAGCGCACCGGATTGTGCTGGAGCGATGGAGGGCGGTGCGGAATGACGGGCCGTTTACGCCGCCGAGTTTTGAGGGGTCGATTGTGTTTCCGGGGTTTGATGGCGGGGCGGAATGGGGCGGACAGGCGTTTGATCCGGAGACGGGGTATTTCTATGTCAATGCGAATGAAATGCCGTGGATATTGCGGCTGGTTCCGGCGCGGGCGTCGCGTGGGGTGATGACTTCGCAGAGGCTGTATGTGAGCCGGTGCGCGAGTTGCCATGGGGACAATAAGAAGGGGAGTCCGCCGCAGTTTCCGTCGTTGGAGGGATTGGAGAAGCGATTCACGCAGGCACGGGTGGAGGAGGTAATTCGGAAGGGGACAGGACGGATGCCGGGGTTTGGTTCGATTGGGGATGGCGGGATCACGGCGCTGGCGCGGTATTTGTTGAAGCAGGAGGATACAGAGGCGCGTGTGGCGGAGGCTCCGAAAGGGCTGACGGATTTGAAGTACACGATCGATGGGTATAACAAGTTTCTCGATCCGGATGGGTATCCGGCGGTGAAGCCGCCATGGGGGACGCTGACGGCGATTGATCTGGATGGGGGGAAGTTCGCGTGGCGGATTCCGTTTGGGGAGCACCCGTCGCTGGAACGGAAGGATACGGGGAGTGAGAATTACGGGGGTGGGATTGTCACGGCGGGCGGGTTGTTCTTTATTGGGGCGACGAATTTGGATAAGAAATTCCGGGCGTTCGATAAATTGACGGGGAAGGTGCTGTGGGAGACGGTGCTGCCGGCGTCGGGGAATGCGACTCCGGCGATGTATCAGGTGAAGGGGAAGCAGTATGTGGTGATTGGGGCTGGGGGTGGGAAGTCGGGGGCGGCGTCGGGGGGGACGTATGTGGCGTTTGCGCTGCCGTGAGTGCGATATCGCATGTGATATCATGAAATTTGCGATTTGCCTTTGATACCGACGTCATGGTGGCAGCGGTGCGCAGTGATCGCGGCGCATCCAGGCAACTGCTTCTTGCGGCGTTGGACGAATCTATCGAACTGGCGGTGTCCGTACCGCTGATGGTTGAGTATGAAGCCGTCTTGACCCGCGATGAGCACTTGGAGGCGAGCGGACTGACGGTTCAGGAAATGAATGAAATCCTCGATGCTGTTGCGCGCGTCGCTGTGCATGTTCGACTTCGTTTTCTCTGGCGCCCCCAGCTGAAGGATCCCGCAGATGAAATGGTGTTGGAGACAGCGGTGAATGGGGGAGCGGATAGATTGGTGACCTTTAACGTGAGGCACCTTTCCGTAGCCGCGAGTGGGTTTGGTATTGCTACGTTGACGCCAGGGCAGGCCTGGCAGGAGGTTCGAGGGCCATATGAGAAAGAGTAACGTTGCATTGCGGTTGCAGGAGTCGTTGCTGGCTGAGGCACGCCGGACGGCGGAGAAGGAAGGGGTTGCGCTCAACCAATTTATCAACGTGGCGGTGGCGGAGAAGTTAGCGACATTGCGCACGGAGGATTATTTTCGGGAGCGGAGTGAACGGGGGAGTGTAGCGAGGGCGAAGCGGATTTTGAAGAAGGCGGGGAAGGGGAATGCTCCGGTACGTGGGGATGAGGTGGATTGAGGTCAGGCGAAGACGTTGTCCGGGTGCAGGCGGGTGTAGCGGAGCCAGGCTTGATAGATCGGACTTTCGAGCGCCGGGTTGGAATTGTTTGTATTGCTCTTTAAGGACCAGGCGAGGCGGGAGAGTTCGTCGATGCGCTGGGCGTGGCCCGACTGGTCGAGCCATTTGTAGTAGGTGTCGGGTGCGGCATCGCTGCTCGTGTACGCATCGAGGAATTGACGGATGATGGAGTGGGCTTCAGCAAACCATCCGGCCATGGCGCGTAGGCCGATGGGCAAACTGCGAATCTCCCCGGCATAGGAACCATCGGAGGAGTAGGGATCGGCTTGGACGCGAGTCTGCAGAAGATCAAATAAGCGTTGGAGGATTTCGTCGTCGGAAGAGTGGGGCATGGCCTTTTCGCTTCAGTATCGGACGCTGGCGTGTGATGCGATAGGGGCGCCGGTTCAGAAGGGGAAGCCGAATTCGGCAGTGAGCGAGGTCCATTGCTCGGTGGGGCGGCCGACGTCACGGTAGTGGCGGACGGTGGGGCCGAGGAAGAAACGGTGCTTGTTGTCGAGGGCGACGCGGAAGCCTCCGTTCACGTGCCAGAGGAGGGCGTTTTTGAGGAAAGTGTTGCTCAGTTCGTAATCGCGGGTGTTGTAGGGCGCGCCGCCGGAGCCGGCGAAGAGTTCCAGGCGGCCTTCGCTGACGGGAAGGATCGCTCGGAGCCCCAAGGGGAAGCGGGTGATGCGCTCGCGGCTGTCGGGCTGCGGTTCGCGGCCGAAGTTCTTCGCGGTGTGGACGTCGTTTTCCATGCCGATGGTGGCGGCAAAGTATTTGTGGAGACGGAATTCGTATTCGACGGTGAAGGCGGCGCCGGGTTGGAAGCGGAAGGCTCGATAGCCGCTGCCGGGGAATGCCGCGCCGGCGCCGATGGTGATGGTGCTGGTTCCGAAGTGGGGATCGGCGGCGGTGAGGAGAGTTGTGAACAGGAATAGGACGTTGAGCATTTCTGTTGCTAAGACTCTTTGTGCGGTTGATTTCCTACAGGGCTGCGTTGGATTGATAGGATGCCTCTATGTTGCGACGGCAATTTCTGGCGAGTGCGGCGATGGCCGCGGTGGGACGTGCACCGAACATTGTGTTTTTGCTGGCTGACGATTTGGGTTGGGGGGATTTGAGTTGTTACAACCCGCAGTCGAAGATCAAGACGCCGCATCTGGACCGGATGGCGGCGCAGGGGTTGCGATTCACGGATGCGCATACGCCTTCGTCGGTGTGCACTCCGACGCGTTATGGATTGCTGACGGGCCGGTATAGCTGGCGGACGCGATTGAAGAGCGGTGTGCAGGATGGGTTTGATCCGCCGCTGATTGAGAAGGGGCGGATGACCGTGGCGTCGATGCTGAAGCAGCGCGGGTACGTCACGGGGTGTTTTGGGAAATGGCATTTGGGGATGACTTGGACGCGGAAGGATGGGACGCCGATGCCGTTTCGGGCTTCGGGTGGGTTTCGTCCTGGGGATGATGTCGATTTTTCGAAGCCGGTGACGGATGGGGTGAATGCGGCGGGGTTCGATGAGTACTTCGGGATTTCGGCTTCGCTCGATATGCCGCCGTATTGCTTCCTGGAGAACGACCGGCCGGCGAAGATGCCGGTGACGCGGATGCCTAAGGGGATGGATTTGTTTTTGAATCAGCCGGAGGGCGTGGCGTCGGAGGGATTCCGGTTGGAGGATGTGATGCCGGAGGTGACGAAGCGGGCGGTTTCGTTTGTGTCGCGCAATGCTTCGAAGCCGTTTTTCCTGTATGTGCCGTTTTCGTCGCCGCATTTGCCGGTGGTTCCGAATGCTGCGTATGCGGGGAAGAGCGGGGCGGGGAAGTACGGGGATTTTGTGGTGGAGATGGATGATTGCGTCGGCGCGATACTGGGGGCGTTGGATAAGGCGGGCGTGGCGGGGAATACGCTGGTGTGCTTTTCGAGCGATAACGGCGGGTTGTGGCACTGGTGGGATTTTATGGAGCGCGACGATGTGCAGGGCGGGAAGATGACTCCGCGCGGGGCTTACAACAAGGACTACGGGCATCAATCGAATGCGTGGATGCGAGGGACGAAGGCGGATGCTTGGGAAGGCGGGCATCGGGTTCCGTTTCTGGCTCGATGGCCGGGGAAGATCAAGGCGGGCGGAGTGTCGGAGGCGGTGGTTTGCCTCACGGATTTCATGGCGACGTGCGCGGAGGTGGTGGGGCAGCGGTTACCGGCCGATGCGGGGGAGGATAGTTTCAGTTTGATGCCGGTATTTACGGGGGCGAAGAAGGAGGTGCGGGATCACGTGGTGCATCACACGCTGCAGGGGAAGTTCGCGATTCGGATGGGGGAGTGGAAGCTGATTGTGGAGCGCGGGTCGGGGGGATTTTCGGCGCCTCGGACGGTGGATGGGGAACCGGTGGGGCAATTGTACAATCTGCGGACGGATAGGGCGGAGACGAAGAATGTGTATGCGGAGAATCCGCAGGTGGTGGCGAGGCTGCGGGTGAAGTTGGAGGCGGTGCAGAGGAATGGGGGGAGTTAGAACGCGATAGCTACCAGAATCTGGAATTGGTTCGGAGCGGTGTGAGATACGGCGGGTGGTGATGTTCCGGCCCATCGCGTGTAGCGGGCTGTTGGTGCGATTTTTATCGGGCGCCAGCGGAACTCGAGGCCCGCACCGGCGGTGGCGCCGTAGTGGGAGACGGGGCGGAGATTGAGGTTGCCTTCGGCACGGAAGGAGGGACCCGCTTCGAGGAATGGGGTGATGCGGTGGTGTGTGGTCAGGCGGTGCTTGAGGAGGATGGGGAATTCCCAGGTGAGGTGGGCGAAGCGGACGCGGCTGCTACCTTCCGGCGCAGTGCCGTGTAGCGGCCGGTAGGTGGCGTTGACTTCGAGCGACAGGGAGCGGGGGAGTTGGATTTCGGCGAGCACACCGAATAAGGGGCTGTTGCTTTCGGGAATGTGATTGGGAAAGATGCCGGGGATGAAGTCGTCGCCGAGGTCTAGTCCGGCGATCGCGCCGAAGGAAACGGGTTGGCGGAAGACGCTGAAGCGCCGGTTGGTGGACGGTCGGTCGATGGTGACGAATAACTCGACCTGATGCAGGAGCGGCGCGCCGAGGGTGTAGCCGATGGGGCGGTAAGACCATCGGGTGTAGCGAAGTTCGGGTGAGATACGAAAGCCGCCGGGCAGATGGATGGCAATGCCGGCGCCTGTAGTGATGCCTGTGTGCGAGAGGCCTGTGCCGTTGCCGGCCGGCCGGAACGATGGCCCGGCGGTGAAGAATGGTTTCACGGAGCGGCCGGACAGCGTGTATTTGAAGAGAAGCGGGAGCTCCCAGGTGGTGAGGGTTCGGGTGAAGGGACCAAATGCGCCTATGGTGCTGGTGGTTTTCAGTTCGCGGTGGAGGGCTTGGAATTCGATGGCGGTATTGGTGGCAAGGCTGAGGTCGAAAGAGACGCCGAGGATCGGGCGGCGTGTTCCGGGGAAAACGGTTTCTATGGAGTCCCTGCCGGCTTGCACGTCGTTGGTGAGGTTGGTCCCGGCGACGGCTCCGATGCTGAGCGATTGGGCGGCTGCAGAAGTGGAAAGAGCGAAGACAAAGAAGACGCGGATCATGATGTCTGAAGAGAAGACTCTGTGCGCGTCGCACTTGCCTACGGCTGGAGAAATTAACTTTTGTTCTGTGGCAATGCCACAGGAGCTATGGCATACTTCTGTGGTAGGGCCACAGGAGGCAGTTCATGATTCCGAAGAAACTCGACTTGCTGCAAGGGACGTTGGACGTGATGGTGTTGCAGACGCTATCGGCGATGGGGGCGCAGCACGGATATGGAATCGCGCGGCGGATTGAACAGACGAGCGGGAATCAGGTGCTGTTGAATCAGGGAACGATCTACGCGTCGCTGGTGCGGCTGCAGCAGCGGGGGTGGATCTCGGCGTCCTGGGGGACTTCGGATAACAATCGCAAGGCGAAATATTACTCGCTGACCAAGCGCGGAGTGAAGCAATTGGCGGCCGATGCCGAGCACTGGCGGCAGTTGGCCGATGTGATGGGGCGGATGCTGGCGTTGAAGGCGGAGGAGGGGAAATGACGATTCGGGAGTTGTTCGCGAAGTTGCGCTCGCTGGTGGGTGGCGTCGGGCAGGACGCCGATTTCCAGGAGGAGTTGCAGGCGCATGTGGAGATGGCCGCGGCGGAGTTGATGAGGCAGGGGCATTCGGCGGAAGAGGCTAGGCGTCTGGCACTGGTACGGATTGGCGGGGCGGAGCAGACGCGGGAGTTGCAACGCGATGCGCGGGGATTGCCGTGGCTGGAGACACTGATGCAGGACACGCGCCAGGCGCTGCGGACGTTGCGGCGCGATGCGGGATTCACGACGTTTGCCGTGCTGACGGTGGCGCTGGGGATTGGCGCTTCTTCGACGGTGTTCAATATCGTCAATGCGCTGTTGCTGCGGCCGCTGCCGTTTCGCGATGCGGAGCGGCTGGTGTGGATTGTGGCGGGCAAGGGAGAAGGGCTTTCGGCAGCGACGGCGCAGGTGAACAATCTGCTGGAGTTCCGCGCGCAGAGCCGGTCGTTCGAAGATATTGCCGGCTACTTTGCCTTTTATGGCGTGGGCGACAGCATGATGACGGGAGTGGGAGAGCCGGAGCGGCTGACTCGCGTGCCGGTGACGGAGAATTTCTTTCCGCTGCTGGGCGTGCAGCCGGTGTTGGGACGGCATTTCACGCGGCAGGAATGTGTGGATAACGGGCCGCGGGTGGCGCTGTTGAGCCATGGGTTTTGGGTGCGGCGGTTCGCCTCCGATCCGGCGATTGTGGGGCGCGAACTGACGTTGAACAATCAACCGGTGACGGTGGTGGGCGTGCTGCCTGCGTCGTTTGATTTTGCGACGGTGTTTACTCCGGGGAGCCAGACGGACCTCTTTGTTCCCTTTCCGTTGACGCCGCGGACGGACCGGCAGGGGAATACGCTGGCGCTGGTGGGGCGGCTGCGGCCGGGAGTGAGTGTGGGGCAAGCACAGGCGGAAGCAGACGTTATTTCCAAGCAGATTCGAGAGGCGAATCCGAACCGGAACCAATTGGAGCCGACGCTGCAGGTGCTGAGTGAGCGCGTGAGCGGTGCGATGCGATTCCCGATGCTGGTGCTCTCTTTCGCGATCGGTGTGGTGATGCTGATTGTGTGCGCGAATTTGTCGAATCTGTTGCTGGCGCGGTCGGCGGGACGGACGAAGGAGATTGCGATCCGGGCCGCGCTGGGAGCAGGGCGCGGGCGCATCTTGCGGCAATTGTTGACGGAGAGCCTGGTGCTTTCGCTGGGCGCGGCGATGTTGGGAGTGGTGCTGGCGGTATTCGCCACGGAGGCGCTGACGCGGATTGATTCGTTGAGTATTCCTTTGCTGCAGGAAGTGCGGATGGATGGGGCGGCGCTGGGGTTCACACTGCTGGTGGCGATGGTGACGGGGATTGCATTTGGACTGGCTCCGGCGTGGCGGCTGTCCTCTCCGGTGCTGCATAGCGCGCTGAAGGAGTCGACGCGAGGTTCGACGGAAGGCTCGGGGAGTGCTTGGATCCGGCGGGCGCTGGTAGTGTCGGAAGTGGCATTTGCCTGCATGCTGGTGGCCGCGGCGGGGCTGCTATTGCGCAGTTTTACGCGGCTGCTGGATGTGGACATGGGCTTTCGGCCGCAGAGCGCGGTGTCGATTCGCATTGATCCGAACCGGAGCTATGACACGCAGGAAAAGCGGAACGGGTATTTCGATGAAGCGCTGGCGCGGGTGCGGAACTCGCCGGGCGTGGTAGCGGCGGGGCTGACGGATTCATTGCCGCTGCGGGGCAGCCGGACGTGGGGATTCGCGCCGAAGGGCCGGGAATTCAGGCGGGAGGATTACCCGCTGGGATTTGTGCGAGTGGTGAGCGATGGATATTTTGCGGCGATGGGTGTTGCGCTGGTGGCGGGGCGCGACTTCACGCCAGCGGACACGGCTACGAGCGAGAAGGTCATTATTGTGAACGAGGAGATCGCGAA
This sequence comes from Acidobacteriota bacterium, assembly GCA_018268935.1. Lineage (GTDB taxonomy): Bacteria > Acidobacteriota > Terriglobia > Bryobacterales > Bryobacteraceae > CADEFT01. The sequence goes on along the minus strand of JAFDVS010000014.1, from coordinate 71,133 downwards.
GAAGATGTGGCCGGGTGAAGATGCATTGGGGAAGATCATGCGGACGGACCGGCCGGACCGGCGGGTGATTGGCGTGGTGCGGAACGTGCGGCATCTGGCGTTGGAGAAGGAGTCGGGGTTTGAGTTTTATCTGCCGGTGCGGCAGACGAATGATTGGGGATCGGCGATGCTGGTGGTGCGGGGCTCGCGTTCGGCGGCGGATCTGGCCGCGGCGGTGCGGGGCGCATTGACGCCGTTGGACGCGACGCTGGCGGCGGCGGAGTACCGGACGATTCAGGGACTGGTGGATCGGGCTGTGTCGCCGCGGCGATTCCTGTTGCTGCTGCTGGCGGGTTTCGCCGGGTTTGCGTTGGTGCTGGCGGGGCTGGGGATTTACGCGGTAGTTTCGTATTCGGTGAATCAGCGGCGGCAGGAGATTGGGATCCGGATGGCGTTAGGCGCGTCGGCGGGCGACGTACGGCGGGAGGTGCTGGTGCAGACGCTGCAACTGGCGGGAGTGGGGTTGGGGTTAGGGATGGCGGCGGCGTTCGTATTGGGGTGCGTGATCGAAGGGTTGCTGTATCAGGTGACGCCGGGGGATCCGATGACGTTTGGGGCGATGCTTTGCATTTTGGCCGGAGCTGCGATGCTAGCGGGATATCTGCCGGCGCGGCGGGCATCGCGGATGGATCCGATGGAAGCATTGCGGGCCGAATAGCGGGTGCTATTCTGGCGTCGTGCGCTTTGTAGCTTTGCTTTGGGCGAGTGCCGCGATGCTGTGCGGCCAGACGTTTTCGGCCCGGTTATCGGGGACATTGCGGGATCCATCGGGCGCGCCCGTGCCTTTGGCGAAGGTGTCAGTGCGGCAGATGGAGACCAACGCCACGAAGTCGGCGGCAAGCGATGAGTCGGGGACGTATTTTCTGCCGTTGCTGCTGCCGGGCAACTACGAAGTTACGGTGGAGAAGGCGGGGTTCCAGAGGCTGGTGCAGCAAGGGGTGAAACTGGAGGTGAACCAGAATGCGACGCTCGATTTTTCGTTGAAACTGGCGGAGACGGCGACATCGGTGGAGGTGTCGGCGGAAGTGCCGGTGTTGCAGACGGAGTCGGGCGGGGTGGGGTTGACGCTGGAGACGAAGACGATTGAGGAGTTTCCGCTGGCGGAGCGCAACATTATGGCGCTGGTGCGGACGGTGCCGGGGGTGATTGCGCGGGACCAGGTGGGGCAATCGCGCGGGGGACGCAATGTGTTCGATTCGAATTTCAGCGTCGGCGGTGGTAGGACGTCTACCAATGAGGTGCTGCTAGACGGGTCGACGAACACGATCGGGGATTTCAATGGGGTGGTGATCAATCCGCCGCCGGATTCGGTGCAGGAGATCCGGGTGGAGACGAATGCATTTTCGGCGGAGTTCGGGCGCACGGGCGGCGGCGTGGTGAACGTGGTGACGAAGGCGGGGACCAATCAGTATCACGGGACGACGTATTACTACCATCAGAACGATTTGTTCCAAGCCAACAGCTTTGTGAATAACCGCTTCAACACGCCGAAGCCGGTGTTGCGGCGGCATCAGTATGGATTCACGCTGGGCGGGCCGGTATGGATTCCGGGGTTGTTCAAGGGCCGGAACAAAACGTTCTTCTTTACGGCGTTTGAAGGGCGGCGGGAGAAGGATCCGGTGCAATCGGTGCAAAGCGTGCCGACGGGGATGGAGCGGGCTGGGGATTTTTCGAGCACGGTGTTTCTAGCGGCGGGCGGGCCGCAGAGCATTCAGGTGTTTGATCCGGCGACGTCGCGGGTGGTGGGGAATACGCGGTCGCGCGATCCGTTTCCGGGCAATATTGTGCCGGCGAGCCGGATCAATCCGATTGCGGCGAAGCTGGTGTCGTTTTATCCGGAGCCGAACCGGGCGGGGTCGACGGTGACGGGGCGGCAGAACTATTTGTACGAAGCTTCGCGGACGTATTCGCGGGATCTGTTCACGAACCGGGTGGATCATTACTTCAACGAGAAGCACCGGCTGTTCGGGCGGTTTTCGTGGCAGGAGAATCTGGATACGAATCCGGCGACGGTGGTGCGGTTCACGAATTCGAACTCGGTGTATGACCGGTTTGCGAATGCGGCGATCGACGATACCTATCAATTCACTCCTCGGCTGTATGCGGTGTTCCGGTACATGTTCGCGCGGTTCCGGGCGAATCAGATTTCGAACACGCTGGGGTACGATCCGACGCAGTTAGGGTTTCCGTCGTACATACGGGATGCGGCGAACATTTTGTTCTTTCCGAACGTGACGAACAACGAATTTCCGTCGCTGGGCGGGACGGCGCATAACGATCAGCCACGGGACACGCAAGGGCTTCAGGGCAATCTGGTGTACACGCGGGGGAAGCACAATCTGCGGATGGGCGGCGAGTACCGGCTGTACCGTTTCTATCCGTTCCAGATATTCAATCCGACGGGGTTGTATGCGTTTGGCAAGCAGAATACGGCTCCGGATCAACTGGCGTCGGTGGCTCCGCAGTTGGGGCTGGGGTTTGCGAGCATGCTGCTTGGTTTTGGGGGCTTCCAGTATGAGAAGGTGGAGCCGCTGACGGCGTATCACCACTATGCGGGCGGATATGTGCAGGACGATTTCAAGGTGACTTCGCGGCTGACGGTGAACGCGGGATTGCGGTGGGAAACGGAGACGGGGACGGGAGAATCGCACGACCGGCTTTCGTATTTCGATCCGAATGTGGCGAGCCCGGTGCGAGGGGCTCCGAACGGAGCGCTGTTGTTTACGGGGGGCGGCAATCCGCGAACGTTGCGGGCGAACAACTACCGGAACTTCGCGCCTCGGGTGGGGGCAGCGTACCGGATCAATCCGAAGACGGCGGTGCGCGCGGGGTACGGGGTTTTCTTTTTGCCGCTGGGGCTGGAGCCGACGATTGTGACGACGCCGTTCAACTATACGGTGGTGGCGGATGTGTTCACGCCGGCGTATGCGCCTCGGGTGACGCTGAGCGATCCGTTTCCGGGCGGGATTGCACGGCCGCAATCGGCGGATCGGGTGACGGACGGCACGTATCGTTTGGGCACGAATTCGAACATTGTGTTGCGGGAACAGCCGGCGCCGTATGTGCAGCAGTGGAACTTCGCGATCGGGCGGCAACTGGCGTGGCACACGGTGATCGATGCGACGTATTGGGGGACGCGGGGGATACACTTGCCGATTCCGAATCTGGAACTGAATCAGATCCATCCGGCGAATCTGGAGCAGGGCGGGGCATGGCTGAATGAGCGGGTGGCGAATCCGTATGCGTCGCAGATCCGGACGGGGTTGCCGGCGCAGGCGACGGTGCCTCGGATGCAGTTGTTGAAGCCGTACCCGCAGTATGCGAATCCGACGACGGCCAATGCGTATGGCGGGAGTTTGTTTTATCTGCGGCCACCGGTGGGGGACAGCGTTTATCACGCGATGACGTTGCGATTTGAGCGGCGGTTCACGAAGGGCTTTTCGTTGACGGCACACTACACGTGGTCGAAGCTGATCGACTCGGGCGGGGCGGGGAATGGGGCGGCGTTTCTGGATCCTTCGGCGTTGCGGGACATATACAACGTGCGGTTGGAGCGGTCATTGGGGTCGTTCGATGTGCCCCACCGGTTTGTATTTTTCTATTCGTTCACGGCGCCTTACGGGAAGGGACGGAGGTTTCTGAAGAGCGGCGGGACGGGAGTGCTGGGCAAGGCGGCGAATTTGACGTTGGGAGGATGGAGCATATTTGCGGCGAACACGTTGCAGGCTGGGTCGCCGGTGGCGGTGGGTGGTCCGGACCTATCGCGGTTGGCGGGGGCGAGCCCGTCGCGGGCGTCGGTGGCGGCTGGAGTGAAGGCGAAGATTCCGCTGAGCGAATCGGTGGCGAACGCGAAGGATTGGGATAACCGGTGCGGATGCACGCGTCCGTGGTTCAACCCGGCGGCGTTCACGGTGACGCCGGAGTTTCAGATTCCGAATGGACCGCGATTCCTGCCGGACGTGCGGGCGGCCTGGTTGCGGAACATGGATGCGACGTTGATGAAGACGTTCGCGGTGACGGACAAGGTGCGATTCCGGCTGGAAGGGCAGTTTTTCAATCTGATGAATCAGACGACAATGGTAGGCCCGAGCGTGACGACAGTGAATTCGGCGAATTTCGGGTCGGCGGGCGGGGAGCGAGGGATGCCGAGAGGGATCCAGGTTGGAGGACGGATTTCGTTTTGAACGTGCGGCGTGAACAGAGGAGAGGGGGATTGGTTGCTATAATAATTCAGTAATATGCACTCAAGTTCTGGGATTGACGAGGGGTGCAGGGAGCGTAAGATACTTCTCCTTACTCCTCGTGGCTTCTGCGCGGGTGTCGTACGGGCAATCGATGTAGTGAAAATCGCGCTGGAGATTCATGGCGCGCCGATATACGTGCGCAAAGAGATTGTCCACAACCGCCACGTTGTTGAGGATCTACGCGCGGCTGGGGCTATCTTCGTGGAAGAACTGAACGAAGTGCCGTCCGGGGGACGGGTGATCTTCAGCGCCCACGGCGTATCACCCGCGGTGCGTGCGGAAGCCAAGGCGCGCAGTCTGAAAGTGATCGACGCCACCTGTCCGCTGGTGACGAAAGTTCACCTGGAAGCGGTGCGATTCGCCAAGCGCGGATACACCATCATTCTCATCGGACACAAAGATCATGACGAAGTTGTCGGAACTCTGGGCGAGGCTCCTGAATCCACTCTCTTAGTGGAGACCGAAGAAGACGTGGATCGTCTGGACATTATGGATCCGGCGAAGATCTGTTACCTGACGCAGACGACACTCAGTCTGGACGAAACCAAGGGTGTGATTGCACGGCTGCAACAGCGCTTCCCGCACATTGAAGCGCCGCCGGCGCAGGATATCTGTTACGCGACGGAGAACCGGCAGTTGGCGGTGAAGGCGGTGGCTCCGCTGTGCGATGTTCTGCTGGTGGTGGGATCGCAGAACAGTTCGAATTCGCGGCGGCTGGTGGAAGTGTGCCGCAATTCGGGTGTTCCTTCTTATTTGATTGACGATGCTGGTGAAGTGAACGCGAAGTGGGTGGAAGGTGTGGATACGGTTGCGGTGACGGCCGGCGCATCGGCGCCGGAGAACCTGGTTCAGGAACTGATTGACTCGCTGATTCGTGATCACGGCTTCCACCGGTATGAGCCGGTCGAAATCAAAGAGGAAGACGTGCGATTCTCACTGCCCGGAGAATTGGCGCCCCACGCTGCGCGCCTGACGACAATTTCCTTATGAGTCCAAGCCTGCAAGTTGCCGACGAGCTGTTGGCACAAAGCGCCCAAGCGGCCCGCAAGGCTGTCGATGCGCTGCTCGGCATGCGCCACCGGGACGGGTACTGGTGGGCGGACCTGACTGCCGATACAACGCTCGAGTCCGACTATATTCTGTTGCAGTTGTGGATGTATCCGCCGGAAGGGAAGACGTGGAATCCGCCGACGCGGGCGCTGGTGGATAAGGCGGTGGCGTCGATACTGGCGCGGCAACTCCCCGACGGCGGGTTCAATATCTACCCTCAGGGCCCCAGTGAAATCAGCGCCAGCGTGAAGGCATACTTTTCGTTGAAAGTGGCAGGAGTAGCGGCGGAAGATGCGCGCATGCAGAAGCTGCGCGACCGGATTTTAGCGCTGGGCGGACTGCAGCACGCCAACAGCTACGTGAAGATCAATCTGAGTCTGTTCGGGCTGTATCCGCGCGAGCATGTGCCGACGATTCCACCGGAGCTGATGCTGTTGGGCAAGTTCCTGTATGAGATGTCGTCGTGGACGCGGGCGATCGTGATTCCGCTGTCGATTGTGCATGCGGCGAATCCGATGCGGCCGGTGCCGGACGGATTCCACATCAATGAGATTCATGCTCCGGGAGTGAGCTTCGGCTTCGACAGGGCGAAGAGTTTCTTCTCGGGGAAGAAGTTCTTTTATGCGGTGGACCGCGTGTTGAAGCTTTGGGAGCGGTACGGATCAAAGAGCCTGCGGAAGAAATCGCTGCAAATGGCTTTGCAGTGGTCCCTGGAGCACACGAAGGATTCGGGCGGGCTGGCGGCGATTTATCCGCCGATGATGTACCTGATCATGGCGCTGGATGTGATGGGGGTGCCTCGCAACCATCCGGATCATCTGGAAGCGCAGAAGCAGTTCGACAGCCTGATGGTGAATGAGGGCGAGGAATTTTTCTTCCAGCCGTGCTTCTCACCGGTTTGGGATACGGCGATTGCTGCATTCTCGGTGGGCGAGACCGGCATGGCGCCGGCGGATTCGCTACGCGTGACCGCGGACTGGCTGCTGACGAAGGAAGTACGGAAGAAGGGCGACTGGTGCATCAAGCGGCCGAACGTGGAGCCTTCCGGCTGGTACTTCGAGTTCGCCAATGAATTTTATCCGGACATTGACGATTCGGCGATGGTGCTGCTGGCGCTGCGCCATGCGCGGGCGAGCAGCATTCCGGAGCAGCAGAAGGTGATCGACCGGGCGGTGAACTGGCTGCTGGCGATGCAATCGAAGGATGGCGGCTGGGCTGCGTTTGACGTCGACAACAACTGGCAGTTTCTGGCGGATGTTCCGTTTGCCGATCACAATGCGATGCTCGATCCAACGTGCCCGGACATTACGGGACGGGTGATGGAAGGGCTGGTGGCGCAAGGCGTGCCGGCGACACATGCGGCGATCCAGCGCGGGGCCGAGTATTTGCGGCGCACGCAGGAAGCCGATGGAAGCTGGTACGGGCGCTGGGGCGTGGATTACATTTACGGCACGTTTTTGGCGCTGCGCGGGTTGCGCGCGGCGGGTGAGAACAATCGCGAAGCACACATCCTGCGCGCGGGTGAATGGCTGCGAGCCATTCAGAATGCCGATGGCGGATGGGGCGAGAGCTGTGAAAGCTACGACGTGCACACGTATGTTCCGACGCACAGTACGCCGTCGCAGACCGCGTGGGCTGTGCTGGGTTTGATCGCCAGCGGCGACACCATCAGCGAGAGTGTGCGCAAGGGCATTGAATATCTGATCGACACGCAGAAAGCCGATGGGACCTGGGACGAGGATCTCGCCACGGGTACCGGTTTTCCGGGCGTGTTTTATCTTTCCTATCATCTGTATCGCAATTCCTTCCCGACGCTGGCGCTGGCCGCGTTTCTGAACGGAAAGGGAGCATAACGAGGTTTCCCACATGAGATTTCCGCTGTCGATGACCGCCAATCTGGCCACGTACATCATGAAGAACAAGATGAGTCCGAGGCCGGAGTGGCAGGTGAACAAGAGTGTGGGCGAGGACGCCTCCAACCCGTTCAAGATCATCTACACGATGAACACGGCGAAGAATCGCGAGCCGCATCCGATGATCAACAAGCGGTTTCCGCTGGTGTTGATGCTGGAGCCGTTGCATACCTGCAACCTGACGTGTACGGGTTGCGGGCGGATTCGCGAATACGAATCGACGATCACCCAAAAGCTGACGCTGGAGCAATGTTTGAAGGCGGTGGATGAATGCGGGGCTCCGATGGTTTCCATTTGTGGCGGCGAACCGCTGCTGTATCCGGAAATCGGTCCGCTGGTGAACGGGATCATGGCGCGCGGCTTGAGCTGCTATCTGTGCACGAACGGAATGTTTCTGGTGAAGCGGCTGAAGGACTTCACGCCGCACGATCACTTTTTCTTCAATGTGCACCTGGACGGGATGGAAGCGAATCACGATATGGCGGTGGAACGCAAAGGGGTGTTCCAGGAAGCCATCGCGGGGATTCAGGCGGCGAAGGCAGCCGGGTTCAAGGTGGTGACGAACACCACGGTGTACAAAGAGACGGACATGAAGGAGATCGAAGAACTCTTTCAGTACCTGCGGCAGTACAAGGTGGACGGGCACACGATCGCTCCGGCGTATGGGTACTCGGCGGTGAACGACCGCGAGATCTTCATGACGCGCGAGGACGTGTACGGGAAGTTCAAGGAGATCGAACGGCTGTCGAAGGAATACCCGTTGCAGACTTCTCCGGTGTACATGGATTTTCTGCAGGGTAAGCGCGATTTGCCGTGCACGGCGTGGGGCAATCCGACGTACAACACGAAGGGCTGGAAAGGCCCCTGCTACCTGATCACCGATGCGCATCACGAGACGTTTACCGATTTCATGACGAAGACTCCGTGGGAGAACTACGGGCCGGGGAGCGATCCGCGCTGCGAACATTGCATGATGCATTGCGGCTTTGAACCGTCGGCGGCTTTTGGGATCAACTCGAAGGTGTCGGACGGATTCAAGTTGCTGAGTTGGATGCTGCGATAGCAGGCGAATGAAACCGGTTCTGGTAACGGGCGCAACGGGATTTCTTGGGTGGCATGTGGCCAAACATCTGGTGGAAAGCGGCGAACGGGTCAGGGCGCTGGTGCGTCCTTCCAGTAGTGTCCGTGAACTGGATGTGGAAGTGGCCAGCGGCGATTTGCGCGACGCGGGCTCGCTGGAACGGGCGGCGGCCGGCTGCGGCGCTGTGTACCATGTTGCCGCGGATTACCGGCTGTGGGCGAAGGACTCGGGTGATTTGTACCGGTCGAACGTCGATGGGACGCGGAACATGCTGGAGGCTGCACGGAAGGCCGGGGTGGAGCGGTTTGTGTACACGAGCACGGTTGGGTGCATCGGGATTCCGGCGGGTGGCATCGGGAATGAGGAGACACCGGTGAGCCTTGCCGATATGACTGGTCACTATAAACGTTCGAAATTTTTGGCCGAACAGGTGGCTTTGGAATACGCCGGGTCAGGATTCCCCGTATACATAGTGAACCCAACGGCTCCGGTAGGCGATCACGATGTGAAGCCAACGCCGACGGGGAAGATCATTGTGGATTTTCTCAAAGGGAACATGCCTGCTTACGTGGATACGGGACTGAACCTGGTGGACGCATCGGACACGGCGCGCGGGCATTTGCTGGCGGCGGAACGGGGCAAGCCGGGGGAGCGGTATATCCTGGGCGGGCAGAACCTGACGCTGCGGCAGATCCTGGATCAACTGGCAGCACTGAGTGGAAAGGCGGCGCCGAAGGTGCGGATTCCGTATCCGGTGGCGTACCTGGCCGGCGTCTGCTCGACCGCGGCGGCGCAGGTGACGGGGAAGGAGCCGCGGGCGCCGCTGGAAGGTGTTCGCATGGCGCGGAAGAAAATGTGGGTCAGTTGCGATAAAGCGCAAAGGGATTTAGGATTTCGAGCGGCTCCGGTGGAGCAGGCTTTGGAGAAGGCGATTCGCTGGTTTGGACAGAACGGATACTGTTAGTGGCCCGAGTACTTATGATTGCCGCCGAGAAGATGGAATTCGATGGACTGTTGCGCCGCGCGAGCGAATCGCGCCCGGCGCCGCACGGGGTTCGTTTTGCGGCGGAAGCGACTTTACAGAATTTGACACTGTTGCTGCTGGCGAACGGCGTTGGGCCGGCGCGGGCGGCGGAATGCAGGGCCGAAGGCCGGTTCGATGCGATTGTGAGCACGGGATTTTGTGGCGGAACGAACCCAAGGTTGCGGATAGGCGATATCGCCGCTGCAACGGAGGTGCGCTCCGGTGGGCGCAATTTCGCCGCATCTTTGCCTGTTGGGCCGCGGCCGGCGATGACGGGTCCGGTGGTGAGCCAGGATCGTGTTGCCGTGACCGTGGAAGAGAAACAGCGGCTCAGCGCCGGGGGCGCGATTGCCGTGGAGATGGAGGCTGCGGCAGTGGCGGCGTATGCCGAAGAATCGGGGACGCCGTTTTACTGCATCCGGGTGGTGAGTGACACCGCTCAAGAAGACATGCCGTTGGATTTTAATGTTTACCGGAAGGAGGATGGCGAGTTTGACCGTACGGCGATTGCGCTGGCTGCACTGCGCCGTCCCTTTTCGCGGATCGGGGCGCTGCGGCGACTGCAGCGCAATTGCCAGATAGCTACTGAGAGTTTGGGAGTATTCCTTGCCGACTGCCGTTTCTAACCAGGCGCCAACCGCCACGATGCGAGCCGCGGTATACCGCGGAGACAGCGCCATTGCCGTGGAGCACATTCCGACACCGGAGGTGGGTCCGGGTGAGATTCTGATTGCCGTGGAGAGCTGCGGCATCTGCCACACGGATTTGAAGAAGGTGGAGCACAATCTGCTGCCGCCGCCGCGCGTGTATGGGCACGAAACGGCCGGAGTGGTGGCGAAGGTAGGGGCGGGCGTGACGAAGTATGTACCGGGGGACCGGGTGATTGTGTTTCACCACATCCCGTGCAAGCAATGTTTCTATTGCGAGCGGCGGCTGTATGCGCAATGCGCGGTGTACAAGAAAGTGGGTGTGACGGCCGGGTTTGAGCCGGCCGGGGGCGGATTCTCGCAGTACGTACGAGTGATGGACTGGATTGTGCGCGACGGCGTGGAAAAGATACCCGATGGAGTGTCTTTCGATCAGGCGTGCTTTGTGGAGCCGGTGAATACGTGCTTGAAAGCAGTGGAGATGGCGGCTCCGAAGGCGGGAGAACTGGCGCTGGTATTGGGGCAGGGACCGATCGGACTGATCTTCACGATGTTGCTGAAGCATAAGGGTGTGCGGACGATAACGACGGATGCGATGGAGAGCCGCCGCGCGCTATCATTGCAGTTTGGGTCCGAAGCGTCGTATCATCCGCTAAAAGTGGATCTTTCACAAGAAGCCGCGCAACAAACCGGTGGCCGTGGCGCAGATGTGGTTTTCGTCTGCGCGTCCGCTCCGGGTATCGTTGAACAGGCGGTACGTGCTTCCAGGCCCGGAAGCAGAATCTTATTGTTCGCTCAAACCTCTCATAAAGAAAGAATCGAAGTCTCCGGCGCCGACATCTGTGTCGGCGAGAGGACCCTGTTTGGCGCTTATAGCGCCGATGTGGATTTGCAGGCTGAATCCGCCCGCCTCGTATTTAGCGGCGATTTGCCGGTGGAGAAACTGATCAGCCACCGCCTGCCGCTTGAGGAGATCCAGAGTGGGATCGGCCTGGCTTTGCATCCGGATGACAAATCGTTGAAAATTATTGTTCAGCCCCAGAGGACTACAAAGTGAATACACAGATGATGGCGGCGGTGCTCTACGGTAAGGAGAAGCTTACCGTTGAACCGGTTGCCGTTCCCGAAATAGGCCCGGACGACGTACTGGTGCGTGTGCGCGCTGCGCTGACCTGCGGTACGGACGTCAAGGTCTTCAAGCGCGGCTACCATGCCCGCATGATCGTACCTCCGGCCCTGTTTGGGCACGAACTGGCCGGGGATGTTGTAGCGGTAGGGGAGAACGTCACCGGATTCCGCACCGGGATGCGCGTGGTGGCGGCGAATTCGGCGCCTTGCGGGAAGTGTTTCTACTGCGTACGCGATAAGGAGAATCTGTGCGAGGACCTGCTGTTCAACAACGGCGCCTACGCGCAGTACATCCGGATTCCGGCGCGGATCGTGAAGAAGAACATGTACGAACTGCCGGACCACATCAGCTATCAGGATGCGGCGCTGGTGGAGCCACTGGCCTGCGTGATTCGCGGGTTGGAGGAATGCGATATGCGGGGCGTGGGAACGGTGGCGGTGATCGGGCTAGGGCCGATCGGGCTGATGTTTGTGCGTCTGGCAAAGGTGTATGGGGCGAAGGTGATCGCATTGGGCCGGCGCAAGACGCAACTGGACCGGGCGGCGCGAATGGGCGCATCGGAATTGCTTTGCACCGCCGATGCAGTGGATCATGCGTCGATTGTGAAGGAGATGACCGGCGGGCGCGGGGTGGATGTCGCGATTGAAGCGGTGGGCACACCCGAGACGTGGCAACTGGCGGCGAAGATGGTGCGCCGCGGCGGAGTGGTGAACTTTTTTGGCGGCTGCCCGAACGACAGCGCGGTGGCGCTCGATACGAGCACGCTGCACTATTCGGAGATCACCTGCAAGGCGAGTTTCCATCACACACCCGCCTACATCCGGAAGGCGCTGGATGCGGTGAGCCGGGGCGATGTTTCGGCACGCGACTTCGTGAATAGCGAAGAGCCGCTGACCAACCTGCTGGAAGTGATGCGCCACCTGATGAGCCACAACGGCCACCTGAAGACGGCGATCATTCCGTAACCGGCATGGCAGGGGAGACGCACAACGAGAGGTTTCTCTCTCCCCGCGATTTTGTATTTCATCCACAGGCACGCGATTGGAACTGGACGCCGGCGGAGGCGCAGGCGTACACTGCGTGGCTGGCTACTTCGCATTACGAAAATTTCCACGTGGTGAGCATCCTGCTGCCGAAGAGGCTGCATCAGGATTTTTTCAACGTGTATGCATTCTGCCGCTGGTCCGACGATTTGGGGGATGAGATCGGGGATCCGCTGGAGAGTTTGCGGCTGCTCGATTGGTGGAGCGGGGAACTGGATGGCATGTATGCGGGGCGGGTGCAGCATCCGGTATTTGTGGCGTTGCAGGAGAGCGTGAAGCGGCATGTGCTGCCGAAGGAGCCGTTTGCCGATTTGATTCGGGCGTTTATTCACGATCAGACAGTGACGCGGTATGAGACATGGGAGGATGTGTACGCCTACTGCCGCTATTCGGCGAATCCGGTGGGGCGGCTGGTGTTGTATTTGTGCGGATATCGCGATGCGGAGCGGCAGAGGCTGTCGGATTCGACGTGCACGGCGCTGCAACTGGCGAATTTCTGGCAGGACGTGACAGTGGACATGAAGAAGGATCGGATCTACATTCCACTGAGCGTGATGCGGAAGCATGGCTATACGGAAGAGGATTTGTGGGCGCTGCGGTTTACGCCGGGGTTCCGGGAAGTGATGCGGGAGATTGTGGAGGAAGCGCGGCGGCTGTTTGTGGAGGGGTTGGCGTTGCCGCGGATGCTGGACCGGCGGCTGGCGATTGATATCGAGCTGTTCAGCCGGGGCGGGATGAAGGTGCTCGAGAAAATTGAGGCGCTCGATTACAACGTGCTGGCGCAGCGGCCGGTGATTTCGAAGGCGGAGCGGGTGGGGTTGCTGTTGCGGACGCTGGTGGGCGTTACGTTTCGACGGGCGGCATGAGAACGGAACTTGCCGATTCCTACGCGTGGTGCGAGAAGGTGGCTCGCGCGCGGGCGAAGAATTTCTACTACAGCTTTCTGCTGCTGGACCGGGAACGGCGCGATGCGATGTGCGCGGTGTACGCGTTCATGCGGATCTGCGACGATCTGAGCGATGAGCCGGGGGAGAAGACGGCGGCGCAGTTTCGCGACTGGCGGGCGCGGACGGTGGCGGCGCTGGGTGGGAATTACGATGAGCATGCGCTGTGGCCGGCGCTGTATGACACGGTGGAGCGATACCGGATTCCGCACGAATATTTTCATCACATGATTGATGGCGTGGAGAGCGACATCGACTTCCGGCCGGTGGAGACTTACGCGGAACTGGAGCAGTACTGCTATCGTGTGGCGAGCGTGGTGGGATTGACGGTGGTGCATATTCTGGGGTTTGAGGGACCGCATGCGCTGCCGCTGGCGGAGAAGTGCGGGGTGGCGTTTCAGTTGACGAACATCCTACGGGATGTGAAGGAAGATTACGAGAACGGACGGGTGTATTTGCCGGCGGAGGACCGGCGGCGGTTTGGGGTTGCGGATGCGGAGCTTGGGGCTAAGGCGGTGTCCTCGCGATTGCGGGAGTTGCTTGCGTTTGAGGGAGCGCGGGCCGAGGGGTTGTATCAAGAGGCGATGCCGTTGATTGGGATGGTGGATCCGGCGGGGCGGGGGATGTTGCGGGCGATCATTGAAATTTATCATCGCCTGTTTCTTCGCATTCAGGCGAGCGGCTACGAGGTGCTTGGCGAGAGGATATCGCTGTCTACCTGGACGAAGGTGTGGATTCTTGTCCGGACGAAGCTGAGTCCTCATCGCGGGGCCATGGGGTGAAGGCGACCCACAGGAGTGCGAGTGTATTCACGACTGGCAGGGCGGTGACGACGGTGAGCAGAAGCACGATCTGGCTGGAGTAACCGGCGCGTCTGTAGATCCTGTTCATGCAGAGCAGCAGGACCACGGACCAGGCAATGAAGACGATTAGCGTTGTATGGGAAGATTGCATCGTTGTTTCTTCGGAACTGCTTCAACAATATCACTGGGCGTTGACGGCTATGCTGGAGGAACGATGTTTCACGACCTGCGGTACGCGCTTCGTCAACTTGCCAAGAGCCCCGTGGCGACGGCACTAGCCACGCTTTCGCTGACTTTGGGTATCGGCGCCAATACGGCCATCTTCACTTTGCTCAACGCGATCCTGCTGCAGACACTGCCGGTGCGGGCTCCGGAGGAATTGGTGCGGGTGATGCAGGCCGACGCGAAGCGTCCAGGCTCGGAGATCGGATTCTCGCTGCCGGGGTTCGAAGAAGTGGGGAAGCGGCAGCAGGTGTTTTCCGGGATGTTTGCGTGGTTCGGCGGCGGGATCTCGAATATTGAGGCGAATGGCTCGCGTTATGTGGCGAGCACGACCGAAGTTGCCGGCGATTACTTCGGAACTCTTGGGGTGCAGCCTCAACTGGGGCGTTTCTTTACGGCCGAGGAGGCGGAGTGGAAGGGCGCCACGCCCGCCGCAGTGGCTGTGATCAGCTACGAGTGCTGGCTGTGGCGGTACGGGGCCGAGCCGGGGGTGATCGGGAAAGTGATTCGTGTGGAAGGCGTCCCACTGACGATTGTGGGAGTGGCGCCGGAACGGTTCCGCGGGCTGATGATCGACGTGGCGGATGAGGTGACTGTGCCGTTCGGATTCGGTGGGCGAGAGGAGAATCGGGGGAAGCGTTTTCCGGGATTGACGTTGTATGGGCGGCGGAAAGAAGGCGTTGGCTTGGCGCAGGCGCGGGTGCAACTGGAGTCGATCTGGCCGGGGATCAGGAGGGAGGTAGAGGCGGGGGAGCGCCGGATCGAGGTGACAACGGCTGAGAATGGATCGTCTTTTTTACGGCGGCAATACCGGCAGCCGTTGCTGATATTGATGGCGATGGCGGGCGCACTGCTGGCGATTGTGTGTGTGAATCTGGCGAGCCTGACGCTGGCGCGGTGCGCGTCGCGGAAGCAGGAGTTTGCGATCCGGCTGGCGTTGGGGGCAAGCCGTTGGCGGCTGTACCGGCTGACGCTAGTGGAGAGTTTGTTGCTGTCGTCAATGGGTGCGACGGGCGGCCTGCTGTTGGCGGGGCCGGTAGTGAAGGGGATGCTCGGTATGATGTGGTCGGGCTTCGTGCCGCTGACGTTGGAGGCGACGCCTGACGTGCGCGTGCTGTTGTTCACGGCGTGCTCGGCGGTGGTGACGGGGATTGGATTCAGCCTGCTGCCGGGGCGGAGCCTGGCGCGGCTGGGGCAAACGTCGCGATCGGTGCGCGGCGGAGTGCGTCTGCACCGCATGTTGATTCCGGTACAGATAGCGTTTTCCCTGGTGCTGCTGGCGGGAGCGCTGTTGTTTGCCGGGAGTTTGCACCGGTTGCGGAATCTGGACGCCGGCTACCGGAACGAAGGGTTGCTGTTGATGCAGATGTATCCACAGGCGGGTGCGGAGTCTGAGAAGATCTCGGGGCGGGCTGCCTACTTCCGGCAAGTGGTAGAGCGAGTGAGCGCGGTTCCGGGAGTGGAGGCGGTGAGCTACTCCCATATGGGGCCGGTGCTGCGGTATGAATCGAAGTCCCCGGTAACGGTGAGTGGCGGTACGGAGGCGGATGCACAGGCGGTGTTTGAACTGGCGGGGCCGGAGTTCTTTCGGGTGATGGGTATGCGCCTTATTGCCGGGCGGGAGTTCACCTGGAGCGATGGAGAGGATTCGCCGCGAGTGGCTGTGGTGAGTGAGAGCCTGGTGAAGCGGCTGTTTCCAGGCGAGAGCGCGGGTGCGGTCATTGGGCGGCGCATTGACTATGGGCAGCGGAAGGGATTGGAGATTGTCGGAGTGGTGAATAGCGCCAGTTTGTGGATGCCGCAGAGTAGAGAGCCGATGGCCGTTTACCGGGCGCTGCTGCAGGAGCCGGACTACAACTCGCCCATGCTTGATCTGCGCTTGCGGGCAGGCGCGGAAGCTGTGGCTCCGGCAGCGAAGGAAGCATTGGCGTCGTTGGGACGGCACACGGCGTTGCGGACGCAGACGATCGAGCAGCGCTCGGAGTCGATACTGCTGGTGCAGCGGATGGTGACGGGCCTGGCATCGTTTTTTGCGGGCGTGGCGCTTCTGCTGGCGGGGATCGGGTTGTACGGGCTGTTGGTGGAGGCGGTGACGGCGCGAACCGCGGAGATCGGAATCCGGACGGCGCTGGGGGCGGAGCCGGGGACGATCCGCTGGTTACTGTGGAAAGACGTTGCTGTGCTGGTGCTGGGAGGGGCGGCGTTGGGGGTTCCCGCGGCGTGGGCGGCGTCGCGAGCGGTGGAGAGCCAAGTCTATGGGACGGGGGCGAATCCGGCGGCGATCGGCTGCGCCGCATTGCTGCTGGGGCTGACTGCTTTGGTTGCCACGTATCTGCCCGTACGCCGCGCGGTGCGGGTGAGTCCGGTGGAAGCGTTGCGGCAGTGAGTTTCGCCTATCTGGCGACGACGTTGTCTGCATGTGCGAAGGAGCGGCGGGTGGTGAGGTAGCGGGCATAGTGGAGGAGGGCGGATTTCGATAACTCGGGGTTTTTGACTTCATCGAAGAGGCGGATGGCCTTTTCGAAGAAGGGTTCGGCGGAGGGATCGCTTTGGCGGGCGAGTGCTTGGGTAAGGTAGCCGTGGGCAATGGCTTCCTTATCGGCGGAGCGTTCCGCGAAGAGAACCGCCTTTGCGGCGAGTTCGCCGGCTTCCAGGCTTGTTGGAACTGGCGGTCGTGGAGAAGAGCCTGTGCGCGGCCGTTGATGGCATTGAAACGCTCGTGAGGGTTGCCGGCGAGGCAGACGACGTCGTTGAGGGGCTCGCAGACCAATCTGGCCTGCTGGCGGAGGCGTTGGGCATCGGCGAGCTTGCCGAGGTTCTGTGTGGCTCCGGAGGCGAGCAGGCGGGCACGTCCTTCCATGAGCGTAGCTTGCAGCTTGCGGGCCTCATCAGCGGCCTCGGTGGCCAGGCGGCGGGTTTGCTCCATGCCGGCGAACTGGCCTTGGATACGCGCGGAGAGAAGGAGAAATCGCGGGTTACGGGCAGCGGAATCGGAGAGTTGGGAAAGAGTGTCGAGGGTAGCTTGGGCATCGCCGGTGCGGCGGGCTTTGAATTGGACGGCGGCGAGTTCGAGAGCCGTTTCGAAGTGATTGGGCCGGGTATTCCAGAGCTGGGTGAACTGGTCGATAGCCGGCTGCCATTGGCCGCGGCTCGAGTGGTAGCGGGCCTCGACGAGCAGCTTGCCGGACGGCGGGAGGCTACCGTGGAGGGTGAGCGCTTGCTGGTGTAGGAGTTGGGATTCGGCGTTATAGCCGGTTTCGTCCAGAGGGGCGGCAAGAGCGGAGAGGATGAGTGGATTACGGGGATCGGCGGCAGCGGATTGACGGAGTATTTTGGTCGCGGCGTCCAGATCGGAACGGCGCCAGGCGGCGAGACCTTGGGCGTAAAGATGCCGGCCGGGATCCCGGTGGCTTCCAGGGTGTTGTCCTTGGCTGTGATGCGGATGCGGAGTTTACCTTGCTCGGGGATGGGCGCAGGTAAACGTAACCTACCAGGCGGGAGGGGTGGGTACGATCAGCATGCAGAAATCGGACACGGGTTGAATCCGGTGGACGCAGACGGAGTCTACCGCAGACGTATTCAATGTGGCAATCGATAACGTGGATTTCAACCTGACGGAGGATGTGGATCCTTCGGTTCCGGAGCCGGGGACGTTTGGTTTGCTGGGAGCTGCGCTGGCCGGGGTGTGGCGGCTAGGGACGCGGCGTAGATCGTAGCGCAAGGAACGAGCAGCAGCGGGCCGAGCTGGGCCACCGCGGCGAATCCGGCAATCGCGGCTACCATCTGGGCGAGGCTATAAGCGAAAGGAGCGCTCGCCCGGAAGGCCCAGGGCGACTGCGGGCGCGGATAGCGAACAGAGTGCGGTTGGCCGGCAGCGAGGGCGATCAGGGCGCCCCCGAGGGCGGCGGTGGGGGACAGGGGTGCGGTCAGGAAGAGAGTGATGAGCGTGAAGGCCAAGCCTTTGGCAACGGCGGGGAGGATGCGAGATCCGGGCAGAAGCTGGTAGCGGGTCAGTCCGTCCCCGTCGAGTCCGAACAGGGTGAGGGGAATCGTCGAAAGAATTAACACGATGAGGCCGGTGAGGGGTACGTGTGCGTCAGCGGGGAGTTGGCCGGTGAAGCGGTAGTAGGCGGCAGGGGCAGCGATGAGGAGGGCGCAGTAGACATCCAAGGCGGTGAGCATCTGGCGGAGATCTTTGCGGAGGAGATAAGTGAGGCGGCCGGCTGGGATGAGGGGAACGGGCGGGTTTGGCGGGCGGAGGCGGGAACTGAGGAATCCGGTGAGGAAGAGCGCGGCGAGGGCGGCGGCGAGTCCCCATTGGATGCGCTTCCAGGCCAGAGTGGCGAGGACGAGCCAGGTGAGCGGGTTGAGCAGTGGGGTGATCAGGCGCAGAGCGCGCAGTTCCCATTGCTTCAGAGGCCAGAGTTCGATGCGTTCGCGGGGCACGGCGGTGAGTGGATCGCTGGAGGAGGGCAGGAAGAGCACGATGGCGATCAAGGTGAGGAGAAAGACCATCGCCCCTGGGTCGAGCATGAAGGTGAGGGTGACGCCGGCATAGACGAGGTTATTGCCGGTGACATGGCGGAGGGATCGAGCACCGCGGGTGGCGGCGAGAGTGATGGCGGCGAGGATGGGGCGGAGGCGGGTCATTGGGGACTTGCCGATTGTCGATGTTCGAGGTATATTGTCGATAGTCGAGGTATCAATGCCCAAACCATCCGATTTATTACAAGGCACGCTGGATTTGCTGATCCTGAAGACGATTGCGCGAAAGCCGCTGCACGGCTGGGGAATTGCGAAGCGGATTCAGGCGTTGTCAGGGGATGCGCTGTCGGTGGGGCAGGGGTCGCTGTATCCGGCGCTGCACCGGTTGGAGCAGCAAGGCTGGATCGAGGGGGAGTGGGTGGAATCCGAGAGTGCGCGTGCGGCAAAGTTCTATTCTCTGACGGATGACGGGAAAAAGCAGCTTGAGCGGGAGTTGCAGAGTTGGGAGCGGTTGTCGTCGGCGGTGGCGCAGTTGATTGCGAACGCATAGGAGTTTGTCATGAGGCTGATGCGAATTGCGAAGATGCGGCTGCGGTCTTTGTTTCGGCGCGGCGGGGTGGAAGAGAGCCTGGATCGCGAGATGCGGATGCATCTGGAGTCGCTGACGGCGGAGTTGGTGAGTGAGGGGATGAGCGAGGAAGAGGCGCGGCGAGAGGCGATGCGGCAATTCGGGCCGGTGGAGTTGGTGAAAGAGGAATGCCGGGACACGCGGCGGGTGAATTATTTTGAAGATGCCGTGCGCGATGTGCGTTGTGCGTGGCGCGGGTTCCGGCGGGCACGCGGGTTTGCGTTGACGGCGGTGGTGTCGCTGGCGCTGGGGGTTGGGGCGAATACGGTGGTGTTCGGGACGCTCTATGCGTTGCTGATGCGGCCTGCGCCAGTGCGGGAGCCAGAGCGGCTGCAGTTTGTGAATAGCCGCGGATTTCCGGCGATTTCGATGCCCGCTTACCGTGACATCCGGGATCGAAGCGAAGTGTTCGAATCGGTTTTCGCGGTACGGGTTGTGCAGGTGGTATTGGGGCGGAAGGAAAGCGGTGCGCGGCGGGCGGGCGGATTATTGGCGTCCGGGAACTACTTTCAGGCGTTAGGAGTTGAGCCGGCGCTGGGGCGATTCTTCAGCGCGGAGGAAGACCGGGCGGTGAATGGGAGTCCCTATGTAGTGTTGAGCTACAACTGCTGGCAAAGCCGCTTTGGCGGGCAGGCGGGGATTGTGGGCAGCGAAGTGCGGGTGAATGGGAAACCGTATCAGGTGCTGGGCGTAGCGCCGCGCGGGTTTCACGGCACGGAGGTTTTCTATCAGCCGGATCTGTGGATTCCGCTGGCGATGCAGCCGCGGATTGAGGGGACGAACGCGCTGGAATGCCGGGGATGCGGGAATTTCTGGGTAGCCGGGCGATTGAAGGAAGGAGTGACGGTGGGGCAGGCGGCGGCGCGCGTGGCGGTGGTTGGGGAGCAATTGGGCCGGGAGCACCGGATGCACGAGGGGATGAAGTTGACGCTGGCTCCGGTGGGGTTATTGGGATCGACGCTGCGGGAGCCGACGGAGGCGTTTGTGGCGGCGGTGATGCTGCTGGCGGGGTTGGTATTGCTGGCGGCCTGCGCGAATCTGGCGGTGCTGCAGACGGCGCGGGCGGTGGATGGGGAGCGCGACCTGGCGATCCGGTTGTCGATTGGGGCGAGCCGGGGGCGAATCGTACGGCAGGTGGCGACGGAGAGTCTGCTGCTATCGATGCTGGGCGGGCTGGCGGGTTTTGCGGTGGCGGCGGGGATTCTGGAGCTACTTTCGCGATGGAGGGCTCCACTGGATTTTCCGATTCAACTGGAATTGCGGGCCGATTGGGCGGCATTCGGATTTGCTCTGCTGGCCTCGGCTGTGACTGGAGTATTGTTGACGGCGGGGCTGGCGCGGCGGGTGTGGCGGGAGGGGCCGGCGTTGACGATCAAGCAGGCGGGATATGGGAAGCCAGGGCGGCGGTGGACTCTGTCCGACGCATTGCTGCCGCTGCAGATTGCGATGTGTTGTGCGATTCTGACGGCGAGCCTGGTAGCGGTGCGCGGGTTGTGGGCGTCCATGCGGAGTCCGCTGGGGTTCCGGCCGGATGGCGTTGCGGTGGCGTCGTTTGATGTCGGTTTTGGCGGGTACGATCAGCGGCGGGGGGAGGCCTTTCAGAAAGAAGTGGCGGAGGCATTGAGCCGTTTGCCGGGGATGGAATCGACGGCGTATGCGAGCACGGTACCGCTGAATCTGGACCAGTCGACGACAACGGTGTGGGCCGACGGGTCAGTGGACTTCAGCAACAGCAAGGGGGTTCGGGCGAGCTATTACAACGTATCGCCGGGGTATTTCCGAACCATGGGGACACGGCTAGTGAGCGGGCGGGAGTTTACGGAACGGGACGACCGCAAGTCACCCACGGTGGCGATAGTGAACGAGACGTTCGCGAAGCTAGTGTTGCGGCCGGGCAATCCGATCGGGCAGCGCTATCGGCGCAGCAGTACGACAGCAGTGGAAGTGGTTGGAGTGGTGGAAGACGGAAAATACCAAACGTTGTCGGAGAGCCCGCGGGCGGCGTTGTTTTTAAGCACGGGCCAGAGCTATTCGCCGACGCTGGTGCTGCTGGCGCGGTCGGCGCGTCCGGAAGGCGAAGTTGCCGCGGAGATGCGGCGGCTGGTGATGGATCGCGATGCGGACCTGGCGGTGTATGGGGCCGGCGGATTGTGGCAGTTGCTGGGGCTGGTGTATTTGCCGATTCGCGCGGCGGCGATCGCGCTGGGAGCTTTTGGACTGCTGGCGGCGATGCTGGCCGTGACGGGGATCTACGGGTTGTCGTCGTATGCGGTGGCGCGGAAGTCGAAGGAGATTGGGATTCGGATGGCGATTGGAGCGCGGCCGGGTCAGGTGGCGCGGTTTGTATTTTTGCGGCTGGCGATGCTGGTGGGGGCCGGGACTCTGATGGGGTTGGTGCTGGCGGCGGCGGGGCAACAATTGCTGGTGGCTGTCGTGTACCAGGCGACGGTGCGCGACCCGTGGTTGATGCTGGCGGCGGCGATTGGGATGGGCGCGGTGAGCCTGATGGCAGCTTCGGGGCCGGTGCGGAGGATGTTGCGCATTGACCCGCTGGTGTCGTTGCGGCAGGACTAAGCACGACGCCGTAAGTTCTTGGGGAAATGGTTGCCCGACTCCGTTGAAGTCGCTCTGCCCCACAATGGACAGCGACTTCATGAAATTGGGCGGCCCGGCCGCGGGCCATCTGAACTCCGTTGGAGACGCGGTGTAAACTGCCGAAATTACGTACACTGGAGTCCGCGTCTTCATCGCATTGGGCGGGCGCGAGGCACAGCCGACTGTTCCAGTCGGCGGGCAGACTGAAGTCTGCCCCACATGGGGCCATCGGAACTTCCCTCACGGCGCGCGGCAGCTGCGAAAGCGGGCGATGCGCAGCTATTTATGACGTTGTGTTTAGAATTCGCGGCCGATGGCGAGCAGGACGTAGCCGAAGCGGATGTTGCTGACGAGGTTGTCGGATTCGCGTTTACGGAAGAAGCAGCGATAGCCGATGTCGACGTTCCAGTGGGGCTGGGGGCGCCAGCGGAGGGCTCCCATTGGTGTGGCGGAATGCTGGCCGTTGGTCCATTTGATGGCATCGGATTCGGCGAGAATGGCGAACTTCTCGCGGAAGCGCCATTCGGCCTGGGCGCTGAGGAGGGGGGTGACTTCGCGATCGGTGAGGGTTTTGGTGAGCGGTGCGCCGGAGATACGAGTTTCGCGTCCAGCGAGGGCGAGGCCGCCGCGGAAGGTGAGTTTTTCGGTATCGATGAGGGCGTAGCGGTAGCGGATGCCGAGTTCGTGATAGTCCAGCGGGCGGACGCCGGTGGCGGCGTTGGTGCTGCCCTGGATTTCGAGCGGGGCCCAATAGACGCCGAATTGATGCGGGCCCTCGCCGTTCCATTCGAGTTTCACGCGGGCGGTGGCGGAGCGGTTGCGGTTTTCGGCGCCGGGCAGGAATTCCACGCCGGGCAGGGTGGGGGTGCGGGAATTGAAGCGGTAGGGATAGACGGCGGCGAATTCGAACTGGGCGTGGTAGGGACCGCCCTCGCTATTGGGGGAAGCGAAGAGCCAATTGGAAATCATGCCGATGCCCGCGCCGGCGATGACATCGTCGGAGAAATGGCGATCGGTGTGGACGCGGGTGAAGCCAACAAAGCTGGCCGCGGCGAAGGCCGGCAGACCGATTTTGGGGCCGTATTGTGTGGCGAGGAAACTGGCTCCAGAGAAGGAGAACATGGCGTGGCCGGAGGGGAAGGAATGCCGGTCGAGGGCGTCGGGGCGGGTTTTGGCGACGACGCGTTTGAGGCTGAAGGTGGTGGCGCTGGCGACGCCGACGGAAAGGGCGAAACGGCCGAGATTGTGCCAGTCGCGCTCGATGAGTTGGGAGGTAAAGGCGGCGGCGGGGAGGATGGCTTGGATGATATCGCCGGAGCGGCGGAGGGTGGAGGGCTGCAGGCCTGTCGTCGTTGTCTGCGCATGGAGACTGGCGGCAATCGCAAGACACAGGACTGGTGTGCGGAGGGTCAAACAACCAAGGTAACACTGAACTGCGAAGTGGGAAGAGGGGCAGGCGCGCTAATTGATTTGAGGGGAGGCCTGGAGGAGGTCGAGGAGTTGCATGAGGCGCTCGACGGATTCGAGATCGCCGACGAGGCGGATCACCGGGAGGGGGGAGAGCCGGATGAGGGTAGGGGTGGCGAGAACACGATCGGCTTCGGCGGAATCGGGGCTTTGCAGGACATCAATGACTTCGGCGGAGAGGAAATCGGGAGGGAGTTGTTGCTGGAGTTCGCGCACTCTAGCGACGGCGGCGGCAGAAAGCGGCGTACCCCCGGTTACAAACAAACGTAAGGCGGCTTGCGTCATCGCGGTTGCATCACCCTGATATATATGCTATCACGGTCGTTACAGAGTGGTACAGGCATGAAACGTTCATGACTGATTGGTTGGTCAGCGGCCGCAGTCCAGTCCGTGAGACCGATTCGCCTTGGCTGGATCGCTTAGCCACGCTCTTTCAGGGAGAGCGGAGGAAGGTGAGTGACGGAATGCGGCCCTTCAGTGGACATTCCAAGCCGGTTCGATCCGAGCAGAGTGATATCCAGGTACAGCTAGGACATATCTTGGAGGAGGAATTTGGGCCTCAGCCGGGATTGTTATTGGATTCGTTGGGGAGGATTGTAGCCGCCAACGATGCAGCCGCCACGTTGCTGGCGCGGCCGAAGGATACGCTGGCGGGGACTCCGTTCGGCGTATGGGCGCCTTTGCTGGACCAGATGGATCTGGATGTGGTGCAGACGGTGGGAGGACGCCAGCGGGCGATTGTGGTGCGGGCGAAGCGGATTGTTCCGGTGGCGGACGATCCCTATGTCCCGGTGCTGTTGTGCGAAATGCCGGGAGATGGAGAAACAACGCTGGCGCAAGCGGTGGGATTGGCGATTGTGAACGCGAATCAGGCGATGCATGGCGCATTCCGGCGATTTACGGTGGGGCGGCTGCCGCAGGTACGGGTCTCGCGAGATGTGCAGGCGGCGACGGAGGAACTGATCCGGTTCCTGGTGAAAATGTCAGGGAGCCTGGAGCCGCAGTTGGAAGTGACGACGGTGACGCGGGGGCGGAGCTGGGTAGAGATTGCCTTGCACATGGACATGGAAGGCGAAGCGAATGTGCTGCGGTGGAAGGACGATTTCGAGCTATTGGAGCTGCCGTTTCTCGGCGTGGACGGGCGGGCCTGCCGGCTGACGTTCGATTATCCGCATTTATGCGCGATGATCCGGATGCCGGTGCATCCGGAGGATTGAGGAGTCAGGCGTCCAGATCGTCTTCGGCAAACAAATCGCCGAGGCGTTCCATCTCGCCGGCCAGAATCTGGCGGGGGAAGCCGGAGATGATGCCGCTGACGTTGCGGAAGGCTTTTCCGATGTGCATGCCGCTGGCGTCGATGCTAAACTCGCGGATATTTTTGTCATGGGCGGAGCCGCGCATTTTGAGAACGGTGAGGCCGCGGCGCATTTCGCCCAAGATTTCGACATAGCGCAGAAGGATGATGGAATCGGTGATGGTGGAGATGTGGGCTTCGGTGACGGAGCTTCCGCCGAGGAGAGTGGGGGTGGTAGCGGTGAAGAGCCCGGCGATTTCCTTATGTTTGATGAATGAGGTGAGTGCGACGACGAATTCGCGATAGGCTTTGAGGTTGCCGACGCGTTCGAGGGCGGAGAGACTGTCGACGGCGAGGCGGTGGGGGCGGAATTCCTCGATGATTTTTTTCATGTGGATGAGGTGATCTTCGAGGCCGCAGGTTTCGGGATAGGAGCAGATGACGCGGAGGAGTCCGTCGGCTTCCATTTTTTCAAAGTCCACGCCCCAGCCTTCGGCGTTGCGGAAGAGCTGATCGCGGCTTTCCTCGAAGGCGAAGAGGAGGCAGCGCTCGTTGCGCTCCGTGCCGCCGCGGATGAACTCCGTGGTCATGAGGGTTTTGCCGCAACCGGTGGCTCCGGTGACGAGGACGATGGAATCGCGGAAGAAACCGCCACCGCACATCTGGTTGAGCTCGTCGTTGCCGGAGTGGATACGGATGCTGGAGGAGCGCTGTTTGAGCTGAATGGCGGAGAGGGGGATGACGGCGATGCCGGAATCGGGGATGACGGTGAAGGCGTACTCGCCTTTTTGGTGCATGGCTCCGCGGAATTTGAGGATTTCCATGGTGCGGCGGCGTTTGCCCTCATCCATGGAGTTGCGGAGGATGATGACATTGTCGGCGACGAACTCTTCGACGCCGTGGCGGGAGATGGGGCCATACTCGTCGTTGCGCTCGGCGGTCATGAGAGCGGTGACGCCCATTTCCTTGAGCGTTGTGGCAAGGCGGAAGAGTTCCCAGCGGACGGTGGAGGCATGAGGGAGTTGGCGCCGAGGGAATCAAGGGAAACGCGGGAGGCGCCGACTTTGCGGATGGAGTGCTGGACGCGGGCCATGAGGGCGCTGAGATCGAAGCCGCCGGCGAGGATGGTCTCCTGAGGCTGCGGGGAGCCATCGACGAAGATCCACTTGCCGGCGCTTTCCCATTCGGCGATGGGCCAGCCGAGGCTCTGCATATTGAGGCGGATGTCGTCGGGGGACTCTTCGAAGGTGACGAAGACGCCGGATTGGCCGGCGGTTTCGATGCCGGAGGCGAGGAATTGGGCGGCGAGGACGGTTTTGGCGCTGCCCGCGGTTCCGGTGACGAGGGTGGTGCGTCCCTTGGGGATGCCGCCTTCGCCGATGAGGTCGAGGCCTTCGATGCCGGTGGCGAGTTTTTCCACTCTTTCGGCGCGGTTGGGTGACATGACGGTGCAGGTTCCTTGTGGTGGTGTCAGGGTGTGGTCAAAACGGCAGGGTGGGTGGAGGACTGAAGATAGTGGGTGGCGAGGCGGCCCATCACTTTGAGGAGGAGGGTCTGGCCTTCCTTGAGATAGAGCTGGGAGTTCTTGGAAGAGGCTGTGGCGAGGATGGCGCGCATGGCGGCGAGGTGGAGTTCGACGACGTCTCTGGGGTGGGCACGAAGCTCTTCGAGGCGCTGGACGAGGGCTTCGAGGGGGGCGTTGCGGTCCGGGGAGGAGTAGGGGAGTTCGCGGACCCAAGTGGTGAGCGCCTGGTGGTAGACGCCGGAGAGGTGATGGAAGACTCCGGGAGCATGGTGACGAAGGCGTGGGGCATGAGTGTGGGCGGGTGCAGGGGCGGCTTCCCGGCTGTGGCGGTGTTGGGCGTGGCGAGCCACGCTGGCGGCGAGGGAACCGACGCGGGCCTGGAGCGAGGAATCGGAGGTGGTGGCGTCCGGGATGTCGGCGTTGAGGAGTTCCGGAGTAGGAGCGCCGGCGACGACCTGCATGGGGATGCCGGCGGCATGGCGGAGGAAGGAGAGGAGGTCGTTGGGGGATGAGGACTGGCAATTGGGGTCGAGGAGGATCCAGTCGGGGCGAATGTGGTTGAGGAAGAAGATGCCTTCGGAGAGGGAGTGGGCGCGGAGGATTTCGAGGTGTGGGGACGGTTCCGAGCCGGGGAGGTCCGCAACGCCGTCGGGGTGGTTTTCGATGATGAGGACGCGAATGGGGGTGGAAGCAACAGGTTCACGGGCTGATGCGGGCATAGTGTGGTACGTCCTCCTCCTCGTGGTGTGGGGGGCCAAAAAGAATTCACAGCCCACTGACAGCAACCAACGGATAGCGATGCGGAACGATGAGCAATTGAATTGCCAATCGGTAAATGTTTGTGGATTGGGGGAGTTTTTGAATGAGAACAGAAGGGACCGGAGGAAATTTGCCCCACCTGCCACAGGGGGTGAGTGATATTACGCGCGGTTGGTATGGAGGGAGGGGTTGGGTGCGGGGGGCGCCGCACCCTTTGGGGGGGATGGACTAAGTGCGGCGGCGGCGGGAGGCAGCGAGTAGAGCCAGCCCCGCGCCGATGAGGGCGGTTGTGGCGGGCTCGGGGACCGCACTGTCGACGGTGGTGACGGAGTAGAGGAGGGAGCCGCCGGTGAGGAGAGGGATGTTCGTGGATGGCGGGTAGGAGGCGATGGCGCCGGTGGATCCGCGGTCGGCGTTGCGGGTGACGCCGGAACCCAGGGTGACGGTTGGACTCGTGCTGATTGCGCCCCAACCGCCGGCTCCGCTTGCGCCAGCGTCGGGGGAAATGACCAGGAAGTAGGTTCCGGCGCCAAGTGAGAGGCCGCTAAACAGGTTGACGGTTTGGTTTGTGCCTGGAGCGATGCTGAAACCGAGGGAAGCAATTTCATCGGCTACGGTGGCGCCGGCTCCGATGGCATCGGTGAGGAATGCGTGAAAGGCAAGAGACTGACCGGTGCCGGACCTGTTTGTCATTAGGGCTGACACGGACACGTCAGAAAACGATCCCGATTGGGTCCAGGAAACGGCTCCAATGCCGCCCAGGTCAATGTTGCTGCTTCCGGAGACGGAAATCACAGTGCCGGGGAGCGCAAGAATGGCGGTGGCGCAAAAGAGAGTGAGTAGGCGAAGCATATGATTACGCTAACCGGATCGGGCCGGATTTGGTGTAAGAGAACGGTAAGGGATTGGTGAGGATTGTTTCGACACCAAAGGGCAGGCCCGTGCGTCAAAGACTTTATCTAGCTGTGTGCTAGTCTCTAACGTAAAGGGCTGAAACGATGCTTGTCCGCAAAGCAGTTATGGTGCTTGTGGGTGCGATGACACTCATCAGCGCGAGCTATGCATTTCAGCGGGCGAGAAGCTTCTTCGAGGAAGACGAAGCGAATATCCCGCTGCCTCCGGATGCGAATGAGAAGACGGAGTATACGTTTGCGCGGCTGCGCTATCCGTCGTTCCGTGGCGGGGCGGCGTACTGGTCAGCGCGCGGGAATTGGACGGTGGACTATCCGAAGGCGGACCGGCAGTTTGTACAGGGTGTGAGACGGCTTTCGCGGATCCATACGAAGAGCGTGGAGACGGTGGTGGATCTGGAGACGGATGAAATTTTCAATTATCCGTGGGTGTATGTCGTGGAGGCAGGGCACTGGGATTTGCCCGAGGCACAAACGAAGAAGCTACGCGAGTATCTGCTGCGGGGCGGATTCCTGATGACGGACGATTTCCATGGGACCTTCGAATGGGATATATTCACTGCGAGCATGAGCCGCGTCTTTCCGGACCGGCCGATTGTGGATATCGAAAACAAGGACGCCATCTTCCATGTACTGTACGATCTCGATGAACGATTCCAGGTGCCGGGAATCATCATGTTTTATTCGGGGCGGACGTATGAGTATGACGGGATTGAAGCGAAGTGGCGGGGAATCTACGATGACAATGGGCGGATCATGGTGGCGGTTTGTCACAACATGGATCTGGGGGATGCCTGGGAGTGGGCCGATCATCCGCGGTATCCGGAGCGGTATGCTTCGCTTGCCTATCGCGTTGGCATTAACTACATCATCTATGCCATGACGCATTAATATAGGAGTCTATTCAGGGCGTCTCATGTTAGAGTTCCTGTTCAAATATCCGGGCACGGTGTTCTCAAAAGGCAACCTTGTGCTGCTTGGCGGGTGGCCGGTGTGGCTGCTGCTGCTGTTGATTGTGGGAGGCGCGTTGGCGCTAGGCTGGCCGGTGTGGAAGCAGCGCGATCGCACGGTGGGACGGGCGAAGGGTTTTCGGCTGGCGGTGCTGTGGCTGCTGCAGTGCGGCATGCTGGCGCTGCTGCTGTTGTTGTTGTGGCAGCCGGCGGTGAGTGTGTCGTCGCTGAAGCCGCAGCAGAACATTGTGGCGGTGATGGTGGATGATTCGCGGTCGATGGGTTTGCAGGAAGAAGGCAAGACCCGGAAAGACCAGGTGCTGGGGGCGTTGAACAGCGGATTGCTGGAGCAATTGGGGAAGAAGTTTCAGGTGCGGATGTACCGCTTCTCGGGAGCGCTGGACCGCGTGGAGAAACTGGAAGAGATCACGGCGCAGGGGAACGCATCGCGGCTGGGGGAGAATCTGTCGCAGGTGGCGACGGAATCGGCGACGCTGCCTGTTGGCGCGATCGTGATGTTTTCCGATGGGGCGGATAATACCGGTGGCGTGGATCTGGAGACGGTGAATCTGCTGAAGCGGCAGCGGATTCCGGTGCATACCGTCGGTGTGGGGCGCGAGAAATTCAACAAGGATCTGGAAATTACCGATGTGCAGATGGCTCCGAGAGTGCTGGCCGATTCGCGGCTAAGCGCACTGGTGACGTTGAAGCAGCGGGGGCTGAAGGATCAGAAGGCGCGCCTTTCGGTGAAGAGCGGGACATCGACGCTGGCTTCGCAGGATGTGGTGCTAAAGGCGGATGGGACGCTGCAGGCCGAGACCGTGGTGTTTAACGCGGGTACGGCGGGGTTGAAGAATATCTCGGTGTCGGCGGATGTGCTGCCGGGGGAAGAGAATCCGAACAACAACAGTGTGGCTCGCGTGGTGAATGTGGAAGGGCGGAAGCCGCGCATTCTGTATATTGAGGGCGAGCCGAAGTGGGAGTTTAAGTTTATCCGGCGGGCGGTGGAGGAGGATCGTACGCTGCAACTGGCGACGATGCTGCGGACGACGCAGAACAAGATTTACCGGCAGGGGATCAATGCTCCGGCGGAGCTGGAGACGGGGTTTCCGGCGAAGGTGGATGAGCTGTTTGCGTACCAAGGGATTATTATTGGCGGCGTGGAAGCGGGGTATTTCACGGCGGCGCAGATGGAGTTGATCAAGCAGTTCGTGGATCGGCGCGGGGGCGGGGTGCTGTTTCTGGCCGGGCGCGGCGGATTGGGAGAAGGCGGGTGGGGCAAATCGGCGGCGGCGGATTTTCTTCCCGTTTCGCTGCCGGACAAGAAGGGCACGTTCCACCGTGATCCGGCTTATGTGGAATTGACGCAGGCGGGACGCGAGAGCCTGATTTGCCGGTTGGATGAGAACGCGGAGAAGAATACCGAGCGTTGGAAGAAGCTGCCGTATTTGGCCGACTATCAGGAAGCCGGAACGCCGAAGCCGGGCGCGGTGGTACTGGTGGATGCGGCTCCGACGAGCAAGGGCAAGTATCCTCTGCTGGTGACGCAGAATTACGGACGCGGGCGTGTGGGTGTGATGGCGACGCAAGGCACGTGGCGCTGGCAGATGACGCAACCGCTGGCCGATAAGAGCCACGAAATGTTCTGGCAGCAATTGCTGCGCTGGCTGGTGCAGGATACGCCGGGGCATGTGCTGGCATCGACACCGAAATCAGTGCTGGCGGATGAACAGAAGGTGCTTCTGCGGGCCGATGTGCGGGATCGCAATTATCTGCCGATGACCGATGCCAAGGTGGTGGCGAATATTATCGGGCCGGCGGGCACGGCGGAACAGGTGCAGATGGGACCGGATCCATTGACGCCGGGTACGTTCACCGCGGAGTGGCGGGCGGAGAAGCCGGGTGCTTATGTGGCCGAGATTCTAGCGAAGAAGGGCGAGGAAGAGACCGGACGCGACGTGCTGAACTTCCGCCGCGAGGACGGGGTGGCCGAGAATTTCGGGGCGGAACAGAATCGCGAGTTGTTGGAGAAACTGGCAAGCGAGACGGGCGGGAAGTATTACAAGGTGAACGATCTGAGCAAGCTGCCGGAAGAGATTTCCTATAGCGAGGCCGGGATCACGGTTCGCGAGACGAAGGATTTGTGGAATATGCCGGCGGTGTTTCTGGCGATTCTGCTGATGCGCGGCGCGGAGTGGTTGTTACGCCGCCGCTGGGGGGTGGTATGAGATTTGCCGTGCTGTTTGCCCTCACTGCGTTGGGGGCGAACGCTGCCAATTATTACGTGACTATTGCCGGCCTTGGCGGTGAGGAAGAGTACGAGCAGCGGTTCACTGGATTGGCGAAAGAGATTGACAAGCTGCTGAAGACTTCGGCCGGCGGCGGGCGCGTGGAAACGCTGTATGGCGCCGCGGCGACGAAGACGAAGGTGGCGGAAGTGCTGGGCGGGATTGCGAAGACCGCGACGGCGCAGGATGCGCTGGTGGTGATGCTGATCGGGCATGGGACGTGGGATAACGTCGATTACAAGTTCAATCTGCCGGGGCCGGATTTGTCGTCGGCCGATTTGGCGGCGATGTTGGAACGCATTCCGAGCCAGCAGTTGATTGTGAACATGACGAGCTGCAGTGGCGGATCGCTGGGGCTGCTGAAGCGGGAAAACCGGGCGGTGATCACGGCGACCAAGAGCGGCACGGAGAAGAATGCCACGGTGTTTGCGCGGTATTGGACCGAGGCGTTACGTGTGCCGGCGTCGGATTCGGATAAGAACGAAGTGATCAGCGCGCTGGAGGCGTATCGCTACGCCAATGAGAAGACGATTCGCTTCTATGAAACGCAGAAGCGGATTGCCACCGAGCACGCGCAGATTGAGGATACGGGGAAGGGCGATGCGGTGCGGGATCCGTCGGAGAACAATCAGCAGGGATTGTTTGCGTCGCGATTTGCGCTGTTGCGGCTGGGATCCGCGCAGGCTGCGCTGGCGAGCCCGGAGAAACGCAAGCTGCTGGAGAAGAAAGAGTCGATTGAGCAGGAGATTGCGAAATTGAAGTATCAGCGCGCGGCGATGCCGAGCGATGAATATCGCAAGAAGCTGACGGCGCTGCTGGTGCAGTTGGCGCAGACGCAGGCGGAGATCGACAAATGAGAATGCTGGCCGCATTGCTGTCGTTGTGTGCGGCGCTAGGGGCGCAGACGCCCAAGGAATGTTGGAAGAACCGTTATTACGGGCGAAACGCGGAAGCGGACAAATGTTTTGAGCGGCTGAGCTATTCGAGCGATCCTTACGTGAAGGCGGAAGGGTTGTGGGGAATGGGTTACTTCGACGACGCGAACACGACGTTCCGGTCCGCGGCATCGGTGAAGAAGACGGCGGAAGTGAAGACGCGCTGGGGGAGGCTGTTCTTAGAGCGTTGGAATAAGGGCGAGGCGGCGAAGCTGTTTCAGGAAGCGATGGAGGCGGATGAGAACTACGCGCCTGCCATGCTGGGAATGGCGATGGTGCTGAGCGAAGGCTTCGATGCCAAGGCGGTGGAGTTCGCCGAGAAGGCGCTGAAGGCCGATCCGAAATTGCTGGAAGCGCAGGAACTGCTGGCGAAGCTGGCGGTGGAAGATGTGAACTTCGAGAAGGCGCAGAAGGAAGCGGAGAAGGCGCTGCAGATCGCTCCCGACGCCATTGACGCGATGGCGATTCTGGGGGCGCTGGATGTGCTTTCGGATAAACCGTCGACACCGTGGTTTGGGAAGATGGACGCGGTGAATCCGGTGCATGCCGAAGGGTACGCCTACGTGGCGCAGACGCTGATTCTGAACCGGCGGTATCTGGAAGCGATTGAGTATTTCAAGAAGTCACTGGAGAAGGATCCAAAGTACTGGAAGGCGCATTCGGAGCTGGGGATCAGCTACATGCGGCTGGGGATGGAAGAGCCCGCGCGGAAGCACCTGGAACTGGCGTATGAGAACAATTTTCGCGATCCGGCCACGGTGAACACGCTGCGGCTGATGGACAGCTATAAGAATTACGAGACGTTCAAGGCTCCGGGGCTGGAAGTGCGGCTGCGGAAGAATGAAGCCGATTTGTTGAGGTTGTATTTCGTTCCGGAATTGCAGAAGGCAATCGCAACATACGAGAAGAAGTACAGGTTCAAGCTGCAGGAGCCGGTGAAACTGGAAGTGTATCCCGAGCACGAGGACTTCGCGGTGCGCACGATGGGCATGCCGGGGCTGGGTGCGTTGGGTGTGGCGTTTGGGTATGTGGTGGCGATGGACAGCCCGTCGGGGCGCAAGCCGGGCGATTTTCACTGGGCGAGCACCATGTGGCACGAATTGAGCCACGTGTTTGTTCTGTCGTTGACGAAACATCGCGTGCCGCGCTGGTTTACGGAAGGCTTGGCGGTGCATGAGGAAACGGCGATCTATCCCGATTGGGGAGACCGGCTGGCTCCGCCGGTGTTGCAGG
This sequence comes from Acidobacteriota bacterium, assembly GCA_018268935.1. Taxonomy (GTDB): domain Bacteria; phylum Acidobacteriota; class Terriglobia; order Bryobacterales; family Bryobacteraceae; genus CADEFT01. The sequence goes on along the minus strand of JAFDVS010000014.1, from coordinate 37,924 downwards.
CGGTGAAAGGGAAGAAGCTGCTACCGATTGCGCAGTTGGACCGCGGGTTCATCCGGCCGTCGTATCCGAACCAGGTGATTGTGTCGTATTTCCAGGGCGGCAAGGTGCTGGACTACATCGTGGAGAAGTGGGGCTTCGACAAAGTGCTGGAGATGATGAAGGCTTTCTCAGAGACCGTGACTACGGCTGCCGTGGTGGAGAAGCATCTGGGGATGAAGCCGGAGGATTTCGATAAACAGTTTCTGGCTTGGCTGGATGCGCAGTTGAAGACACCGCTCGAGAAATTCACGGAGTGGTCGAAGCGGCGGATGGTGATGGTGCAGAACGTGAAAGAGAAGAAGTGGGACGACGTGATCAAGGATGGGAGGGAGATTCGCGATTGGTATCCGGATTACGTGGAAGGCTTCAGCGTGTATGAGATGCTGGCCGATGCCTACGAAGCGAAGAAGGATGAGAAGGCGGCGCTGGCAGAACTGGAGCTGTATGCCAAAGCGGGCGGGCGCTTCCCGGCGAATCTGAAGGAACTGGCGGACAAGTTGGAGAAGGCGGGACGGCAGAAGGACGCCATCGCCGTGCTGGAGAAATTGAACTGGATTTACCCTGTCGCGGATGCGGACTACCATCAGAAGCAGGGCGATTTGAATATGGGTTTGGGACGGTTGCAGCCGGCGATTCGGGAGTATGAAGCGACGCTGGCATCCAAGCCCTCCGATCCGGCGCAATCGCACTATCAACTGGCGCAGGCGTACCTCAAAGCGCGTCAGAATGAGAAGGCGATGGAGCACGTGGTTTCGGCGCTGGAGACGGCGCCGGGATTCAAGCCGGCGCAAAAGCTGTTGTTGGAATTAACGTCGTCACCGACGACGAACTCGAAACAGAAGAAAGATTGAACGGGAAATCATGTCTGTAACTTCCGCTCCACAACTGGATGCCGCCGAACTGAAAGGCCGCATCACGCGTTTCCAAACGGCCTATGACGACATCGTGCGCCAGGTGCGCCGAGTGATTGTGGGCCAGGAGGAAGTGCTGGATCAGGTGTTGATCGCTCTGTTCGTGGGCGGCAACTGTTTGATCACGGGATTGCCTGGTACGGCGAAGACGCTGCTGGTGCGCACGCTGGCCGATACGCTGGGGCTGATGTTCAAGCGCATTCAGTTCACGCCGGATCTGATGCCGAGCGATATGACCGGTACGGACATCATCGAGGAAGATCCGACGACGGGGCGGCGCAGTTGGACGTTCGTGCAGGGGCCGATTTTCGCCAACGTGCTGCTGGCGGACGAAATCAACCGTACTCCTCCGAAGACGCAATCGGCACTGCTCGAAGCAATGCAGGAGCGTTCGTGCACGGTGCGCGGCAACCACTATAAATTGCCATCGCCGTTCTTTGTGTTGGCGACGCAGAACCCGATTGAACTGGAAGGCACGTATCCGCTGCCGGAAGCGCAGCTGGACCGCTTTCTGTTCAACGTGATGCTGGATTACCTGCCGGCGGAAGATGAGCTGAAGGTGATCAGCCTGACGACGACGACGCAGATTGCGAAGGCCGATCCGGTGACGAATGGCGAGGAAATCCTGAGCTTCCAGGAACTGGTGCGCATGGTGCCGATTGCGGAGTCTGTGGCGCGCTATGCGATCGACATTGTGCGTGCGACGCGGCATTCGGATGCGAGTGCGCCGGACTTTGTGAAGAAGTATGTGAATTACGGATCGAGCGTGCGCGGGGCGCAATTCCTGGTGCTGGCGGCGAAGGCCCGGGCGCTGATGAAGCACCGCTATCACGTGAGCTTCGAGGATGTGGCGACGATGGCGATCCCTGTGTTGCGGCACAGGATACTACTGAACTTCCAGGCGGAATCGGACCGGCTTTCGACGGATGATATTTTGAAGCGCATTCTGGAGGCTAAGCCGGCGCCGAAAGCATAGGTCTCACACGTGAACACTCGTTTTCTCGAACCGAAGATACTGGCGGGCATTTCGGATTTGTCACTGGTCGCCAAGACCGTGGTGGACGGATTCATTTCGGGCTTGCACCGCTCGCCCGATTTCGGATTCAGCCAGGAGTTCGCCGAATACCGGCAGTATGTGCCGGGCGATGATTTGCGGTATGTGGACTGGAACGTGTTCGCGCGCACGGAGCGGGCTTATTTGAAGAAGTACCGCGGCGAGACGAACACGATGGTGACGGTGTTGCTGGATGCGAGCGCGTCGATGGGATTCACCTCGCATTCCGTGTCGAAGATCGACTATGCGCGATACCTGGCGGCGTCAGTGTGCTATCTGGCGATTCAGCAGCGCGATGCTGTCGGGATGATCGTTTTTGACGACGAGATCCGGCATTACATCCAGCCGCGGTCGCGGCAGGGGCAATTGGCGCGGTTGCTGCATGCGGTGGAGAAGGCTGAGCCCGGTGCGCGGACGGATTACGCCAAGCCGTTTCATCATTTCCAGAGCTACCAGTTCCGGCGCGGGGTGGCGATTGTGGTGTCGGATTTTTACGCCGATCCGGAAGTGATCGTGAAGACCGTGGAGCCACTGCGTTATCGGGGCAATGAGATTGTGCTGTTCCATTTGCTGGACCCGGAGGAACTGAAGCCGAACTTCCGCGAGCCGGTGGTGCTGATTGATATGGAGACGCAGGACTCGCTGGAGGTGTCGCCGGATTACGCCAATCACGAGTACAAGGCGAAGATCGAGCAGCATATTGAGACTTTGCGGAGCAAGGCGCAAGGGGCGGGGATGGATTACCAGGTGGTGAACACGGCGAAGCCGCTCGATGAGGCGCTGCGGGAATACTTCAAGATCCGGGCGGGGAGGTTCTGATGGGCTTTCTTGCTCCGTGGTTCCTGGCCGGGCTGGCGGCGTTGGGTGTGCCGGTGTGGCTGCACCTGCTGCAGCAGCACAAAACGACGCCGAAACAATTTGCGTCGTTGATGTTTTTTGAGCGGCGGACGCAGAGTTCGATCAAGCACCGGCGGTTGAAGTATCTGCTGCTGATGATTGCGCGGTTGCTGCTGCTGTTCTTCATCGTGATGGCGTTTGCCGCGCCGTTTGTGAAGAACATGGGGATTCTGCCGGCGGGTGGGCGGAAGATGCTGGTGATCGCGGTGGACAATTCGTTCAGCATGCGCACGGGCGACAGGCTGGCGCAGGCGAAGCGCGATGCGGCGGGAGTGCTGGCGACGCGGAGCAGGGAACAGGGACAAGTGCTGACGGTGGGCGCATCGATTCATGCGCTGACGCAGGTGACCTCGGAGACGAACGAACTGCGGGCGGCCATTGAGTCGATTCAACCGTCGGATTCGCGCAGTTCCTATGGAGAACTGGCACGGGCGGTGCGCTCGATTGAGCAATCGTCGCGGATTCCGGTGGAGCTGCACTTGTTCAGCGATATGCAGAAGACATCGATGCCGCCGGCGTTCAAGGATCTGCAGTTGGGGGATGCGACGGAACTGGTGCTGCATTCGGTGGCAGCGAAGGCGGAGCCGAATTACGCGGTAGAGAGCATCTCGGCGCCGCGGAGTTTGTTCGATCCGAAAAAGGCTCGGGTGCAGGCGACGGTGGCGTCGTTTGGGGCTCCGGCGGCGAAACGGAACGTGGCGCTGTACGTCAACAACAAGATGGTTGCTTCGAAGCCGGCGGATATTCCGGAGAACGGACGGGCGACGGTGGAGTTTGTGGGGATGGAAGCCAACTACGGCTTCAACAAGGCGGAGATCCGGCTGGACGGGACGGATTCGCTGGCTGGGGACAATACGTTTTTCTTTAGCGTGGAACGGGCCGATCCTCGGCCGGTGCTGTTTGTGCATGAGGCACGGCAGCAGAAGGGGCTGCTGTACTATCGGGCGGCGATGGAGGCTGCTTCGGAAGGCGCGTTCCTCGTCGAGCCGGCGACCACGGATCAGGTGGCGAACGTCTCGCTTACCAAGTATGGATTTGTGGTGTTGTCGGATACCGGTATCCTGCCGGGTACGTTTGAAGAGGCTTTGAAGAAATATGTGCAGGGCGGCGGCGCTCTATTGATAGCGGCTGGGCCGGCGATGGCAGCAAAGATGAAGGTTCCTGTGTTTGAGGAGTCGATTCGTGAGGCGCGGTATGCGTCGCGGGCGGGGGAACGGTTCCTGGTGGCAGGGTCGATGGATCTGACGCATCCGGTGCTGCGGGCCACGGGGCGTTGGGAGAACGTGAAGTTTTACCAGGCGATGAAAGTGGAGCAAGGGCAGGGACGTGTGCTGGCGCGGTTGGCGGATGATACGCCACTGCTGCTGGAGAAGCGCGTGGGCGAAGGCCGCGTGCTGGTGTTCACTTCCACGTTGGACAACATTTCGAATGATTTTCCGCTGCACACTTCGTTTGTGCCGTTTGTGGAGCAGACGGGGCGTTATCTGATTGGGAGTGAAGTGAGGCCGTCGAGCTATACGGCTGATTCGAGCGTGGAATTGCGCGCGGAGAAGGGCGCGGGCACCGTGGAGGTGCTGGATCCGCAGGGCAAGCGCGCGATGGACTTGAAGCAAGCCACTTCGGCGCGCAGTTTTCTGCTGACGCAGGCAGGCTTTTACGATATTGGACGGGCGAACGGACGGCATGAACTGGTGGCCGTGAATCCGGATCGGAAGGAATCGGATCTGGAGATTTTGCCGGAAGAGACGTTGGCGCTGTGGAAGGGAACTGGCGTACAGCAGGCGAAAGCCGGTGCGCAGGCCCCAACCGAACAGAAGGAAAACACCAGTAATCTGTGGTGGTATATGATGCTGGCAGCCATGGTGGTTGCCTTGTTGGAATCCGTGTTGGCGAGCCGATATTTGACTGTGGAGCCAAGCGAATGAGCGCATTTGATCAACTGGAACTCTATCTCCGCTCGATCGAGCGGCGGTTACGTCTGATGGCGATCACCCAGGGTGCAGCGATTACAGCGGCAAGCGCGCTGATCGCCACGGTGCTGCTGGTGATGATCATCAACGGGTTCGCGTTCAGCGACAACAGCCTGACGGCGGCACGCTTTGTGCTGTTTCTGGCGTTGGCGTTCGCGGTGGGTTTCGGGATCGTGATGCCTTTGCTGCGCTTGAATCAGCGGCGCGCGGCGAAGGATGCGGAATCGCGGCAGCCGGATTTCGATGCGCGTTTGTTGACGTTTGCCGAGCGCAAGCAGGAACCGGATCCGTTCCTGGAACTGCTGGCGATGGATACGGTGGAAGTGGCGCGGCGGGCGGAGCCTTCCTCGATTGTGCCTCCGCTGCGGACCGCGGCGTTCGTCATTGTGGCGCTGCTGGCGAGTGGCGTGTTGATGTGGCTGACGACGTCGGGCCCGGGATATTGGGGCCATGGCGCGAACCTGCTGTGGGCGGGGAATCCGCGCGATGCGCAGCCTTATTACAGCATCAACGTGCAACCGGGTGACCGGAAGGTGCGGCGGCGGACGGATCAACTGGTGACCGCGCAGTTGCTGGGTTTCCAATCGCAGAACGTGCGGCTGTATGCGAAGTACGACGGCACGACGAAGTGGGAACAGGTGTCGATGAATCCGCAGGTGGGTTCGAGTGGATTCGAGTTTCTCTTCGCGGGACTGCCGGAGACGGTGGAGTATTACGTGGAGGCGGGATCGATCCGGTCGAAGTCGCACAAGCTGTCGGTGGTGGATTTGCCGGGGATCAAGAAGATCAAGGTGACGTATCACTATCCGTCGTGGTCAGGGCTGAAGGAGACGAGCGACGAAGGCACGGGTGATCTGCGCGCGGTGAAAGGCACCGAGGCGGAGATCGCGATTCAGACCGACCGGCCGTTGAAGGACGGCGTACTGGTGTTTGATGATCAGCGGGAGATCAAGCTGAGTTCGTCCATGTTGAGCGGATGGCTGACGGCGCGCGTGAAGATCGAGAAAGACGGGATGTATCACGTGGCGGCGATTGACGATGGGCAGCGCGTGAGGGTGAGCGAGGATTTCTTTGTGGAAGCGCGTCCGGAGACGGCTCCGATTGTGAAGATCCGCCGTCCGCGCAACGATGCGCGAGTGAGCCCGATTGAAGAGGTTGTGGTGGAAGTGGAAGCCGCCGATGATTTCGGCTTGCATGAAGTGGCGCTGAAGTATTCGGTGAATGGCGGCGAGGAAAAGACGGTGAACCTGCTTCCTTCCAAGGGCGTGCAAAACGTGGAAGGCAAGACAATGATCACGCTTGAGGATTTCAAGCTGTCGCCGGGCGATGTGGTGAGCATGTACGCGGTGGCGCGCGATGCGCAGACACAGGCGCAGACGGACATGGCGTTCATCGAAACCGTACCCTATGAGTTTGAGTTCACGCAGAGCCAGCAGATGGGCGGCGGCGGTGGCGGCGGGGAACAGGAAGATCAGCAGCGGATTTCGCAGCGGCAGAAGGAAATCATCGCGGCGACGTGGAATCAGATTCGCGATAAGAACGGTGACAAAGCAGCAGCGGCCGAGAATGGGAAGTTCCTGGCGGAAGTGCAGGGCAAGTTGCGCGATCAGGCCAATTCGCTAGCGAAGCGCATGCGGAGCAGGGAACTTTCCGGCGCGAACAATCAGTTCAAGAGCTTTGCGCAGGATATGGAAAAAGCTTCGGAAGCGATGGCGCAGGCTTCGGACAAGTTGAAGTCGCAGGGTTGGAAAGATGCGTTGCAGCCGGAACAGAAGGCGCTGCAGCATCTGTTGCGGGCTGAGTCGACGTTCCGCGAAATCCAGGTGGCCTTCGGCCAGCAGGGTGGAGGCGGCGGTGGCGGTGGTGGTGGCCGCGACCTGGCGAGCATGTTCGATCTGGAACTCGATACGGAAAAGAATCAGTACGAGACCGGGCAACAGGGCGGCGGCGGTGGCGGCGGCGATCAGCAGAAGAAGGTAGATGAAGCGCTGCAGAAGCTGGAGCAATTGGCGCGGCGGCAGAAGGAACTCGCTGAGCAGATGAAGAATCAGCAGGCGAAGAATCTGCCGCAGAATCGCTGGCAGCAGGAGATGCTGCGGCGCGAAGCAGAGCAGTTGCAGAAGGAACTGGAGCAAATGACGCGCGGCCAGCAATCGCAGCAGGGCCAGCAGGGTCAACAAGGGCAACAGGGCCAGCAAGGGCAACAAGGNNCGGGTCGACCGCCTGCGCCGCGGCGGGCAGCAGCAACAGCAGCAGCAACAACAACAGCGTCGGATGCAGCAGATGCAGCGCAATCAGGGCGGCCAGGGGCAGGCTCAGATTGATCCGCGTGTGGAGCGGGCGCTGGAGCGGCTGAAGCAGGCCACGGAAGACATGCGGCGTCAGGGCGGCGAACAGAGCGGCGATGCCGGATCGCGGCGCGCGGCGGAGCGTTTGCAGGAAGCGACGGATTTGTTGAACTCGATGCGGAAGCAGGAGGCATCGGGGCAGCTTGGTGATTTGACGCGGCGCGCGGATCAGATTACCGAGCAGCAGAAGGGCATTCAGAATCAACTGCGAGAGATGTATGGACGCAGCGGGCAGCAGGGCCAAGCGGGTGGCAACGATATCCGGCAGATGACAGACAACCTGAAGAAGGGGCAGGAACTGGCTCGGGATAAGGACCGGTTGGCGCAGGAATTGGAGCGGCTGGAAAAGGATATGCAGAAGGCGGCGCGTGATCTGGCGGGTTCGAATAAGGATGCGTCGTCGAAGGTTCGTGAGACGTTGGGCGATTTGCAGGGCAGCGAGGCGCGGCGCGATATGCAGTTGGGCGCGGAGTGGCTGCGGCGCGGGATTGGATCGGCGACGTACATGCGCGAGCAGCGGGTGACGGACGCGATGGAACGGATGCGGGCCGGATTGCGGCAGGCCGAGGAGAAGCTGAATAAGGATGGGCAGGCCGGCGGCAAGGGCGATACGGATCTGGAGAAGGCTCTGAATCGTGTGGAGCAGTTGCGGGCGCAGATTGAACAGCAGTTACAACGGCAGCAGGGCGGGCAACAGGGTGCGCAGGGGCAACAAGGCCAGCGCGGGCAGCGGGGGCAACAGGGCCAGCAGGGCGGCCAGCAGCAGGGCCAACGCGGAGAACAGGGTCAGCAGGGACAACAAGGGCAGCAGGGCCAGCAAGGTCAACAAGGCCAGGGACAACAGGGGCAGGGTCAGCAAGGACAGCAGGCCGGGAATCAGCAAGGACAACAGCAGGGCCAGGGCGGGCAGCAAGGCAATCAGCAGGGCGGACAGCAACAGGGCTCGTCGCAGCAGGGCGGACGCCAGGGCATGGGCGGACAGCAGGGTGGCCGTGAGATTCCGATTGGCCAGGAACGCACGCAGGGCGGAGCGCGCGATGGCGGCTACCGCGACAATGGGTACAACGCTTTGAATGACGGGTCACTGCGCGCTCCGGGTGGCGGCGATGGCCGGTATCAGGAAGGGGCTCGTGGGTTGGAAGGGGCTTATCGCGATGGATTGCGCGATCTGAATCAACTGCGGCAGGGTGTCGCTGGTGAGGATGCGGAATCGGCGAAGGAGATCCAGGAGTTGATCCGGCAGATGCAGCGGCTGGATCCGTCGAAGTTCCCGGGGAATCCGGCGATGCTGGAGCAGTTACGCTCGCAGTTACTGCCGAGCTTGCAGCAGGTGGAGATTCAACTGCGGCGCAAACTGGAAGAGCAGCAGGGCGGAACGGTGCGCACGGCTGCCGGGGATTCGATTCCGGCTGGCTATGCGGATGCAGTGGCGGAGTATTTCCGGAAGTTGAGCAAGGGCAAGTAGCTACTTCACGAGCACCAGGTGGTAGTTCTTTTTTCCGGAGCGCAATAGAAGCGCTCCGGACCAACGGATGTCGTCTGCCTTGACGAGGCGCGTGGCTTGCGACTGGCGTTCGTTGTTCATGTAGAAGCCGCCGCCATCGATGAGCTTGCGGGCCATGCCTTTGCTCTCGGCGAGCTTGGTGCGGACGGCGAGATCGGCGAGCGGGATGCCTGCGCCGAATTCTTCGCCGGGGATTTCGGTGACGGGGACTTCGTGCGCGAGCATGGCGATGGTTTCCGGTGACGGATCGTCTTCGTATTGGCCGAAGAGGATGCGGCTGACGGATTCGACAGCTTTGACGGCATCTCGTGAGTGAATGACCGCGGTGCATTCGGCGGCGAGCTGGCGTTGTGCTTCGCGTTTTTCAGGGCTTGCCGAGATTTCCTGTTCCAGCGCGGCGATGGTGTCTTGTGGGAGGAACGTGAAGAGCTTGAGGTAGCGCGCGGCGTCGGCGTCGGCGGTTTGGAGCCAGTACTGATACATCTGGTAGGGGCTGGTGCGGTTGGCATCGAGCCAGATGGCGCCTTCTTCGGTCTTGCCGAATTTCTTGCCAGTGGAGGTGGTGAGCAGCGGGAAGGTTATTCCTTCACTGCGCTTGCCGAGGATGCGGCGGATGAGCTCCTTGCCCGACAGGATGTTGCCCCATTGATCGCTGCCGCCCATTTGGATGTCGCAATCGTAGTGTTCGGAGAGGTAGTAGAAATCGTAGGCCTGCAGCAGCATGTAGCTGAACTCGGTGTAGGAGATGCCGTGGTCGCGCTCTTCGAGGCGCATGCGGACGGCGTCGCGCTTCACCATTTCGTTGACGGAAAAATGCTTGCCGATGTCGCGGAGGAAGTCGATCAGGTTGAGGTTGGTGAGCCAATCGGCGTTGTTGCGGACGAGGGCGCGGTCTTCGGTGGAGAGGTCGAAGAAGCGGGAAAGCTGGCGGCCGATGGCGGCTGCGTTGTCGTCGGTCTTTTCGCGAGTGAGGAGCGTGCGCTCGGAGGTTTTTCCGCTGGGGTCACCGATGAGGCCGGTGCCTCCGCCGACTAATACGAGCGGGCGATGGCCGTGGCGTTGCGCGTGCGCGAGGGCCATGACAGGGATGAGGCTGCCGAGGTGAAGGCTGTCGGCGGTGGGATCGAAGCCGACGTACATAGTGCGGCGCTTCTCGGTGAGGAAGGAGTCGAGGTCGTCACTGGTGGTGGATTCGAGGAAGCCGCGCCAGCGCAGCTCTTCGAGGAATGCGTCTTTGTGGTGCATTGGAATCTATGATTTTCGCATGATTAGGGGACCGCTCCCTTACGTGCGCGGCTCAAAAACGGGAGAGGGCAGAAGACCGCTCCCTCACGGTCGCGGCTCTGAAACGGCAGACTGAAGTCTGCCCCACAATCTGGAGTGGCTATCTCCATGCGGCAGGTTTTTTCACAGACTCTCACGGTCGCGGCTCTGTAGGGGACGCGGGGTTTGTAGCGGACGTGGGGTTTGAATACGGCCGGCAGGACAACAGCGCGGTGAAGAGCATCAGATCGCCCATGGTGGTGAAGATGGTGAGGTGGCGAACTCCGTCGAGGACGTCGGCGAGGCTGCCGATGGCGAGGGCGGTGAGACTGGCGGCGGCCAGGGTGAGGATGAGCGGATGGCGGCGCGTGGCAATGATGGCGGCGACGATGGAGGCGAGGCAGAAGGCGAAATAGGGCCAGGCTTTGCGGTAGAAGGTGAAGCGCTTGGCGTCGCTCCAGAAGGAGAAGGCGTGGCTGGTCCAACGGACTCTCAGGTGCGGCATCTTGGGGAGATTGGCGAAGCCGATGGCGCGCTGTTCGGAGGTTTCGTGCATGGCGCGGCGGATGTGCTCGGCGGCAATGAGCGGGTGGGTGAGGTAGTAGAGAGCGATGCGCGGCATGGAGGCTTGGGCGGTGATGGCTTCTTTGACGGCGGGGTCGCGCATGCCGGAGTTGGCGCTGTAGGTGTGGGTGCCCTTGTAGCGGGCTAGGGCGGGATCGAGTTGGAAGGTATTCAGGGTTTGTTCGGGGTTGTCGACCTGCGGGAGGATACCGTGGAAGACGACGTTGTAGAAGGCTGTGGCGGAGTAGGAGCGCGGCGTGGTGGCGAGGGCTGCGATCATGCCGATGGCGACGATCGCTGCCCCGGTGCGCCAGTGCGTGGTGAGCTTCTCGCGCAGGAGATAGATCGCGGCAATGACGAATAGGCCGAGCGGGGCGTGCTGGCCTTTCGATGCGGCGAACATGGCTCCGGCGGTGAATGCGGTGACGGTGTGCAGCCGCGGGTTTGTGTTGAGCAACGCGAGGCGGGCGCAGGCGGCGGCGAAGAGGAGGAGATAGAAGACAGCGCCTGCGTCGGAGTAGAAGGAGTTGCAGAGTTGGAGGTAGTAGAGATCGCAGAAGACGAAGATGGCCGTGAGTGCGGCGAGGATGCGGCGGCGTTGGGGCCATTGTTCGATCAGGGGGAGGAAGAGTGCGAACGCGGAGAAGAGTGTTGCGGCGTGGACGAAGCCCATCATGCGGATGTCGAACCAGCCGTCTTTGCCGAATAAGAGATGCAGAAAGAGCGCCGGCAGGATGGTGATGTATTCGGAGGTGAAGGATTCGAAGAAGCCGAGGCGCTCGGTGGTGAAGCGATAGCGGAGGTTGACGTAGTTGTAGAACTCGTCGGGCTGGCCGCGGTTCTCTGCTTCCATACCGAAGGTCCAGATGAGGCGGCCGAAGTCGCCGTTGTTGGCCATGCCGATGGGTGGCCAGAGGAAGAGCAGGTAGAGCAGGAGCGCGGCGATGGCGCTGAGCGTGACGATGCGAAACATGCGCTAGTTTCCGAACTTCACGTAGCCCCAGTGTTCGGGGACATGCATGTTGATTAGGCCTTGCGGGGACCAGACCCAATTGTCTTCGGGCGTGTTCTGGACCTTTTCATAGCGGCGGCCGTCGTGGCGGAGTTGCCATTCGACGCGGGAGAAATTGACACGCCAGGTGTCGCCGGTGGCGGGCTTGCGGGCGGGGCGCGGGCCGCGATTGAAGGCGGACCAGGGGAAGGCGATTTCGAGCGTCCAGCCTTTGTCGGTGTCGCTTGGGTTGTTGATGGTGCCGGTGGCGTGTATCGCAGTCTTGAGTCCGGGGATTTCCCAGCCGTTATCGGCCTTGCCGCCATCTTTGTAGGGCTTGGGGAGGAAGAGGTCCCAGGTGGTGTTGAGGACGTTCATTTCGAATTCGAAGTAATTGAGGCCGTCGCCGTCGGGATCGAGGAAGACTTCGAAGTCATGCTGATGGAAGATGACAGAGTCGTGTTTGGTGTATACGGCCCAGAGGTGCGGCTCTTCGAGTTCGGCGGCGATGTAGAAGTATTGATCGTCCCAGAGCATCTTGGCGCGCGTGGCGAAGCGGGGTTTGGGTTTCTTGTCGCCTTCAATGTCGATGAAGAATGGCGTGTAGGGAGCCTGCGCCCAGGAGGCGTCATCGAGTTTGCCGTCGATGACGATGGGCTTGGAGGCGCGCGGGCAATCGTAACGGAGAGGCTCGGCTGCGTGCGCCGTGAACAGAATGGTTAACAGGTAAACCGGAACGTTCCTCACTTGAACATGGTTGCACGTTTTCTGAATGGTTTAGAGGGTGGCGGGGAAAATGCTGATGTTTGGCGCGTATGAGGAATCGATGGATTGGAGTGATGTTGCTGGCGGGTGGAATGCTATGGGGGGATACGGATCCGGTGGTGCAGAGTTTGAAGCTGGAGATTCGCGCCGGGGCGGTGATGTAAGGGTGAAGAATGCGCGCGGCGAGACGGTGATGGAGTGTGCCGCGCGCGATGCGGCGAAAGAGCGGCTCTTCCGGGGATGCTGGTGCGCGCTAGCCTTGATAAGAGATGCGCCAGATGCGGTTGTTACCGTCTTCGGAGACCAGCAGGCTGCCGTCGGGCATTTCGAGGACGGCGACGGGGCGGCCCCAGACGTCGGGCTTGTCTTTGGCCATCATCCATCCGCTGAGGAATTCTTCGGGTTCGCCGGCGGGCTTGCCGTTCTTGAAGGGGATGTAGATGACGGAATAGCCGACGCGCTCGGCGCGATTCGATGAGCCGTGGAGGGCGATGAAGGCTCCACCGCGATACTTGGCGGGGAATTTCTTGCCGGTGTAGAAGGTGTGATCGAGGGCGGCGACGTGGGAGGTGAGGAAGTAGTCGGGGACGACGGTTTTCTTCACCAGATCCATGTTGGCGCCTTTGTGAGTGGGGTCGGGGTTGGGGCCGACATAGGCCCACGGCCAGCCGTAGAAGCCGCCCTGCTTGATGGAGGTGAAGTAGTCGGGGACGAGGTCGTCGCCGAGGCCGTCGCGTTCCTGGACGACGCCCCAGAGTGTGTCGGTGCCGGGGTAGAACTTGAGGCCGATGGTGTTGCGGAGACCGGAGGCGAAGATTTCGTGGCCGGTGCCATCGGGGTTGTAGCGATTGATGGCGGCGCGGTATTCGCCACCGCCGGGCATGGCATTCGATTCGGAGCCGATGGCGAGGTACATCTTCTCGCCTTTGCGATCGAAGACCACGCTGCGGGTCCAGTGGCCTTTGCCGGTGTCGGCCATGGCTACCACTTCCTGGCCCGCGCCCACGGTCATTGCGGCCTTGTCGTACTTGTAGCGCTTGAGCGAAGTGGCTTCGGCGACGTAGAGGTAGTCTTTCCACCAAGCCATGCCGTAGGGGCGATCAAGGCCTTCGATCAGGGCTTTGCTTGCGTCGGATTTGCCGTCCTTGTTCTTATCGGTGAGGAGAACGATTTTGCCCTTGGCGACGCTGTCGCTGACGAGGACTTCGCCGGATGGGCCGGCGAGCATGAATCGCGGCTTCTCGAAGCCGGAGGCGGCGAACTCATCGACGTGGAAGCCCTGCGGGACCTTGAGTTGCGCGCCATCGGGGCGTGCGATGACCTTGGGGCGATTGGTGGCCGATGGGGTGTGATAGGGCTGCGGGAGTTTGGGAAGACGCCAGTCCGCGGCCATGGCGGAGACGGGCAGCAGCGAGTTGAGGAAGATTCGGCGATTCATAGGGCGTAAGGAACTACGATACTACGGACGGCCGGGTTGGTCACGCAGCTTGAAGGGATGCATGGTTGGTAGAAAGCGCTTCGCCTCTGCAACTGCACATCCTACGACACAAAATCCCGGCCGTTTGATGGAATTCGTGTAGCCGCGGAGTAGCGGGGCGCGGATGTCTCCTTGATGCTCTGCTAAACGATAAAGACTAAGGCCCGGTGGCAACCCAGCTAGGTGGTTCGGTGGATAGACGCGTTCTGTAAGTCCGCTTATGATTGCAGCATGTGGCTGCATAAGGTTGTAATACTGTTTCTTTTTCCTGTATTGCTTCCCGCTTTTCGCGTTGTTCTGGATCCATCTCCAGTGCATTTCGGAAATACGGTTGTCGGGACCAGCTATGAACGTCAAATCGCTTTGTCCACGACCAGGCAGATCACGATATCCAGCATTGCCGCCACAGGCGACTTTTCATACGCTGGAGGCACTTGCATTGGCGTACTTCCAGCGCGCACACAGTGCCTCATCGCGGTGCGGTTCACCCCCACCGCGGCGGGATTCCGAACCGGCAGGCTCAGCGTGTTCCGGCTGGAGGACGACGATGACGACCCGGAAATGGACCGTGTCGCGCGCGTCAACCTGGACGGCTCTGGCGTGCCTGTCAAACTGACGTCGATCACGGTCACTCCGCCCTCGCCGGCCATTCCTCTGGGCCGTACGCAACAATTCACCGCCATGGGCTCGTACAACAACGGCACGTTTCAGAATCTCACGGCCTCGGCGGCATGGACATCGTCGAATCCATCGGTAGCGGCGGTCAATGCAGGGGGATTGGCCACTTCGGCGTCCCAAGGAACAGTCACTATCACGGCGGCCGTTGGCTCCATTGCCGGGTCAACCCCGATGACGGTGGGACCTCCGGTACTCGTCTCGCTCTCTCTGCAGCCATCCTCTCTCGCATTGCGAGTGGGCGAATCCCGGTTGTTGACAGCTACTGGAAACTACAGTGACGCCACGACGCAGAACCTCACCGCATCGGCTGCATGGTCGACCAACGAACCGCGCGTTGCAACCGTTAGCGCCGGCCTGGTCACCGCGTTCCAGGCTGGAGCGACTATCGTCCAGGCGGTGGTGGGAGGCTTCAGTGCACCGGCAACCGTAAGCGTTACTGAGTCGCCTGTCACGTCCATGAACATCACTCCTCCCTACTATTTCATGGGCGTCTCCGCCTCCCGGCAACTCTCCGTGACGGCCACCAGGGCCGATGGCACGGTCTCCAACGTCACCCAGTTGGCAGCGTGGACCTCTTTCAATCCCTCCATCGCCAGTGTGGGCGCGACAGGCCTCGCCACATGCCAAGCCGTGGGTGTCACGACGATCAATGCGGGCTACGGCGGATTCAACACGACAATGCGTCTGGATTGCCCGGTCCGTGATGCAGGCAATCTGATGCAAGCTCAGAGGCTGGGCCACAGCGCTACGGCGCTGAGTGACGGCAGAGTTTTGGTAGCCGGTGGGCAAACTAATTTCGGCGGCCCTCCCTTGGGCAGCGCCGATCTCTTCTCGCCTTTCGCACGCACGTTCAGCGCAGGCGGGGCAATGAACGTCCCGCGGGTGCGGCACACCGCCACGTTGCTTCCCAACGGCAAAGTTCTGATCGCCGGAGGAAGCGGCCAGGCATCGGCGGAACTGTACGACCCAGCCACATCGATCTTTTCCATGACAGGATCGATGAGCGCCGCCCGTGAAGGCCACACGGCCACCTTGCTGCCGAACGGTAAGGTGCTGGTTGCCGGAGGCTTCACATCCGCCGCGGAACTGTACGATCCGGCGACGGGGACATTTCAGCCGGTATCGCCGATGTCGATCCTCCGCACCTTCCACACCGCGACGTTGTTGGCCGATGGAAGAGTGTTTGTGGCTGGAGGCAACAGCACATCCGGGGCAACCGCTTCGACGGAACTCTTCGATCCTGTTACGGCATCCTTCATTCCGGGCCCAGTCATGACAGCGCTACGCACGCAGCATGCCGCGGTGGCATTACCCAACGGGCGGATCTTTGTTACGGGAGGCCGGGACAATGCGTCCAGTCTATCCAGCACCGAAATCTATGACCCAACCACAGGCACGGTGGCGGCGGCGCAGCTCATGCCGATTGCCCGGGACCTGCACACGGCTACACTGCTGCGTAATGGAAAAGTGTTGCTTGCCGGCGGGGAGACAATCGGGTCGCCTTCCATAGCCAACGCGGATCTCTTCGACCCGTCGACGGGCGCGTATGCCTCCGGTGTCGTTCTGAGTGGTCAGTTCACAGGATCTCGTTCCGCGCATACGGCAACGGAAATGAGCACGGGAGAGGTTTTGCTGGCGGGAGGCTTTTCTCAATCGATCGCCACCGCCGTCTGCCAGACTTTCGCATCGTTATTCTAGTTGGTGAGGCGGCGGAGGTCCACGGCGAAGGCATCGAGAGCGATCCCTTTTTGAATGTTGCGGCGGGTGAATTCGACTAGTTCGTCCACGCGGTGGACGGCGGCTTCGAGCCATTCGAAGCTGGTGCGGAGGGCGATGGGTTGGAGCTTGACGGTGAGATCGGCGTTGCGGCGGGCTGGGGTTCCTTCGCGCAGCAACAGGATATCTTCCAGCAGGCCGTAGAGAATGCCGAGGTAAGTGTCGAGCTTTTCGTTTTTGCTGGCGGAGATTGTTTCCGAATGCTTCACCCAGGCGGAGAATTTTTCGAGGCCGCTGGCGACTTCAAGGAGCGCGAGCATGCGCTGGCGGCGCTTGTCCCAGGCGTCGAGGTCCATGGTGACGGCGAGTCCGGGGGAGCCTGCGGCGAGGGTGACGCGGCGTTCGTTGGGGCTCCAATCGCGTGAGTAGGCGAATTTGGCCATTTCCTCCTCCGGCAGTGCGTTGAGGTGGAAGACCAGCGAGCGCGAGCGGATGGTGGGGAGCAAGTCGTAGACGTTTTCGGCGGTGAGGATGAGGATGAGATGGGCGGGCGGTTCTTCGGTGATCTTGAGCAGGGAATTGGCTGCTTGTTCATTGGCGCGATCGAGGTGGTCGATGAGGAAGACACGGTACTTGCCTTTGAGCGGGCCGAATTGGGCGCGATCCTTGAGCAGGCGCATCTGTTGGATAGAAACCTGGCGCAGCGGGCCGTCGGGCGGGAAGGTGACGAAGTCGGGGTGGGAGGAGTAGAACAGCGGGTCGTCGGCACGCTTGTCGGAGGGGAGCTTTTCGCGCTCGGCGAGGTGCTCTACCTTTTCGGGGAGGCTGAGGTCGTCGAGTTCGATCTTATCCGCGCCGCCGAGCAGTTCCGCGGCGAAGCGGCGGGCGAGCGTGGCTTTGCCGACGCCTTCCGGACCGGCGAGCAGAATGGTCTGCGGGATGCGATCGAGGTGGATCATATTGGCGAGCGCCTGGGCGACCGCGGCGTTGCCGTAGAAATTGGGGAAACTCATGTTTTCATGGCTCCGGCCAGCGTTTGCGAGAGCTGCGCAAGCCGGTAAGGTTTTTGAAGGAATGCTTTGGCGCCGGAATCGATGAGGGCATCGACGCCGGGGTCCTGACTGTAGCCGCTGGTGATGATGACGCGGACATGCGGGTTCTCGTAGCGGAGTTGCTCGAAGACCGCTTTACCGCTGAGATCGGGCATGATGAGATCGACGATGACCAGATCTATGTCGCGGGCGCGGCGTTTGTAGTATTCGACGGCTTCGGTGGCGGAGCCGAGACAGATGGCGTGATAGCCGAGGGTCTTGAGCATGCGGGCGGCGACCTGGCGGACGAACTCCTCGTCATCGACGACGAGCACGGAGCCCTTGCCTCGCGCCGGAGCGGCGGCCACGGCTTCGGGCAGGACGATGGTGCGATCGACGGCTGCGGGGAGCAGGATATCGAAGCGAGTGCCGGGCTCGTTGTCCTGGCGTAGCTCGATGCGGCCACCGCAGGCGCGGACGATGGTCTGGACGACGGTGAGGCCCATGCCGGTGCCTTTTTCAGGACCCTTGGTGGTGAAGAAGGGCTCGAAGATGCGTTCGCGCAGATGATCGGGGATGCCTGCTCCACTGTCGCTGACGGTGACTTTTACGAAGCCTGCATTGTCGGTGGTGGAGAGGCGAAGGACGCCGCCTTCGGGCATGGCATCGCGCGCATTGAGGGCGAGATTGAGGAAGACCTGAAAGAGCTGGCTGGGGTCGCCCATGATGTGCGGGGATTTTGAGGCGAATTCGGATTCGAGTTTGATGCCTTTGTCGATGGTGTGTTTGAGCAGCGCCTGAACTTCGGCGAGGGTGTGGTGGATGTCGATTTTTTCGCGCTTGGGGTGGCCCTTGCGGGCGAAGCCGAGCAGTTGGCCGGTGAGGTGAGAGGCGCGGTCGGCGGCGTTCTCGATGACATCTAAAGCTTCGATGACCTGGGGCGCCAAGCCATGCTCTTCTTTGAGCAGGCTGACATAGCCGAGGATCGCTGTGAGCAGATTATTGAAGTCATGAGCGACGCCGCCGGCGAGGGATCCAATGGCGAGCAGCTTCTGTGATTGCGCCAATTGCGATTCGAGCTCAGCGATACGGCTCCGCAAAGCCTCCATCTCGCTGGAGATTTGTGAGCGAGATGCAGGTGCGGAATCCGGCATAGGTTCCTATCTGTATCGGTCGGTACTTAGAAAATGTAGAGCGGCGTGCCGGGCTCTGGTTCGGTGGGTGGCACCGTGACCTCGGCCTGATCCTTGAGTTGGCGGACGAAGAGGCCGGTATCGCTCAAGTAGACCTCGAGTTCGGCCGGCTTCGGCAGCGACCCCTGGATCAGAGCTTCCGACAGCGGATCCTCGACGTACTTCTGCAGAGCGCGGCGCAGCGGGCGTGCGCCGTAGCTGCGATCGGTGCAGGTCTTTTCGAGGATGTACTTGGCGGCATCGGTGGCGAGCCGGATGGTGAGCTGCTTCGGCACCAGGTTGATGTTGATCTGCTCCACCATGAGGTTGATGATCTTGAGCAGGTCGTCATCGCCAAGCGGGTTGAAGAGGATGGTCTCATCCAGGCGGTTGAGGAACTCGGGATTGAAGGCGCGCTTCACTTCGGCCATCACCTGTTCTTCGACGCGGGGGGCCATGCCTTCGCCCACGGGGGCGGCGAAGCCCATCGGCGTTTTACGGTCGAGGAACCGCGCGCCGAGGTTCGAAGTCATGATGATGATGGTGTTCTTGAAGTCGACGGTATTGCCGAGGCCGTCGGTGAGCTGGCCGTCTTCGAAGACCTGGAGCAGGATGTTGTAGACATCCGGGTGGGCCTTTTCGATTTCGTCCAGCAGGATGACGGAGTAAGGAGAGCGCTTCACGCGTTCGGTGAGCTGGCCGCCCTCTTCATAGCCGACGTAGCCCGGAGGCGAGCCGATCAACTTCGAGACGGAGTGCTTTTCCATGAACTCCGACATGTCGAAGCGGATGAGCGATTTTTCGCTGCCGAACAGAAATTCGGCGAGGGCGCGGGCGACTTCGGTTTTGCCGACGCCGGTGGGCCCGAGGAAGAGGAAGCTTCCCGAAGGACGCTTGGGCGATTTGAGGCCGGCGCGGGAACGGCGAATGGAGCGGGCGAGCGCACTGATGGCCTTGTTCTGGCTGATGACGCGCTTATGCAGCTCTTCTTCGATGCGGAGGAGCTTGGAAACCTCTTCTTCGCGGATGGCGGTCATGGGGACGCCGGTCCAGCGGGCGACGACGTCTTCGATGTCATCCTTGGTGACGACGCCGGTGGACGTATCGTCGAGGTTGTATTTCTCGCGCAGTTGGCGCAGGTTCTCGCGCTCGCGGCGTTCTTCATCGGAATAGAAGCGAGCCTTCTCGAACTCGTGGTTGGCGATGGCGTTTTCCATGCGGTGCACGATGAACTTGATGCGCTTCTGGATTTCAGAGACTTCGCTGGGCACGGTGGTCTGGCGCAGCTTGATACGGGCGCCTGCTTCGTCGATCAAGTCGATGGCCTTGTCGGGCAGGAAGCGATCGGGGATGAAGCGGGAGCTGGAGTGCACTGCCGATTCCACCGCTTCGTCGGTATAGGCGACGGCGTGGAATTTCTCGTAGCGCTCTTTGATTCCGAACAGGATCTTGATGGCGTCGGACTCGCTGGGCGGCGGGACCTTGACTGCCTGGAAGCGGCGCTCGAGCGAGCGATCCTTTTCGATGGACTTGCGGTATTCGCCGGGCGTGGTGGCGCCGATGCACTGGATTTCGCCGCGTGAGAGCGCGGGTTTCAGGATGTTGGCGGCGTCGAGCGAACCTTCGGCGGAGCCAGCTCCGACGAGGGTGTGCAACTCATCAATGAAGATGATGGCGTTCTGATTTTCCATCAACTCTTTCATGATGGTCTTGAGGCGCTCTTCAAACTGGCCGCGATACTTGGTGCCGGCGACGATCAAGGAAAGATCGAGGGCGAGGATACGCTTGTCGGCGAGGAAGCTGGGGACGTCGCCGTCTGCGATGCGCTGGGCGAGGCCTTCGACGATGGCCGTTTTACCGACGCCGGGCTCGCCGATGAGCACGGGGTTGTTTTTCGTGCGGCGGCAGAGGATCTGGACGACTCGTTCGAGTTCGTAGTCGCGTCCGATCAAGGGGTCGAGGGAACCATCGACGGCAGCCTGGGTGAGATCGCGAGAGAACTCGGCGAGAAGGGAGGATTCCTTCGGGCGGTTCGAGGTCATCTTCTCAGAGGACGAGCGGGCGATTTCTTCGCGCACCTGCGAGAGGCGGAGACCGCGCTCATGAAGGATTTCCGCGGCGAGGCACTTCTCTTCGCGCAGAAGACCGAGCAGCAGGTGCTCAGTGCCGATGTGCTTATGGTTGAGGCGCTCGGCTTCTTCAGCGCCGTAAGCGAGAACGCGTTTGCATTCGTGGCTCAGCGGCAGGTCGACGGAAGTGGACACCTTCTCGCGGATGGTGGTGTGCGCTTCAATCTGCTTGCGAATCGATTCAATGGCGGCTACCGACCGCAGAAAGCGGTTGGCGAGCGCTTTATCCTCACGCAGCAGACCAAGCAGCAAGTGCTCGGTCTCAATGTATGGGCTTCCAAACTGGCTCGCCTCATAGCGCGCGAAAAAGATGACCCTTCGAGCTTTCTCAGTGTAGCGTTCAAACATAGAAAGATCCGATCGGAGATCCTTTGGTTCCGGGTGACGGAACGGGTTGCGATTCAGGAGCCGCTGTTCTCATTGATGCAACTGCCCCTTTTCTAAGCTTAAAACTCTGTGACAGCGTTTGGCGAATTCGAGGTTGTGGGTAACGATGACGCTGGTGAGCTTGTGTTGGGTGTGAAGGTCTTCGAGGAGGGTCACGATGGTACCCGCCGTACGGTAATCGAGGTTGCCGGTGGGCTCGTCGGCGAGGAGCACTTTGGGGGATGCGACGAGGGCGCGAGCGAGGGAAACACGCTGCTGCTCGCCACCGGAAAGCTCGCCGGCGCGGTGATGGCCGCGGGCGCTGAGTCCGACTTCGCTGAGTTTTTCGCTGGCCTGCTGAGCGGCTTGCGCCGGAGAGACGCCGCGGATGAGCAGCGGCATCATGATATTTTCCTGCGCTGTGAATTCGGGCAGCAGGTTGTGGCTTTGCCAGACGAAGCCGACTTCGCGGTTGCGGAAATCGCTGAGGGCTGTGTCGTTGAGTTGGGTAATGTCCCGCCCGCTGAAGAAGACGCCGCCGGAAGTGGGGCGATCGAGGCCGCCGAGCAAGTGCAGCAGTGTGGATTTCCCGGTGCCCGATTCGCCGATGATCGCCACTCGCTCGCCTGGTTGAATTTCGAGCTGCAGGTCTTGAAAAACGACGATTTCGGTTTGACCGGAGGGATAGCGTTTGGTCAGACTTTCAGTTCGGATTGTGCAGATCTCCGCAGGCCCCGGCACTCTTCTTTCAGGCTAACACGATGGGTGGAGGAGCGCGGCTTGCTACCTCCGCTCACGTGGACGGGGTATTTCATGCTAAAGGTAATCCGAAGGATGCCAATATGCGAATGATTTTCGGTTGGCTGATGTTGCTTCCGGGGTTGTTGGCGGGGGCGAACGCGAGGATTCCGATTGAGGAGAATGGAGGCCAATTCGCGAAGGAGGCCCGGTATGGCGGGTTGTGGGGTACGACGGCGATTGAATTTGGAGAACGGATCACGTACCGGAATCAAGGCGCACGGATGTGGATGGAGTTTCGCGGCGCCCGGGCTGCCATGCCCGTGGCGGAGGAGCGGCAGGATTTACGCATTCGTTCCTATCGCGGCAGCGATCCACGGCGCTGGAGGCCGGAATTGACTGCCTATGCCGCGGTGCGATATTCGGGGCTTTATGCGGGGATCGATTTAGCGTTCCATTCGCGGGGCGGGGCTCTGGAATATGACTTTCTGGTTGCGCCGGGGGCAGATCCACGGGCGATTCGTTTTTGTCTTCGTGAGGCGCGGCGAGTGACGCTGGATGCGGCAGGGGATCTGGTGGCCGAGTTTTCCAACGGCGAGACGCTGCGGCAGCAGCGCCCGGTCGCTTATCAGATGGTGCGGGGGAAGCGTCGCACTGTGCCTGCCTATTTCCAATTGCGTGGCGATACGGTTTCCTTCGCCGTGGCGCGCTACGATGCGTCGCAGCCGCTGGTGATCGATCCGGTGCTGCGTTTCGCCACGGTGATGCAAGCGCCGTTTTCGCAGATTGCCAGTGATGGGGCCTCGAACTCCTATGTTGGGGCGCGCGTTTCGGCCGGTGGGCAGATTGATTTGGATCTTGTGTATTGGAAGTTTGATGCGCAAGGAAAATTGATTTACAAGGTGTATTTGGGCGGATTGGGGTGGGAAGAGCCGGGCCGGATGGTGGCCGATGCGAATGGCAATCTGTTTCTCACGGGCACGTCGAATTCGTCTGATTATCCGGTGAGTGCGAATCCATGCCGCGGTCCGAATGCGGATTTGATACTCACCAAGCTGGGGCCGACTGGGGCGATTCTTGCGTCGCGTTGTTTGGGCGGCGTGCGTGCGGAGTCGGTGGCGGGGATTGGCATCGACAATACGGGCTTCGTGTATGTGGGTGGGACAACGGAGTCGAACGATTTTCCCACGACTGCCGGGGCGTTCCAAACGCAGCCACGGATGCCGGATGCGAAGTGTGGGTTTGTGGCGAGGTTCGATCCGGCGTCGCTGGTTCTTTCCGCGTCGACATTGCTGGGCGGATATGGCGACACGCTGATTCACGATATGGCGATGGAGCCTGGCGGTGCGGTGGTGCTGGCAGGCACTGCATGGCAATCGGGGTTTCGCGTGACACCGGGTGCGCTGTTGGTTACCGGGCCTACGTCGCCGCAGGCGTCGATCGTTCCGTTTGTGACGCGGATGGCCGCGGGTTTGGCGGCACTTTCGTATTCGACGTTTCTGCCGGTCGACTTGCCCGCGCCGTACCGGCTGCGCATCGGTGTGGACGGGCAAGGCCAGGTGGTGGCCGCGATGCCGGGCGGCACGGAGACGGTTCGGTTGATCAAGTTGAACGGTGCTGGTTCGCAACTGATCTTTGACAAGACACTGCCAAACCACGGCGGCTCAGGAAGCCTTGAGGTAGACGCGGCGGGGAACCTGTTGCTGATGTCTGCTGACACTAATGCATTCTCACTCACGGCGGATACATTGCAGGGGCGCAGCGCGGACCTGGTGATTCTGAAGTTGGACCCGGCAGCGAACAACGTACTGTACGCGTCGGCGGTGACGGGCACGAATGCGATGGCGAAGTTCGGTCCGGGCAGCGAGATTCTGGTGGCTACGAGTCTAGGTGGTATTGCGTTGCCGGAACGTTTTCCCGTGACTGCGGGCGCTGCCTCTGACGCGCCCAACATCGCGTCGCCGCAGGGCCGGGATTTCTTTGGACTCTATCGTATTGCCCTTGGCAGTGCGGTGTGCACTCCTGCGGCGGAGGTTTCCGAACTCAACATTCCCACTACGGGGGCCACGTTGACGGTGGGCTTTACGGCGCCTTCGAACTGCACCTGGGCAGCTTCGGTGTGGCAGTATCCGAGTGGTTGGATTACGTTAGAAGGCAAGTCGTACGGGACAGGGAACGGTGGCGTGATGTTCACGGCGAAGCCACTCACCGCGCCCGAAACCAGCCGGCGTGCCGTGATCTCGGTTGCGCCATCGGCAACGGTGACCTTGACGCAAGGAGTGCCGCCGGGTTGTACGGCGCTGTTGCCCAATGGGGTGGATGCCAGTGGCGCGGCGGCGATTCGCGACTTCTACCTCTCTCTTCCTGACGTGTGTTCCTGGACCGTGAGTTCCGATTCCGCATGGCTGCGTATTGTCAGCGCGGCGTCGGGGATGGGGAGTGGGCGGATCTTCTTCGCCACGGATGCCAACTATGTGGCGGCAACCCGCCAAGCCACGGTTACGATCAATAGCCAGAGCGTGGTGGTGACGCAGCAACCGTGCTTGTTCAACTTTGGTGGAGCGTTGCTGGATTCGCGCGCGTCAGTGCAACCGATGACAGTTGCCGCGGAGTTGGGATGCCCGTGGACTTTGACCTCGAACGCACCGTGGGTGAGGCTGAATATCGACTCAACGACACCGCGCAACGGACCGATGACAGTGCTGGCGGAAATTGACGAGAACCTGACGAGTGCGGCGAGGACGGGAACCTTCACACTTGGTGGGCGCAGCTTTTCGATTCAGCAGGCGGCGAATAGTTGTTTTCCTTCGGGCACGGTGACGCAGAGCACCTTTCCCAGCGCCGGAGGGAGTGGATCGATCACAGTGGTGGCGCCTGGTGGATGCACTCCGTTGGCGTCCATTGCATCACCCGGGTCGCTGATCTCTACAGCGACACCGCAAGCCGGCACAGGCGTGTTCCAATTCAACGTGGCGGCGAATACCAGTGCATTGCCGCGCGCTTTTCGGGCAACGGGGGGAGTGGTGGGGATGCACGTGTACATGCCGCTGCTTCAGGAAGGGGTGAATCCTGCGGCGCCGTTTGAGGATGTGCCGGTGGGGCATCCGTTCTTCTCCTACATCTCGATACTGAAGGACCGGCAGGTAACGCGGGGTTGCACGTTTGACGCGCGCAGGTATTGCCCCGCGGAGATTGTCACGCGGGCGGAGATGGCAACGTTCCTGGCGCGCGCGCTGCAACTGAGCGGGGGAGGTGTTCCGTTCTTTGAGGATGTGCCTCCGACGCATCCGCATTTCACGGGGATTCAGGCGATTCGATCGGCGGGGATCACGTTCGGATGTGCGACACTGCCGGATCGCTACTGTCCGGATCAACCGTTGACCCGAGGGCAGATGGCCGCTTTGCTGATCCGCGCGATCAGCGGGGACAACGTGTCGTACACGAACAATCCGAGTTTTCAGGATGTGACAACAGCGTATGCATTCTTCCGGCATGTGCAGCGGATGAAGGAGTTGGGGATTACGCTGGGGTGCACCGCCACGACGTATTGTCCGGACAGTCTGACGACGCGCGGGGAGATGGCGGCGTTTCTTGTTCGGGCGTTCTTATCGAATTAATGACGGGCGGGGACGAAGCGGCGGAAGAACAGCTTCAGCCATTCGAGTAGGGAGGGACGCGGCGGATCAGGCTCCGCGATGCCGACTGCCGTGCGCGGGCCCCTCGGAGGAATGCGCGACGAACCGGGCTTTGGTTCCATGAACATGAGGGTAGCCTATTCGTGGAAGGGGTTGCGGAACGGTGAGCTTCCTGAATCGCCGGCCGTGGCTGGAGTCTTCGCTTGCAGAGAATGTGGACCCTGCTTCGAGTCGGGATGCCGTGTTTGTGATGCAGTTGCGAGGCCCTATCAAATCGGCATGCGTATTTTCCTGGTGGCCGCCGCGTAGAACCCAGAGAGCACCTTGCTTTACCCTTGCGCCACGATTTTGCCTTTTGTGCCTCGGTCTGGGAAGACTCAGCGTGACGTTCTGGCGATTCTTCACGACAATGAGCGTAGCTATTCCTTGGCGCTCATGGCGACGCGGAAGCCGACGAAGAAATCCTTGAAATCGGGTGGATGGAAATTCCGGTAGCTCACTTTGAGGAAGTCTTCATCATTGACCCAGGAGCCGCCGCGGATGACACGATAGAGATGCGTCTCTTCGGCGACGGGGCGGCCATTGAAGGTGGGGACGTACCAATCGGCGGTCCATTGCCACACGTTGCCTGCCATGCCGTGCAGACCATATGGATTCGGTGCGCCGTAATCGGCAGGCTTCAGCGTGTCCAGGCCATTCCATTTCTGGCCGTACCAGGCTTTGGTGCGATCGATGCCTTCGTCCCAGGGGTAGGGTTTGCCATTGAGACCACCGCGGGCGGCCGCTTCCCATTCCTCTTCGGTGGGGAGACGATAGGGCTTTCCGGTTTTCCTGGCGAGCCACTGGGCGTAGGCTGTGGCGTCATTCCAGGAGACGTTGACGACGGGATGATTGGCGATCTGTGGAGGGAAAGCGCCGTTCTGCCAGAGGTGCGCGCTGCCGCCAACGGAGTTGTGGTGCGGCGCCGGATGCCCGGTTTCCTTCACGAACACGAGGTATTCGGCGTTGGTGACAGGCGTCTTTGCAATGGAGAACGCTGCGACATCCGGCTTATGTGCTTCTTCGTGACTGATGCTGTCGCTCACGGTGCACTTCGATGCCGGGATGTTGATCATCTGCGGCTCCTGCGCGCACAGGAGCGCGGCGGATAGAAGGGCGCTATAGAAACGCTTCGGCAACGGGTTTGCCTCCGTTGACTATGGCGATGGGCCGTCCTTCGGGAGTGTGGTTCACTCTGTGGATGTCGACTCCGAGGGCTGTGAATACTGTGGCGGAGAGATCTTCCACGGTGATGGGCCGGTCAGTGACTTCGGCGGCGTGTTTGTCGGTTGCGCCGATCAACTGGCCGCCTTTGATGCCGCCGCCGGCGAGGGCGACGCTGAAAGCCTTGGGCCAATGATCGCGGCCCGCATCGTTGTTGATCTTTGGTGTACGGCCGAACTCACCGATTTGCACCACCAGCGTGTTGTCGAGCAAGCCGCGCTGGGCGAGATCTTCGATGAGCATACCGAAGCCCTGGTCGAGTGGCGGGAGCAACTTCGTTTTGAGCGATTCGAAGTTTTTGGCGTGGGTGTCCCATCCGCCCATCCACACGCTGACGGCTTTCACACCCTGTTCGACGAGGCGGCGCGCCATCAGCAGACCCTGGCCGATTTGCGTGCGTCCGTAGGCATCGCGCAGTTTATCGGGCTCCTGATGGATATCGAATGCCTTCACGACCTTTTCCGAATAGACCATGTTGTAGGCCTGTTCGACGGCGGGGTCGTAGGAGTTGAGCTTGGCTTCGGTGTCGACGGCTTTCCACGATGCGTTGAACTCGTTGAGGATTTCGCGGCGGCGGCCAATGCGGTCGAGGGTGACACCTGTGGGGGGAAGCAGATCGCGGACGCGGTAGTTCTTTTCGTTGGGATCGCCGGCCATAAAGGGGTCGAGACCAGGGCCGAGGAATCCGCCACCCCAGCCGCGTTCGATCGGCTTCAGCACACCGACGAAAGGCGGCATCTCCCCTTTGAACTGTTTTTCCTTCACGAAGACTGATCCGAAGGATGCGAAATCCATGTTGGGCACGGGCAGTACACCGGTCTGGAGGTAGCGTGACGAGCGCTCGTGCGAGCCCAGGTCGACCGACGTGACGCTGCGCAGGACACAGATTTTGTCCATTACGGCAGCGGTTTTCGGCATGAGCTCGCAGACCTGGATGCCGGGCACGTTGCTCGCGATGGGTTTGAACTCTCCACGGATTTCCGATGGCGCGTCGGGCTTCATGTCGTAGGTGTCCATCTGCGGAGGCCCGCCGCCGAGCCAGACGAAGATCAACGACTTCTCCGAGCCTTTCTTCTGCGCGCGCACCAGTTCGGGCAGAGAAAGCGCACCGAGGCCGCACATGCCGAGTTTGAGAAAATCGCGGCGGCGCCGCCCGTCACAATCCACATGCATACTCATTGCGTTTGGCCTCTAGTGGTTGAAGATGAATTCCCGTGAGTTGAGGATGGCCCAGAGCACATCCTCGAATAGTTCCTTGCGGTTGGTGGTTTGGCCGATGCGGGTGAGGAGGCGGTCCTTCTCCTTCGCCGAGGGCGTGCGGGACATGGTGGTGAGGAATAGCTCCTCCAGCACTTCGCTATCGCTCTTACCCGATTCGAGCCATTGCGCGAGACGGCTTTCGGGGCTGGCGATCTTGGCCTGAACGTCGGGGCTGTTGACGAAGTGCAGCGCCTGCGACACGGTGACGTTCTCTTCGCGATCGCAGATGACCAGCCGGTTGGAGCGCTCAAAGACATCGAGGAAATAGGAGTTGTAGCGGTTATCCGGAAGTTGCACGGCACGGCGCGCCTCCGGCCAGTTGTTGAACTTGCTCTCGAGGTTGGTCACCTGGGAGATGGCGTCCATGTAGACTTCGGCCATGAGGCGCTTGGGATAGGAGCGGGAGTAGTATTTGAAATCGAGCTTGTTGGTGGGGTTCTCCCGCGAGGAATGTTGATAGGTCTTTGATGCGGCGATGAAGCGGATGAGGTGCTTTTGATCGAAGCGGTGGGTGATGAGTTCCTTGGCCAGCAGGTCGAGCAACGCGGGGTGCGTGGGAGGATTCGTATCGCGGAAGTCATCGACGGGTTGCACGATGCCCCGGCCCATCATCGTGCGCCAGATCTGGTTGGCCATGGCTTTGGCGAAGTAGGGGTTGTCGGGCGCGGTGAGCCACTTGGCAAAGGCGGGACGGCGGTCTTCGCCGGGAGCAACATCGATGATGCCGCCGCCAAAGAAGCGCGGTTCGGCCGCTTGTTTCGTCGCGGGGTGAATCACTGCCCGATTGGGATCGATGCGCAGGTCGAACTCCTGCGAGTTCTTGGTGTGGAATTCGACGACTTGCGAGAACACCGCGGCGAGCGAGTAGAAATCGCTCTGCGTCCATTTTTCGAAGGGGTGGTTGTGGCATTGCGCGCAGCCGACGCGAATGCCGAGGAACACCTGGCCGGTCTGAATCGCTGTTTCAATGGGCGTGGAGATCTTGTCGTAGTTGCCCCAGTAGTTGGCCGCGCCGTTGGCGAAATTGGGGCCCTTGGCTGTGAGCAGGGAGCGGGCGAACTGATCGAGAGGACGGTTGAGGAGGAACTCGCTCTTCATCCAACTGAAGTAGGAGCGGACGCCGCCGACGCGGTGGAAGCGCACATCGCTGCGCAGGCGGTCGGCCCAGATGAGGGTTTGCAGATCGGCGTACTCAGGCTTTTCGAGGAGCTGATCGACCAGCAGGGCGCGTTTGCTGGGTGCGGTGGAAGCGAGGAATTGGCGCGTGTCGGCGGCCGTGGGCAATGTGCCGGTGATATCGAGATAGGCGCGGCGAAGGAATTCGGAATCGGTGGCTTGCTCCGCCGGGGCGATGTGAAGTTGGTTGAGCTTGGCGTAGACTTCGCGATCGATGGGGTGTTCGGGGAGGGCCAGCCTCGAGGAAGAGGGGAGCAGCGTCGCGCCGAACACGGGCGCCGCGAACTTGCCCGCGTAGCGCACGAGGATGGCCGCGTCGCCGGTGCCTCCATCGGGGGAGACTTTGCCTGCCGCGGTGACCTTCAACACGGCTTCATCATTGGAGGAGAACAGTGACAAGGCGGTGACATCTTCGCGGCGGGCATCGGAGAACACGGCCTCGACGCGGAGTTGTACGGATTGCTCTTTCGCGGTGAGCACGCGGTATCCAGGCGTGACTTCGATGCGCGTGAGCGCCGGTGCGTTCTTGTCTCCATAGGGTGCACCGGCTTCGATCCATGCTTTGAGCGTGGCGTAGTGTTGCGATTCCTTCTTGAAGCGGGGGCCGCCACCATGGGCCACCTGCATGGTGGGTTTCTTCAGCAGGAGGCTGTCTTCGGGCTCCTTCACGTTGACTCGTGTGGAGAGGAGGGTCTGGTAATCCTTTTCGGGGTCAGATCCGTAGAGGGAGAGTTTGAACCCTTTCTTACCTACGGGGGAGCCGTGGCAGGCGCTCTGGTTGCAACCGCCGAAGGTGAGGATGGGAGTGATGTGCGCGGGGAAGCTCCAGCGTTGGGGGAGCGTCTGCGCGGGTGCGTTGACGCACCACAGGGCGAATGCGGCGGCCAGACCTCGGGCGATGTTCATAGCGGAACTTGCCCAAGATCATATCACGCGAGGTTGTGGGTTACAGGCCCATGGCGAGGCGGACGAAGGTGCGGACACAGACGCCGCTGGGCCCTTTGGAAAGGAACGGCTTGCCCTCTTCGAGCCAGGCGGTGCCGGCGATGTCAAGGTGTACCCAGGGCTTGCCGCCGGAGAACTCTTCGAGGAACTTGGCGGCGGAGATGGCGCCTCCCCAGCGGCCGCCGATGTTGGCGAGGTCGGCGATAGGGGACTTGAGCAGGTCTTTGTACTCCTCGTCGAGCGGCATGGGCCACATTTTCTCCCCCTCTGTCTTTGCCGCGGATAGCACCTGATCACGGAATTCATCGTTGTTACTGAAGCATCCGATGTTGACGTAGCCAAGGGCGACGACGATGGCTCCGGTGAGAGTGGCGGCATCCACCATGTGAGTGCAGCCAAGGCGCTGTGCGTATTCGAGGGCATCGCAGAGGATGAGGCGGCCCTCGGCGTCGGTGTTGAGCACTTCCACGGTCTTGCCGTTCAGTGTGGTGACGATGTCGCCGGGACGCATGGCGCGGCTTCCGGGCATGTTTTCGACGGAGGGGATGACGGCGGTGACGGGCACTTTGGGCTTGAGTTGGGCGATGGCGCGCATGGCGCCAATAGCCGCCGCGCCACCCGCCATATCATATTTCATCTTCTCCATGCCATCTGAGGGTTTGATGGAGATGCCGCCGGTATCGAAGGTAACGCCCTTGCCGATGAGGCCGAGGTGGGTGGTGGCGCTGCCTTCGGCGGGGGTATAGGTGAGCACGATAGTGACGGGAGGTTCGGCGCTACCCATGGCCACGCCGAGCAGCGAGCCCATGCCGAGTTGCTTCATACGATCGGCGGAGAGGATGTCGCAGCCGAGGCCGAACTCCTGCGCCATGGTGCGGGCCCGTTCGGCGAGGATGGTGGGGGTGAGACGATTGCCGGGTTCATTGACCAGGGTGCGGGTGAAGTTCTGGGCTTCGGCGAGGATGCGCCCGCGTGTGACTCCGGCGACTGCCGCATCGCCCTCACTGGAAACGAGGGCAAAGGACTCCACCTTGGAATCATTTTTCTTTGGATCTGTTTTATAGGTGTCGGGCTCGTAGTCTCCGAGCAGAGCGCCTTCGGTGGCGGCGGCGGCCATCTCCTCATTCTGGAAGGCGACATCGAAGGCCAGTGCGATCTTCGCGCACTTCTTCGGTTTCCAGGCACGGAGCACAGCGGCTGCCGCTTTGCGCATCTCGGTGGCGGTGAATTTCTCCGCTTTGCCTCCACCCACGGCGATGAGTTTTTTCGCCTTCAGTCCGGTGGGGCGGGCGAGAACCGCCTGTTCCAGAAGTTTTCCGGAAAACTCTCCGCTGGCGAGTGTCTCGCTGATCCATCCACCGCAGATCGCGTCTACCGCGGCGGCGCTTTCTCCGCTGACCGCGGTTGCGCCTTCCGTGCGTTCGAAGGCAATCACGGCAAGCGCGTCGGCTTCGACTTGAGCCAACCCTGTATTCACTAAGATGACGTCCATAGGCAAACTTTCAGTCTAACGTGGATAATAGTGCTCATGAACCGACGAATCTGGCTGCAATCCGCCCTCGCTGCTTCGGTCTCCGCGCCGCTTAGCCTGGCTGTGGAAACCAACAGCGGCAAGTCCCGCCTGCGCTCCGCTATCTGTGCCTACTCCTTCCGCACGGAGTTGCAGAAGAAGACCATGAAGTACGAAGACCTGGTGAATCTCTCGGTCGATTTGGGTGTCGAGGGACTCGATCTGACGGTGTACTGGTTCCCGTCCACCGACAACAGTTTTCTATTGCCGTTGCGCAGACTGGCGTATCGCTCCGGCGTTGAACTCTACAGCATTTCGGTGCGCAGCGATTTGTGCAAGCCGGATGCGGCCGGACAGGAGAGCGAACTTGCGTCGTTGAAGAAATGGGTGGATGTGGCGGCGAAGCTTGGGGCCGGGCATATTCGTGTGTTCGGCGGCACAGTGCCGAAGGGGCGCACGGACGACGAAGCAGCGGGTTGGGTGGCATCGATTCTGTCACGCGCGGCGGAGTACGCGGGCACGCAGGGTGTGATTCTGGGGTTGGAGAATCATGGCGGCATCACGCTGGAAGCGGATCGCATTATCCAGATCATCAAGAAAGTGGATTCGCCGTGGGTGGCGATGAATCTGGACACCGGCAACTTCCGCGACAATTCCTATGCGCAGATTGAGAAATGCATTCCGTTTGCGGCGAACGTGCAAGTGAAGCAGAACATCCGTAACAACAACACGACGGAGCCTTCGGATTGGAAGCGCATTGTGGCGATGCTGCGCAAGGGTGGGTACAAGGGATACCTGGCGTTGGAGTATGAAGAAAAGGAACCTGCGCCCACAGCGGTGCCGCGGCTGATTGGTCAATTGCAGAAGGTCATTGCTTAGCGCCGGGCTTAACGCCGGAGCGGCGTTTGAGGGGCTCCAGCCTTTTGCGCGCAGGCTCGGCAACCGGGTCCGGGCCTGGCGGATGCAGCGCTCGTTCCAGGAAGAGGAGGCTCTCCTGGAAACGCGGGCGGATGGTGCGTCCTAAGTGATCGGCGCCACGCACGAGGTGGTATTCGTGTTGCACACCGCCATCCCATAGGATGCGGTGGAGGAACTCTGTGCCCTCGTGGAGAAGGAACATGTCCTCGTCGCCGGCCTCGATGTAAATCTGGAGTGACTGCAGTTTCTCCGGTGCTGCTTTGGCGATGGAGGCGGGGTTGTTTGCGGCCCAGTAATCGGGATCGACGGGTTTGCCGTAGGCGGCTTCGAATAACGCATCGGAGCGCCAGAAGCGGTGGCGGGGTTGGATCTCGTTCCAACGAAGGGCGGGCTCGATGCCGGGCTCCATGGCGGCGACAGCGCGGAAGAGTTGCGGGTGTTTGAAGGCGATGCGGAGGCTGCCCATACCGCCCATGGAGATGCCTCCGATCATGCGGTTTTGCGGATTCTTCGATGCGCCATACTGTTGTTCCAGATGGCGCAGAAACGGGCCGGTGAGGAAGGATTCCCATTTCTCTGAGCCGTCGCGGAAATCCATGTAGAAGCAGCGCGCCGTGACGCTGGGTGTGGCGATGATCATTTTGCTGAACTTGCCGGACTTCCACAGTTCTTCGATGGCGGGGCGGAGTTGGGTGAGCAGACGGCGGTCTCCGTTGCCGCCGTGGAGCAACAAAAAGACGGGCCACTCCGCATCGGGCTTATGGCCTTCCGGGAGCAGGACTGCATAGGGCACGGGGGAAGGCACGAGATCGGAAGTCACCGTGCCGTCGCGCAGTTCCTGTGCGTGAAGGACGAAACCGAGAGCGAGAGCAAGCAGCGGCATGCGGCTATTTTCGGAAATGGAATCGGCGCACCGGCAGAGGCATCTCCGAATTGGCGCCTTTCACGCTCTTCCATACGATTTCATTGAGGGCGAACATGGGCGTGCGGTCGTATTCGGAGAAATCCATGGCGAGGCTGGCGCCGGCTCCCCAGGCGCGCTCTGAGTTCATCTGGTTGATGTCATAGCGCGGCTTCTCCAGCGAGTAGGGTGTGTCATCGGACTTGTCGGTGAAGCTTGCGTACATGGGCGTGGCCGCAGCGTCGTACTGTGTCATGGGGGGAAGGCCGAGCAGCAGTTCCATGGTGCGCAGCATGGAAGACGTTGTGTAGAGCGTGGAATCGAGGGCTTTGCGCTTGGTGTAGGGGCTGATGACGAGCCCGACGGTGCGGCGCGCATCGACGTGATCGGAGCCGTCCTGCGCGTCGTCTTCGATGACGAAAATCGCGGTTTCCGGCCAGTAACGGGAATGTGAGACACGTTCGACGATCATGCCGAGTGCGTAGTCATTGGAAGCAACAGCGGCGCGCGGGGTGGGGCGCCCGGGGGTTGTGCCGACGGTGTGGTCTTCACCCAGGCTCATCACGATGTAGTTGGGAAGCCGTTTGTTGGGATCGGAGTCGTAGTAGTGCGTCTCGAATTGATCGAACTCGGCGATGAATGCTTTGGCGTTGTCGGTGTCGCGCATGCCCGGCATTTTGAAACTGGGGCTGACGTGGCCAACTAACCCACCGACGCCGGAGGCCGCATCCATATATTGACGGCCGCCATCGCTGACGCGCTGGGCGTATTCGCCGTAGCTGCGATAAGTGAGCCCCTTGCGCGCGGCGAGATCCCAGAGTTGGCCGGAACTGGGGGCGTGAGCCGCGGTGGGCAGAGCTTGCGAAATGCCGCCATAGTTTGGGGGCCAGAGCTTTTCGTTGAAGTCGGTGGCGTAGGCGGAGTTGGACCAGGAGTGGCCGTCGACGCTCACCTCGCCGTCGCAGTAGAGATTGTCGAGCAGCACGAACTCCTCGGCGATCTTGTGGTGGTTGGGCGTAATGTCGCGGCCGAAGATGGTGATGCGCGCGTCGCCGTTGCCTTTCTGGATGTCGCCGAACACCTGATCGTAAGTGCGGTTCTCTTTGATGATGTAGATGATGTGCTTGATGGGCGAGCCGGCGCCGACTTGCGAGGGGACGACGGTGGGGCCTGAGGTTGGCGCCTTGGCGCGGGAGAGAAGATCGTCGTTGTAGGGCGAGTTGGCCATTGCCTGGCGCGTCCATTCCTTGATCTGGTTCTTGAGATTGGAGAGGGGGACAACGCCGATGCTTCCTCGCTGCAGACTCTTCACGCTGCCTTTGCCCTCTTCGCCGGAAACCGCAAGGGGGCTGTGCGGGCCGCGCTCATTGGAATAGCCACCCATTCCTTTTGAGGTGCCGACGAAGAGGAATTTTCCGTCCTTGCTGACTTGCAGCGCGGATGGATACCAGGGTGACGGGATGAAGCCCATCACGTTCGACTCTTCTTCTTCGCCGACGTGGATGACCGCGATGTTGTTGTTGTCGGCGTTGGCGACGAAGAGGAACTTGGCAGTGGGGTCGAGGGCGAGGGCATTGGGGGTGGATCCGACAGGCGCCTGCGGATGCATGGCGGTGTTGATTTTCTCCACCGCACGCAGTTTCTTTGTGTCGATGACGTAAACGCTGTTTTCATTGCCGCAGGCGACGAAGAGCCGGTTGTCGGGGGCGAGGACCATGTCGTTGGGATTGTGGCCGACGCTGATGGTGGCTGATACACGGTTGGTGTCGACGTCGATCACGCTGATGGATCGGCTGGCCCAGTTGGAGACGTAGAGACGTTTGGCCTGTGAGTCGAGGACGAGATCGTAGGGCGCCACTTCCACCTTGATTTCGGCGAGGCGCTGGCCAGTGTTGGTGTCGAAGGCGACGACATGGCCCGGCGTAGCGCGTTCGGTGTGGCGATTGGCGGCGTAGATGATCGGCTTGGATGGATGATGCACCAGGCCGGACCAGTAAATCTGATTGACGGCGAGATGATGGCGGTACTCCTGCACCGGCTTGTCGCTGAGGCGGCCATTGGCATACGTGTAGGCGTAGACAGGGGATGCGGCCGGATCGCGGCGCGAGTTGCCGTTACCGCCGGAAACGTAGAGCCGCTTGCCATCCGGCGACCAGGCCATGCCGAACCAGGCGGATTTTTGCGGGATGCGCTGCACTACTTCCGATGTGACCGGATCGACGACAGCGAGACCGTGCGGGTTGAAGCCGGAGTGCAAGCCGACGAGTGCTTTGCCATCGGGCGCCTGTTGTACGTTCAGCACGTAATCGGATGTGGCCGTGTGCCGGCCAATGGGGCTTAGTTTCCAGCCGTTCGGCAGTTCCGCCCCGGTGGGAGTGACTTTGGGAGTCTGCGCGGAGAGCGCGAGGCTCAATACAACGAGACCGATGTTGCGCATCATGCTTCCGAGTGTATCGGAAACATGTTGCTGCCGGATGACGGCGGTGTTTCTTAGGCTAGATCACTGAGCACGCCTGTGCTGGTGTTGAATTTGTCCAATTCCAGGCCCATACGCTGGGCGATGGTGAGGTGGAGATTCGCGAGCGGAGTGTTGGCCTCCAGTGCGACGTGACGGCCCGGCTTCAATCCGCCGGCGCGGCCCGCCAACACGATGGGTAGATTGCGCGTGGTGTGGCCGTTGCCATCGCGGAGTTCGCAGGCATAGAGCACGATGGAGCGATCGAGCAGCGAAGTGCCACCTTCGTCGATTTGCTTCATGCGTTCGATGAGGTAGGCGTATTGCGAGATGTACCAGCGGCTGACGATGGTGTAGGGCAGCGTCAATTCCGGCGATTCCTTGTGATGGGAGATGGAGTGGTGATCGCCCTTGACGCCTTCGAGGAAGCTGAAGTTCTGGCGGGAGAAACCATGGGCCATCATGAGCGTCACCACGCGGGTGGTGTCGGTCTGGAGGGCCAGCAGCAACAGATCCATCATGAGGCGCAGGTGAACGTCGCGCTTCGAAGGGATGCCTTCGGGCGGCGGTTCCATGGTGATTTTGCTGAGCGGCTTCCAGCCGGTTTCGGGAGCGGGCGCGAGAGTGCGCTCGACGCGCTTTTCCACATCGCGGACACTGGTGAGATATTCGTCGAGCTTGCGTTTGTCGGCGGCGCTCACTTTGCGCGAGAGGCGCTTGGAGTCTTCGAGAATGCGGTCGAGGAGGCTTTTGTTCTCGAGTGCTGCCTGGCGAGCGTCTTTTGCTCCGAAGAGACGATCAAAGACCGCGCGGGGGCTGATCTCGGGATCGACCTTGGTGCTGGGTCCGCTCCAACTGACGGTGCTGGCGAAGGAGATGGGGAGATTGTTTTCGCCGCCGGCGCGGGGAGGTTCGGTGCCGAGTTCGAGAGATGCGATGCGCGTGGACTGGCCGAGCTTCTGAGCCAGCAGTTGATCGATGGAGATGCCCATGCGCGGTACGAAGGCCGGATCGTTGGCCGTCACCTGCAAGGGAGTGCCGGTGAGTACTGCGCTAGTTGCGGCGACGTGCCCTTTGGCGTTGGTGCCGAGATTGGAAATGATCTGGATGTCGCCGCGATGGACGCGCAAGGGTTCCAGGATGGGCGAGAATTCGTAGCTTGCGCCCGAGCCGCGGACGTCCCAGGCGGGAGGATACACTCCATTCGGCTGGAACAAGGCGATGAACCGCTTCGGCGCTTCGGCGGCGGATGTGCGGGCCGGGCTCATTGCTTCCAGGTAGGGCAGAGCTACGGAAGCGGCCATGCCGCGCAACAACGTTCTTCTGTTCAGTGCCATCATTCGGATTGTTCCTTTACGGCTTGCTGATATTGGAACGGGTAGCTGCGGGCAATTGCAGAAACCAATGCGGAAGGACGCCAGCCACCACTTATCAGCTCCGTCGCGATCTTATCTACAGCAGTATCGTCAAAATATCGCAATTCACGGCCCAGCGCAAAGGCGAGGGCACGGCCGGCGAGGTTGCGGGCGAATGCTTCCTTGCGCGAGAGCAGGATTTGCTTCAGTTCCACGGGGCCGCGGAATGTTTCGCCGGTTCGCAGCACGCCCTCGGCATCCACTGGTTGCCCGTTGTCTTTGTCGCGCCAGCGCCCGGTGGCGTCGTAATTCTCCAGGCCGTAGCCGAGCGGGTCGATGCGGTTATGGCAGGAGGCGCATTGCGGCGCCTTGCGATGCATCTCGAAACGCTGGCGCAAGGTCATCTGCGCGGTTTCTTTGGATGGCTCGGGGAGATCGCCGGCGTTGGCGGGGGGCGGGGGAAGTTTCTCGCCAAGGAGGACTTCGAGAATCCATTTGCCGCGCAACACGGGGCTGGTGCGCACGGGGAGGGAGGTTGCGGTGAGCGTGCTGCCCATGCCGACGACACCGCCGCGCCGCGGGTCGGTGATTTCTACTCGCCGCATCTGGGCGCCTTGTACGCCGCTGATCTGGTAGTGCTTTGCCAACTGTTCGTTTAGGAAGGTGTAGTTTGCGTCGATCAACTGGAGGAGACTGCCGTCGGATTGGAGGATGGACCAGAAGAAGTGAGTGGCTTCTTCGAGCATGGCTTTGCGAAGGGCATCGTTGAAGAAGGGGAACGTGGCGCGATCGGGCCCACCGCCACGGGCGAGTTCACTGAAACCCAGCCACTGGGAAAAGAACTGGTCGACGAAGGATTGCGCCTTGCTGTCTTTCAGCATGCGGGCCACCTG
>JAFDVS010000149.1 GCA_018268935.1 Acidobacteriota bacterium | reverse complement strand
TCGGACCGGCTGTTGTTTGTGGCGTTTCCGATGCTGGTGGTGTCGTTTGTGGCGGCGATCGAATGGCAATCGCTGTTTCCGACGGAGCGGGATTACCGGAATCTGATGCCGCTGCCGGTGTCGCGCATGCAGATGTTTCTGGCGAAGCTGACGGCGCTGATGTTGTTTGTGCTGCTGTTTGCGGCGGCGGTGAATTTCTTTCCGACGTTTTTGGTTCCGATGGTGCAGGCGAGTTCGCTCGCGTTGGAGCCGCTGCGGATCAAGCATTTCTTCGGGCATTTTCTGGCGGCGAGCGCGGGGGCGCTGTTTGCGTTTCTGGCATTGGTGGCGCTGCAAGGGGCGTTGATGAACGTGCTGGGGCGGCGGCTGTTTCCGCGAGTGTCGCTGTTGGTGCAGAGCGTGCTGCTGCTGGGATTACTGACGGCATTGCCGCATGTGATTACGGTGGGGGATTTGTACCGGCGGGGCGGGATCTCGCGCGAGGTGATGGATTGGATGCCGGTGTTCTGGTTTCACGCGGTGTATGAGATGTGGATTGGACGGACGGTGTCGCCGATGCCGGAACTGGCGGGGCGAGCTTGGATGGGGCTGGGCGTGGCGGCCGCGGGCACGGTGTTGTTGTACGGGGTGAGTTATATACGGCAGGCGATGGTGCAGGCGGAAGCGGAGAACCGGCTGCCGTATCCGGTGGTGGAAGCGGTGCTGAGGCGGGTGTTCCGGTGGTGGCTGCGGTCAGAGAAGCGGTTTGCCATTGTGAGTTTCGTGTTCAAGACGCTGTCGCGCAGCAGGCAACATAAGCTGCTGTTGACGGCGTATCTGGGGATCGGGCTGGCGGTGCTGGTGAATCTGTGGGTGCTCGATTGGTTGCGGGTGAGCGCGGGGCGGAGGATGGATCTGGCGCAGGAGGAACTGGTGCATACGGCGTTGTCGGCGCCGTTGGTGATGGCGTTTTTCTTTGTGTCGGGGCTGCGGCTGGTGTTTACGATTCCGATCACATTGCAGGCGAACTGGGTGTTCCGGTTATTGGAAGGGGAGAGCAGGGTGGAGTGGCTGGATGCGGTGGAATCGGCGTTCTATGTGCTGGCGGTGCTGCCGGTGTTGCTGGTGGCTCCATTGTTTCAGTTGCCGCTGATGGGCTGGTATCTGTTGCCGGGGCATGTGGCGATCTGCACGCTGCTGATGCTGATTCTGGTGGAACTGATGCTTTGGGAATGGCAGAAGGTGCCGTTTGTGTGCAGCTATCTGCCGGGGCGGCGGAACGTGGCGCTGACTTTCATTCTGTACTGGTTCGGGTTTTCGTTGTATGGGTTGGCGATGACGCGGTTTGAGGTGTGGGGGCTGCGGTCGTTGCCGCGGTGGCTGGTGTTGGCAGGGCTGCTGCTGGCGGTGCTGGCGAAGGTTCGGGAATTACGGAGGGAGATGTGGGGAGCGCTGCCGTTGAAGTATGAGGAAGAGGCGGAGCGGACGGTGGAGACGTTGGGTTTGGCGGGGTGAGCTGGGAGATAAACACGACCCCTCAGAATGCGTTGCGCAGCATTCTATTCTTCGAGAAATACTTCGTCGCCGATGGAGACTTGTCCGGGCTCGACGGTGGTGCCGTACATGCCGAACTGCGCGTCGCGCTCCGTGGCGATGGCGCGAAGAACGTTGGGGTTCGAGTCAATGGTCGTTGGATCGACGTTGACCATGACGCAGCGTTTGTCGCGTTTGTCGAGACGGAGGCGCAGGGAGCCGATGCGGAGAGTGGCGCTTGCCCAGCGATCCTCGGGATAGGGCTCGGATCCGGTTGCGTCGATGAGGATGTTCGGGCGGAAGCGGAGCGGGGCGAGCGATTGGTTCACCAGGGCGGAGAGCCCGTCCACGCTCTGGACGGTCAGCAGGGAGAGCGGGAAAGTGTCGAAGACGCCGCTGTACTGCTTGAAGACGCGGACTCCATCGCCGAGGCGACGGGCGAGTTCGGGGTCGGCCACATCGAAGTCGGCGCCATCGGGAGTGCGGACCATTGTCTTAGAGGATTCGACGTCGGTGGGGTCGAGGAAGCGGGGGGAATAGCGCCAGAGGTCGGGCTTTTCGCGAATGGTGAACCAGGGAAAGCCGCTGCGCTCAGAGCCGGGACGAAGGAAGGCCCAGCGGCGGTCTCCCGCGAAGCCGTGCCAGGAGACGGGTGAAGTTTCGATGGGTTCGGCGGCCATTGATTTGACGGGATAACGGTGGAGAGCACGGACAGTGCCGAGACTTCGGTTAGCCATCCTATGAAGGTAGCGCATTTGCAAGTGATTCTAAACAGGGCGTTATAACAAGTTAATCACCCCCATTAACTTGGTTCCTTTGTGGAGATGGGGCACGCTGCTTGCCAAGGAGAACCAGCGTGAACTACCTGATGTTCTTTTCGGCATTTTTCGTAGCACTTACTATTTGGGGGCAGAATCCCAGCTACCAGTGGCACACGTTTTATAACGTTGGGACGTACGGCTGGCAGGGTGGAATCGGGAATGGGGTGGCGACGGATGGCGCGGGGGCGGTGTACGTAGTTGGGGTGACGCACAATCCATCGACCTTTGGCTCGGGAGCGCCGATTCATTCCACCGCCGGGCAAGTTACTTCGGGGCGGACGGCGTTCATCATAAAGTTTGCACCTTCGGGGGCACTGCTTTGGTACACGCTGTATACCGGGCCGCAGGGGGCGGCCGCGAATGCGGTGGCGGTGGACAGCACGGGCGATGTGTATGTGACGGGCGATGGGGCTCTGTATGGAGACGGGAGCCAGGCAGCGCGCAATTCCGGCGGACCGCAATCGATGTTCGTGCTGAAGCTGAACTCGTCGGGTCAATACCAATGGCATACCTGTTATGGCGATGGGGATACGGGGCTGGCGATTGCGGTGGACAAGGTGCAACACCGGGTGTATGCGACGGGATACAAGCAGTGCTGCACGTCGTTTTCGGCTCCAGTGGCGGCGGTGCGGGAGCATGTGAACGGGATCAATGATATTTACACGTTGGCGCTGGACTCCGCCGGAACGCATCTCTGGCATACCTTTCAGGGGCCAGGCGGAGGCAGCGGGAGGGCGGTAGGGGTGGATAGTGGCGGCAACGTGGTTGTCGGGGGCGGGCAGAACGGACAGATGGTCACTCTGCGTTTGAACGGCGCGGGGGTGTTGCAGACTTACTTGACATGGGGTTCGGGGGAAGTGCGGGGCGTAGCGGTGGACGGGTCGGACAATCTGTACTTTACGGGCGGGTCATGGCCGGGGTGGTCGGGGCCGTCGGGGCAGGCTCCGGTGCATACATGTGGTCCCTGCGGGTATTCGATGTTCCTGTTGAAGACGGGGCCGAACCTGGATTACCAGCTTCATGCCTTGTACTCGAACAACTACGACCAGATTGGGCAGTCGGTGGCGCTGGACGG
The DNA here is from genome assembly GCA_018268935.1 of Acidobacteriota bacterium. Taxonomy (GTDB): domain Bacteria; phylum Acidobacteriota; class Terriglobia; order Bryobacterales; family Bryobacteraceae; genus CADEFT01. The sequence continues at coordinate 52,149 of JAFDVS010000149.1, read as the reverse complement.
AGCAGGATTGGTGTACGTGACGGGGCGGGATCCGCATTACGGGGGGCCGGGGGCGTTTGCGGCGAATTCGCTGCATGACAACCTGAACCAGCCGGGGCACTATCTGGCGGCGTTTTCGACGAATTTGCAGTACATGTGGCACACGACGTATGGGGCGTATTGGGACGATGCGCATGGGGTGGCGGTGGACGGGAATCGCAATGTGTATGTGACGGGAGGCAGCGGCCAGATGTGGTATGGGGACGGCAATACCATGCCGCTGGCGCCTCAATCCGGCGGGGATAGCGTATTCGTGCAGAAACTCTCGGTTGCCGCGACGCCGGCGCGGCTGGTAGTGAACCGGTCTCTCTCCAGACTGAATGGTCAAATCCAAATCAACATATCCATCACCAATACCGGAGGAAGCGCCGCCGCGAATGTGGTGCTCACGACGGGGAGGATCAACGCGACGAGCGGCGCCCCACTGCCTCAAACATTGGGAGCAGTGGCCGCTGGGGCGACGGTGCAGACAACGATCGCCGTACCCGGATCGGCAGGGAACACCGGCGCCCCAGCGACAGTAACGCTGGCCGGGAGCTACAGCGGAGGTACGTTCAGCAGCGCCGGCCGGGTGGTGCTTCCGTGAATGGATTTATTTTGAGGAGAAATCATCATGAAGATTCGCATTTTGCTGGTTGTTCTGATGGCGAGTCCGTTATTTGCGGGACTCACGTTCCAATCCGCGATGCTCTCGGGATCGCCGGGCAGTTTGCTTTCGTTTGAAGGGACGGTGACGAATACGTGGGGTGTGGAAACGTATCTGAACGGGGTGAGTTTGACGGTGGATGCGTTTGCCGCGGAAGACGTGGATCTGATGCCGTTTCTGGTGAATGCGCCGCTGTCGCTAGTGGATGGGGACTCGGCGGGGCCTTTCGTGTGGTTCACGGTGGCGATTCCGGCCGCTTTCGCCGCAGGGAGTTACAACGGGGAGTTTGTGTTGCAGGGCGGGCCGGATGCGGGGGCGGAATTGATTTTGGGGGTAGCGCCGTTTCAGGTTCAGGTGGATGAACCGCCGGCGACCGGAGTGCCGGAAGTGAGTACGGGATGGGTGGTGGGGTGTTTGTTGCTGTTCCGGCTGATCAGGTCTGGCTGGTGCTGAACCAGAGAAACATTTTGAGGAAGCAATAGCCGGTGACGATCAGACTGAGGGCGGAGGCTCCCTGCCAGATCTTTTCGGAGAGGGAGCCGGGCCGGCCGGGTTCGCCGGCGAGGTAGGCGGCGCCGAAGCCCGCGGCCAGTCCGCCGAGGTGGGCGGCGTTGTCGACGGCGAGCCCGGGGAGGAGGCCGAAGAGGAGGCCGTAGATGGCCCAGCGAATGTAGAGGCCGCGGATGGCCGAGCCGAGTGCGGTGTTGTGGCGTGCGCCGAGGGCGATCATGGCGCCGATGAGGCCGAAGATGCCGGCGGAGGCGCCGACGCTGAGGGAGGCGCTCCAGTAGGTGCTGGCAAGGAATCCGAAGATGGTGGCGAGGAAGTAGAAGACGAGGAGGCGGGAGGAGCCGTAGATTTCTTCCACCTGAGCGCCGAGATCCATGAGGGCCCAGGTGTTCATGGCGATGTGGAGGAGGCCACCGTGGAGGAAGCCGGCGGTGACGAGGCGCCACCACTGGCCGGCGAAGATGGCGGGGGACCACTTAGCTCCGAATTGGAAGAGGACGGGGCCGCTGAGTCCGAGGACGCTGCCCTCATTGCCCTGATTCATGCCGTAGAGGACGGTGGCGACGAAGAGGGCGCTGTTGACCATGAGGATCATCATGGTTGTAAAGCGGGCGTGGGGGATGAGTCCACCGGCGATATCGCGGGGTTGCCGCTCGTCGACGGCGCGGGGGCCCAATTGCTGCTCGCAGTAGGGACATTTGCTGACACCATCCTCGACAAAGGCCCGGCAGCTCGGGCACATACGTTTTGCGCTCACTCTTGTTGATTCTAGCAGTACGGTTCCGCGAAGCCCGATGGTTTGCCGATAAGGGCGGCATAAGGAATATCGCCGATGAAACGTTTCGTTGCCGTTCTGTATGCTTTTCCCTTATTGGGGCAGCAGGAGATTGGGGAGATCTCGCCTGACCGTCCGGGGATGACCGATCCGCCTGGGGTGCTGCAGCGGGGGATACTGCAGAGCGAACTGGGTACCACCATGCAGTGGGAGCGACATGGGGAGGAGCGTTTGCTGTTTCTGACGATGGGGACTCCCAACATTCGATTGGGCATCGGGCATGGGACGGAATTGCGGTTTGGGGGGGATGGCATCGATGGTTTGCGCACTTCGCGGAATCGCATCCGGTCGTCGATGGTGGGGCACTCGGATGTCAGCATGGGATTGAAGCGGCAGGTGTGGAGCGAATCGCGATGGCGGCCGCTGTTCTCGGTGATTCCGGCGGTTTCGATGCCGGTGGGGAACCGGCAATTTACGAACTACAGTTTCGTTCCGGGGGTGAAGCTGAGCCTGGCGAAGGATCTGCCGGCGGGGTTTGGGGCTTCGGGGAATCTGTGCTGGACGTCATGGAAAGATGACATGGGGCGGTATGGGGAGAATGTGCAGACGCTGAGCCTCGACCATGATGTTGGCTGGGGGTTTGGGGCATTTGCGGAAGGCTACCGGCGGCGGGCGCAAAATAGGGAAGGCCCGACGCAGTACATTCTGGATGGGGGCTTCACGCACGCGGTCAATCGCAACGTGATGGTAGACGTTTCGTTCGGGCGGGTGGTGGAGGCGGGGCCACACGGGTGGTTTTTCGGATTTGGGATTGCGTTCCGGAATGTTATTGCATCGATGATGCGCTGAGATACGATAGGCACGATGCTTGAGCAAACTACTTCGCGCCGGCGGTTTCTGTTGGGGGGACTGGCGGGGCTTGCGCCGCTGGTGCGGGCACAAACGCCGAAGCGCCCCAATGTGCTGTTTTTTGCCGTGGATGATCTGCGGCCGGAGCTGACCTGTTACGGTCACCAGACCATTCGCACGCCGAATATCGACCGGATTGCGAAAGAAGGCATGGTGTTTCTGCGGGCTTATTGCCAGCAGGCGGTGTGCTCGCCGTCGCGCACGAGCCTGATGACGGGCGCGCGGCCGGATACGACCAAAGTGTGGGATCTGGTGACGCATTTTCGCGATGCGATGCCGGATCAGCCGACGCTGGCCGGGCACTTCAAGCAGAACGGCTACTTCGTGCAGGGGATGGGGAAGATTTTCCATCCTGGCTACGATGATCCGCGATCGTGGTCGGTGCCGTGGCAGGTTCCGAATGCGATTGACTATGCTTCTCCGGACAGTGCGCGAAAGGGAGTGTCGGCGAAGCGCGAGAAGAAGGGACAGCCGCCGCGGGGGCCGGCGTACGAAGGCGCCGATGTTCCGGACAACACGTTCAAGGATGGGAAAGTAGCGGAACTGGCGGTGAAGACGCTGCAGGAATTGAGCGCGCAGGGAAAGCCGTTCTTTCTTGCGGTGGGCTTCGCCAAGCCGCATCTGCCGTTCATTTCACCGAAGAAATACTGGGATCTGTATGACGCCGCGAAGATCCAGTTGGCGCCGAATCCTTATCATCCGAAGGGTGCGCCGGAGTACGCGCTGACGAGCAGCGGCGAGTTGCGGAACTATGCGGGAATTCCGGCTGAGGGTCCGATGCCGGATGATTTGGCTCGCAAGCTGAAGCACGGTTACTACGCGGCGGCGAGCTACATGGATGCGCAAATGGGGAAGGTGCTGGATGAGTTGGAGCGGCTGAACCTGCACAAGAATACGATTGTGGTGTTGTGGGGGGATCATGGGTGGAAGCTGGGAGAGCACGGGGAATGGTGCAAGCACAGCAATGTGGAGAATGACACGAATGCTCCGTTGCTGATGTCGGTGCCGGGGATGAAACAGCGGGGGAAACGAAGCAGCGCACTGGTGGAGTTTGTCGATATCTACCCGACGCTGGCGGAATTGGCGGGGTTGCCGTTGCCGGCTCATCTGGAGGGAACGAGCTTCAAGCCTGTGCTGGACAATCCGGCGCGGAAATGGAAGCCGGCGGTATTCAGCCAGTATCCGCGGGGCAAGATCATGGGGTATTCGATGCGCACGGATCGGTACCGGTTTACGGTGTGGGTGGGGCGCGAGGATCATTCGAAGATCGAAGCGGTGGAATTGTACGATCACAAGACCGATCCGCAGGAGAACACGAACATCGCCGCCGAGGCTGGGAACAAGGAATTGGTGGGACGGCTGATGGAGCAGTGGAAGAAGGGGTGGCGGGGGGCGAAGCCGGTTTAGTTACGGCGTGTGGCCTTCAACGAGCACGAAGCCGCTGGCAGCAAGTTGGGCGATGTATGCGGCGAGGGGAGCGATGTCTGCGATCATGCCTTGCTGCCGGAGTTCTTCGAGCAGTTCGCGGCCGGTGCGGCCGTCGAGCTTGGGGAGGAGGAACTGCGCGGCTTCGCCGATTTGCTCGGTGACTGCATAGGGCCAGGCGACGGAGACGGATTGGCTGTGCGAAAGCCAGTCGCCGGTGGTAAGTGCATAGCGGATGGTGAGGGCGGCCTTGTTTACGCGGAGCCTGGAATCGAGCACGATGGATGCGGCGGTGCCTTCGGCGCATTGGGTTTGCCAATCGATGAGCCATTGGAGGTGGCGGGGGCTGGTTTCGGGGCTCATTTCACGGCGCAAGGTGAACGCTTCACGTGGCGCGCGATGGCGCTGGAGCACGAAGGCGCAGAGTACAAAGCGCTGGATTTTGAGGGCCTCCACCATCCGGACCCAACGAGTGATCTCTTCGCGGGTGCGAGTGGCAGGGCCTTCGGGGCGCTCCCAGAGGAAACGCACGGGATCGATGGTGCGCATGGTGTGGAGGACGAGGTCGAATTCGTTTGCCTGTGGACCGAGCCATTGGCGGAGGCGGGCTTCGACGGGTTGGCCGGTGCGATCGGAGAGCATGCAGCGGCAATAGACACGGCCGCCAGGGGCGGTGTGGCCGGCGAGGGCTTCGATGTGCTTGCGCGTGATGGCTTCTCCATCCTGTCCGCCGTCGGAGAATACGAACTCGCTGTCGAAGACGGGGACATAAGGGGGGTGCATGGCGATACAGTCGAACTGCTGTGTCTGCGCGGGTGCGAAGGTGTCGCCAGTGCGGGCCTGGAAGTTGGTGATGCCGCTGAGGAGAGCGCTGAAGGTGGCGAATTGAGAGCAGCGCTCGGAGATGTCGAAGGAATAGGATTCGGTGGCTCCGCGGGATGCGGCAACGAGGGCGGCGACGCCTGTGCCGCCGCAGGCTTCGAGAAATGTGCCTTCGTATTGCGCGGGGAGGTGGGAGAGGTACTCGTGGGTGTTGGGGCCGTCGGGGGGGTAGACGAAGTCGCTGCTGTGATCCGTGTAACGGGCGTGGAGGTCGGCGATGACGTAGAGGCCGAGCATGGGCCTCAGGCGCACGGTGGGGCGGATGGCATCGCCCTCTTTCTCGATCAGGCCGAGTTCTTCGAGGCCTTCGACGAGCGGTTCTCCCACGAGGCAGGCCAATTCGGCGCTGTTGGCGGCGCCGCCGAAGAAGAGGCGGGTGAGTGTACCGGCAGCATCGAAGCCGCTGACGGGTTCGCCATGCACGTAGGAACTCATGAGGCGCGGTTCCTGGCGCAGGGCCTGATCGAGTGCGGCGCCGGTGTAGCCGAGTTCGTGAAAGCGCGTTCGGACGCTGTTGAAGACGCTTGGCGCTGGAAAGCGGATGGGGAGGTTATTCATGCCGGCCAGCCTTGTTTCTCACGTGGCAACCTTCGACATGGTCGTTGACGAGGCCCATGGCCTGCATGAATGCATAGACGGTGGTGGGTCCGACGAACTTCCATCCGCGTTTCTTCAGATCTTTGGACAAGGCCTTCGATTCCTCCGATGTAGTCTGCTGCTTGAGCCATTCCCATGTCACTGTCTTCGGGCGTTGTGCCGGCTGGTAGCGCCAGATGTAGGTGGCGATGGAGCCGAACTCCTGCGCCATTTCACACGCCCGCTGGGCGTTGTTGATGGCAGCTTCGATCTTGCCACGGTGGCGGACGATGGAGGCATCCAGCAACATGCGTTCTACATCCTTATGCGTAAAGCGGGCGACTTTGGCGTAGTCAAATCCCTGGAAGGCTTTTCGGAATCCTTCCCGCTTGTTGAGGATGGTCAACCAGCTCAACCCGGATTGAAAGCCTTCGAGGCAGAGCTTTTCGAACAAGCGGTGATCGTCTTTAACAGGGAAGCCCCACTCGGTGTCGTGATAGAGCTGATAGAGTGGTGTGGCTTGGCACCACGAGCAGCGGGGCTTCTTGTCATCGCCAACAAACAGGCCATCCATGTTGAATCTCCTCAATCTCCATCAGATATGGGGTGATAATTCCTGCTTCCCGTGTTATCCTAGCTATGGAATAATCAATCTTTATGTCTACCATCGAAGTCAGCCCGGTCGCTTCTCGAACCGGTGGGCAATCTTATCGCGTCATCAATGATTGGTCGATTCAGGTTGCCACGGTGAACGGCTCGGGCAGCCAGACAGCAAACAATATTCTCATGCGGTCCATCTTCCAGATGGGGATTCCCGTATCGGGAAAGAACCTGTTTCCGTCGAATATAGCCGGACTGCCCACGTGGTTTACGATTCGTGCCAATAAACATGGCTGGATCGGGCGCAAGAAGGAGATCGACTTTCTTGTGGCGATGAATCCGGAGACGGCGCGTGAAGACGTGCTGAAGCTGGAGCCGGGGGCGGCGGTGGTGTACGATGCACCGCTGAAGCTGAACGAGTTGCGCACGGATCTGCATTTTTATCCGGTGCCGTTTGACAAGCTGGTGGTGCCGGTATGTCCGGAAGTGCGGCTGCGCAAGCTGGTGCGGAACATGATCTACGATGGCGTAGTCGGCCATCTGCTGGGTCTTGATTTCGAGGAGATGAAGAAGGCTCTGTACAAGCAGTTTGGCGCACGGAAGGCGAAGGCCGCCGACCTCAACTGGAACGCGATCCAGGCGGGGAAGCAATTCGCCGAGGAGAGTCTGCCGAAGATGGACTCGCTGTGGGCAGAGCGGATGGACAAGACGGCGGGGAAGATTATCATCGACGGCAACTCGGCGGCGGCGCTGGGTTGTGTATTTGCCGGGGTCACTGTGGTGACCTGGTATCCGATTACGCCTTCGTCGTCGCTGGTGGAGTCGATGATCGGCTACCTGAAGCGGTTGCGCATCGACAAGGAAACGGGCAAGGCGACTTACGCGGTGCTGCAGGCGGAAGACGAACTGGCGGCCGTCGGCATGGTGATTGGAGCAAGCTGGGCGGGGGCGAGGGCGATGACTTCGACTTCGGGTCCTGGTGTATCGCTGATGGCGGAATTTGTTGGTTTAGGCTACTACGCGGAAGTACCAGCAGTAATTTTTGACGTGCAGCGGGTGGGCCCATCGACGGGTTTGCCGACACGCACGATGCAGGGTGACCTGCTCTCGAATGCGTTGCTGTCGCATGGCGACACGCATCATCCCATTCTGTTCCCGTCCGATCCGGCGGAATGTTTCTCCATGGCGGGTGAAGCATTTGACATTGCCGAGCATTTCCAGACTCCGGTGTTTGTGAACACGGACCTCGATTTGGGGATGAACAACTGGATGGCGGATCCGTTCGAGTATCCGACGAAGCCGATTCACCGGGGCAAAGTACTGACGGCGGAGGATCTGGACCGGGTGGGCGAATTTGCGCGGTACCGGGATGTGGATGGCGACGGAGTGCCGTATCGCACGCTGCCGGGAACCAAGCATCCGAAGGCGGCATATTTCACACGTGGATCGGGGCACAACGACCGCGCCGGGTACACGGAGCGCGAAGACGATTATGTGAACAACGTGGACCGGTTGAGCCGCAAGTTCGAGACGATGAAGAAGTGGATTCCGGCGCCGGAAATGCAGCGCAGCGAGAAAGCTTCCATTGGCCTGGTTTATTGCGGGACGACGCGCTGGGCGGTGGAAGAGAGCCGGGACCAGATCGCCCGGGAATACGGTGTGGAGACCAGCTTTTTGCGGCTGAAGGGTTATCCGTTCACGCAGGAACTGGAAGATTTCATTCACGCTCACGAGCGTGTGTATGTGGTGGAACAGAATCGCGATGCGCAGTTGCTGGCACTGATGAAGCTGGATCTGCCGGTGCCGCTGTTATCGAAGCTGCGAAGCATCCGCTACTACGGCGGGATGCCGTTGGACGCACGCACGGTGACCACGAAGTTCGTTGAGCAGGAGGGATTATGAGCGCAGCAGCAGCACCGCCGCCGAAGAAGGTGAATCGCATTGGACTGGATGTTTTGCCGTACAAAGGCGGCAAGACGACGCTGTGCGCGGGATGCGGCCACAACTCGATTTCCGAGCGCATTATCGAAGTGCTTTTCGAGTTGGGGATTGAGCCGCACAGTGTGGCGAAGATGTCGGGCATTGGCTGCTCTTCGAAGACGCCTGCCTACTTCCTGAGCCAGTCGCACGGGTTCAACTCGGTGCACGGGCGCGCTCCGGCGGTGAGCACGGGGGCATTGATGGCCAACCGCGATCTGCGGGGCATCGTGGTTACGGGCGATGGCGACACGGCTTCGATCGGAATCGGGCAGTTCATTCACATGCTGCGGCGCAACGTGCCGCTGGTTTACATCATCGAGAACAACGGCGTGTATGGGTTGACGAAGGGCCAGTTCTCGGCCACGGCGGATCGCGGGTCGAAGCAGAAGTCGGGGGTCATTAACGACATGACGCCGATTGATTGCTGCCTGATGGGGATTGAACTGGGAGCGACGTTTGTGGCGCGGTCGTTTTCGGGCGACAAGAAGCAGCTCACGAACATTCTAAAGGCTTGTGTTTCGCATCGCGGGTTGAGTTTGGTGGATGTGATCTCGCCTTGCGTGACGTTCAACGATCACGAAGGGTCCACGAAGAGTTATTCGTATGTGAAGGAGCACGAGATGGCGTTGCATGACGTCAGCTACGTTCCCTACTACGAAGAAATCCAGGTGGATATCGAGGAAGGCGAAGTGCGCGATGTGACTATGCACGACGGATCGCATTTGCGGCTGAAGAAGCTGGGACGGGATTACGATCCGACGAACAAACGGCAAGCTGTGGATGCGATCACCGATGCCGAGAAGTCGGGGGAGATTCTGACGGGCATTTTGTATATGGAGCAGGGCCGGGATACGCTGCACGATATGCTCGGGATGGTGGATGAGCCGCTGGCGACACTGCCGCAATCGCGCGTGCGGCCGGGGCCGGAGGCGCTGGCTCGGATGATGGAAGAGCTGCGTTAGGACCACTCCGAAGCACGGGCCGACTGTTCCAGTCGGCTTGGCAGACTGAAGTCTGCCCCACACTGCTGAAATTACATGCACTGTGTTGTTTTGGTTTCGCCGCGGAATCCGCTCAATATTGGAGCGGCGGCGAGAGCTATGAGCAACTTCGGCGTTACGGATCTGCGGCTGGTGAATCCTTACGATGTGGCGTTCCGGGAAGCGCGGTCGGCTGTGGGTGCGAGCGCGGTGATGGAATCGGCGCGGGTTTTCGATACGGTGGCGGAGGCGGTGGCGGGGTGCTCGCTGGTGGTAGGCACAAGCGGCGGGGACCGGCGCGAGATGACGCTTCCGCTGTACAGGCTGGAGACGGGGGCTCGATTGATGCGCGAGCAGGCGGGACCGGCGGCACTGCTGTTCGGGTCGGAGAAATCGGGACTGACGAATGACGATTTGAGCCACTGCCAGTGGGTGATGCAGATTCCGACGCGGGCTGAGCATCGATCGATGAATCTGGGGCAATCGGTGGCGGTGTGCCTGTATGAGCTGATTCGGGACGAGCAGATGGCGGCGCAGCCGGTACAGGGCAAGAAGCCGGCGGAAGCGGTGCTGGTGGAGGAATTGCGGGAACGGCTGGCCGAGGCTTTGCGGTTGAGTGGCTATTACGATCATTCGGCTACTTCGGGTTCGGAGCGGCGATTGCGGGAGTTGATTCACCGGATGAATCTGGGGGAGAAGGATGCGGTGGTGTGGCTGGGGATATTGCGGCAGATTTTGTGGAAATTGAACCAGGGGTAGGGGTGGCGCAACTTTTCCGCCGCTGGTCTTGTTTCTTACTGCAAGTGGGCCAGAGCGCGGCGGCATGTAGCTGTCTCCGGACGCAAGGGCTGTTACACGCCGATCGATTGCGCCGGCCCACCTCATTTCAGAGAAAATAGTAAGAAGAACGGACATTGGAGGAGGAGACCGAACCATGCGCACCTTGTTGATTGCCCTATTGCTGACGCTGCCGGCCATGCCGCAGGTGGTGCAGCGGCGCCCCGTTGTGCGGGCGTCGGGGGAAGGAATTGTGTCGGTGCGGCCGGATCAGGTGAAGGTACGGTTGAGCGTGACGACGAACGCCAACACCGCGGCCGAAGCGGCCGATTTGAATGCGTCGGAGACGACCAAAGTGATGGCAGCACTGCGGCAGGCGTTGGGGGCGAATACGGAGATTCGCACCACGGGATACTCGCTGGGGCAGCGCTACAATCCGGACCTGCGGCGCAACGATGGGTTCACGGCGACGAATTCGATTGAGGTGACGGTGAACGATCTGAGCCTGGCGGGGAGGGCGATCGACACGGCGGCGGGAGCGGGGGCGACGACGATCGGGGGGATTCAGTTTACGCTGAAGGATTCGGCCCCGTCGCGCGCTCAGGCATTGCGGCTGGCGACGATGCAGGCGAAAGCGAATGCGGAGGCGATTGCGTCGGGTTTGGGCAAAACGTTGGGGACGGTGATGGTGGCGCAGGAAGGCTCGTCGGTGTCGGTGACGCCGATTGATATCCGCACTACGGCCGGCCTGGGCGCAGGAGCTCCGACTCCTGTTGAGGCGGGGAATGTGGATGTTCGGGCGTACGTGGCGGTGGAAGCGGAGATGCAGTAGATCTGGCGATGGTGAAGTTAATTTTCGCGATCAGGTCGGGTGGGTTGTAGGGTTTCTGAATGTAGTCATCCATACCGGCGGAGAGGCATTCCTCGCGATCTCCGACCATGGCGTGAGCGGTCATGGCGATGATAGGCGTGTGAAGGTTGGACTCGGCTTCGATGATGCGGATGAGGCGTACGGCCTCATAGCCGTCCATTTCCGGCATCTGGACGTCCATGAGGATGGCATCGAAGGATTGTTCGCGGTAGCGTTCAACGCCCTCGCGGCCGTTTGAGGCACGGGTGACGTGATGGCCTGCGCGTTCGAGAACGCGGGTGGCGACGCGCTGATTGATGATATTGTCTTCGACGAGCAGGATGCGGAGTTCGGACTTCAGCGGAACGGTGCTGGGCAAATCAGGGGAATGAGGCGCGGCGGTTTCGCGGCATGGGAGATGAACGGTGAAGGTGCTGCCTTTGCCGGGATCGCTGGCTGCGCCGATGTGCCCGCCCATCAACTGCACGAGCCGTGCGGAGATGGCCAAGCCAAGCCCGGTGCCGCCAAAGCGGCGGGCCGTGGAGCCATCCGCCTGACGGAAGGGTTCAAAGATCATCGCCAGCTTTGCCGCGGGAATACCGATGCCGGTGTCCTGGACGGAGATGCGCAGCTCATTTTCTTCCGGCCGTGTAATGCGCACGGCCACCGTACCGGACTCAGTGAACTTCAAGGCGTTGCTAAGCAGATTCAGCAGGACCTGGCGGAGGCGGAGGGCATCGCCACGAATCCATTGCGGGACGTCGTCATCGGCGTTGAAAGCGAAAGCGATGTGTTTTTCGGCGAAGCGGGGTTGAAGGATCCGGTAGGCGGATTCAACGATATGGCGCGGGCGGAGGGGCGCATCTTCGATGTCGAGACGCCCGGCTTCCATTTTGGAGAAATCGAGTACGTCGTTGAGGACGACGAGGAGGGATTCGGCGGAATCGCGGATGGTTTCGAGGGCTTCGCGCTGCTGGCCCGCCGGGGCGGTAGCCAAGGCGAGGTGAGACATGCCGATGATGCCATTCATCGGGGTGCGGATCTCATGGCTCATGTTGGCGAGGAACTGGCCTTTCAGCTCGTTGGCCTGTTCGGCCTGCTTCCGGGCGTCTTCGAGTTCGCCGGTTCGTGCCGCGACGGCCTGCTGCAACTGATCGCGGATAGCGACGTGCCGGCGGACGCGTTCGAGCCACACGGCGGCCACAGCGAGAACCACAAGGAAAACGAAAGCGGTCTGAAAATACCAACGCTTGTACCAGGGGGCGAGGATGGTGAACTGGACCTGTGCGGGGTGTTCGCTCCAAACGCCGCGCGGGCCACCGGCGGCGATTTCGAGGGTATATTTTCCCGGCGGGAGATTGGGAAAATTCAACTCCCGCTGCTGGGTGGGGGTCCATTCCTCAGACCGGCCGCGAAAGCGATAGCGAAAATGCACTGACGATTCATCGCGAAAGGTGAGGACGGTGAAACGCACCGCGACATGATTCCAGTTGGAGGGAACCTCAATCTGCTGATCGAGGGAAAACGGCTGGCCCTGGACACGCAGCGAAGTGACGACGATGGGGAGCTTCGCATCGAGCAGAGGACTTTCCGCCATTTGGAGGCGGGCCAAGCCGCCGCTGGTGCCAATCCAAACCGAATCTTTGTCGACGAGATAGGATTCGGTGTCGCAATCATCCCAGACCAGGCCGTTGGCGGAGGAGAAGAAGGACCAGTCCTTGCCGTCGAAGATCTGAAGCCCGATATCGGAACCGCTCCAGAGGCGGCCGTCGGGAGCGAAGAAGAGGAAGTAGCAGATGTTGGAACGAATGGAGTCTTTCTCCGTAAAGTGGGTGAAGTGCATTCGTCCGTTGGCGAAGCTGATGCGGGTGATGCCGCGGGCTGGACGATAGCCAACCCAGACTTCGTTGTGGCCGATGGCAATGGCCATGGTCCAATCGAGGGTGAGGCCATTCTGAGCGCCGATGCGCTTCCAAACGCCGCCCTGCTGGTAATACAAGCCGGTGGTGCTGGTGGCCCAATGGTTGCCATCGGCGTCGATGCGGACCTGATAGTAGGTGGTTTGGGGGAGTTCCGGGGGAATCTCCACACGATCTATGCGATCGGCGCCGGGAGGCTTCCGGTAGAGGCCTGTGGCGGTGGCTAGCCAGACGGCGCCATCGGGGTCGGAGTGGACGCCGTTCAACCTTCCCTGGGAGAGGCCACCGGGTGAATCCACTTTCGTGATGCGGCCGGTGGCGGGATGGAGGCGAATGAGACCGGAGGGGGTTTGCGAGAGCCAGAGCCAACCTTCGCGATCCATGCGAACGGTGCGGATGGGCTGGGTGCCGGCTTCGGGGTGAGGAGTCCAAATCCATCGGCCGCGGATTTGCCGGCCATGGAAGAGACCGTCGTGGGAGCCGACCCAAATTCCGCCATCGGAGGCTCGTTCCATCTGCCAGATGGTGGTACTGGGCAAGCCATCGGAAGGAGTGAAGCCTTGGGCGACGCCGCGACCGCGCCAGCGTGCGACACCGCCGCCAAAGACGCCCAGCCAGAGCGAGCCCTCGCGGTCTTCGATGATGCCGGGCACTTCCTGTTGGGCGAGACCCTGGCGGGCACTGACGATGCGCCAATTCGCTGCTTCGCGCACCGCGAGGCCGCGGGTGGTGGAGACGAGGATCTGGCCGGAGGAGTCTTCGACAATGCGGGGCGGCCCGGCGTTGCCAAAGGGGAGACTGGGACCACCGTTTTCAAAGGATTGCGAGTTCGCGCGGCGGAGCATGAGGGTAGTGCGGCTGAGCACCCAGAGGTTGCCGTTGCGATCTTTGAGGAATGCCTCCCAAGGGGCGTTGCCGGTGAGGGTGCTGCAGTTGGGTTGGCCGTTCTGGAGGGAACACACGGATGCGCCAGTGGCGTACCAGACGGCGCCTTGGGGATCGACATAGACGCCGGAGATTCTGCCCTGTGCCAGCCGATGGAAGACCCATTGTTTGTTTTCGCCCAAAATGCCGACGGCGAGGCCTTGATCGGTGGCGACATAGAGCCGCTCGCCGCGGGCGGTGGCGAGCCCGGACACGAGCGAAGCACCGAGCACAGGCACGGGGACATAGCTGGCGCCGTCACCACGGTAGAGACCGGATTGGGTGCCGACCCAGAGAGAGCCGTCGCGGGTTTGCTGCAGCGCGTCGATGTAGTTGGTGGGGATGGACTGGCGGAATCCGAGTTCCTGAAAGCGTTCGCCGTCGAAGCGGAACAAACCGTTCTGGGTTCCGGCCCAAATGAATCCTGTCTGATCCTGAAGCAGGACCTGAACGGCGAGACTGCGCAACCCCTCGCTCGCTCCATAGAAGCGGAAGCTGTAGCGCTGCCCACTCGCTGAGGCGGCCAAGACGATGGCGATCGCGGCGAGGCGTATCCCAATAGGCATATTGCTATGCCGGTCATTCTGAGTATAGGCACAAAATGCGCCGGCAATTCGCTTATCGGCCGAAATGAAGGATCCTGCGGATTACTCGGCGGAGCGCCAGCGGACGACTCCCATGTGATAGCGGCGGTGTTCGGGGATGCCGTTGCTGTAGTAAGCGGTGACGAGCGTGCCATCGGGCAATTGCACGGTGGCGGGGTAGCCTCCATCGGTGGAGCCGGGGAGGGAGACGAGGCGGGAAGGAGCGCTCCAGGTGCGGCCTTCGTCCTTACTGAAACGCACTCCGATGGCGTAATCGGGGTTGGTGAGGGTGGCGGACACTTTGAGCCGTTCGCGGATGCCGTAAGTGAGGAGGATGCGTCCGTCTTTCAGTTGCAGCAAGTGGCCGGGATGATGGCTGGGCGGGGTGAGCGGACCATCGAGCTTCCAGGTGCGGCCTTCGTCTTCGGAGATAAACAAGTCCATGGCTCCGCCGATGGTGCGGGCAGCGGCGAGCCAGCGATCGGCGCGGAGGCGGATGACGGCTGTCTCGTTGTACTTTTCCGAGCCGATGAGGACGGGGTCGCCCCAGGTGCGGCCATCATCGTTGCTGAAGAAGAGATGGGAGTCGTTGAGAGAGGGATAGAGGCTTTTCTTTTCGCCGCGCAGCTCGGCGGGACTGCGGCGTCCAGCGTAGAGTGGGGCGGCGAGTTTGCTTCCTCCCATCGCCACTACGTTGCCGAAGGCGATGAGGTGTTGGACATTCGATGGGGCTTTGAGTTTGCCGGCGGTGCGTTGCCATGTTTTGCCGCCGTCGGTGGAGCGGCTGACCCAGGGTTCAATGACGTGGCCGCGAAGGCCGGGGCCGCCCCATCCGGTGGTGATGGCGACGAGTGATCCATCGTTGGCCAAACCGGCGGCGACGTGGATGCGTGTTGTGCCGGGTTCATGGACGGCGGGCACACCCTGGCGTGTCCAGAGGCGGCCTTCGTCGTCGCTGGCCCAGGTTTCGAGATCGCCTTCGATCAGGCCGTGCGCGGGCTTGCCGAAGATGTGAGCGAGGATAGTGCCGCCGGGGAGGAGGGTGAGATTGGGCCAGGCGCAGACGTTGTCGATGGCGATGTAGCGCTCCTGCTGGGCGAGGAGTAGCGCCGGGAGCGCCATGGGGAGTATGAGATTTTTGAGAGATATCAAGAGAACAGTACCGAGATCTCGCGGTTGGCGATGATTTGCTGTGTGGCGAAGGGCTCAATGTAGTAGAACTGGCGTCCGGAGGGCGTGCCCTGAATGGTCTTCGAGTAGTCGATGCCCATGGCGGAGTAGATAGTGGTGGCGATGTCTTCCATGAAGATGGAGCGTTTCGTACCCCAACCGCTGTCGATTACCTTAGAGCCGGTTTCGTCGGTCTTGCCGATGATGCGGCCGCCGCGGATGCCGCCTCCGGCCATGAGGGCGGTGAAGGCATACTGATAATGATCGCGGCCGTTCAGATAGGTGATGTCGCCGGGAGTTCGGCCGAATTCGCCCATGCAGATAACCATGGTTTCGTCGAGGAGCGTGCGGCCATCGGCGCGCTTGCGCGTGGCGAGGTCATCGATGAGGTTGGCGAGCGCGGCGTCGAGTTCCCAGGAGTGCTTGTAGTGATTGGCCTGTTTGTAGATGTCCTTGTGGTGATCCCAGCCGTTTTGCTGGAGGAAGATGAAATTCGTGCCGGCATCGGCTTCGACGAGATTGCGGGCGATGATGGCGGCATCGCCGGTGACGGTGCTGCCGTAGCGTTTGCGCTCTTCGGGTGAGAGTTCAAAGAGTTTGGCAGTGCGCGGGTCCATCATCATGCGGAACGCGCCTTCGTAGTGATCGTTGTAATCGCGGTAGGCTTTGGCCTGGAGCGAAGCATCATTGCGGAGGCGGGCGTCGAAGGTTTTCAACATCTGCCAGCGGCGGGCGAAATCCTGTTTGGTGTTCTCTTCGATCTTGTAGGAAGAGAGGCTGACAGCGGTATCGATGTGGAAGGGGGAATAGGCGGCGGGAAGGAAGCCGGAGGTGAGGAGACCGGCCTGGCTTTGGGTGACGTTCATGGCGACGTAGGGCGGCAGGGTGTCGGAGGGTTTGCGTTTAGCGGCTTGTTCGAGTGCGACGACAGTGCCGATGGGCGGGATTTCTTTCTGCAGCGCGGGGTTCAAGGCGTGCGCGGCCTGGACATAGTATTGGGCGCGGCCGTGGACGCTATCCCAGGCTTCGAGGGAGCGGACGAGGGCGACGCGATCGAGTTGCTTCGAGAGCTGCGGGTAGAGGGCCATGGGCCACTTCAGGCCGGGCTTGGCTTCGCGCACATCGAAGTCGGGGGGAGTCCACTTCCCTTCCTTGAGGTCCCAGGCATCGACGTGCGATTGGCCGCCATCGAGCATGACGAAGATGCAGAAGCGGGCCGAGCCACGGAGCTTTGTGTTGGCTGCGGCGCGGACGTTTTGCGGCTGGAGGAGAGGCAGGAACCAATAGCCGCCGAGCGATACGCCTCCCACTCGAAGGGCCTGGCGGCGGGTGAGGACGGTATCGAGGAGGTTGCTCATGGGATGCCTTTAGTAATTGAACAGGAATTCGAGCTTGTTCATCAACAGCCACTGGAGGTCTTCATAGCCTTTTCGTCCGCTGGTGGCGACGAGGTCCTTGGCGGAGTTGAGTTCGTCGCGGTCCGGCTTGCGGCTGAGGAAGCGTTCGAAGAGTTCGGTGACGTTGGTCTCATCGGGCTGCTTTTGCTGGAGCAACGAGGAGAGATAGCTGCCGGGGGTGGCTCGCACCTGGCTCATGATCCAAGGGCTGTTCATCATGAGGACGGCCTGGGTGATGGTGCCGCCGTTCTTGCGTTCGGAGAATTCGCGGTTATTCTGGCCGAAGGATTCGAGGAAGAAAACGATGTCTTTGAGGCCGTTTGCTTTCCAGTCTTCGGGGGATCGGGTTTCGGTGGCGTAGCGGGCGCGGAAGTCGGTGCCGCGGACGGGGACTTCGGTGAAGAGATTGGTGGCTTTGACGATGGAATCGTAGAGCTCTTCGGAAGTGAGGCGGCGTACGAATTTGCGGGCGAAGTAGCTGGCGTAGCTGTCTTTCCATTCGCCGGGGAATTTCGAGGAGAGCTGATAGGCGCTGGATTGCACGATCAGCTTTTGCAGGCGCTGCACGTCGTAGCCGTTGTTGCGGAAGTCTTCGGCGAGTGCATCGAGGAGTTCGGGATGAGTGGGCTGGATGGTCCAGGGCGCGGGTGGTGGATTCTTCGGATCCTGGCGGGCGAGGTCGAAGTCGGTGATGGGGTCGACGATGCCGACACCCATCAGTTCGGCCCAGAAGCGGTTGACGGTGGCGCGGGCGAACTGCGGATGTTCGGTGAGGAGCCTGGCGAATTGGGGACGAAGGGGGCGGGAGTTATCGGCGCTTTGGCCGGTGAAGAGGAAGCGCGGTTCGACCTGGCCTTTGCCGCGGCGGGTGACACGAACGACGGTGCGTGCGCCGGCATCGTAGCCGGGACCTTTGTCGTCGATGGCGTATTCGTCCTGTGTAGTGGCCACTTCGACACGGCGGAGAACGCGCGTCTTTCCGAAGAACGCGGCCATTTGGTACAGCTCGTCACGCTTGCGCTGGCTGAGCCAGAGATTGATCTTTTCGAGGTGGCGCGCGCCGTCGTGGCAGGAGACGCAGTTGAGATCGACGCCGAGAAAATCGCGGACGGAGTGGATGGCGAGTTCGTCGGCGGTGTCTTCATGCACGTAGTCGTCGCATTTGACGCCGATGACCACCCAGCGGGCGACGTAGCCGGAATCGCCGACATACCAATTGCTGACGGCTTTCGAGATGAGCAGGTCAGTGACGAATTCGTTCCAGGGGCGATTGACCTGGAAGTTGTCGTAGACCCAGCGGTAGAAGACGTTCTTGCCTTCGTTGCCGATGCGGTTGGCGGCGGCCATGGCGAGGTCGCCGAACCAGTAGGTCCATTTGGCGCGCCATTCCTTGGAGCCGATGAGGGAGTCGATGAGCTTGTCGCGCTTTTTGGGGTCGTTGGAGGCGAGGAAGGCGCGGAGTTCCTGGTTGCCGGGGATACGGCCGGTGAGATCGATGTGAATGCGGCGGAAGAACTCTTCATCGGAGGCGAGTGGGGCGTGAGGAATGCGATCCCTGGCCATTTTGCCGAAGATGTGATCGTCGATGAGGTTGACGCGAGGAACGGGCGCGGATGGGCGGGCAGCGGATTGGCCGGCGATTTCGGCGGTGAGTTGGGAGGCTTGGGTACGGCGGTTGGAGGTGGGCGCGGGCGGGTGGTCCTTCGGGAGCGGCGCCTGGCCGAGGGCAAGAGTGGTGGCGAGCAGAACGGTGAATTTGCGCACTTTGTGGTACCCAGCGGATTTTATTATATATTTCGGCGGCGGGTGGGTGAGCCAGGAACGTCGCGCGGCTCGTTCCTGGTTCAGGACATTTTGTGGGCACCGATTCGGGCCGATGCTGAGTGATATACACCGATGTCTCGGGGAGGATTCAGTAGGATCGGGACTGGAAAGCGTGGGCTGGCAACGCGGCCTTCGGCCGAGGCAGACCACATACTGCGATGGTCTGCCCCACTTTTTGCGTGAAGATTGGGGCTGAGAGTTTTCACAGACGCCGGAGGCGCACAGTAAAAACATCTTTGCGGTGGAATGTTTTTGGTGGTACAAGTAAGAGAATCGACAAGTAGAACCTGCCGCCGTGGCGATTTTCCCGGTGGTTGGGAGTGTGCCCATGATCCAGTTCGGAAGCGGACCACTGGAGGTTGCCTGCGGGTCTTTCGCCGTGGGACCTCTGGAGACGCGTGTCGCTGCACTGCGGCAGGGCAAGGTGTGCGTGGGGTTAGTGAACTCGGACTACGAGATATTCGACGACGCACGGAAGCATTTGGCGGGTGTGTTGGGGATTCCCGTGGAGCGGACGTTGTGTTCGGTGACGAACAACATTTCGCGGGCGGGAGGCTGGCCGGAAAGCGCTGACCGCGATTTGCGGAAAGCATTGGAGAAGCTTCCCAGGCAGTTCCGTCGCGTGACGGTGAGCTATGGGACCAGCGAACAGGACGAGCTGACATTCAATCGCAAAGCGCGGCGAAAGAATGGAGCGTCCTACGTGGTGCGTGAGGAAGACCGCAAGAAGATGGGGAAAGCGAAGCTGGGCGCGATTGATCCGCTCGCCTCGGTGGTGCGCTTTGATGATGACACGGGCGCGCCCGCGTTGTTGCTGGCGCACTTCACCGGAAGGCCCGTAGTTTCCTACAATCGCGAGGCGCCGGTGGTGGATCCGGATTACTGCGGTTACGCGCTGCAGGAGTTAGCGAAGTCGTTTCATCCGATGGCGCCGGTGACGGTGTTTCTGCAAGGCTGCGCGGGAGACGTCAGCGCGAAGTTTTTGGGCGGCGGCGTGCGGAAGGCGAAGGACATGGGACGGAAGCTGGGCAAGAGCTTCACGGAAGCGGCGCTGGGAGAGCATGTGGTGGAGGAGACCACTCTCGGGTTCGGCTCAGCCACGGCGACGCTGCGGTATGCACCACTGCCGTCGCTGCAGGAGTTGGAGGGCAACGGGAGCAGAGGGCATTGGACAGAATGGGCGCTGGAGCATGTGCGCAACGGGGTGACGATGCCGGAGAAGGAATGCAAGCTGGAGGTGCAGGCGCTGACCATCGGATCGGACGTGGCGTTTGTATTTCTGCCGGCCGAGCCGTTTGTGGGGATTGGATTGACCATTCGGGAGCGGAGTCCGTATGGGCTGACGATTCCGGTATCGTGCACGAATTCGATGGATCCGCGGTTCATCGGGCAAGCGAAGGATTTAGGGGATGTGGATTGGCTCTCGGCGTTTTATCTGGAGGCATTGAAGCAGCCGTATGCGAAGCCGGCGGGGGATATGCTGGCGTTCAAGGCGCTGCAGTTGTTGAATGAGATGAAGGGGACTACGGTTCGGTGATATAGACCCAGTCGGCGTTTGGCGCCGTGACGCGGGTTGTTGGCCACTGGCCGAGGCGGGGATCATAGCGGCGGAGGGTACGCCGATCGGGCGGTGGTGCGCCGGTGAGCATGTAGTAGACGCGTTGTGCGCCGGGTCCGGCAAGGCAGAAGCCGCTGGGGACCGGGTCCGGACAGGGCTTCATGTTGTTGTAGGGCAGTGCTTCGAAGAAGGTGCGGAGGTGTTTGAGTTGAGTGGCCGCGACGCCTTTGCCGGGGTCACCAGAGTAATACCAGGCGACGTTGCCGCTCCAATCGCCGTAGGTGGCATAGCCGCCGGCCATGGCGATGGCCCAGTGAGTGCGGCGGGTCCAATCGGCGTTCTGCAGATGGCCGGGTGTGTTGGCGGGACCTTCGTAGCCGTACTCTTCGTTGACGTAGGGTTTGGGCACGTTTTCGTATTTTCGGACCCAATTGTAGACTTCCTGCTCCGTGCCGTATTGCTGGGTGACGATGTAGGAAGCCCATGGGGACTGGCTGTACCAGAAGTCAGCGTAGGCGTGCGCGGAGGCGAGGCGTTGATGCGGGTCTAGGGCGCGGAGGACGGCGCCTATGGCGTCGCCCCAGGTTTTGTCGCGGTATTCGTTGTGTTCGTTGCCGAGATCCCACCAGACGTTGCTGTATGCGCCGAGGCGGGCGAAGGCGTAGCGGTAGAAGCGAAGCTCGTGGTCGCTGAGGCGGCCGTATTCATCGGGCAGATTTTGCTTCTCGATGGTGAGGATAACGTTGGCTTGCAGGCCGCGGCGGAGCATGGAGGCGATGATGGCCTCGGCGCGGCGCCAGAAGGGGAGGTGGAAGCGGGTGAAATCGTAGGCGTGAGGTTGGCCGGGCCAGGCGGGCAGTGGATTGACGCGGCCCTTCGGCGCGCCGTAGTTGGGAGCGCGCTTGGGATCGGGGACGCCGTGTTCGTTATCGGTGCTGGAGCGGGTTTCGGTGTCGCGGGGATAGCCGCTGAGGAGGAAGCGAATCTTGTTGAAGCCGTTGTGCGCGCAGTAGTCGAGGACGGCATCGACTTCGGCGCCGGACTTGGAGGGATCGAGGAGATGATAAGCGGTGTAGCCGAGGTGGAAGAAGGGCTGGCCGCTGGCGTAACGGAAGTGCTTGGGATGTTCTGGGTCGGCTTCGACGGGGCCGTGGTTGACTGATGGCTCGGCGGTGAATTCGCCCTTTTGGCGGAAGGCGCCCATGCGGACGAGGAAGCGATGCGTGCCTGGTTGCGAGGGGGAGTAGCGAAGGCGAAAGAGGCTGCCGTCGTTTGAATCGCAGAAGCCGGTGACGATGTGTTTGGCGCCGTTAGGGGTGGTGATTTCGGCGGTTGGCGCGGGTTCGAGGAATGGGTTGGGGAAGCGCGGGGAGTTGATGTGCAGGGAGAACTGGGCGATGCCGTAGCGGGGGACCTGGGTGGGTGTTTCGAGCTGGATCTGCTGGGCGCAGGCGCAGGCGGCAGTGACGAAGCACAGTATGGCGTTCCGCATTGCGTTCAGCATATCGCCATTTGAGTACACTGCTAGATTGGCACTACTGATCAACGCACAGAATCTGACGAAGTCTTTCGGGGCGGAATCGCTGTTTGAGAACATCAATTTCACGGTGGAGGAAGGGGCTCGAGTCGGGCTGATCGGACCGAACGGTTCGGGAAAATCGACGCTGCTGCGCATCCTGGCGGGACTGCTGGAACCCGACAGTGGGGAGGTGGCGATCCGCAAGCGGGTGCGCTTCTGCTATGTCGCGCAGGAATCGCAATTCGAAGCTGGGGATCGCGTGCGCGACGTACTGGGACGCGTGGTGGAATCGTTAACTGCACCTGAGGTGGCGGAGGTGGTTGGCAAGGCCGGCTTCGAGAATCTGGATGCGGAGGTGAGCGCGTTTTCCGGCGGTTGGAAGAAGCGCCTGGCGATTGTGGAGGCGCTGGTGCAGCATCCCGATGTGTTGTTGTTGGATGAGCCAACGAACCATCTGGATTTGGCGGGGATCGGGTGGCTGGAGAAATTACTGGCCGGGGTTGGCTTTGCCTGCGTGGTGATCAGTCACGACCGGTATTTTCTGGAGAACGTGGCGACGGAAATGGTGGAGTTGAATCGCGCGTATGTGGACGGCCTGCTGCGGGTGAGCGGAACGTACAGTGTCTTCCTGGAGAAGAAGGCGGATTATCTGCACGCGCAGGCGAAGCGGCAGGATGCACTGGAAAACCGTGTCCGCACGGAGATGGAGTGGTTACGGCGTGGGCCGAAGGCGCGGACTACGAAATCGAAGGCACGGATTGACAAGGCGAATGAGTTGATTGGGGAACTGGCGGATTTGCAGAGCCGAGCGCGGAGTTCGACAGCGGACATTGATTTTTCGGCCACGGAGCGCAAGACGAAGCGGCTGATTGAACTGGAGAAGGTGGGTGTGGCGCTAGGCGGGCGGACGTTGTTTTCGGGCCTGGATTTCGTGGTGACGCCGGGAACACGGATTGGATTGGTGGGGCCGAATGGCAGCGGCAAATCGACATTGATGCGGGTGTTGATGGGACAGATGGATCCGACGGAGGGCGCGGTGCGGCGAGCGGACTTGTTGCGCATGGTGTACTTCGATCAGAACCGGCAACTGGATCCGGATGTGACGTTGCGGCGGGCGCTGGCTCCGGATGGGGATTCGGTGGTGTATCAGGATCGAGTGTTGCATGTGGCTTCGTGGGCGGCGCGGTTTCTGTTTCAGAGCGATCAATTGAATCAGCCGGTGGGGCGTTTGTCGGGCGGCGAGCGGGCGCGTGTGCTGATTGCGAAGCTGATGCTGGAGCCGGCCGATGTGCTGTTGCTGGATGAGCCGACGAACGATCTGGATATCCCCACGCTGGAGATTCTGGAAGAGAGCCTGCTGGAGTTTCGCGGGGCGCTGGTGCTGGTGACGCACGACCGCTATTTGTTGGATCGCGTGGCTACGGTGGTATTGGGCTTGGATGGCGATGGGGCGATCGGACGGTTCGCGGATTACTTCCAGTGGGATGATTGGCAGGTTGCGCAGAAGAAGGCGAAGGTGAAGGCGGCTTCTGTTGTTTCCGCGGTGGCAGCGCCGGCCGCGCCCGCGGGCACGGTGAAGAAGCGGCTTTCCTACATGGAGGCGCGCGAGTACGAGACCATCGAACAGCGCATCGCCGAAGCGGAGCAGGCATTGGAAGCGTGCAAGGCGAAGCTGCATGATCCGGCAGTGGTGGTGGATGGACGCGCTTTGCAGGACGCCTATGATGCGATGCAGAAGGCGCAGGAGGCGGTGGATGCGTTGTATCATCGCTGGTCAGAATTGGAAGAGAAGCGGGGCTGACGATGTGATGCGGACGCGCCGCCGGAGAGGGAGCGGCGGAACTAGCGCAGGTTGAGCACGAACTGTTTCATTGCATCCCAATGGGGATAGGTAGGATGGCAATGGGCGATGAGGAGCCGTTCCTCGTGGAGATCAATTCTGCCGCCCGAAGCCTCAATGAAATCGAGGAATCGCTGACTCTCCACCCAATGCGTGACGCCGGACTGCTTCATCTGCTGAATGCGCTGTGCGAGACGCTGCGGGATCCCTTGCGTCCATTTGAAATGATGCACGGGGATGTAGTGAATGTCCGGGGGACAACCCATGGGTGAGTAAGTGAAGTGCTGGCCATCGATGATGTAGATGGGTCCACGCACGAGAGTGATTTTGCGAGGGTCACCGAGCATCACAGGGAAAGTCAGCATTGCGCCGAGGGGGAACTGTTGCTCCAGTGTGGCGGTGGTGTCGATAGATGGAAAGGAACCATCGGCGGCGAGGCGATCGAGAAAGCAGCCTTTGAGGTGGTCCCAATTGTGCTGTTCGCATTCGGCGATGATGTCGGCGAGTGGAGCTGGGTATTGCTGGAACTCGTCGGAATCGGCGAGGATAAACCAATCGTTGGGATAGTCGCGCCGGGGCTTGGCGTAGGCTTCCTGTTGGATGGAATGCCAATCTCCGATGTAGGTGTCTGTGATGCGTACACCACAACGGCGCGCGACATCTTCTACTGTTTCGCGAATGGGGTCATGCTCCTGCTGGAGGTGAAGATTGAGAAAGACGGATTCAACTCCGAGCGAAAGATAGTGCCGCAGCATCGGCTCCAGAGTGGGAACGGCGGCGCCACCGACGGTAGTGATGAGATGCGGAAGTGGCATCATTTCTTTCCTGGCAGGGTGAGGACGTTCTTGAAGAACGCGGCGTAACGCGGCGTGAGGTTTTGGCGCGAATACATCGATGCGGCCTGTTTGGCTTTGGCTGCCTGGCGCTGATACTCTTCGTCATCGAAACAAAGCCGCTCAATAGTTTCGAGCCACGGTTCCACGGCTTCGGCAGCCACGGGTTTGCGTGTCTCCATGGTGAGATCACCGGGAAGCGGGAGAACGAAGCCCGCGCCGTTGCAGCTTTCCTCCAATCCACCGCGGTCACTGACGATGGGAGGGACCGCATTGACCAAGGCTTCGGCGGCGACACGGCCGGAGGGTTCCTCCCAAACGGATGGAACTAGCAGCATGCGCGTAGGAGCGAAGATATCGCGAGGCGTGGGAACAGCCGGGGAGATCATGATGCTCTCATGGCGGCGGAGATCGAAGCCGCCTTCGAGTCCGGCTTTCACGACAAGGCCCGCGGTACCGCGGGATTCGATGGCGAGAACAGCGATCTTCGGCTGGCGGCGGCCGAGTTCCTCGGCGAGACGTGCAAAGAAGAACAGCCCTTTCTCGACTGAGGGATTGACCATGGTGACGAAGATGGGGTCATGTTCGGGAGCGAGGACATCCTCGAAGTGGATTGGTGTCGGGAGAGGTGTACTGTCAATGCCGACCAGTTCCTTGTAGCGCTTGGCCATGAACTCACTGGGTGTTGTGACGGCGTCCACATCGTGGAAGAAGTCAGGCTTGAGGTACGACATATTGAAAACGCAGAAGGCGATCCGAATATCTTTTTGGCGTGCCCGGCGAAGGCGGCGGACGTCGCCGGCGAGTCCGCCGTAGGTGAAGATGATGTCGGGATCAAAGGAGCTAAGGATGTCGTCGAAGAGCCGGTCGAATTGGCGGCCGTGTGTTTTTTCCCACTGGAGGACGCCGAAGCGTCCGGTGTCGAGGAGGGTGTAGGGGATGCCTCGCTGGGTAAAACGGAATTCGCGCGATCCCTTGGAGGAGGCTGCGCGGACTTCGGGTTCAATCCCCATCGACTGGAGGTAGGCAACGGGATCGGTTTGATTGCCTCGTTCCGTGGCCGTGGTGGCGAGCGCCTGGACTTCGAAACCGGATTCGTGGGCCATCTCGGCGGCAGTCTGTGCTGTGCGCGCCGCACCGCTGGAAGGATCTTGAGGGAGTTGAGGAAGGAGAAGTAGGATGCGCGGACCCATGAGTTTTTATGATGCCTCAAACGGGGAGTTGTTTGAGGAAGGTGTAGGCTTCGCGGCGGATATCGGGTGGGAAATCGTGGGCCGCTTCGGGGTAGACGGCGCGGAGGTGGTTGCGTGGAAACAGGTTCGAAGTGGCGCGGACGCAATCGACTACGCCGCTGATTTCGAAGTTGCTGTCGCGTGTGGGTGCGTTGACGAAAACAGCGCGAGGGGCGATGGCGGCGAGGACGTCAGGGAAGTCGAAGGGCATGCGAGCCGGGTCTTTGCCGTACACATCGGCGATGCGCGGCATGTATCCTTTGTGCGACCAGCCGGTGAGGTTGCCGTTGTAGTATTTGGGGAAGGCGGTGAAGCCACAGCTTGTGATGGCACAGCGGATGCGGATGTCAAAGGCGGCAACGAAGAGGGAATTGTGGCCTCCGAGGGAGTGGCCGCAAGCGGCGATGCGGCGGGCGTCGACGTTGGGGAGAGAGAGAAGCAGATCGACGGCGCGCATGTGGTTGACGATGCCCTTCATGGATGCGGAGACGTAGCCGTGAGTGTAGGGATCGAAGGTGTATTCGCCGAAGTTAGGGTAATCGGGTGCGATGGTGACGAAGCCCAGTTCGGCGAGTTCGTGCGCGTAGTGGAGGTTGGGTTTCCCGCCGAGTCCAGCGGGTTCATCCTTGCCGATGCGAGTGGTCTGGTGGAGGCAAACAACGGCGGGTAGTTTTGTTTTGGAAGTGGTTTTGGGGGTGAGGAGCCAGGCGGGAACGAAGTCGTTGGGCTCGGCTTCGTAGCGGATTTTGCGGCGGGTGTAGGAGGGGTGGTCGAAGGATTCGAGGGATTGGATGGCAGGGGGGTGATTGGGGCGCTGGGGGAGTGGCCCCATGACTTGTTGCATGGCGGATAGGGCGGAGCTGCGGGACATGGGGAGGAGTGCGGCGAAGGGGAATTGGAGGAGGGTTCGGCGGGTGGGCATGGATGAAGGATAGTGTATCGCGGGTGGGGGAGAAAGTTGACTTTGGAGAGGGTGGTTTGGTGTAATGGGTGAGCCAACCTGTAACACTCCTCAGTAGCTCAATGGTAGAGCATTCGGCTGTTAACCGAAGNNGAGTCCTACCTGAGGAGCCAATTCATTTTCCTGCAACCTGATTAGGCTTGGCAACCAAGGCTTCTCACGGCTCACCGTTTTGCCTCCATCCGAATGTGGGAAAGTACTTCAGCATCTGATTCGAGAAGTGTCCCGCCAAGTCTTTGATCGTGTTCATCCGATGCGGCCCAACTCTCCGCCATGAGTGATGAGGGCGTGCCGATTGTCGTGTCACCTTCCCTTCAGGCCGGCGTCCGACTTGATCTTGTTCCAGACTGTCCTTAATGTGGTGACCGGGCGAGTTGGATTGGCTAGGCTGAGGCTTGCCAATAAGAAAAGGTGCCACTCAGCGCAGCTCTATGATCGCCGCGAACGCATCCACATGCAACGGAATTGTGCGACCCTGACCGACGTCGGTTCTACTTTGGCCGACGGTCCGTGTCCCCTTCTCCAGGTTTGATGCGACCCTAGGGCGGTTCCCGGATTTCAGTGTCACACAATTGAGGCCAATGTGAGCGCGGGATAGATTGATGGAGAACGCCGTCTCGATTGCACCGTTGCTCCTGCCTTGGGGTCTCGACAGGTGGGTCTGAAAGCGCACTGCTCCTTTGGCGTGACACCTTAACCGCATTCGATCGAGCCTAACGGATTCGGGCGGTTGTGGGCGGTTGCCGCTTCCCCTCACGCCGCCTCCCGCCCTGCGGCAACAAGCGACATCAGGTCGCCGTCGGGCCCACAAGCAAGTAATGTGAACGCCCGGCCACACGCCAGGAGTTTACAGTTGCCCGGCGCGTGCCTCCGCGCACGCGAGAATTTCGCTATATTACTGGCTTAACAGAGTGACTTATCGTCTTATTGCGCTTACTGTGTTGCTGATACCAGCCTGCGGAGCAGCACCTGAGTTTGAGCCCAACCGTGGTCAATCCGTTTCCTCCTCCCAGTTTCTGGCCCGCCTCGGCGCCCTCGAAACGCACATCCACCCCACCCACATCCGTTTCGTCTCGCCCGGACAGCCCGCGGTGCAACTCCACCTCAACGGCTTGCGCCCAACGGAGTGGATTGGCCGCAACCCAACAGGCAACATCATCCGCTATTGCAACCTCTCCCAGCGTGATCTTTGCCGCACCGGCGTCCCCACTTACGCAAAGCTCGAACAGCACGCAATCTACCCCGGCATTGACTGGATTCTCCATACACGCGGCGACCACCTGGAGTACGACTTCCTCGTTCACCCGCACGCCGACCCCAGCCGTATCCGCCTCACGATCACAGGCGCCACCGGGCGTCTCAACGACGATGGGTCGTTGTCCGCGGGGCCCATGCTGCAATGGAAGCCCGCCGCTTGGCAGACCATCCACGGCTCGCAACGCCCGATAGCGGTACAACTCCAGCAAGCCGCGCCCAACGAATTCGTCTTCCAACTCGGAGAATACGATACATCCTCGCCACTCACCATCGATCCAGTAATTGAATCGGCCCGCATCGATGCAACCCCGGAGGAAGATCAACTGATCGGTGTTTTGGGAGCCTATCGTTACGGCACCACGCGCTCGGCTCACTGGAGCCGCACCGGGAATCGCCGCGACCGCGATATCTTCGTGAAATACGTGTCCACCGGAACCACCACCGTGTTCTGGGGAGGCACGGGCGATGAGGAGATCGGTGGCGCCGATCAGGAAAGCAACAACGCAAGGCTCTATCTCGCCGGCTGGACAAACTCAAGCGATGCGCCTCTTTTGTCAATACCCGGCTTGCACCATCGCCCCTTTGGCGGCGGGACAACCGACGGATTTCTCATTGAATTCGCGCACGGCGGTCTATCAATCGCCACCTACATCGGCGGGCCCGGCGATGATCGCCTGTATGACGTCCGGCGCATACCGCAAGCAGGCACGCAGCTACTGCCGTTGCTCATTGCCGGCGAAACCAGCAACACCGATTGGCCCAACACCACCATCGAGCGCATCGGCGCGGGCGGAAAGAAGGACGCCTTCGCTGGCACCCTGGAATCGGAGCGTCAATCGTTGCTCGTCATCGGCGGAGCAGGCGATGACCGCGCCATTCGCCTGCGGCAAGTTGACGCCGGCGAGTGGGCCATCGGAGGAGAAACGGACTCTCCCGATTTCCCTTCCACCACCGGATTGGCCCCGAGCAGACAGCGCGATCTGTGGATCGCCCGTGCTCGCTTCGCTCCGATGCAGGCGCCGCTGGTTGCCACCTACGGCGGAGCGGGGAACGAGAGCTTTGGCGGGCTCGCTTCCATTCCAGACGAGGGCCTGTACGTTGCAGGCACCACCGATTCGGCCAATCTTCCGAAGGCCACTGCTCCATACAAAGGGGGACGCACCGACGGCTTCCTCGCGCACCTCGATGCTGCCACCGCCGCCCCAATCCGCTCCACCTATTTCGGCGGCAACGCAACAGATGAGATCACAGCGATGGAATCGTACTCCGGCGATTTGTATCTCGCTGGTGTAACCGATTCCCCCAGTCTCGCGCTACCCGGCATCGACCCCGAAGAGGCCCCCGCGGGCCGCACCGACGGGCTCTTCGTTCATTGCGATTCGACGGCCACGGCGATGCGCGCCGCTCGTGTCGGCGGACCCGGCGAGGACCGCATCCTCGGACTATCGGTGCTCGAAGTGGGGAAAGTGTCACTCTCCGGATCAAGCGATGCGCCCGAGTGGCTCCGCACCTTCGATACCGTCTCCGAGTCCGGTGCGGCGCTTGATGGTTTCACACTGACGTTTGCCTTCAGCACCGTTCGCGTTGTTTCCCCTTCCACTACAGGCGCCGCGCAGCCACAGAGGGTCACGCTCACCATCGGCAGCGATCTGCAGACAACGCTCAGCCTGCAAGCCACCTCCGAACCCGGCATGGACGGTCTGCTGCTGATTCGTTCCAGCGATCCGTCGAAGCTACTGGTATCCGAATCGCCCGATCGGCCCGGCAGAGAGGCCATCCTGATACAAGCCGGGCAGCAGCAGACGCAGTTCACGCTGCAAGCTCTCTCCGCCGAGGGCGAAGTGGAGGTTATTGTCGAAGGCCGCGCCGCGCCGCCCGTCAGCCTGCGTTATCCGAAGCGTACGCTGCGGATTCAACTGGCCCCGTCGCGCATCTTTCTCCAGCAGCCCAGCGTTTCCGTCTCTCCCGGAGTCAATTTCAACGCCTCGGTGTTTACCTCACCGCTGCTTCCTAACGGCTTGCCCGGCAGCCCGCAAGTGGTGCGGCCGGGGATTGTGTTCGATCCCTCCTTCGACATCCCCGGCGGATCAGGCCTCTCCCTCGTTCGCCAATCCGGCCCGCGCTATGAAAACGCCGGCGTGGTTCAAATTCCCCTGGTCGCATCCGCCGAAGGCAGTTTCACCGCCACCCCCACATCCACCCGATTCGCTGCCGCTCCAGATCAGATACTCTACGTGAATTCCGTCAACCCGCAGCGAAGTCCGTTCCCCCTATCGAATTTTCAAATTCCCAAAGACCATGTAGTGACCCTGCCGGTTTCCGGCATCACCGGTGACAGCATTCGAGCGGTCTCCGAAGATCCGGCCCGTCTGCGCGTGGGATCGGCCCGCGGCATGGAACTCGATGCGGTTACGCTAAACCCGGTTTCGGGCGCAGCGCTATTGTTCACAGCGCTCAGCGATTCGGGAACGGCAGCGGTCCGCCTGGACGGAATCTACAACGGACAGCCATTCTCCGCGCGCCTGTTGCTGCGCATGGTTCCCTACACGGCCCGCTTCGCGCCGTCGGCCCGCCCCACAATCAGCCCTGGTACTCCTCTCAATCTCACGCTGGAAACGCAGCCGCGTTGGGACGCGTCAGGGATTCCCTTCCAGTTCGGCGCCACGGTCGCTCTGCGGTCGGGCGTGGCCGTGGAGCTGCGATCCTCCAACCCGGAGGTCCTTCAGCCGGTCCCCAACTCCCCGTCCGGAACCTTTGCATTTATGGCCCGCGCTTTGGGAGACGCCGTGCTTTCGTTTCCGCCGGAGTCTCCTCCTGAGATCGCTTCGCTCACCTACGCGGTACGCGTCGTTCCTCCACGCATCAGCTTCGGGATGGACGAGATCGTCCTCCCAACGGGAGGCTCGCAGTTCATCTTCATTCAAGAAAGCACGGTGAGCTTCGAAACCATCGGCACCGTCCGTCTGCGCATTAGCAATCCCGCTCTCTTCGCGCTCCGAACATCCTTCGCGCTGGAGCCCGCGGTGAACTATCCAACCGGTCCGGCATCGGTCTCGATTGTGGCCACCGGAGCGCGCCCCGGCGACAAAGCCACACTGCTGGTCTCCGGACAGGGTTTTACTGAATTCGGCATTCCGTTGCGTGCGGTAGCGCCGCTCTTTGTTCCCACCAGCAGCGAACTGCGCTACACGGCCGGTGAATCCAGCACCGTGGCTTTCCTCAATGCGGGCGACGACAATGGACGCCCGATATCGAGTCTTGCGCTTCGAAACGAAAGGACAATCCGGTTGCGAGTGCGAGCCGTCCCCGCCGGCCTTTGCGACTTCCCGGAAACCGTCGAAGGGCAGGTGGAATTGAGCGTGCGTTTCCGCTGCCCGAATCCCGCTGCGGTCACCGTCAGCCTGGAGCCCGCCGGCGATGTGAGCCCGCTGCAATCCAGTCTCACCGTGCGCGTTGTCGCCGCGCCCGCGCAACTGCCGCCTGTCTTGCCCGTGTCCCGCCTGCTGGTCGGCAACCGTCTGCAGACCGCGCTGTCGCTCTACATGCAAAGCCAGTTCTCCACCATCCTGTTCAGAGGGAAACTCCGCAGTTCCGATCCGTCCCGCCTGCTGATCTCCAACGATCCGAAAGCGAGGGGTACTGCCGAGGTCGACACCGCGGCCAGCACACGCGGTGAGGTGTACCTGCAAGGCTTCGCTTCGGAAGGCACGGTGCAACTGATTGCCGAAAGTGCGGACGGCCGTTCCACCACCATTCCGGTATTCCTCTTCCCTTCCACCATCGCTCTGCGCAGCGGTACGAGTTCTTCTTTCTCTCCTGGCTTGATCTCGCTGCGGGAAATAGAGCAACCACTCGGCGATCAATCCTTCCCCGTCACCGCCCGGCCGTATCTGGTCGAGCCCGCCAGCGGCGCTTTGATCGAGCAGGACGTCACCATTCGTGGCGGCACCGATCCGTTCTTCCTGCGCCGCGAAAGCTCAGACCCCGCCATCGTCAGCCCGCTGCCACCCGACATCATTTTCAACGAAGGCGATTCGAGCGGACAGTTCACTTTCCGCGCCACTGCGGAAGGCCTGGCCACGCTTCGCGCCATCCAGCCGGAAGGGTTTATCAGTGTTCCGGATGCTTCCCTCCGGGTTCGCGTATTCGCGCGCAAACTCACGCTCACCGGGGCAACGCTGCTGCTTAGTCCGGATTTGCAGGTGCAACTGCAGGCAGGCACGGTTTCCGGATCCGGCGGTCAAACGGTATCGGTACCCATCACTGTCACCAGCGCCGATCCCTCCAAGCTCCTCATCTCCACCGACCCTGCGCGGCCCGGCCAGCCGAGCGCCACGGTGCTCATCAACCAAAGTGTTCACGTGCAGGCGCTCAGCTCGGTCACTCCCGGCGAACGTGTTACCGTGCAGCTCTCTGCCACGAATTTCGCTACCACGGATATCTCATTCCTCATCGCGCCACTGGCGCTGCGCCGCGAAAGCCAATCCCCGGTTGAGCTAAACCTGTTCACGCCTGTTCATGTCATCCCACTGATCTACGGGCCGGTGGATGGCAATGACACAGCCAGCGGTGCATTCAGTCTTCGTCCCGGCGTCACGTTGCCTGTGCAGCTTTCCTCCAGCGATACCTCAATTCTCGAGCCCGTCTCCGCTTCCATCCAACCGAACTCCTTCCTTCGCATCGAAGTCCGGCCGCGCCGTCCCGGCCAAGCATTCCTTCGTGTGGAGGCTCCGCCTTCCGTGGTCAATCAAGCGGCGGGGATTTTGGTCACCGTGCGTCCCTGGGAATTTTCCCCGTATGACTCCGATCCCGCCGCCCGTCACCTGGTGTCGCGCTTCAGCGTGCGCAATCCGTCGTCAGGCATCGTCACCGCGACGGTCAGTGCCGCCAATGCCGCGCCACTGCGTTTCGGCACGGCGCAAACGGGTCCGAACGCGCCGCAAGCTTCCACACTTACCGTGCCGCTGCAGCCTGGAGTGCAACGCGACTTGTTCGTCGAACCCGGCGCAGGCGCCAACTTCGGCGCCATCATCGTTTCCGCCCCGGACTTCAGGAATGGCGAGATCTCACTGAATATCAACGAGCCCGGCATGTCCTTCGATTCGCAGAGTCCGGTGCTGGTGAGTCTCACCAATCGCACCTTTGCCGTCAACCTCAGGCTGCACATCGATGGGTTCAGCGTGGCACGCGAGTTGCCTCTGGGCGGCTCTTTCGGTCCCTTGCGTGTCAACCTGCAATCCAGCAATCCGCAGGTGGTACGTGTTCCCGCATTCGTTGATTTCAATCCCGGCGACAGCCGCAAGTCCGTCACGCTGGAACTGGTGGGCACAGGCGATTCTGCTGTCAGCCTCATCCTGCCTGCTAATTTCACCCGCGGCACATCGCGCCGCGATCTGCTCATTTCTGTCCGGTGATTCTTATGCCCGTATTCCTGATCTTCTTACTCTTCACCGCGCTTCAGCCCGCATGGAGCAGTTCTCCCAAACCATTCGCATTCGGCGCTGTCCGATTTGAGGCCAACCAAGGGCAGGCGGATCCCGCTGCCCTCTACTTCGCCCGCGCCCGTGGCCAGCATGTTTACTTCATGCAGCGCGAGATTGTTTTCGATGCTTCCGAAGGCTCACCCGTGCGGATGAGTTTCACCGGAGCGAGCAAAGCACGCTGGACACCCGTGGGTGTCGCCGTCGATCGCATCTCCTATTACTTGGGCAACGATCCGTCCCGTTGGGTGAAAGACGCTCCCGTCTACAGCCGCCTCGCCTGGCGCAACCTCTATCCCGGCATCGACGCCGTTTTTTATGATCGCGGCGGACACGTGGAATACGATCTCGTGCTCGCCCCCGGGGCAGACCCTTCCTGCATCCGCCTGCGATTCAGCGGAGCATCGCGCATCGAATCGGCCGCAGACGGCGATATCGAAATCAAAGTAGGCGCGGCAACCCTCCGCCAGCACGCTCCGGAAATTTATCAGCAAGACCAGCACGGCAAGCGCCGCCTCATCCACGGCCGCTTCGTCGCCGCCGCGAACGGCGAGTTCTATCTGCAACTCGGCAGCTATCAGAAAAACCGCACGCTCATTGTCGATCCAGTTCTCGAAGCCTCGGGTTACTTGGGCGGGGAGAACGACGACGAGATTGTTGCCGTGAGCGAGACCTTCATCGCCGGGAACACGCGGTCCGCGGGCTTCCCCGCTACACCGGGCGCACGCCGCCGCAGCCGCGACATCTTCCTCACCGGCATCGGACTAGCAAATACCATCACGTTTTACAGCACGGCGATCATAGGAGGGAGCGGCGACGATGAACTCGCCGGATTTGTGGTTCCCCGCACCATAGTCGCGGATGTCACTCTGGCCGGTACCACCAATTCGCGTGACTTTCCTGGGTCCTCCCCTTCCACATCTGCCTATCAAGGCGGCGCCAGCGACGGGTTCATTTTGAATGTGGGTGTGAGTACCCGCATCACCACGATGAGCGTGACGCCTCGTATGCTCCGCTATGTGGGTGGCAGCGGAGAGGACCGGATCCATTCGATCCAGATCTACCCGGCGTTCGCCACGCTCTTTGCCGGTGTCACCGATAGCCCCGATCTGGCAACTGCTCCCGGAGGCCAGCGCACTCCCGGTGGAGGCACCGACGCTTTCTTCGGCATCCTTGATAGCTCCAACAATCTCGCACTCAGCTACCTGGGCGGATCGGGGAACGATGCCGCCTACTCCGTCCTACGCATCAGCGACTCTTTCCTGATAGCCGGCGAAACACGCTCCACTGATTTTCCGGCGGCCACCACCGTGCCTCGCGGCCCTTCCGATGGTTTCCTGACCCGAGTCAGAAGCCCTTTCGTCTCATTCAATAGTCCAGCCACTTTCGAAATCCTCGGCACCGAACTCATCGGCGGCAGTGGCGAAGACAGCATCCGCTCCCTGGCCCCGCCTCCCGGCACCGCAACCCCCGTTCGAGTAGGCTTCGCAGGCACCACCACCTCCCCAGACCTGCCTGTACGTAACGCCGCACAACCAGCCTTCGGCGGCGGTGGCGATGCGTTTGCCGGGATGTGGATTCCGTCGTCTTCTTCTCTCGCCTGGCTCACTTACATGGGCGGTTCCGCCGGTGAAGCGGCCACCAGCGCTGCCCTCAGCACTGCGGGAGACCTCTCCGTCGGAGGTTGGACCAGAAGCACGGACCTGCCCGTGGTAGATGCGCTCCAGCCTAAAACAGGAGGCGGCCAGGATGGTTTTTTCGCCCTTTATGACGACGGTGGAAAGCTCCGCCAATTCACTTACTTCGGCGGCTCCGGCGACGACCGCATTGATTCCGTCGCCACGCTCGCATCCGGCAGCACTCGTGTCGGCGGAGCCACCACCTCCACCAATCTTCCTCAATCGGAAGGTGCCCGCTCGGAATATGCGGCGAAACTCGATGGCTTCCATGCCGACATCGGAACAGACTACCTCTCCGGCCCCAGTGAAGTGATCTTGCCCAAGGACGGTGCGCTGCAACTCATCCTCCGTCCGGCGCGTAGCGCCTTCCGCCCTGCCATCACCTTCCGTTCCTCCGATCCTTCGCGCCTCAGGTTCTCGTTCGCTGGCCGGCCGTTATCCGAATTCACCGCCGCGGCACAGGACGGCGTGCGTTTGGAGGCTTTGTCCGATAGCGGAGAAGTCGAAGTCACAGCCACGGCGCAAGGGTTTCCTCAGAAGACGATTCGCGTCAAACTCTATCCGGGCGTGGTCGTGCTAAGCGGCGCCACCAGCCTCTACACCTGGTCGCCGTCGGCTTCTGTCTTCATCAACTATCGCGCCATCGACCCCACCTCCAACAAGTTCGTGGGCGAAGCCTCTTATCTCCGCCGCGACGGTGTAGCTCCCTCCGTGCGTTGGGCCAGTTCCAATCCGGATGTAGTCGAAGTGCAGGTATCGGAAACATCTTCAAACGGAGTGCAACTGAGGGTACGCGGTCCGGGGCAATCCAGGATCACTGTGGACGCACCGGGCTGGCGCGTATTGGAGGCGGAACCCTTCCTCGTCACCGTTTCTCCCATGGAGCTTCTCGCCGTTCCTCCCGTCCGCCTCGGCCGGAATCTGCAAGGGAATCTTCCCATCCAATTCATGGCCAACGGCCTGCTAGTTTCCACCGGCTATCGTGGCACGCTCACCGCCCGCAGCGAGGATCCCAGCCGCCTGCTGGTAACTGCTTCATCCTCCACACGCGGAAGCGGAGAAGTCACCGTAGCCATGAATCAGAGGCCTCCCGTCATCTTCGCCCAGGCACTTGCCGGCAGCGGCGAAGTGCGCGTCATCGTTACTTCGTCCGAGTTTCCCGGCGAAATCCCGTTCACGGTGAAACTGGAGCCCGCCGTAATCCGCTGGGCCAGACAATTCAGCGGACAGGAGTCCATCGAACTTGTACGGGAGCTGCCCCTCAGGCAAGGCGCCGAAGAATCCCCGTCCCTTTGGCCGCAAAGCGAATCCGGCGGCTTCGCCAGCGGATTTATTCCAGGCGCTCCTCCCGTCCTCCTCAATTTCTCCAATTCCGATGCTTCTGTCGTTTCCCTCAGCCGGCTCACTACGAACTTGACGAGTCAGCGAATTACGCTGCGAGGTTTGCGGCCGGGCACTGCTCAGCTTTCGCTCTCCGTCACATCCGGCGACGCTCGCGTCGAGCCCGCCTCCGTTTCCGTCACCGTCACGCCAGCCAACACGGCAGCCATCACCAGCACCACACAACTCGTCATCGGCAAGGATCTGCAAACCGCTCTGCAACTGCGCACGTCACAGCCTGGCGAAACCGTCTCCCTCACTTCTTCAGACCCCACCGCGATTCTGTTTTCCACCAGCAACCAATCCGCGGGCACGCCAACTCTCGACGTTGCTGCGCCTCAATCCGGTGGAATCGAAGTCTTCCTTCAATCCTTGAAGGCCCAAGGGGAAACCACGGTGCGCATTCGCGCCAACGGTACTCCCGATGCCGATACTCGCGTTACACATGTTCCCTCCGGCGTTGTGCTCTCTAGTACCTCCAGTGGCGGCGTCATCGTGGCCATGTATCCGCTCGACGAGGAGTCCGGCACACCGCTCCTTTTTGAGACGCTACGTCCCGGAGTCAGCGCGGAGGTGCGTTTACGAACCGAGGGAGCACCACTTCGGCTCTCCCGCGAAACGCTGACGCTCAGCGCGCAGGTGGCGACAACGGAGGTAAGTTTCGACCCGCTGCCCACCGGAGCGGAGACCCTCCTCATCGCCGAGGCACCAGGATTCACTGAGTCGTCGCGCGGCAGGCTGCGCCTTCGCGCCGCGGAGCCTCCCCCCGCAGTCAGCATTTCCTCCCCCACCGTCGTCCTCACTCGCGATACCTTGCAGGTGGTCAACTTTGGGCCGGGCAGGTCTGAAACTACAGTCACCAGCGGTGACCCTTCGAAGCTGCTCGTCGCGGCTTCGATCAGCGCCGCGCCGGCCGCCTCCGTGCGGCTCCCCATCGGCGCTTCCAGCGTGTATCTGCACGCCTTGGCCGAGTCCGGGAACACTGTCTTGCGTTTCGAAGCCGCCGGCCTTGCCACACTGCAAATGGAGGTGGCCTTCGTACCCCTGCTCCTGCGATACAACAACGTCACCCTGTCTTCCGGCCAAACCGGTGAAGTGAGGTCTGCCTTCACCCCAACCATGCGGCCCGGCGCCGGACCATTCCGGTTTGCGCTCAGCAGCGCCAATCCTTCCGTGGCTACAGTCAGTCCTGCCTCGTTCGAATGGAGTCCGCCGCAGGAGTTTCCCACTCTGCGCGTGACTGCTGTCTCTCCGGGGACGACGACAATCACCGCCGATGGCCAGCAGACCGCGTTTCTCGGCCCCATACCGGTATCCGTCGTATCCAACACTACAGCGCAAACACAACAGGAAATCCTGCTCGCCAGGAATGCCCAGGTTGCATACACTCATTCCCTCGGTGCAATTCTCCCTGCGGGCGGCATCGTCACCGTAACCAGTTCCGATCCGGCCAGGCTTGTTCTCTCCAGATCCTCCACTGCTCTGGGCACCGGTTCGCTGTCTGTCGCTGTATCGCCGGGCGCCGGCAGCACACAGCAGTTCTACTTGCAGGCACGCGCCCAGGAAGGAACGGTTTCTCTCCGCTTCCAGGTGGAAGGAGGGACAACGCAAACCCTCAACCTCAGGCTTACCAATTCCTGGGTTGCCTGCAACGCCAACGGCAGGGACGCCATCGCGGTCGTTGTGGGACAAACCACTGCCGTGTCGTGTTTTCTATCCGCCGA
This sequence comes from Acidobacteriota bacterium, assembly GCA_018268935.1. Taxonomy (GTDB): domain Bacteria; phylum Acidobacteriota; class Terriglobia; order Bryobacterales; family Bryobacteraceae; genus CADEFT01. The sequence goes on along the minus strand of JAFDVS010000149.1, from coordinate 13,919 downwards.
TTTACCGTCGCAACCCGGACTCCAAGGGAGCCTGCAGTTCCTGCCTGATGCCGGTTCAACTTCATTGCGCTTCCGCAGTTCCGACCCCGGCATTTTCACCGCTCCACCGGAAGCTGTTCCGTTACGAGCGGACGCTCTGTCCAACATCGCCATCCGCGGCGTTTCTCCCGGTTCGGCCTCTCTCCTCATCGATCAGCCCGATGGCTTCGGCCCTGCCCCCAGTGCGCCTACGGTGACCGTCACACTTCCGGAACTGCAATCGTCATGCACGGAAGTCAGCCTCGGTCCCGACACACAGCGCACATGCGAGATGATTGGCAACGTGGGCGTAACGGTCACCGCTGAATCCTCCCACCCCGCCCTTACCCTGGTCAGCAACAACCCCGACCAACCTGGTTCGGCGCAAGCCGTACTCACTGCCCCACGAATCGCCATCCAGCAGTTGGCCCGTTTCGGCACGTCTGAGATCACACTGCGCGCACCCGGCTACTCCAGCCTCACCATCCCCGTGGTTGCCACGGAAGCCACACTGCGTCTCACACAGGCGTTCAGTAACTCCCCACTCACCAACATGACCCTGCGCGCAGGGGCATCCATGCTAATCAGCGTCCAACTCAATGGACAAGCGCGCGCCGGAAGCAGTATCCTCGCGGCGGTCAACACGACGCCGACTGGGGTCGTCGCCGTCGAGCCGGCTAGCGTCACCTTGGCGGCCGGTCAATCCTCCGTCAACCTGACTCTTCGAGCCGTTGCGCCTGGCAGCGCAGTGATTCGTCTCACTGCGCCCGAGGGCATCACCGTTGCCAGCGATCCGATTGCAGTGAGCGTTATCCCATGACCATCCTACTTCTGCTGAATATCATTGCTGCCCCCGCCTGGAGCACTTCTCCCCAGCCATTCGCCTTCGGCGCTGTCCGATTTGAGGCCAACCAAGGGCAGGCGGATTCGGCTGCCCTCTACTTCGCCCGCGCCCGCGGCCAGCACTTGTACTTCATGGAACGCGAGATTGTTTTCGATGCTTCCGGGGGCACACCGGTCCGGATGAGTTTCGCTGGAGCGAACAAGGCACGCTGGACGCCTGTAGGTGCGGCCGTCGATCGCATCTCCTATTACTTGGGAAACGATCCGTCCCGATGGGTGAAAGACGCCCCCGTCTACAGCCGCCTCGCCTGGCGCAACGTTTACCCCGGCATCGATGCCGTCTTTTATGATCGTGGCGGGCATGTGGAATACGATCTCGTGCTGGCCCCCGGAGCAGACCCATCCCGTATCCGCCTGCGATTCAGCGGAGCATCGCGCATCGAGTCGGCCGCAAACGGCGACATCGAAATCAAGGCAGGCGCAGCCACGCTCCGTCAGCACGCTCCGGAAATCTATCAGCAGGACCAGCACGGCAAGCGCCACCGCATCTCCGGCCGCTTTTACGCTACGACGAACGGCGAGTTCCATCTGCAACTCGGCGCCTACCAGAAGACGCGCCCGCTCATCGTCGATCCCGTTCTCGAAGCGTCCACCTACTGGGGCGGAGAAAACGACGACGAAATCGTCGCCGTCAGCGAGTACTTCGTGGCCGGCAACACACGCTCCGCCGGATTACCCAACACTACCGGCGCACGCCGCCGCACACGCGACATCTTCCTTACCGGCCTCGGCCGGTTCGGCAACACGACGCTCCTCGGCACCGTGATTCTTGGTGGCAGCGGCGACGAGGAACTCGCCGGGGTCATCCTCACCGGAACCAACGGCCCGGCGGCCTACCTCGCTGGCACGACAAATTCACGCGATTTCGCCACCAACTTTCCAGCTCTTTACCGCGGCGGGGCCAGCGACGGCTTCCTGCTGGAGTTGTTCAACCAGTCGAGCTTCAGCCCTCCTTCTTTGAGGAGCTTCCGCTACGTGGGAGGCTCCGGCCGCGATCGCATCCACGCCATCGCGCCCTACAGCTTCGGGGCCGGCCTCCTCGCCGGATCCACCGATAGCCCAGACCTCGACACCGCCCGCGGAGGACAGCGAAGCCTCGGCGGCGGCACCGATGCCTTCTTCGGCGTCCTCCAATTTGGCGCCGACCCCACCCTCAGCTATCTTGGCGGCTCCGGCGACGATGAAGCCTTCGCCATTCAACAGGACTTCACAACCAGCGCCATCTTCATCGCCGGTCAAACGCGCTCCACCGATTTTCCTCAAGCCACGACCGCTCTCCGCGGCCCCTCCGATGCCTTCCTCACCCAGGTCCGCGGGCCTTCTCCGCGCCTCACCGACCCCTCCACCTTTGAGACAATGTCCACCCACCTCATCGGAGGCAGCGGCGAAGATAGCATCCGCGCTCTCGCGCGGCTGACCAGTTCCCAATTCCAATTCCAGCCGCTAATTCCCAGGTTCGGCCTCGCCGGCACAACTACTTCACCCGATCTCCCCGTCCGCAACGCCGCCCAGTCCGCGCTCGGCGGAGACAGCGATGCGTTCGCCGGCGTATGGGTTCCCGAATCCTCTTCCTTCCAATGGCTCACTTACCTTGGTGGCGCGGCCGCCGATGCCGCCACGAGTGCTGCCTTCTCCACCAATGGCGACCTCGCCCTCGGAGGCTGGACCCAAAGCACCGATCTGCCCGTCATCGATGCCCTTCAGCCCAAAACAGGAGGCGCACAAGATGGTTTATTCGCCCTCTTCGATGATGTCGGCGCCCCCCGCCAACTCACCTACTTCGGCGGCTCCGGGGACGATCGCATCGATTCCGTGGCTTTCCTCACCAACGGCGCAACTCGCGTCGGTGGTTCCACCACCTCGACCAATCTGCCCCTACGCAGCGCCGCTCAACCCGACTACGCCGCCCGGTCGGATGGCTTCTACGCCGACATCGGCGCTGACTTTCTCTCCGGCCCCAGTGAAATCATTCTCCCCAAAGACGCCGCTCGCACTCTCATCCTCCGCCCGGCCCGGAACACCGTGAGTCCGCCTGTCACGTTCCGTACCTCGGACCCATCGCGCCTCCGCTTCACTCTCGCCGGCCGCTCTTTCTCCGAACTCACCTCTCCGGCGGAAATCGGTGTCCGGCTCGAAGCCCTCTCCGACTCCGGCGAAGTCGAAATCACTGCCTCTTCCGCCGGCTTCGCCAGCAAAACCATCCGCGTCAAGCTCTACCCAGCGGTGCTCGTCCTGCGCGGCGGCGACGTCTCCACCTGGTCTCCGGATGCCGGGGCCTCCCTGACCATGCGCGCCATCGATCCCGCCACCGGACAGTTCATCGGCGATGCCTTCTACGACCTCCGCCAAGGCGTCATTCCTGCCATCCAATGGACCAGTTCCAATCCCTCAGTCCTCGAGGTATCACGGCCCTCCGCCTTCAGCGCCCTCTCCGTCGATCTCATCATCCGAGGCCCCGGCCAATCACGCATTTCCGCCGTTGCACCAGGCTGGCGCGTCATCGAAACCGAGTCCGCGCTCATCACCGTCTCCCGCCCCGAGATCATCCCCCCTTCCAACCCTATCCGCCTCGGACAGTATCTGCAGAACGCGATGTCCATCCAATTCGCCGCCAACGGCCTGCCCCTCAACTCCAGTTCCATCCAAGGTACGCTTACCGTCCGCAGCGAAGATCCTTCCCGCCTGCTGCTGTCGACATCGCCAAACATCCGCGGCAGCAGTCAACTCACTGTCGCCCTCAATCGGCAGTCGCCCATCATCTACGCCCAAGCCCTCGCATCCAGCGGCGAAGTCCGCGTCATCTTCACCTCCCCCGATTTCGCCGGTGAACACTACATCCCCATCACCCTCGAGCCTTGTGTCCTCCGCTGGGGCGCACGCGCTCTCGTCAATGGTGTTTTTCAATTCACCCCCGAACTCAAGATCACGCAGGGCAGCGGCAACTTCGGCCTCGCCATGTCTCTCGAGGGCGAATCCGGGGCATTCAACGCCGGGCAGGTCCCCGGCACTCCTCCTGTCACTCTCAAATTCTCCAATTCCGACCCAAGTATCCTCTCGCTCAGCCGCCTCACTGCCGACCTCACGAACCGCCGCATCGAAACGGTAGGCTTGCGCCCTGGTACTTCTCAGCTCTCCCTCTCCGTTTCCCCAGACACCGTGCGCCTTGAATATTCCTCCATCACTGTCACGGTCACTCCGGGCTCCGGCATCACCACCGACCCCAAGGCGCTCGTCATCGGCAAGGATCTGCAAACCAGCCTCTTCATCCGCGGAGCGCCACCCGAAGCCGCAATCTCGCTCTCTTCCAGCGATCCCACCGCCGTCCTCTTTTCCACGTCCCCCCAGGCTTCCGGCACACCGGCCCTGATTGTTCCGGCGAGCGCAAACGTCGGGAATTCCTTCGTCGTTCAATCACTCAAGGACCAGGGCGAAACCACCATCCGTATCCGTGTCCCCGGGCAGCCCGACATAGATGTCCCCGTCACTCATGTGGCTTCGGGCATCCTTCTCTCCGCCGCCATCAACTCCGCCGGCGTCATCGTTGAACTGAGTGTCTCCACCGCTCCCTTGGATGAAGTTACCGCGACACCGCTCCCCCCACAGGGCCTGCGCCCCGGCGTAACCGCAGACGTGCGCCTTCGCACCGAAGGCTCGCCGATCACCCTCACACCCAGTTCCGTGCTGCTCACCAACGCTGCAACTTCGGCCCGCGTTTCCTTCACTCCTCTGCCGCCAGGCGCGGAGACCCTCATCACCGCTGAGGCCGCAGGCTTCCCCCTTTCCGCCCGGCGTTCCATTCGTCTTCGCGGCACCGATGCTCCCCCCGCCCTCAACAACCTCCCTTCCTCTATCTACCTCACTCGCGACACGCTCCGGAACCTCGATTTCTTCTCCAACCTGGAAGTCACCGCCACCAGCAGCGATCCCGCTAAATTCCTCATCGCTACCTCCCGTACCGCTGCCCCATCCGCCAGTGTGCGCATCCCGCCAGGCATCGGATCATTCCTCGTCCTCCACGCACTCACCGATACCGGCAACGCCATCCTTCGCATCGAGCCCACGGGCCGCCCCATCCAGGAAGTGCAAATCGCCTTCGTTCCCCTCGTGCTGACCTTTGACCAGCCCCAAATTCCCGTTGGACAAAGCCGCGAACTGTTCACTCGTTCTATCTTCAGCCTCCGCCCTGGAGCCGGCCCCTTCCGCTTTTCCCTTCGTTCCACTGACCCTTCCATCGCCACCGTCTCCCCAGACTCCATCGAATGGAATACGGCCATTGCAAACCTTCCTCCCCTGCGCATCACCGCCGTCGCACCCGGCCGGACCACCATCACCGCGGAAGGCCCCGAGTCCGTCTACTTCACTCCCATCGAAGTCATCGTTCCGTCGCCGTCCATCGCATCCGCTCCGCTCGAACTCCACCTCGGCCGCAGCACGCAGGTTTCTTACGCGCATTCCTTCCAGGAGTCCTTCCCCAACGGCGCCATCGTCTCCGTCACCAGTTCCGATCCGGCACGCCTGTTGCTCTCCCGCACCGCAGCCACGCCCGGCGCCGCGACCACAACAGTGTCCATACAGCCCGGTGACAGCCGCACTCAACCTCTCTATCTCCAGGCGCAAGCTTCGGAAGGTGACGTTACCCTGCGCTTCCAGAACGCCGATGGCACGGTACAAACAGCCATCGTGCATATCGTCAATTCGTGGATCAGTTGCGAATCGAACTCAACCTCCACCATCGGTATTCCCGCCGGATCCACCACTCGCGTCGCCTGCCGCCTCAGAAGTGCTATGCCATCAAACTCTCTTTCCGAGGGCCCCCAACTGCTCCCCGGCGCAAGTCCCATTGCGCTTCGCCTCCGCAGTTCCGACCCTGCGGTCTTCACCGTCTCTCCCGAAAGCGCTCCCTTCAATCCCGGACAGGAATCGTTCGCTTTGCGCGGCATCGCCCCAGGCACGGCCACCCTCCTCATCGATCAGCCCGATGGCTTCGGCCCCGCTCCCGACGCGCCCCTGGTCACTGTCACTCTCCCCACGCTCACCACCGGTTGTTTGGCAATCACCCTCGGCCCCGACACCCAACGGACCTGCGAGATCAACGTGCCGGCGGGCGTTTCCCTCACCGCCGAATCGTCTCACCCGGCGCTGACGCTGGTCAGTAACAACGCCACCGAGCCCGGCTCAGCCCAAGTCCCACTCACCGCGCCGCGCGTCACCATCCAGCAACTGGCCCGCTTCGGCACCGCCGAAATCACCATTCGCGCGGCAGGCTACGCCGACCTCATCATTCCCGTGGTCGGCGGAGAAACACAAATGCGCCTGAACCAGCTCTCCAGCACCACTCCGTTCACCGGCTCTAGCGTGCGCGTGGGCACCAGCTTCCCTGTCACCCTGCAACTGAGCGGCGCGGCGCGAGCCGGCAGCCGCATCTTTGCCGCCATCAACGCCACCCCCACCGGGATCATCGCCATCGATCCGGCCAGCGTTGTCTTCTCGGCCGATCAAACCGCGGCCTTTCTCAACATCCGTGGGGCTGCGCCCGGCAGCGCCATCATCAGCATCTCCGCGCCTGCCGGCGTCAGTGTCTCCGCCACACCCGTTGTAGTCAGTGTCACGCCATAGCGGCTGACCTGGAGCTCACATTCATCTGATCAAGCCTATCTCGCCTCGGCACCATTCAGGCAGCCAACGCTAACGTGGCAGGCCCCTGACGCTTCAGACCAAGGTAAGCACTCACTTCACGGCGCACATTGCGCACAATTTCAGATTGAGCCGTCAGCACATCCTCCATTTCAAAATCGTAAGCCCGAGCCCATAGTTGCGTGCCTTTCTCCACCCCAATCAGGTTGATGATGACTCGGCAATGCAGCCTGGACTTCATCCAACTCCCTTGGATCACATGAGTGACGTTCATCTGGCCAATAGCTTCACGAAAGGGCTGGTCGAGGAGAAAGCCATGAGCGACTGCTTCCAAACCATCCAGGTTCGTGAGTCCCGCGGTCAAAGACATACACAACGCGCGGCCGTGAGCACCGGTGTCCTCTTCGCTGGACAGTACGTCGAAGGGAAGCACAGCAATCCGACAGGAGGAACGGATGGAAGGAACCGGCTGTTCGCGCGGCCTCATTTGACGGAATACAGGAACATATCCGCCTTTGGGTATCTCGATGCAGACCTCCGCGTCCGCCTCGCGATAGTATTCGAACAGCTTCAAGCGAAGACGGCGCGCGTCATTGCGGACGATGGGCTCAAGCGCGGGGTCGAAGTCAGGACCGCGATCAAAGACCGCGATCCCAACGGCGTACTCGCACAGTTGCGCGGCACGGCCTGCCAGAGCTTCCTCCACGATGAACTCCAGGAATCGCTGCATTCTCCGGGAGCGATCAAACGCTTCGCTGGTGAGGATCCGGCGAAGTTGGGCGCGCACCGCGAGCGGTGAAACCGAGTTCAGAATGCTTGGCCTGTGCATAGTTCTTCTCCTTCAAATCTGAGGCTGTGGCAGATAATCAGGCAGCCATCGGTAAAGCGCGTGTCGACTTCACCGCGTTCCATTGGTCGTTGGCCTCCTGGCATTGAACGCAAAGCGGAGCCCACGGAAGCGCCTGCAGCCGCTTGGAGCTGATCCGCTCGTCGCATTCGAGGCAGAATCCATAGCGGCCTTGCTCCATGCGAAGCAGAGCGGCGCGAGTGTCGCGTAAGCGGCTGGACGCAGCTTCCAACCGTTGCACAGCGATCTCACGCTGCCTCGCCTGCAAAACCCGGTCCAGTTCATCCGCGGAGCCTTCGACGCAGATGCCATCGCGCTGGCGCGTCGAGTTCTCGAATTCAGCGGCCTTCGCCTCAAGGATCTGGCGGAATCGTTCCAGTTCAAAGTTTGTCATTGTGTTTCGCCCCTCTGTTTGATTTGCTGAACGCAACGTTCTGCCTACTGATGCGCAGGCAATACGCGGGAGCTATCATGCCTTTTGTGGATTTTCTGCTTGCATGACGCCGGAACGATGGAACCAGATTGAGAGTCTGTTTCTGCAGGCACTCGACTGCCTGCCGGGCGATCGAAGCCGGTTTCTTGATCGCGTCTGCGAGGGCGATCCACAATTGAGACGCGAGTTGGACTCGCTGTTGGACTGCCATTCGCCGGACGAACCGCTGGTGCAAATCCCACCCATCGCGGCCCTGGATCTATCAGCCAGCGCGTCTGATCGGAAAGGCGAGCATGTTGGGCCCTATCGCCTGGAAGGGCTGATTGGCCATGGCGGAATGGGCGCCGTTTATCTTGGCGTACGTGATGACGATCAGTATCAAAAGAAGGTCGCCATCAAGCTCTTGAAGCGCGGCTTGGACACGGATTTCATGCTGGGCCGATTCCGTCAGGAAAGGCAGATCCTGGCGAATCTGGAGCATCCCTTCATTGCGCGGCTTCTGGACGGCGGGGCCACCGCGGACGGGCTCCCGTACTTCGTGATGGAATACGTGGACGGGATTGCGATCACGAAATACTGCAGCGAAAACAATCTCACGGTGGAAGAGCGGCTGAGGTTGTTCCGGCTGGTCTGCGAAGCAGTGCAGTACGCGCATCAGAACCTGGTGGTGCACCGTGATATCAAGCCCAGCAACATACTGGTGACGCGGGAGGGCATGCCGAAACTGCTGGATTTCGGCGTTGCGAAGGTGCTCGATCCGGGGCTGGAGACCAGCGGTACGATGACGCGTCCCGACCAGCGTATGCTGACGCCGGATTATGCAAGCCCGGAACAGGTGCGCGGCTCGCAGATCAGCACCATCAGTGACGTCTACTCGCTGGGCGCGGTCCTGTACGAAGTGCTCACCGGCCAGGGGCCGCATCGATTCACGTCGAAGTCGATGACCGATCTGGAGAGGACCATCTGCGAGGTCGATCCGGAGAGGCCGAGCCTCGCTGCCGGGCCGAAACTCAAGCAACAGCTTTGCGGCGATCTCGACAACATCATCCTGACCGCGATGCGCAAGGAGCCGCAACATCGTTACGCCTCGGCGGCTGAGATGTCGGAAGATCTGCGCCGGCAGATGGAGGGTTTACCCATCCAGGCTCACGAAGATCACTGGGGATATCGGACCGGCAAGTTCATCCGTCGAAACCGGCTGGCGGTGATGGCGGCATGCCTGATCGTGGCGAGTCTGGTGGGCGGCATCGTGGCCACGGCGATTCAGGCCCGGCGGGCGGAGCGCCGGTTCGATCTCGCGCGGCAAATGGCCAAGTCCGTGATCGCCGATATCAATGGTCCTCTTGGGCGGCTGCCGGGAACAACGGCCGTCCGCGCGTCGATGATCCAGAACGTGCTCCGCTACCTGGATGGACTGGCGCTCGATTCGGGAGGGGATCCATCCTTCGAGTTGGAGATTGCCGACGCATACCGGGAGGTTGCGGGCACGGAAGCGCATCCGAACCGGCAGAATCTCGGGCAAACCGCCGCGGCGCTCAGCCACTATCAACGGGCGAGCGAGATCTACATGCGTCACATTTCGGATGCCAGAACCAGGGTCCACGCGTTGGGCGGGGTGATCGGCACGAACATAGAAGCCGGTGATATTGAGGCCAGGATGGGGAACGTGGCCAGCGCGAAGGATCGACTGCGGAAGGTTGTCGCCCTTGCCAATGAGGCTACCGCTCAGGACAGTGAGGCAGTGCGTCCCGGCACGTGGGTGTATCTACTGTTCCGGCTAGGCGATGCGGAGATGAGAGAGAGGAATGCGGAACAGGGCCTCATCCACTTTCGCAAAGCGTTAGACATCAGCCGCGATTGGGCTGCGGCGGAACGGAGTGTGAACGCCCGCAGCACCCTGCGAGGCGCATACTCCAGGGTTGCCTCCGCGCAGGCGCAAGCCGGTGATTTGCTGGCTGCGAAGAACAACCATGAGGCAGCACTCCGTATTGTGGAGGAAGCTTTGCGCCAACCGGATGCCACCGTCTTTGAGCGGTCCATGCTTGGCAGCATTCACATCAACCTGGCCATCCTTCTCGGCAGTAGCGGCGCGATGAACCTGGGCGACCGTCCCCTCGCACTCTCGCACTTTCGCTCCGCATTGGACATTCTGTCGGCGATTGCGGCCTCCGACGAGAACGACATGCGTGCCCGAAACGAATTGGCGGGCGCCTATCTATCGGGCGGCGCGTTGTTGATGGACGAGCAGCCGGCAGAGGCAACAGCCCTCTACGAGAAGGGCACAGCGATTAGCAGCACCCTTAGCAGTGCAGATCCTTCCAACCCTTCTTACCGGTATGATGTCGCGCTCGGAAACCTGGGGGCGGGAGAGGGACTGCTCAGGCTTGGCCGTTACACCGCAGCACTTCCCAGGTTGAATGACGCGCTGAAGAGCATGGAATCGCTGCGGAGCATCCCGTCCGAAGAAGTAGGCGCTATTGGAGCGGCCGGCCGCGCCCATCGCAGTATCGGCGATGCACTACTGTCCAACGGTGACTTGGATGGAGCGCAGCGCGAATACCAGAAGGCGCTGGCAGCCGCTCAGGAGTTGTCACAGCGATTTCTTCTCAGCCTCTCGTTTCAGCAGCAGGTGGCCGATTCGCTCGAAGCTCTCGGCCGTTACTATCGAACGGCCTCTCGGCGGCATCCGCGGTTTCGATCGGAAGCGCGAGCCTGTTTCGAAAAATCCCTCGCCATTTGGAAGGACTGGGCAGGCCGGCAGATCGGCACGCCTTACACTGGCGTGCGGCAGCGTCAGGCTACAACACTCATCGATTCACTCGGCAAGCGTTGAGTTATTGCATCCACGCCGCCGAAATTCAGCCGGTTGAGTCCGTTCAACGCCGCAACTTTGTAGCACTCGGCGAGTGTCGGGTAGTTGAAGACAGTATTCACCAGAAAATCGATGGCGCCCTCAAAGCCGAGCACCGATTGCCCGATGTGAATCAACTCCGTGGCGCCTTCGCCGACGATATGAACTCCCAGTAGCCGCCGTGTCTGGCGATGAAAGAGGATCTTCAGAAGACCCGTTGTGTCGTTGAGAATCTGGCCCCGCGCGATCTCCCGGTAGTGCGCGATACCGATTTCATAGGGCACGGATTCCTGGGTCAACTGTTCTTCCGACTTTCCGACATAGGAGATTTCCGGAATCGAATAGATGCCATAGGGAAAGAGCTCCGGCACCGAGACAACGGGCTCGCCGAAGGCATGGCAGGCGGCGACGCGGCCTTGTTCCATGGACACCGAGGCGAGGCTGGGGAACCCGATCACATCGCCGGCGGCGTAGATGTGCGGCTGCCGCGTTTGGAAGTTGCCGTTGACTGTGATGCGACCGCGCGCATCGGCTTCCAGTCCGCAATTTTCCAACTGCAACGAGTCGGTGTTGCCTTGGCGTCCGACCGCGTATAGCAAAGCTTCCGACCAAACATGCTCTCCGCTTTTCAACACCGCGCAGACGCGGCCATCGGCAGTCTTCGAAACCTCATCCACCTCCTCGCCCAAACGGAATGTCACGCCCTGGCTGCGCATGTGGTAGCTGAGCGCTTCCACAATCTGGTAATCGAGAAACTCAAGGATTCGATGGCGGCGTTCGATCAGAGTCACGGACACACCAAGCGCGGCCGCGATGCAGGCATACTCTACGCCAATCACTCCTCCGCCCACGATGGTCAGAACTTTGCGCTGCATGGGCAGGTTGCGGATGGCGTCGGTATCCGTGATCGACACGCCGTCGACAGGAATGGAAGGATGATGCGCCGGCCGCGTTCCGGTAGCAATGAGTATCCGCTCGCCGCGCACGACATGTTCAGACCGGCCGTTGTCCACGCGGATGCGGTGAGTGTCGAGGAACGAAGCCTTACCGGCGATGGTATACACGCCGTTGCGGCGAAACTGATCCTGAAACACGTTCCCTTCGCTAGCGGCCACATGCTCAATGCGGGCGGCGAGTTCGCGCGCCACACTGGGTTGATCATCGGAGGCACGCCAACGGGAACGCGAGAGGCGCATCACCACCTCGCGGAGCGTCTTGCTGGGGATGGTGCCGGTATTGACGGCTGCCCCGCCCAGGGCCGCCTCGCGTTCGATCACCGCCACTTTCTTCCCCAGTTTCGCCGCCTGAATCGCTCCGTGATGACCGGCCGCGCCCGAACCAATCACCACCAGGTCGTAGTTAGTTTGTGTATGCTCCATTGGTCCTCCAATTACCTTTCCAGGCTTGCCGCGAACGTCTTCAGCTCAATCACTTCGGGTGTGCGTGGCGGTTCCGGCGCCTCCACGCGATCCCACTTCACGATCTTCAGGTCGAGGACACAGATCGCATAGAACACCGGCACCAGCAAGAGCGTGATGAACGTAGCCGCAGTGAGTCCGCCGATCTGGGCGTAGCAGAGAGGCTCCCAAAGTGGCCCGCCGTGCGCCGCCAGAGGAAACAGACCGAATACCGTGGCGCCGACCGTGATCAGGATGGGGCGCAGCCGCATGATGCCCGCTTCCAGCACCGCCTGCTCAAACGGCTCGCCTTCGGCATGCTTTTCCTCAATGAAGTCGAAGAGCACGATGATATGGCTGACGATGACACCAATGAGGCTGATCACTCCAAGGAACGCCATGAACCCGAACGGCGCGCCCATCACATACAGCGCCAGCAATGCGCCCACCGCGCCGAAGGGCACCGCCGCAAACACGATGAACGGCTTGATCGCATTCTTGAACTGGAACGTCAGCGCGAGGAAGATGGCGATAACGGATACCAGCAACACCACGGAAAGATCGCCGAAGCCATCCTTTTGCTTCTCCTCTTCACCACCGATCTCGAGCTTGTATCCCGGCGGAAGCGAAGCGGCAATCGCGTCGAGTCCCGGCCGCGCCAGGCTCATCACCTCCGAGGCAAGAACGCCCTCTCGTGGCGCTCCCGACACGGTGATGGTGCGGAACTGGTTTCTGCGGCGCACCACTTCACCACTGAAGCTGTAGCCAAACTTCGCCAACTGGCTCACCGGCACCTTTTGCTGGCCCATGTTGGAGTACGCATAGAGGCTGCCGATATCGTTCAATTGGCGGAACTCATCGGCCCGCAGTTGGGCGATGATGGGGATCTGTTTGTCGCCCTCGCGCAGTGTTGTGAGTCTCGCGCCGTCCACCGCGGTGGAAGATGCGCCGGCGATGTCACGATTCGTCAGTCCCGCGAGATTGGCGCGATCGGTGTCGATGTTGATTTCGACATTGAACCGGTCTTCGCCCCAATCGTCGCGGACTCGCGCCAAAAGCGGAATGTCGCGCAGGACCTTCTTTGTGCGCTCGGCCGTGGCGCGGAGCGTACCGATGTCCTCTCCGGAGATCCGAATGGCGACGGGCAATCCGACGGAGTCGCCGGTTTCCAACTGGCGCACATCGACGCGGGCTCCCGGAACTTCGCGGCTCACCCTCTCCTGAATAAAGGGCAGCAGTTGATGCGTGTGGTGCTTATCCTCAAACAGCAGCACCACCTGGCCGTAGCTTGGATGCCCTGGTTCCGGCGATAGCGAGTACCAGAAGCGGGGCGCGCCACCTCCAATGAAACTCGACATGGCTTCGATCGGCATTTTCCTTTCTTTGGAAACCTCGGCGGCAATCTTCTCCACGTGCGCGACCGCGCCGCCGGTGGTGCTGATGGAGGTATCCTCAGGCAGCACTACGTCGATAAACGCAAGGTGAGAGAGATCCTTGGGAAAAAACTGCGGCTTCAACGCTTTCCCGATCATGCCACCCATGACCAGGATGCACGCCGCGCCGGCCAGCACCATCCAGCGATGCGCGATCGCCCACTGGCCCACCCGGTAATAGGCAGCGCCGAAGCCCTTCGACTTGCGCTCCTCAATGGACACTTCGTTGCGGCCGCGCAGCAGGTAGTAGCCAAGCAGTGGAATGAAGGTCCAGGACACGATTCGCGAAGCGATCAAGGAGCATGTCATGACAACCGGCAGGGAGTAGATGAACTGGCCGGTGGTTCCATCCAGAATGAGGAACGGCAGGTAAGCAACGATGTTGGTGATGGTGGCGTAGAGA
>JAFDVS010000148.1 GCA_018268935.1 Acidobacteriota bacterium | reverse complement strand
CTGATGTGAACTTTATCAGTCAAGTCTCCGGCGTGATTTGTTTTCTCTTGATTCAACGAGGGTTGCTGACAAGACTGCTGACAAAAAATCAGGTCTCAAGTGCTCGCAAGTTGGCGCTAATCTCCCTTTTGGAGTAGATGCAGCTTGCTCTCTCTTTCCGGCAAGCCAACGCTTTCTCAAACGCCCGGCGCGCCAGCACTCGCCTGCCGGCATCCTTGTGGATCTGCCCAACCCTGAAGTAGACGTCGGCAACCAGTCCGCGAGCCCAGACCATCCCTTCACCACACGGCCCGTTGGCTACATCATCGAGCGATCTTCGTGTCAGCTTTCCATATACGCGGAGCGCGGCCGAGGACTGACCCAACATATCCATGGCACCAGCAACCTCCCAAAGTACGAGAGGGCACTGTGGAGCGATATCTGCGGCCTGCAGCCCATACTGAAGGGCCGTCCCGTAATCTCTTTCCTCGTAGTGCGTGAGCGCCAGCCGCGCAAGAAGCCAGTGATCTTCGGGCGCCTTCTTTAGACCAGCTTGAATTAGCCGCCTAGCCCGTTGCCAGTCTTCTGCGTCGATGGCACGTTCGATCTCCGGTCCAGTCATGCTGGTTCCTCGCCGCGATGACGCTTGATGGATTCGAGGACATCCTCGATCCTGGCTCACGAAAAAAGGACCTCGCGGTCGCGCGTGTAGTCGCCGCCACCGGATCGGCTGAGGCGCAAGAACCGCGCCAGTCCGTCCGCGCCGAGTTCGCGCTGTAGCACTTCAAGCGCGTTCCGATAGAATTCTTCGTCCGTCATTGTTCCCGCTCTGAAGCTTTTGCCAAGTACAGCTCCACGCGATCTGTCGTCCAGGTCGCCACGCCGCAGCCGAAGAACTCGGTGTCTTCGGTCGAGATCGGGCAGCCGAGCGCGAGGGCCGCAGCCAGGACAGGCCAGTCGTCTTCATCGCGCTTCTCGATCCGCTCCCGGGCGACAGCTTCGGGTGATGTAGGTCTCCGCTTTCAACGCTTTGAACGAACCCGATCAGCAGATAGAGCGTCTCCATAGCCGGAGCCACCGGAATCGTCCGAACTGCCAGGATTCCGGGCAGATGCTCGCGTGCTTCCTGGAACGCAACATCGGGAGCCATGAACTCCACTTTTCCGGCGTACTTGCGCAACAAGCCCAGCACACGCGAACCCAGCACGGCGCGAATGAGTATATTCGCGTCGAGCACCAGCACGGCTAGCCTTTCCGCGTTCGCTGCGCGCGGCGGGCCTTCTTGAAATCAGCCACAATTTCGTCTTCGGAAGTCCCTGCCGCCGCGATCAATTCCTGCATTCGCTCACCGGCCATACGCAGGGCTTCAAGATCAGCCTGACTCGGCTTGGGCTTAGTGGGCACGTAGATCCCGATCGTCGAGCCATGGCGCGTGATCGCTACCGGCGTTTTCGATTCGAGATAGTCCGCCAGGTTCTCCCGAAATTCCCGAATTCCGACTTTGGTGGTCTGCATGAGCACAACCTCACTTGCGTACACAATGATAACACAATGACTATTGGTCGACGGTGAAGATCACGTAGCGCCCAGCGTCACCGGCCTTCTTGAAAAACGGCGGCAACGATCGAAAATAGTCCCATGTGTACCCAAAGTCGTCTGCCGACTTCGGGCATCCATAGTCGTCCGCATCAATCACATCGTACTTTTCCTGGAGCCAAGCCTCATCAATCACCGAGATTGCTCGAGCCACATCGTTCACTTCGTCGGGAGTCACGAGCGAAAATTATGTAGTCATCTCCTTTGTGCAATTGGCGGCCACCAAGAACAGCGAGGCTACGCGGCCCGCTTCCTGCGTTGAGGTCAAGGGTGCCATCTGATAGGCAGCGATGAATGGCGTCCCAGGCCTTGTCCAGTTGAACAAGCCAAGCCTCATCCCAACGGTCCTCGATTTCGTCCTGAACAATCGCGAGAACCTCGTCATCTGATTGAGCCGCCAGCAAACGTGCTGCCTCATCTGGTTCAATCGCGAAGAGTACGCCTCGACATGCCACAACCTGAGTCTATCAATGCGACGCCATTTCCCGGCGCAGCGCGCGGCGGTTGAGGTGAACTCTGCGGATATCTGCGAATGTTCCCACAGTTTCCGCTGCATCCCTTCGCGGATCAAGATCACGAGAACCGTGACTGGTTCTTGCGCGAGGGACTCCATTCCTTTTTCATCCGAGTACCTGCGGAGGCGATGAAAGAAGTATTCGGGCTCACGCAGCATATCCATGAGCATCTCCGGCGGCGCGTTGCGACCCAGCGTCACGTACCAGCGCTCTTTGAAGTCGAACCCGTCGGGGTCTTTCTTGGGCAATTCCGCAACCAAGTCAAATTCTTTGACGCGAGGCTCCCACTGCACTTGGCGGAACCCCATTTGAGTAAGGAGTTCAACGCAAAGGTTGTCGGTGTCCTGAGGGTCGAGCCGATCCCAATTGACGGCGAACAAATTTTCGTTTCGAGCTGCCAGCATTAGCCGTCTTGGACCTGTCAAGGGGCCTAGGGACCGCAAGATCCCCGACATGGTCTTTTGTAAGACCTTCAGCGATGCCGGATCATCTTCATACTGCAATACCTGCAAACCTGACAGCTCGGAGGGTAAAGACTCTAAAGATCGACTAATGATCACGGTGGGACGCCCAAGCGCACTCGCGATGCCGAGCGAATACATCGTGTTCGAATCCCGACTGCTCGCTTCGGCGATAACGCAGTCTACTTGCGCGACCGCCTCGGCGGCCGGACGCGGTTCAAGTATGGGCCGAAAACCCGCTTCGGCAATCGCATTGCGAAGGGCTTCTCCGACGAGTCCTTCCATTTCCGATCGAGGGATTAGGAGCAGGCATCGCCGCCGTTGAGGGGGCTTCGGTTTCAGAGGAGGCGAGGCCATGCTAAATATTTTCCCTATCATCGCACGCTCGGCCAGCACGCGTGAGAGAACGCCACCTGCTGACAAAACTGCTGACAAAACTGCTGACAAAAACACCAAGACCCGCCAGTGGCGGGCCTGTAAGCTATTGATTTTTTCTGGAGCCACCCGCCGGGATTGAACCGGCGACCTGCTGATTACGAATCAGCCGCTCTACCAGCTGAGCTAGGGTGGCCCAATCCCCTATTTTGCCACACTCCCCACCTATCCGCCACATCAATCCCACCAACAAAAACAGCCCCGGAGCACCTAAGCACTCCGGGGCCGCATCCAACTAAAGCTAGAACATAAACGCAACCGTGATATTCATCAGCGGCTGGCCACCGAGCGACGCTGTCCGCGGATCGTCCTGCAATTTGCCGAACGTCTGCGGGTTGCGGAAGTCCACCGTGGTCGTTGGTCCGGTGAAGTTGTACGTCTTCAGAGCGTTCTGGAAGTCCCAGCGTACCTGGGCGTTCATCCGCTCGCTGATGCGGAAGTTTTTCTGCGCCGAAACCTGCGCCCACACCAGGCGAGGCCCGGTGAGGATGTTGCGGCCAGCGTTGCCCGCCGTGAACGCTGCCGGGTAGGCGAAGGCGTTCATGTCGATCACCGCGGGACGCGTCTGCAGCGTGAAGCGGTTCGGACCACCGTTGTTCCACTTGCCGAAGTCGTAGTCAGGCTCGCTCACCAGGTCCGGACGGCGGTTGCCGGCAAAACCCGGATAGTAGTTGAAGGGGCTGTTGGCGAAGCTGAAGTTCAACGGGTTGCCGGACTCGATCGTCTGGATCCAGCTCAGCTCCCAGCCGCCTGCCAGCGCGTTCTTCCATCCCGACATCCCGCTGAAGAACTTCTTGTTGCGGCCCACCGGAAGTTCGTAGTTCACCGTGCCGATGTAGCGATGGTTGCGATCGTAACCCGCGCGCCCTTTCTCCAGATTGCGGTTCTGGATCGGAGCAACGCCGCCGCCGGAGTTATCCGTGTCAGCACTGTTGATCGCCTTCGAGTAGGTGTAGAACGTGCTGAAGAACAGCCCCTGCGACATGCGCTTTTCCACTTTGATGGTTCCCGAATGGAACGTGCTGTGCCCGAAGTTCGAGCGCGCCGTGATGTCTCCGAAATGCGGGAAGGGCCGGTAATTCTGCGATGCCGCGAACACCGCATTGCGCAACGTGGGATCGTTGGCGGCGAAGTCCAGGGGGAAGGTGTTCAGATTCCACCGTTCCACCAGGCCGACACCACCCGAACCCTGATAGCTGAAATCGACCAGGTAGTCGCGAGCCACTTCATACTGCACGCCGGCATTCCAGTTCATCACGTAGGGGTTGCGCAGATTCGGATCCCACCAAGACACGCTGCGGCCGCCGAAGTTGGAACCCTGATACGGTGAGTAGCCATTGCGTACTACTGCCGCGGGGGCAGGCGTTCCACGGCTGATCTGGTAGATCGGCGTGGGGTCGCCAGGGTTAGCCTGCTGTTGCGCGATCCCAACGTATTCGTCATACATTTCGCGGCCGGCGGGGAATTTCACGTCCACCGTATAGAAGCCGAAGCCGCCGCGGAAAACGAACTTCTGCAGCGGGTGCCAGGCGAGACCCAGGCGCGGATTGAAGTTGTTGTTGTCGCGGCGATTGAGCCCGGACGTGGGATGGGTCAATGCGCCGGTGCGTCCCGTGAGCGTGTCGGTAGCCGTAGGATCGAACTGGCTCATCAACCCATACTTCGTGTTGAAGGGGCCCTCGTTCGAATAACGCAAGCCCGCGTTGACCGTGAGGGTCGGCGTGACCTTCCAGTCGTCTTGAATATAGAAGCTGTGAATCGAACTGCGCGGCAACCAACTGGTCAATTCCGTGCGGAACGTGGCCGAATTGACGTAGCCTGTCAGGAAGCCCGCAAACGGGTTCCCAGTGTTGGGAACGGCTTGGCCGTTTGCAGCCTGCAGACCCGTGGTGGAGCCGGAGAAATCGAAGACCACCGGGTTGGCGATGGTTGCCGTGTTGAGCCGGAACTTCAACACTTCATACCCGAACTTGAAGGCATGCGTGCCGCGGATGTAGCTGAGGTCGTTGCGGAAAGAGATGGTCTCGTTCACGGTCCGATTGGGGGCAGCGCCGCTGATGCCGTAAATGCTGGCTGAACTGTTGCGATCACCGCTGCCAAAGGCAGGCATGAGATCGGCGTTCACGTTAGGAATGCCAAGTTGCTGCGCCCAGTTCTTGCCATAGTTGGTCACCTGGAGTTCGGAGAACCGGCGGTAGTAACCAACGCGGGCATCATTCACCAGCGAGGGCGAAATGATCCAGGTCTTGCCCAGCGACATGTTCTGGTTGCGCGAAGGAGCGTAGTTGCCCGCTACGTGATCGAAGTCCGGGCGGTCATCCCGCATGTTCCAGGGTCGCTGGAAGCCGCTATACCGGTTGTCGGTCCAGGAATAGTAAATCTTGAACGCGGTGGTGAACTGATGATCGAGACGCAGGTTGTAGTCGTCGAGGAAAACCCTGGCGAATTCATCGGCGAGATAATTGCCGTTCGGGCCGCCGGAATTGAAGGTGCCCGCGCGGTTGGGTTGCCGCCAAGGATCGAACTCCAGCACCTTCCGCGCCACCGGGTCAATGCGGTTCTGCGGGATGATGTTGCCAACGAAAGGATCGCGCAGCCACTGGCCATCGACACGGCGCGTCGTGGCCGGGTCATAGATTACGTTCGACGTCACGCCAGGGAAGTTGAAATCGCCGGCGCGCATGCCGGGGCTCGGCACGGTGCTGTCCACCTGCGCCACCTTCTTTTCGTGCAACCGCTGGTAGCCGAAAAAGAAGAACGTTTTGTTCTTGCCGTTATAGACTTTGGGGATCACCAGGGGGCCGGAGAAATTCGCGTCCGGCATCATGAAGAATGTGGGAACGCCGTTGGGACGTGTGGCCGTCGCTTGCGAAGTCTTCAGTTGATCGAAAAACAGGCGGTGCTGCATGCGGCGCGTGCGTCCGTAGAAGGATGCGAGACCGTGCACATCGTTCGTGCCGCTCTTCTTCACGACGCTGATCACACCGCCTGCTGAGTGGCCATATTCGGCCGGAGGCACTGTGGTCAGCACCTTTACTTCAGCAACCGAGTTCTGGATCGGCTTGGTTGTTTCCGTGCCGCTGTTCTGATCGTTGCCATTGACGCCGTCTTCGAAAATCCCGATGGCGCCCGCGCGCTGCCCCGCCAGGTGATAAGACCCCAGGCCGCCGCCGTAGGCGTAGCCGCCGGTGGTCATACCAGGCGTGATGTTCATCGTGGAGTTAACAAAGCGTTGGTAGAGAGGCATGTCGTAGAGCACGTTGCCGCTCACCACTGTGCCTGTTGCGGATGTTTCCGTTTCCAGCAGCGCCGTGGCGCCCGTGACTTCCACGGACTCTGTAACGTTGCCGACCGTGAGACCCATATCCACGGCCAGCGTATCGCCGGTGCGGAGCTCCACGTTGTCGCGAACGGCTTTCTTGAAGCCTTGGGCTTCAAACGTGATGCGATAGGCTCCCGGTTGGAGCGATTGAACGCGGTACAAACCCTCATGGTTTGTGACTGCGTTAAAAGTGAAATTCGTGCCCGTTTGCACGACAGTAACATTGACGGCGGGGACGACAGCGCCAGTAGTGTCCGTTACTCGTCCCGTAATCGTGGACGTACCGATTTGCGAATACGCCACGCTTCCCATAACCCAAACAGCAAGGCCTAAGCCCAGGATTGCCTTTCTCAAGACAACACCTCCAATAGATTTCGAAAACTTGGAAATACCCAGTCAGGACGGGATCTAACCCAGATGGGGGGGATGATATCAAACCGGATTGCGGAAGGCAATCTTTCCAAGAATCGGATTCTTTAGTGCGAAAATACTCAGACTCGGACAAGCTCGACGTAGCGCACCTCAGCCACTTCCCTGCCCTTGACTTCAATCGCGCGAAGCGTCAGCTTCCCGCGCGTTTGCGCCAGCTTGATCTTGCCTAGCGAATATCGTTTGAAATCCTTCACGTATGACTCCGCGCCCCGGTCCGTGCGGTCGTGCTCCATCCCCTTGAGTGGGACGTCGTGAGGCGCGGAGATGCGCGTTTGTAGATTCTCGCCCGAAAAACTCAGTTCCACCAGCGATCCTTCGTCGCCTTTGTGACACGCGTAATAAACCGCCGCCTCGTACGTGCCTGCATTGCCCACCTCGATATCCCAGGTCATGCGGTCATCCTTCGACACCCAATGAGTAAAAAAGGACGAATTGGGCGCTTTGCCGCTGCGTTCCACACTGCCGCCGGGAACTCCGTCGCGAGCGGGCAGCCTGGTGGTCTTCCAATAGCCGACAGTGAACGCCCGGTCATCAGGCCCTTTGGGAAGCACCTCCTGCGACCATGCAGTCACTGCTGCCTTCAGCTTCGTGGCCACCTCAGGATTCCGCGCAGCGACGTTTTCTTTCTGGTTCGGGTCGGCTTTCATATCGAAAAGGCGCCCTTCCGGATCCAGGCGGTATTGCTGCGTGCGGACGCTGACCCTGCGATTCTGCACCGAAAAGATCATCCGGTCCGGCCAGTTGCCGGGTTGCCCCGTGAGCAGGGGCTTCAGGCTCTTTCCATCCAGCGGCTTCTTCGACGTGATGGGGATGCCCGCCAGATCGGTCAGTGTGGGATACAAATCAATGGCGCCCGCAATCTGCGGGATCTTCGTACCGGGCTTGATGTGGCCGGGCCACCGCACCAGCAGCGGAGAGCGCACTCCCCCCTCATCCACGGTGCCTTTGCGCCCCTTCATCCCTTCATTCCAGCGCCAACCGTTGGGGCCATTATCACTGAAATACAACACCACGGTGTTGGAAGAGAGTTTCAAATCATCCAATTTCTTCAGCAAACGGCCGACATTGAAATCGATGTTCTCCACCATGGCCAGCGCGGCACGGGTGTGCGGAATGTCTTCCTGCGACGGGTCGGTCGCGCGCAGTTTGAGGCTCGCATCGGCGAACTTGCGGTAATACTGGTCCGGAACCTGCATCGGCGAGTGCGGTGTGTTGTAGGGAACGTAGCAAAAGAAATTCCTGTCCTTGTTCTTCTCAATGAAAGCCATCGCGTGGTCAGTAAGGTCATCGGTGATGTAGCCTTTGCCGCGCGCAAGTTCGCCGTTGTGGTCCATCTCGGTGTCGAAGTAAATGCCCCAGTGGCCGGAAGTGAAGCCGTAGAATTCCTGAATGCCGCGGGCATTCGGATGGTAGGGATGCTGCATGCCGTTGTGCCATTTGCCAAATGCTCCCGTTGCGTATCCGGCCGCGACGAAGGATTGCGGCATGACATGTTCATCCAGGTTGAGCCGCTCCGCCCCGGTAGTCACTCCGCGAACGCCGCCGCGCGGGTGGTAACGCCCCGTGAGAAATTCCGCGCGCGTGGGAGCGCACACTGGGCAGACGAAGAACCGCTCAAAGATGGCCCCATCGCGGGCAATCGAGTCGATATTGGGTGTCGACAGATTCGTGTTGCCATGCACGCTCAAATCACCCCAGCCCTGATCGTCAGCGAGGATAATCACGAAATTCGGGCGGCGCGGCGTTCGTTGCGCGGCGGCCAGCGGAGCGAGTCCAAGCGAGGCGATCGAGGCCAGGAGTTGACGGCGGGAGGCTTTCTGCTTCACGCCTCACATCATAATGCAACTGAGATAGGATCGAGAGACTGCGCTATGAACATCACCCTCATTTGCCTCGCCCTTCTCTCTGGTTTGCGCGCCGAAGAATGGAGGCAGCTTCGCGGCGCGAATGGCGCCGGCGTGTCGCAGAGCAAGGGAGTTCCCACCGAGTTCGGGCCTGCTCGCAATGTGGTTTGGAAATCCTCGCTCCCCCCCGGAAAGTCGTCCCCGGTGTTCGCCGGCAACCGCATCTTCCTCACCGGTCATGAGGGCGACAAGCTGATCACCCTTGCCATCGACCGCGAAACAGGCCAGATCCTGTGGAAGGCAGCACTCGAACGCTCCCGCGTCGAACGGCGGAACAAATTGAACGATGCCGCCGCGCCCACTCCGGTCACCGACGGCGCCAACGTCTACGCGTTCTTCGCTGACTTCGGCCTTGTTTCCTACGATGCCGCCGGCAAGGAGCGCTGGCGCATGCCGCTTCCGCCCATGCCCAGCATGCAGGGCGTCTCGGCGTCGCCGCTGCTTGCCGGAGACAAGCTGTTGCTCGTCGTCGATCAGGCCGCCGATTCCTACATGATGGCCCTCGCCACGCGCAACGGCGAAGCGCTTTGGAAGAAAGAGCGCCGCCCGGCCCCCGGCGGCGCATATGCCTCGCCGGTATTGTTCGGCGTCAACCAATTCGTCACATTCTCTCCCTTTGAAATAGCCGGATTTTCCGTCGATACCGGAGAGAAATTGTGGTGGGTCGGCGGCTTGCCTCCGCAGCCCAAAGCCACTCCCGTCGTGGCCGGAGACACCATCTTCGCTTATGCCCGCAGCTTCTTTGGCGATGCCCTTCCCGTGATTCCCGTCTTTGCCACCGCATTGGAACAGAATGACACCAACAAAGACGGCGTCATCACCAAAGAGGAAGCGCCGGAAGGCCCCGCCAAACAATTTTTCGGCGTCGTCGACCGCAACAAAGACGGAAAGGTGGACGCCAAAGAGTGGGAGACGATGATGGAAGTCGCGGCGCCGAAAAGCACCCTGCTCGCCATTCGTCCTCAAGGTCGCGGCGATCTGACGGCGAAGGCCGTACGCTGGCAATTCTTCCGCAACATTCCCGATGTGCCAATGCCTCTCTTGTATGGAGACCTCCTCTATATGGTGCAAAACGGAGGCATTCTCTCCGTGCTCGATCCCGCCACGGGCGTCGTGAAGAAGCAAGGGCGGCTGACCGGAGCGCTCGGGGACTACTACGCCTCCCCGGTTGCCGCCGATGGAAAGATCTTCGCCGCCAATCAGGAAGGCAAGATCGCCGTGGTCCGCGCCGGCGCCGAATGGGAAGTCCTCACCGTGAACGATATGGGCGAAGAGTGTTTCGCCACACCCGCCATCGTGGAAGGGGACATCTACGTTCGCGCAGGCGTGAGCCTCTACCGCTTTTCAGGAAAGGAAAAGTGAAACGTGATCCGACAGATCGCTCCTCAATTCTTCACACAAGATATTCCCGCCACTCTGGCTTACTACAAAAACAAATTAGGCTTCGATTGTTTGGGCACCTGGATGGATCCGCCCGTCTACGCCATTGTGGCGCGCGACGAGCATGCCATCCATTTCCGTTGCGCCGCGCCGCCCACACCGAATGCCGGCAAGTACGCTGACGAACTGCTGGATGCGTACCTCTTCGTGCAGGATGCCGACGCACTCCACGCCGAGTACGCCGCGAAAGGAGTTGAGTTCACGCGGCAACTGGGGAACACACCATGGGAGACGCGAGAATTCGTGATCAAGGATTGCGATGGCCGCTTGCTCGCATTCGGGGCGGACGCTCCATGATCCGCGCACTTTGCCTCTTGGGCCTGGCACTCCAAGCAGCCGAACGCCCTCCGTTCTACTCCGATAAAGACGACCTGCTCTACTATCTCGACCAGCACAGCGCACGCCACACGGTGAAGACGAAAGCAGATTGGGAGAAGAGGCGCCGGCATATCGTCGCCAACATGGAACTGGTGATGGGCCCGCTGCCACGCATCGATCACAAGCTGCCTCTGCAAATCGAAGTACTCAAGGAAGTCCGCGGAGATAAGTACACCTGGCGCAGGATCACGTACGCCTCCGAGCGCGGCGATCGCGCCTACGCCTACCTCTACATTCCCAATGGCCTGAAGCCCAACCATCGTGCCCCTGCCGCCGTCAGCCTCCACGGAACCACTTACCGCCGCTATGTCCCTACCGCCGAACCGTCAGCCGGTGGCGACTCACAATACGCACAGGAGCTTGCCGCACGCGGCTTTGTCGTGATCGCGCCAGACTACGTCTTCCTCAGTTCGGATTACAAAACCGATCCTTATGCGATGAGCTACGTCAGCGGGACGATGAAAGGCATCGTCAATCACATCCGGGCCGTCGATGTGTTGGCTTCCATGCCCGAGGTGGACCGCAAGCGCATTGCCGCTATCGGCCTTTCTCTCGGTGGTCACAACGCGCTCTTCCTCGGCGTGTTCGAACCGCGCATTCGCGCCGTCGTCACGAGCGCGGGCTTCAACACCTTCCGCAAGTATTACGGAGGCAACCTGAAGGGCTGGACCAGCAACCGCTACATGCCCCGCATCGATACGGAATACCAGTTGCGTCCGGAGCGCGTTCCGTTTGATTTCACTGAAGTGCTCGGCGCGCTCGCGCCACGCCCCGTGTTCATCAACGCTCCGCTCAACGACGACAACTTCGAGGTTTCCGGTGTGCGCGACTGCGTCACAGCGGCGCTTCCGCTTTACCGGTTGTTCGCAGCCGAGCCGCGTCTCGTGGCCCGATACCCCGAGGGTGGGCACGGGTTCGCCACGGAATCGCGGCTGGCCGCATACGAATTTCTCGATCGTTCGCTTCGCGCGATTGTGCGATAACGTTAGACACCATGCGGCCGCTTCTGCTCCTCGTTTTCGCCCTCACTTGTCTCGCGCAGAATGATCCGGTATTCGTTCCGTTCTCGCCGTCCACGACCAAAGGCGCTCTCTACCGGCCGAATTCCGGCCCATCGCCGCGAGTGGCTGTGATCCTCACCCACCGTACGGCCAACTTCCTTTCCCACATCGCGACCCGCGAACTCTCACGCCGCGGATTTCTCGTTCTGGCCATGAATCCGCGCTTTGAGAACAACGAAGCAGCCGTGAATTGGGACGAAGTAGCACTCGACATCAAGTCCGGAGTCGAGTTCCTCCGCAAGCAACCGGGAATCGCCAAAGTGATCCTGTTCGGTCACAGCGGCGGTGGCACCTCGATGAGTTTCTATCAATCCGTCGCCGAAAAGGGGCCTGCCGTCTGCCAGGGTTCCGCGAAACTGGCGCCATGCTCGAACACGCTCGCCGGCCTTCCTCGCGCCGACGGCGTCGTCTTCATGGATGCGCACCCCGGCAACTCGATCAACGGTTTGCGCAGCATCAATCCCGCGATCATCGGCAACGATCCCACCAAGATCGACCCGGCGCTCGATCCCTTCAGTCCGAAGAACGGATTCAATCCCAGCGGCCCTTCGCACTACTCGGCGGAGTTCAAGGAGCGCTATTTCCGCGCCCAGGCGGAGCGCATGAATCGCCTCATCGCCGATGCGCAAAGCCGCATGAAGCAGATGGAGGAAGGCAAATATCCCTACCGCGATGACGATGTATTCCTCATCACCCACGGGCAGGGGGCACGCCTCATCTCCTTTGACCCGAGCCTCCGCGACCGCACCGCGCACCCGCGCAAGCTCCTCAAAAACGACGGAACCATCGCCACGCAAATCGTTGAAAGCGCCATGCACTACGGCGCGCCCGCGCGCACGGCCGGCAGCTTCCGCGACACCGCGCGTGTTCTCACCATCCGGTCTTTCCTCAGCACCAACGCCATTCGCGCCACCCATTCGCAGGATGGCATCGACTACTGCTCAACGAACAACTCCGTTCCCTGCGCCGTGAAGAGCATTACCGTGCCCGTGCTATTCGCCGCCATGGGCGGCTACACCTTCATCCGCGATAACGAACTGCACTACGAGCTGGCCGCCAGCAAAGACAAAGACTTCATCGTGGTGGAAGGCGCCACGCACGGGGCAACACCGTGCAAGGAATGCGAAACCACGCCGGGCCAATACGCAAACAGCGTGAAGAACTTTTTCGATTACGTGGCGCAGTGGATAGACACCCGATTCTCACGGTAGCGGAACGCCGGCCGTTTCGAGCGCGGCTTGGAGCTTTTTCAAATCGGTATCAATCGCCTGGCGAATGCTCTTGAGTTGCGCGGCCAACTCCTCACTAGCGATCTTGAAGCTGTCCTGATCCGTCTTGTGCGGCGCTCCCGTGAACATGCGGTAATTGTCGCGAATGTTGTTCACCCGAGCCTGGATCGAGGGCGGCAGATTCTCGTAGCGCTCGGCCAGCACACGGTCGCCTGTGAGGACTTCCTGTGCGGCCTTCAGATTGCGGTCGATACGAACCGCTTCGTCCCGAAGTTTGAAGTCGGCCGCCGAATTGTCGATGCCTCGCAGGAGGCCGGCAATGCGCGTACGTGCGTCCGACACCTGGCGGTTCGCCGCGGTCACAGACCGTTGCAGTCTCTGCACCCCAGTGAGAAATTCGTGGAGTGGCTTCAAGGTCGCGGGGCCCTCCACGTCGAACTTGCGAGGCTGGCCGATCGCAGTAACCTGCCCGTTCACCCGCTTCGCCATCGCCACCTGATACTGGCCGGTGATCACGAACGGCCCTTGTCCCTGATTGTCGGCAACACTGACCGGCGGCACACGCAGATCCCACGCCACGCGGTGAAATCCCTTGGTCGCCGGCGCTGTGAGCCTGCGAATCAGCCTTCCGGCGCCATCGGAGATGGTGAGCACAATCGCCGGCGCTTCTTCGGCTGCCTCCGCGCGCAACTGCTGCTGATTGGGATAAGGGGCATCCTTCTTCTCCTTGAGCAGATTGCGTTCGGCTTCGTTGCGCTGGTCCTTCATGGAGCGCAATGCCTCCGGAAGGTAGTAAGTGAACACGGCACCATAGGGCGGATTATCAGCCGAATAGTACGCCTCGCCTTGCCAGCCCTTGCCGCGGTTGGCCAGCGGCAGCGCTTCGATATAAATGGCCGCTTTCTTCACCGTAAACAACGCCGGTTCCGCCGGAACCTTGGAGCGCAACGGGGTGTAGTCGTCGAGGATATAGAAGCCGCGCCCGAAGGTAGCCAGCACCAGATCGTTCTCTCGCGTTTGGATCGCCAGATCGCGAATGGCGATCGTTGGAAGCCCGCCTTTGAGGCGCGTCCAGGAATTGCCGCCGTCATTACTAAAATACAAGCCGTGCTCGCCGCCCACAAACAAAAGGCTGGGATCCACGTGATCTTCGGCAATCGCCCACAGGGGTTCGCTGGCCGGCAGATTGCCCGCAATCGAAGACCATGTCGCCCCCCGGTCCGTGCTGCGCAGCAGGTATGGCTTGAAATCCGCGTTCTTGTGGTTATTCAGCACCGCGTAAATCGTGGTCTCATTGTGCTGAGAAGCCAGCACCCGAGCCACAAAGGTGCGCTCCGGCACCGCCGGAAAAGATTCCGTCTTGCGCCACGACGCGCCCCCGTTCTCCGAAATCTGTATGAGTCCGTCATCGGTGCCCACAATCAGCAACCCTTCCTTCTTCGGCGACTCGGCGAGGGCCGTGATGTTGCCATAAAACGATGTGGATTGATTCTTCGCCACCGAATCGGCCGGCCAGATGCGGCCCATCACAGGCAGCGAATTGCGATCCAGTTGTCGCGTCAAATCGGGCGACACGGCGCGCCACGAACTCCCCCGGTCATCGCTGCGAAACAGAATGTTCGCCGCGAAGTAAAGCCGCTGGGCTGCATGCGGACTGATGAGAATCGGGGAATCCCAATTCCAGCGATATGGCGGCACGCCTTTACCTTCCATCGGCTGTATGCCGGTGCGCTCCCCCGTGCGTTTGTCGAATCGCACCAGCCCGCCGTACTGGCTGGTGGCGTAAACGATGTTGGGGTCCGCCGGATCAATCCGCGACTGGAACCCATCGCCGCCATTGGTGACAATCCAATCCGAATTGCGAATCCCGTTGCCGGTCAAGGTGCGCGATGGCCCGCCGACGGACCAGTTGTCCTGCGTCCCGCCGTACACGTTGTATGGCGTGGCATTGTCGACAGCCACATCATAGAACTGCATCGTAGGGAGATTGGCTTTGAACTGCCAGTTCGCGGCCTGATCGAAGGATTCATAGACGCCGCCATCGCAACCGGTGAGAACGTAGTTGTTGTCCTTGGGATCGATCCAGAACGTATGGGTATCGACGTGTTTCGAGCGGTCGCCCACGTTGCGCAGCGTTGCGCCGCCGTCGTCCGACAGTTTCGCGAAAACATCGCCAAGATAGATACGATTGGCATTCACCGGGTCCGCAATGATCTGCCCGTAGTACATGCCCTGGCCGTTGTAAGTGGCGCGCTTCTCCCACGATTCGCCGCAGTCCTTCGAACGGTAGATGCCTCCCTCGTTATCCGCGACTTCCACCCGTGCGTAAACCAGACAAGCCTGGGCGGGAGAGAACGCGATGCCGATGCGGCCCATATCTTTGGTGGGGAGCCCGCGCACCTTGTTCCACGTCTTGCCCCCGTCCTTTGATTTATAGATGGCCGACTCCGGTCCCCCGTTGATCAGGGTGTAGACGTGGCGCCGCCGTTGCCAGCTTGCCGCCAGCACAATGTCCGGGTGATGGGGAGAGAAGGCAACATCGGTGAAGCCGGTATGTTCGGAGATATCGATGGCCTTATTCCACGTCTGGCCGCCGTCGGCCGAGCGGTACAATCCGCGGTCACCCCCAGGTCCCCACAGCGGCCCTTGTGCTGCCACCAGCACATGATTGGAATTCGTGGGATCGATGGCGATCCGGCCGATATGTTCCGATTTCTTCAGCCCCAGGTTGCGCCACGTGCGGCCGGCGTCGTCCGAGCGATAGATGCCATCGCCATAGGACACGCTTCGTTGCGAGTTATTTTCGCCCGTTCCAACCCAAACGGTGTTCGGATTCTTCGGATCGAGCACGACCTGCCCAATCGAGTACGAGCCCTCGTTCTCGAAGACCGGCGAAAATGTGACCCCGGCGTTGGTGGTCTTCCAAACGCCGCCGCTGGCGACGCCAACATAGTAGAGAGACCGGTTGGCCGGATCGACGGCGAAAGAAGTAACGCGGCCCGAAGTCAAGGCGGGCCCAATGGAGCGAAAACGCAGACCGGAGTAGGCATCCGGCGTCTGCGCACAGACATGGAGGGAGAGTAGGAAAAGAACGCTGCGCATGATGAAGATCCCTGAGGTTGGTAGTATAGCGTGGCCCGAGAGAAGGAAATTAGTTGCAAAAAGTTTGACGTGTGAAGGTGGATTCGGTAGGATAAGAGTGCGGGGTGGAGCAGTCTGGTAG
>JAFDVS010000147.1:133-21741 GCA_018268935.1 Acidobacteriota bacterium | reverse complement strand
ACTGTGACCGCTCCAGCGAGATCGGCCCCAAGGGCAGCCAGCAGGAAGAACTCACGCTCCGGATTCACACCTGCCTGTTCAGCCAAATAACTCCGCAAATGCCCCTCAGGCAGCAGATTCGAGAAAAACGGCGGTACGCGCCGGTGCACTTGCTGAAGAGTGGTCACAAGTCCGCCCGTTCGCCCTTTCAGCGACAAACTCAGGGTTGGCCTTTGAGGATCATCGATGTAGCTCTCCTCAAGCGCAAAGATCTGCTTGTCACCCGCCAGGCGCGTGATAGTCCCCACCCGCCGGCCATGGAGATTCACCGCCAATGCCGTCAACGGCCCTGGAGATTTGCTCATGGCTGCCGCTCCAAATCGTTGTCATCTTCATCGGAGTCAGGTCGGTAGAGTGGCTCCTCCTCCTGTTCCAATCCATCCGCCTTGCGATTCCGCTCCTGCACAAGTGCCTCTACTACGGGCACAACATCACGAGGGACCAGCATAAGCTCGTGACCCAGCACCCGGACGATCTCCAATATTGTGTCGTACCGCGGGACGACACGCCCGTTCTCAATAGCGGATATATGCATCTGCGGCAGTCCTACAAGCTTTCCCAGTTCGGCTTGGCTCAATCGCCGTTGGCGCCGCGTAGCGGCGAGAGACCGTCTCAGACGTAAGGGAAGGCCAAGACTTTTCATATGCTACTGCATATCAATATAGCAAGTGATATGTCGTTACATATTCACAGAACGCCGTCGGAACGGTGATAGTCTAGGAGAGATTCCNNCCATGAAGAATCGCCACCACACCCCACGCCGCCGCTTCCTCCAAGCAGGGTTCGCAACCATCGCCCTCCCCGCCCTCGAAGCCTTCGGCGCCCCTGAGCCCCCACCCAACCGCGCACGCACCTTCGTCGCCATCGGCGCTTACCTCGGCTGGCACGCCCCCGCCTTCTACCCCAAGCAAACCGGCGCCGGCTATCAAATCCCCCCGCTCCTCGAACCCCTCGCCGAGCATCGTGACCACTTCACCATCTTCTCCGGCCTCGATCATCGCGCCCCCAACGGCCACGACGCCTGGAACAACTTCCTCTGCGGAAAAACACCCGGCTCCTACTCCCTCGATCAAATGATGGCCGACCGCATTGGCCAGCAGTCCAGATTCCCCTCCATCCATCTCATCGCCGGCGCCAGCGAGCACACCAACGGCCGCCAGATCAGCTACACCAAGGAAGGCGTTCCTCTCCCCGAAATCGAGCGCCCCAGCGTGCTCTACAAGCGCCTCTTCATGTCCCAGGCCGATCGCGCCCGCGTCGAATACGTTCTAACCAGCGGCAAAAGCGCCCTCGACGACGTCGTCGCCGACGCCAAGCGGCTCGAAGCCGAACTCCCCGCCTCCGACCGCGCCAAACTCGGCGAGTATTTCGAATCCGTCCGCGGCGTCGAACGCCGCATGTCCCGCCAGATCGAAACCATTGACGACCCGCTTCCCCAGCCCGACTACAAACTCCCCGAAACCGACCCCATCACGCCCAACCTCATGATGGAAGCCGAGCAGGTCCTCTACGACCTCATGGCGCTCGCCATCCAAACCGAGTCCACCCGCGTGCTCACCTTCGGCCTCTACGGCTTGGGCCAGGTGTTCACCATCGACGGGCAGCCGCTCTCCGCCGGCTATCACGCGCTCTCCCACCACGGCAACGATCCCGGCATGGTCCGCGACCTCGTCAAACTCGAGCGCTCCCACATGCGTCAACTCGCCGGCTTCCTGCGCCAACTCCGCGAGAAAAAAGACGCCCACGGCCGCCCCTTGCTCGACTCCACCATCGTTCTCACCGGCACCGGAATGGGCGATGCCAGCCGCCACAGCAACCGCGACCTGCCCACGCTCGTAGCCGGAGGCGGATTCAAACACGGCCGCCACATCGCCATCGACCAGCAGGCCCCCAACGCGCCGCTGCTCGGCGATCTATACGTGACTCTCATGCAGCGCCTCGGCATGGAAATCGGCGAATTCTCCAACGCATCGCGAAACCTCAACCAACTGTTCGCATAGCCATGAAAGGATCCTTCCTCGTCACAGCCGTGCTGACGCTCGCGGCGCAAGCAGCCGAGCCACTGCCAACCGACATCGCAAAAACCATCCGCACCAGTTGCCTCGGTTGCCATGCAACGGCCGTGAGCAAAGGAGGCATCGACCTCGAACGCGCCGCCATCGACTGGAACGCCCCCAAAGAGCGTGCACTTTGGGAGCGCGCCCTCCGCGCTGTCGATCAGAAACGCATGCCGCCCCCGCCCTTACCACGGCCGGCAGAAATACTTTCGAAATACCTCGCCGATAATCTCGCCCGCCACACACCATTCGGCGGCAACGTCCCCCGCCGTCTCAACGGCGCCGAATACGAAGCCACCATCCGCGAACTATTCGACCTCCCCAAATTCCGCCTCCCCATGGGCTTCCCGCCCGACACGCAAGCCCACGGCTTCGACAACGTAGCCGCAGCCATGACCATGTCCGCACCCCTCATGGAAGCCTACGCCAACACCGCCTGGGAAATCGCCGACACCGTCTTCCCCCCTCCCGGCCGCAAACCCGAGAAGCGCATCTGGAACTCGCCGCCCCCAGACATGGTCACCAGCTTCTCCGCCTCCACCGTGCGCAACGGAGTACTCCGCATGGCCTCCCGCGCCGAAGACATCATGCGAAGCTGCACCTGGCCCGCCCGCGTCGAAATCATGGACTCCGGCGTCTACCGCCTCACCCTCAAAGCCTCGCAATTCAAACCCAAGCCCGGCCAGTCCATGACCCTCGAAGTCTACGCCCGCGAAATCGACGCCACAGACCGTTCCAAGATCCGCGCCTTCCGCCGCGTCTACACCACGCAAGTAACCTCGGAAACCCCGCAAACATTCACCTTCGAGGCCGAGTTGTACGAAGGCCAAACCCCGCTCATCCGCTGGGCCAATGCCGAGCTCGACCACACCAGTGAGCAGCTTCCCGCGCTCTTCCGCGAGCGTTTCGAACGCAACCCGCGCCTTCTCGCCGCCTACCTGCAAGCGCTCCACAACCCCGATGGCACGCCCCGCTCCCCGGCCCGTCTCCGTGGGCGCAACGGCTACGACCTCATCAACCGCCTGATGCAGGACGAAAAGCTCGACATGACGCATGCCACGCTCGATTCCCCACGAACCCGGCGCATGCTCACCATGATCGGAACCATCGGCGGCCTGAACAATCTGCACGACACCCTGGCCCACGAATACTTCGATCATGGTCCATCGCTCCAAATCCACGATCTGGTGGTCGAAGGACCGCTCGCCCCCGCCGAGGGCCCCAAGGACAAGAAGCGCAAACAAATCCAGCAAGCTCTTGCAGGCGTGGCCCCCGACGCCGTCACACCGGAAGAGTACGCGCGCCGAGTCGCAGACCGCTTCCTCCCAAGAGCCTTCCGCCGCCCCGTCGACGAAGCCACGCGATCCAGTTTTCTCCAGGTCGCAACAAAGCACTGGCAGCAGGGCCACACCTTCGATGAGGGCATGCACCTCATGCTCAGAAAGATTCTCCTCTCGCCGCGCTTCCTCTATCGCGAGATGCACCCCGGCGATCTCGACGCTCACGATCTGGCAACGCGCCTCGCCTACTTCCTGCCCCAAGGCCCGCCCGACGCACCGCTCATCGAGGCCGCGCAATCAGGACGCCTCGCCACCCCCGCCGGTCTCCGCGCCGAGGCCGACCGCCTGTTGCCGAAGAAGCCCGACGCCCTCATGGTGCGAAACTTCACCGGCCAATGGCTCGACACACGCAAACTGGCATCCATCATGCCCGACCCGGCCTTCCAATTCTCCGAAGCCGACATCGCCACCGCGCGCCAGGAGGTCGAGTATTTCTTCGCCGAAATGCTGGCGAAGAATCTGCCCATGACCGATTTCATCGATCCCGACTTCACCTTCACCACAAAACCCTTCGCCGCCCGCAACTACGGCTACAAAAACGAAGCACAAAACACAGACGACGCCCGCCGCATCGTGCGCCTGCCCCTCACCCGAGGCGGCCGCCATGGCGGTCTGCTGGGACTCGCCGCCACCATGATCGCCACCGCCAACGGCGTCGACACGCAGCCCGTTTTGCGCGGCGTCTGGGTGCTCGACCGTATCCTCGGAACGCCGCCCCCGCCGCCGCCCAGCGACGTGCCCGCCCTCACACCGGACATCGGCGGAGCCACAACGCCCCGCGAACTGCTCGCCGCCCACACCAAAGAACCGCGCTGCGCGTCTTGTCACACCATGATCGACCCCTTCGGCCTCGTCCTCGAAAACTACGATCCCGTCGGACGCTGGCGCGATATCTGGCCCAAGTCGAAAAAACCAATCCAATCCGCGGTCACCTTACCCGACGGAACACAAGTGCGCGATGCCATCGAACTGAAGCGCTGGCTCGTCGCCAACATCGACTTATTCTCGACGAGCTTCGCCACCAAACTCCTTACCTACGCCACCGGCCGCGCCCCCAACTTCGCCGAACGCACCGAAATCCAATCCATCGTCGCCGAAAACCGCCGCACCAACGGCGGCGCCCGCGATCTCGCCCTCGCCCTCATCGCCAGCAAAACCTTCCGCACGCGCTAGCCACCGGGGGCTTCGTAGCAGCGCGGAAACTTCCGAGCCGGGCGCGCAGGGGCTGTGAAGAACTGGCTGCGTTATCGGTTGCTCTTATACGCCGCTCAGTAGCGTAAATACACCGTGTACGAGCACGAGTTGTCATCGGCATTTCTTCAAATTGTGATTTCGTTATTGACGGCTGTGCCTCGGGTGGCAGTCAACTGCTGTGCGTGGGTACGCATTGGGTGAGGTCATTAAGGAATGCTTGGTGGTTCCTCATGTGGGAGGCGACGTAAATTCGACAACCGCGAACAATGATTCCGTCTGGGATGAGAGTTTTGGCTGGGCGACGAGAGCAGATGTCGGATCAACGGAAGTGTAGGAGCCGCCCGTTGAAGACAGATGGCTGTGGAAAACAACGAGGGGCAAGGCGGGCTTTGCCGGATCCACATTGCGCCATGCAAACCGCCTCATAATCACTCCTCAGCGAGGCCCAGCGTTGCAATGAAATGCCTGCATTGAAGGCCGCGGCCATATGATGGTGCGAATAGGGAAACCGTTGATGGATGGCGAGGTCTGGCCGGGGGTGAACGTTAGTCCAAGATGGCCTAGTGCTCTTCGATATACTCGCCGTTGCACTCCAGGTCGTAGCTGACACGTCTTGTTGTCCACAGTGTTAGCTCGACGATCGCGAAGGCGTCCAACTCGAA
Organism: Acidobacteriota bacterium; assembly: GCA_018268935.1. Classification (GTDB taxonomy): domain Bacteria; phylum Acidobacteriota; class Terriglobia; order Bryobacterales; family Bryobacteraceae; genus CADEFT01. Next base: position 16,449 of record JAFDVS010000147.1, on the reverse strand, counting down.
AACTGTAAGGTTGTTGCCGTTTCCAAGATGGCTCTTGTACTGAATGCCGTCGAATCCCTCCATCTTGAAGGCCTCTGCGAGGATTTGCGTTGGCACGTAATCAACGTCGATTGCGCCTGGGTCGATAGGCCGGGAAAAGGCTTCGCCGATTGAGTTCCAGATGAACCTTTCACGTGTTGATGGTTTGACCGGATGGAGAGGCGCAATCATGGGATGCGTGCTCCCACAGTCGATGATCTGCAGGCTACGATTTGCCTGGATCTCCGCCACTGTGAGCGTGGCCCCCTGCCACGGCCGCATTTCGGCAATCGCGGTTGTTGGATCAGTCGCGACATACCAGTACGCGATTCCCGCGGGATTGGCCCGGCCATTCTTTACGAACTCGGAGGAGGGCCGCATCCGGTCCTCGGGATACGGGTGTTTGTAATCACCCATCCATTCGCCGCAATCGTCGTATTTGCTGACGAATCTCTCGGGACCAAGCTGAGCTCGCCAGAATCTCTCACCCACCCCAACCGATCGCGTGTGCGTTCTCGCGATTTGCAGGACTTCTGCTATGAACTCTCTCGATTCCTTGTCGTGTCCGAAGCGAGTCTTCGTTCGCACTCGTTCCGAATAGGTGGAGAAAGGGTTAAACAAGAAGGGGAGTTTCATTCGCTCAGACTATTATCGCCAGGACGAAGAAGAAACTGGTCACACATTCCGGCTGCCGGGCCCTACCATCGCCGACCAAACTTGCGTCGAAAGCTTCAGGACTGGCAACAACGCAGGCTCGCTTACGTCTAACGCCCACGCTGATGCCCCGTCAGCATGCCAGAACTTTACTGGAACCGTGACGCCTTGCCCGACTCCTGCAAATTGATCCTGGGAGCGCCTCGGACTTGGTATGGATTGCGGTTCGTCGTTGCGGGTGGTGATTCGAACAATGCAGGGGAGATCGTCGGCGGGGTAGAAAGGCTTGGCTGAGCGAACCTGCGGATCAGTGGGCGTAGAATGCCGCACGCGCTAGCCACCGTTCCCCCCACCCGGATTAAACTAGAAGAATGAGCCAGCGGGATACCACCCTTGCCCCGCCGGACGCAATCTCCTTCTCCAGAGCCTTCGACCGCCTGGCGGAATTGGAAGATTCCCTCGGCCAGGCCATCCGCGGAAAACCGGAAGTACTCCGCCTGAGCCTCGTCTGCTTAATCGCCAAGGGCCACCTCCTCATCGAAGACGTTCCCGGAGTCGGTAAAACCACGCTCGCCCACGCCCTCGCGCGTTCCGTCCACTCCTCCTTCCAACGCCTCCAGTTCACCTCCGACATGCTCCCCAGCGATGTCCTCGGCGTCACCATCTACAACGCCCACACCACCGAGTTCGAGTTCAAACCCGGCCCCGTTTTCACCAGCTTTCTCCTCGCCGACGAAATCAATCGCGCCACTCCCAAAACCCAATCCGCCCTCCTCGAAGCCATGAATGAGCGCCAGATCACCATCGACGGCCGCTCCCACACCCTCGCCGAACCCTTCATGGTCATCGCCACCCAAAACCCCGCCGAACACCACGGCACCTATCCCCTCCCCGAATCCCAGCTCGATCGCTTCCTCATGCGCCTCCGCATGGGCTATCCCGACAACGCCAGTGAACGCGAAATCCTTCGCGACATGGCCCGCCCGCCCGCCGAAATCCGTCCGCTCCTCACCGGTGAGGAAGTAGTCCAACTCCAGAACCTCACCACACAAGTCAAAGTCGACGACGCCCTGGTCGATTACATGCTCGCCATCGTCAACAAAACCCGCGAGCACGATTCACTCGCCCTCGGCGTCAGTCCCCGTGGCGCCCAAGCCCTCTTCCGCGCCACGCAATCCCTCGCCATGATCGAAGGCCGCGACTTCGCCATCCCCGATGACGTCAAGCGCCTCGTTGGGCCTGTCTTCGCCCATCGCGTCATGGTCAATAACCGCGTCGCGCCCTCCCAGCGCTCCAGCGATCTCGCCGATCGCATCCTGCAGGAAATCCTCACCTTCGTCGAGGTGCCCTTGTAACCGCCCACAAGCGGCTAGAAAGCGAATTTTTCCAATGAGAACTGCAATCATCGGCCTGCCCATGACAGGCAAGACCTCCTTGTTCACGATCCTCACCGGCGTGCACGAATCCACCCGCGTCGGCTCCATGGAGACCCGCGTCGGCATCTCCAAAGTTCCCGATCCGCGTCTCGAAGCTCTCGCCGCCATCTTCGAGCCTCCGAAAATCACACACGCCGTCGTCGAATACGTCGACTTCCCGGCCATCTCCAAAGAAACCCTGCGCGATCCCCAATACCTCGCCAGCCTCCGCGTCGTCGATGCCCTCGCGCACGTCCTCCGCGTCTTCGAAGATCCCACCGTACCCCACGAAAAGGGCTCCGTCGATGCCCTCCGCGATTGCGAAGACGTCGACATCGAACTCATCCTCAGCGATCTCGTCGTTGCCGAAAAGCGCCTCGAACGCCTCGAAAAGGATCGCAAAAAAATCAAGAACCCCGAGCTCGATCACGAATTCGAAGTCCTCACCCGCGCCAAAGCTTTTCTCGAAGAGAACAAGCCCCTCCGCGAAATGACCCTCACCGACGACGAAGAGAAGCGCATCCGCGGCTTCCAGTTCCTCTCCCAAAAATCCATGCTCTTCGTCATCAACGCAGGCGAAGAAAACGCCGGCCGCCTTCACGCACTCGAAGAAGAATACAAAGCCAAGCTCGGCAACAAACCCCGCACCAACGTCGCCGCCGTCTGCGGAAAAATCGAAGCCGAACTCGCCGAACTCGGCCCCGAAGAAGCGAAGGAACTCATGGACTCCTACGGTCTCACCGAGCCCGGCCTCAATCGCATCATCACCGCCAGCTACGCCCTTCTCGGCCTGATGAGCTTCCTCACCGCCGGCGAAACCGAAGTCCGCGCCTGGACCATCCCCCAACACTCCCCCGCCGTCAAAGCCGCCGGAGCCATCCACTCCGACTTCGAAAAGAAATTCATCCGCGCTGAAGTCGTCAACTGGAAAAACCTCGTCGATCTCAAAGGCTACCCCGGTGTCCGCGAAAAGGGCCTGCTGCGTCTCGAAGGAAAAGAGTATATCGTGAAGGACGGCGATGTCCTCGTCATCCGCCACAGTTAACTCAATGACCCTCTTTCTCCTTCTCTCGCTATCGCTGCACGCACAGCAGCCCGCTCCGCCATTTCAGCCCTCAGCATCCGAACTCGCCGCGTTGAAAGCGAAACTCGCTTCCGCGGTGAGTTCCACAAACCCGGATGTCGCCATCTACGCGAAGGCCGCCGACTACAACCTCCGCCACCCCGACGAGTTCCTCACACGCGCCTACTACGACAACGCCCTCAAACTCCTCGACATCGGCAACGCCCGCGCCAAAGACTCCGCCCAATCCTGGACCAAACAAAAAGGCCGCGTCGCCCGCGCCTATCGCAGTAAAGTCGATGGCAGCATCCAGCCCTATACGGTGATCATCCCCGACACCTACACCGGCCAGCCCATGCGCCTCGATGTCGTCCTCCACGGCCGCAACGCCCGCCTCAACGAAGTCAGCTTTCTCGCCGACGCCGAGTTCGGCAAGCCCCTCACCATCCAGCCCGATCGCATCGAGCTCCACGTCTACGGCCGCACCAACAACGCCTACCGCTGGGCCGGTGAAGCCGACGTCTTCGAAGCCCTTGACGCCGTCAAAGCCAACTACAAAATCGACGATCAGCGCATCGTGCTAAGAGGCTTCTCCATGGGCGGAGCGGGCACCTGGCACATCGGCCTCCACTATCCAACAATGTGGGCCGCCACCGAAGCCGGAGCCGGATTCAGCGAAACCCGCCGCTACGCAAAGGCCGAAAACGCCCCCTATCACGAACAGCGAGCCTGGCCCATCTACGACTCCTATCTCTACGCCCGCAACGCCCTGCTCGTTCCCACCGTCGGCTACGGCAGCATCGACGATCCGCAACTCCAGGCCTCCACCAACGTCAAAGAGCAACTCGCCAACGAGAACATCCAACCCACTGACCTCCGCGCCCTGTTCTTGATCGGCCCCGCCATCGGCCACAAATTCTCTCCCGACAGCAAGAAGATCTCCGAACAATTCATCCAAGCCGCACTCGCCGAGCCCCGCACCGAACCCAAGCACATCCGCTTCCTCACCTACACCACGCGCTACAACAACGCGGCATGGATCACCATCGACGGCCTGGAGCAACACTACTCACGAGCCGAAGTCGATGCCGTCAAAGAAGCGGACACCATCCGCATCTCCACGAAGAATGTAACCCACCTCAAACTCGCGCAACCATCGAAGCTCACCATCGACGGCCAGCAAATCACAACACCCACCGCAGCCATCGCCAAAGTCAACGGCAAATGGCAACCCGACACCACCAAAGGACTCCGCAAACGTCACGGCCTCCAAGGCCCCATCGACGACGCATTCCTCGATTCCTTCCTCTGCGTCAAACCGTCCACACCCAACCAGCGGCTTGACACCTTCAAAGCCAACTGGGACAAATTCCTCCGCGGTGACATCCGCATCAAAGACGCCGGTGCGGTGACCAAAGACGACATCCGCCAGCACAACCTGATCCTCTTCGGCGACGCCTCAACGAACAAGTTCTTCAGCAAAATCGCAGGAAAACTCCCCTTCCGCTGGACCCCGAAGCAAATCCAGATCGCCGGCCGCACCTTCGACGGCGAAGGCCAAACGCTAGTGGCCATTTATCCCAACCCGCTCAACCCCGACCGTTACATCGTCCTCAACTCCGGCCACACCTTCGGCGAAAAAGAATTCAAAGGCACCAACGCCCTCCTCTACCCCCGCCTCGGCGATTGGGCCGTCTTCAACAAAAACGGCGAACTCACCGCCGCCGGCTACTTCGACGAATCCTGGAAGTAAGGTGGCGCGGGCCTCCGGCCGGCGCGTAATCAATCTTTCAAACGCTCGTCCGAATCCCGGCAACCAGCGGGTCGCCTCGGCCAAGCAGTTGGGTTGGACCCCCAAGAACCTTTGGCGATGACCATTCTGGTGCTCAACAAACTCGTCCGCCGGCCACTTCGGAACAGGAAACGTTGGCGCCGCCGCCAACCGCAACCGCTTCCGAACTCACCGCAACAACCCACTCACCAAATCCCGTAGCTCCGACGCCCGCCCCTCTTCCCGAGCCTCCACCGCCAACCGCAATATCGGTTCCGTATTCGAAGCCCGCACATGAATCCACCCATCCTCGAACACCAACTTCAGCCCATCCGTCCGATCCAACTGCGCCTGGGGAAAACTCTCCTCCAGCGCCTGCATCACCGGACCCAGCCGCCCATGCTCAAACGCCACCTTCCCCGATAGCCGCGTATACTTCGGCAGCCGTTCCTGGGCCAGTTGCGACACCGTCTTCCCCGTCCGCTCCATCAAATCCAACAAAAACGCCATCCCCGTATAGCTATCCCGGCAATACTGCACGCTCGGAAAAATAATCCCCCCGTTCGATCCCTCGCCCCCAATCACCGCCTTCGTCGCCTGCATCATCTCCACCACATTCGCCTCGCCCACCGGCGTCCGGTACACCCGCCGCCCATGCCGCGCTGCAATATCGTCAATCACCGACGACGTCGTCAGATTCACCACCACATCCCCAGGCATCGCCGTCAACACCGCGTCCACTACCAGCGCCAGCACATCGTCGTTATCCAACACGCGGCCCGTCTCATCACACACAGCCAGTCTGTCCCCATCCGGATCCTGCCCAAACCCGATATTCGCCCGCTCCCGCAGCACCAGTTCCCGCAAATCCCCCAGCGTGTCCGGACGCGGCTCCGCCTCGCGAGGAAACGGCTTCGTCGGATCCACTGAGATCGCATGCAACGCACATCCCAACTCCTGCTGCAGGAACCGGCAACTCAACACCGACCCCGCGCCATTCACTCCATCCAGCGCCACCCGGAACTTCCGAGCCCGAATCCGCTCCACATCCACATGCCGCAGCACCCGCTCCACATGCATCCGCATCGGCGTCTCATGATCGCTCGTTATCCGCCGCACCTCCGCATTCGTCGCCGTCCGGAACTCGCTTTCGTAATAAATGTCCAGCAACTCCCGCCGCTCGTAATGATTAAAAAATAATCCCTGATGATTAAACAGCTTCAGCGCGTTATACTCCGCCGGATTGTGCGATGCCGTCACCGAAATCCCACCCCGGGCCCGCGTCGCCCCCACATAAATCTGAATCGTGGGCGTCGGCTGAATCCCCACGTCCACCACTTCGCAACCCGTCGCCAGCAGCCCGCACGACACCGCATGCTGCAGCATCTCCCCGCTCATTCGCGTATCCCGTCCCAACACCACGCGTCCCGCGCCCACAAACGTCCCAAACGCCTGCGCGAACGACGCCGCCAGCGATGGAGTCAAAAATTCCCCCACCACTCCGCGAATCCCCGACACGCCAATCTTCAGCCGGTGTTCCCGCATCAGGCCATACTCCTTACTTGATCCATCAGCGCCTCAAACAGCGCGCACGGCGCCTCCCCCTTCTGCTCGCAGATCACTCGCACCACCGGCTCCGTCTGGCTCACCCGCACATGAAACCAGCGCTCCGGCCACGACACCCTCAGCCCGTCCCTCATATCCGCCAGCCCATCCCCGTACAGCCCATTCAACTCCATCATCAACATCGGCACCCGTTGCGACACCAGCGGCACCTCGTCCTTCAAAATCGAATACCGCGGATACCCCGCCACAATCTCCGACAGCTTCGCCCCGCGCTCATGCATCAAACTCAAAATCGCCAGCATGCTCGCAATCCCGTCATACACAAACCGGAACTGCGGCATCATGATCGCCCCCGTGCCTTCTCCCGCCACTGCAATCTGCTCCGGCCGGTACGTCGCCAGCGCATCCATCGCCGCCTGCCGTCCCACCGGCACACGAACCACTCGGCCCCCATGCTTCGCCGCCACTTCCTCCAACAGCGCCGTCGTCGACAAATTCGTGATCACCAGTTTCCCCGGGCCCTTCGCCAACTGCGCATCCGCAATCATCGGCAGCACCATCTCCTCCGATACCGGAGTCCCATCCTCACAAGCAATCGCCACCCGGTCCGAATCAATATCGAACAGGAACCCCGCGTCCGCCCCCAGCGGCTTCATCAGCGGAGCCAACTGCAGCGACACCGTCGACGCATTGATCGAAGGCTCATGCGCGAAGCTCACCCCCTCAATCCGTTCATTGATCAAAATAAAATTCAGCCCGTACTGTCCCGCCAGCCGCCGCAATATCAGCGACGAAGTCCCATTGCAGCAATCCACCACAATCTTGTACTGCCGCAGCGCCTCCAGATCGAACACCGCGGCCAGATCGTGCAGATACCGGTCCAACGCAGCTTCATTCGTGTACAGCCGTCCCAACCCCGTATAGTCCACGAAGTGAAACTTCCGCAGGTGATAAATGTCCAACAACTCCGATGCCTCAGCCGTCGACAGATACGTCCCGCGCGCCCCGAAAAACTTCAGCGCATTCCACTCCGCCGAATTGTGCGACGCCCCAATCGAAATCCCCCCCACCGCATTGTTCCGCTGAATCGAATGCTGAATCACCGGCGTCGACACAATCCCCAAATCCATCACATCGTGCCCCGTCGCCAGCAGCGCCGACACCACGCCCTCCCGCATCATCACTCCGCTCGACCGCGGATCCCTCCCGATGATTACCGGACCCGGCTCCAGAAACGTCCCAAACGCCGCCGCGAAATCCATCACGTGCGACGCCTCCAGGCCCTGCCCAACCACCCCGCGGAGTCCCACGGTCGATATCCGAAGCTGCCGTTGCCCTGTGTGCATCTACCTCACCAATACCAAACGTCCGAACGCCTCGGGGGTGTGGTACGACTCCGCATTCACCGGGTTCCACGCAATGTGCTTCCGCTGCGGTTCAAACGGCCCTTGTATCCGGTACAGGTTGCACCGGAACTCCTTGCCCGCCGTCGCCGGCTTCGCCGCATCCAACGCCTTCATCGGAATCTTCATCTCCCCGTACCAGATCTTCTTCTTCTCATCAATCCGCGCCTTCACCTGAAATCCCGAATTCCACTTCCACGCCTGCGACACCGGAGTCACCCGGTCAATATCCAAATCCACCCACTCCCCCTGCGGCGACAATTGAAATTCCTTATACCGGTTGATATTCTCAAAATCCGACCCGATAAAAGCCTCCGCCACATCCCAATCCCACAACTTGTTCGTCTCCTCGCCCGTCTTCGGATCCGGCTTCATGTACAGTTTCTCGTACGGGCACACATAGAGGATGTACAGATACTCCGTCGTCCATCGCGACCGCAACTCCGTCCGATGACCCGGCACCGGCTTCCCATACCGGTCGTTGTACGCATACACCGGCTTCACCGTCTTCCACACCGCATGGTTCGGATCGGCCGTCAACTCAAAGTCCGACCCTGTATACTTGCTCTCCAACTTACCCGGCCCATCGGCCATCAGCGAACCCGCCGTCAACAACGCAAAAATCAGTTTCATGGAATTTATCTCGGAAAATATTTCTCGTACCAACGAATGGAACGGTCAATCGAATCGATGATGTGCTTGGTCTCCTTCAACCCATGGCCTTCCCGCGGATAGCGCACCATCACCGCATCCACGCCCACGTCCTTCAAACCGATATAAAACTGCTCGCTCTCGGCAATACAAACATCATTATCGTTCTCCCCATGCAGCAACATCACCGGAGTCTTCACCTGCGCCACATACCGCAACGACGACCGCTTCCACAGCGTATCCATCAAATCCCCCTGATGCGGCAACACCCCGAACGTCATCTGCTCATACATGTTGTAGTACGTCATGTAGTTGTAGCTCACCAGATTAATAATCGGAGCCAGCGGAATCGCCGCCTTGAAAATATGCGTCTGCGTCACCAGCCACGCCGATAGCTGCCCGCCGTAACTCCCGCCTTCCACGCCCATCCGCTCCCGGTCAATCCACGGGTTCCGCCGCGCCGCCGCGCTCACCGCATACAATACATCCTGTCCTTCATTCCCGTTCTGATCCCCAAACACCGCATCCGCGAACTTCTGCCCATACCCCGTCGACCCCCGATAATTCACCATCAGCGTCGCCCAACCCCGCGCCGCATACACCTGCGCCTTGAAATTGAACGCCGGCCCTTGCTGCGCATGCGGTCCGCCGTGAATCATCACAATCAGCGGATGCTTCGAATCCGCCGTCTTCCCCAACGGCAGAGTCAGATACGCCTCCACATCAAACTTGAAATCGTTGCTCTGAAACGTGAACGCCTCCACCTCCGCCAGTTCCTTCCCCTGCAGCACCTCCGCATTCAACGCCGTCAATTGCTGCACCGCCGCCGCACTCCCATCCTTCAAAAACAATTGCGCCGTATCCTTCACCCCAGTGAACGCATACGCATACCGCCCGCCCCGCGCCACACTGAATCCGCCCACCGTACCCCGCTCCTTCACCAGCGTCTCCGGCACTCCGCCGCCCGCCGGCAATCGCACCAATCGCACATTCCCCCTGTCCAATGCCGTGAAATACACATGCGTCCCCTCAGGTGCCCATAAAGGCCCACCCTGCCGGTTATCCACCACCCGTCCAATCTCCCGACGCCCCGTCCCATCCGCATTCACCGTCCACACATGGGTATCCTCCATGGTGGTCTCCAGATCCGTCAATCCCCGCCGCGTCCCGATATACGCAATCCGCTTCCCATCCGGCGACCACCGCGGCATATACTCCGCATGCTCCGTCGACGTAATCCGCCGGATCACTCCATCCGCCACCCGCACCGCCCAAATATCGTAGTTGTGAAAAATGTCCGCATCCGGCTCCCGGTTCGAGACAAACAAAATCTCCTGCCCCCCCGGCGACCAGTCGATCGAGTGCTCATAAAACACTCCGTCCGTAATTTGTTTGATCTCTCCCGTCCCCACATCCGCCAAAAAGATATGCAGCCGCCGGTTGTCGTTGAACCGCGTGTTCCCCTCATCGTGATCCGGCTTGTACAGATAGCGAGTGATCACCACCGGATCCCCCGAGGCATCCGCCGTCTCCGGCCCGGGCCGCGCATCCACAAACGCCACCCGCTTCGAATCCGGCGACCACGTAATCGACGGCCCCGTCAACGGCAGCGGCGAATTCGTCCCCTCCATCTTGCTCAGAAACCGCGCTCCGCTCCCGTCCGCATTCACCACATGCAACCCGCTCCGCCCTTCGGCCGTTAAACTACAAGCAATCTTCGTCCCGTCCGGCGACCACACCGGATTCCCCGAAGTCTCCCCACCCAACATCACCCGCTTCTTCGAAGCCACATCCAGAATCTCAATCTTCGAATACGGCTTCCCACCCTTCTCCGTATACGACACCGTGTACGCAATCTTCCCCCCATCCGGAGAAAGCCGCACATCGCCCACATTCCGCAAGCGGTACAAATCGCTAGACACCAAACGCGTGGTCTGCGCGCCCAGCACAGACACCACGCTCAACAGCAGCAATGCTTTCATGAGTTATCTAGATACCACAACGCGCCGCACCGCGCCCGCCACGTGATGGATCAACTCCTCGCTACCCAGCAGCACCGTATGCGGGATCCAGAACGCGTCCTTCAAATACGCCTCCGACTGCGGGCACGGCATCACCCGGCACGGGATCTGCTGGTACAGCGGATTCTGATACAGCGTATGCGGATAAAACGGTGTGCACGGAATCCCCGCCGCCTGCATGCTCTTATGAAATTCGTCCCGCGTCTGCCCGTACTTCGCCGCGTCAATCCGTCCCAACAAAAGGTACCAGGAATGTTTCGTCACTCTTGGATCCACCTTCTGCCAGTGAATCCCATCCACATCCCGCAACTCCCGCAGCAGCAAATCCGCATTCCGTGACCGCGTCGCAATCTGCTCCGGCAGCCGCTCCAACTGCGCCATCAACACCGCCGCCTGAAACGCCGTCAACCGGAAATTCGTCCCCAGCGTGAAGTGATGAAAATGTCCCACCCCAACCTGCCGCCCCTGGTTCGCCACGGACCGCATCCTCACCGCCATCGCTTCATCGTTCGTCAACACAATCCCGCCTTCGCCCGCCGTCATCACCTTCCCGTTCTGAAAGCTGAACGACGACGCCAACCCGAAGCTCCCCGCCTTCTTCCCATTCCACTCCGACCCATGCGCATGCGCCGCGTCTTCAATCACCATCAGTCCATGCTTCGCCGCGATCGCCATCAGCCGGTCCATATCCGCCAGCGGCCCGCCGAAGTGTACCGGAATAATCGCCTTCGTCTTCGCGGTAATCGCCGCCTCCACGCAATCCGGATCCATGTTGAACGAGTACGGCTCGATATCCACAAACACCGGCACGCCGCCCACGCGCGACACAGCCGTCGCCGTCGAAATAAACGAAATCGCCGGCACAATCACTTCATCCCCACACCCCACACCCGCGCACTGGAGAGCCAGTTCCAGCGTCAGCGTTCCATTACAAGCCGTCACCCCAAACCGGCAATCATGATACGCCGCAAACTGCTGTTCAAACGTCTCCACGAAAGGATGAAAGCCGCCCCACTGTGGCGACTGCAACACCTCTTCCATCAACTTCCGCTCACGCTCACCGGAAATAGGCCATTGAGGAATCTGCATACCTTTAGTTTCCTCCACTCAAGCAACTCCCGTCTCTTGCCGATGAAACCAGAGTGGCCGCCACCCCCGCACAACCCTGGCTCACCCGCCCCGATTGGGCCGCTGGCTACTGCGCCAACCACTCCTCCGCCCGTGCCAGATTCTTCCTCGCCATCGGCATCATCATGATCGGCATCCCTGCGCCTGCCATCTCCCACCCCGTCGCCTGGCCCTTCCTCATCATCGGCGCAACACTCGTCATCACCTCCATCAAAACCATCCGCGCCCAATCCCTCTACTCCACCTCCATCCTCACCCTCCCCACCATCCCTCTCCGCCGCGGCGCAAACATCACCGCCCAGTGGCAACTCACAAAACCCATCCCAAACCCCAACCTCGAAGCCGAACTCCGCATCAAAGTCCGCGGCCTCGCATCCCGCCACGAACGCTCCGGCGAACAAATCATCCACACCCAGCGCACCGCGGTCCCACGCACGCTCCAAATCCCACTCATCCTGCCCCTCGATGCCCCACCCACCACCGGCCACGATGTCCGTTCCTCCGGCACCGTCACCTGGGATCTCACTCTCTACAACCACGGCCAGGAAGTCGCCTGGTTCACCCTCCCCATCTTCGACACACCCAGCGTTACCTCTGCCCCATCCATCCTCCGCTTCCCCTCCGGCCCTCGCGCCAAAATCCTCTGGCCCGCCGCCCTCTGCGCCCTTACCGGCCTCACCGCCTACGCACTCGGCTACACATTCGCCGCCATTACGCTAGCCATCTTCGCGCTCGCCCTCGCCGCCCCGCTCCTCGAAACCGCCACCCAGCTCGAACTCAGCCCACCCTGGCTCACCATGCGCGCCCACACGGCCCTCTTCTCAAAAATCAAACAACAGATCGGATTATCCGAAATACAATCCGCGGCCGCGGTCCCCTCCAGCCACGGCCTCTACGATCTCCAGCTCCGCACCATCTACGGCCGCACCTGGACCCTCGTCCGCGACCAACCCGCACTACAAGCCAAGCAAGCCGCCGATCTCATCAACCGGAATCGCAACTCCCGCCCATCCGCGTGAACTCGTCGCTTAAAACTGCGCCCGGAAACCCAGTTGCACAATCCTCGCCGCGCCCTGCCCCGTTATCCTTCCAAAGTTCGGATTACTCCAGTCCGACACCGGATCTGCCAGATTCCTCCTGTTAAACGCATTGAAGAAATCCGCCCGTAACTCCGCCCGCCGTCTCTCCCCCAACGAAAACGCCCTTACCACCGACAGATTCTCATTCGCGCTTCCCAACCCGCGAGCATACGGCAAATACGTCCCCATCGTCCCCAGCGTGAATGGAGCCGGCGTCACCAGCGCACCGCGATTCAGGAACAGGTCCCCCGTATCCCCCGTCAGCGTATTCAATGGCCGGAAACTCCCCCGCGTCGCCCCCGTCAACAGCTCCGTCCCCGCCACCGCATTCGGCCGCAAATGCCCGTTGAAAATCGGTAGATTATTCGGAATCGTCATCCGCAGCGGTGCCCCGCCCTCATACTGCACAATCCCCGCCACCGTCCAACCGCTCAGCACAATGTTCTTCCGCCACCCCGGCAAATCGTAACTGAAGCTCGCCGCCAGCCGCTGCGGCACGTCCACATCGCTAATCGCCTTCTCCACCCGCCGGTTGTACTGATCCTGCGGCCGCGCCAGATCCACATTGGTGAAGCTGATGTCGGAGATCGCCTTCGAAAACGCATACGACACCAGAAACTGCAGCCCGTTCGAAAACCGCTTCTCCGCCTTCAAAAACAGCGCATGATACGTCGAATTCCCGCTCGGCACATCCAGCGTCGTTATCGTCTGATACTGCGGAAACGCCCGCAGCGCCTGCGCCAGCGTCCCTCGAAACGCCGCATACGGAGCACGATACCCCGCCGCCGTCACCAGCGGATCCGTAATGTTCCGCGTCAGCAACGACCCCAATGCCAGATACCGCGCCTCTATCTGATTCGTGCTCACCAGCGCATTGTTCGTCAGCCCGTGCGCCACCGTCCCTACATACGATGCGTCCAACAACATTCCACCCAACAAATGTTGCAGGCTGAACTGCCACTGGCTCGTCCGCGACAACCTCCCGCTCGCTCCCGGCCGGAAATCCGTTGTCACTGCATTCTGCCCGTTCGCAATCGTCGCATCAATAAACGGAGGCATCCGCGCCGACCCGGCAGGCCATCCCGCATCAATCTGAAACACCGGCGTCAACCCGCCATCAAGCGACGCCACATCCACCGACGAATTGAACCCTTGCTTGTTGTTATCCACCCCGATCAGCGGCGAATAGAACAACCCCGCTCCAGCCCGCATCACCGTCTTCGATCCCAATTGATACGCCAACCCCAACCGCGGCGCATGCGCCCCGTAGTACGTCGCAATGAAGTTCCGTGTCCCCGTCCGCCCCGGCCCTTTCCCCGCAAACACCACCGCCCCCAGCAGCCCGGGCGCCGCCGGATTCGCTACATCCGGATCCATCCGGCTGATCCGGTCGTACATTTCATAAAATGGAATCTGAAATTCCCACCGATACCCATAATTCACCGTCAGCTTCCGCGTTACCTTGAAATCATCCTGCGCGAAGAACCCCACATACTTTGACCGGTCCCCCGTCGGAGCATTCAACGCCATGCTCCCGTTGTTCACCAACCCCAGCAGAAAGCTCGCGTATGAATGCCCCGTCCGCGCCACCTGCGGCTGGCTCGTCCCAAACTGCGAGAACGTGTACTGCCCCTCCCGGAACCCCAGCGTTGCCTGATTGAACTGGTAGTAGTCCGTCCGCACACCAAACTTGAAGTTGTGTTTCCCCCGCGTCCACGCCACGCTCTCCATCAGATTGCTATTCGTCGATGTCGTGAACCTGTCGTTTCCAAAGCCAAACCCGGTCAATCCCTGCCCCGCAAACCGCACACCCGGAAACCCTGCATCGAACGCCCCCGGCACCCCCAACCCGATATCGCCCGACTCCGTCAACGGCGAATAAAACCGCGTGATCCCCAACTGCAGCCGGCTCACCACATTCGGCCGCGCAATGAAATCATAAGAAAACACCAGATTCCGGATATCAATCCCCTGATTGATAATGTCCGACACCGGCAGAATAAACCCGTTGCTGTTCAACCGGTCCTCAAACCGCAGCCGGTAGCTCCCATTCACCCTGTGCCGCGGCGTGAACTGATGATCCAGCTTCACGAAGTACGAATTCAGATCCAGCACACTCGGCAATGCGCCCAGATGGTTATTCGCCAACCCCGCCCCGTTCGGCAGCGGAATCACATTCTGAAACTTCGACGCAAACGGCGAGATCCGTCCAGTCGGAATCCGGTTCCCTGCAAACGGCTGCCGCTGCTGGTTCGCTCCCCCCGTCGCCGGATCGTAGATCACCTCCGGATTCCCCGAAAAATCACCTGCCCGCATCGCCCCGGTCGGCAATGTCCCGGTCCGTCCCTGCACATCGTTTAACCGCCGGAACCCCGTATAATTCGCGAAAAAGAACGTCCGGTTGTGCCCGTCATACAGGCGAGGCAACACCACCGGCCCACCCAGCGATCCGCCAAACTCGCCTTGCCGCGTCACATCCGCCTTCGCCGCGTTATACCGCCGCGCATCCAACACCCCGTTCCGGAACAACGCCGTCAGATTTCCATTCAACCGGTTTCCCCCAGACCGGCTCGCCATCATCACAGCCCCGCCGCCCGAACGCCCTATCTCCGCTGGCGTAATCGCTGTCTCTACACGAAACTCCGCCACCGTATCCAGCGCCGGCGACCCCGGCCCCGCCACGTTCTGCCCCGCGTTATACGAGAACGGCACACCGTCCACATACACTTCATTCGCATACGTCCGGCTGCCCGCAATGCGGATCCCTTCCGCCGCACCACTCGCCCCCTGCGCCCCAGGCGTCAATTGCACGAACGCAAACGGATTCCGGATCGACCCCGTCAACTGGTACGGCAGTTTATTCACCAGGTCCGCATTGATCTGCGTCCCTACCACCGACGTCTCCTTCTCCAGCAGTGGAGCCTCCGCCTGCACCGTCACACTTTCCTGCGTCCCGCCAATCTCCATCGTCGCGTCCACGCGTACCGTGCGATCGGTCTCCAACAACACGCCGCGCTGCGTCCACGTCTTAAACCCCGCCACCGTCATCCGCAGATCGTATCCCCCGATCGGCAGCGACGCGAACCGGAACACACCGGCCGTATTCGTCTGTGTCTTGCTCGATACTCCCGTCTGCGTGTGGATCGCCTCCACATCCGCACCCGCAATCATCGCACCCGTCGAATCCGCCACCACTCCGGTAATCGACCCCAGCGCCTGCCCGTAACCCAACTGCGCCGTGCACAATAAAGACAACAGAGTCAGCATCCTCATAGTGCACGCCAGTCTATCACTATCGAATCATCGAAATATTTCCTTCCCCCTCAACACCAGTTCGCAAAACCCGCCCGGTCTCCCCAACCTCGTCCTCTACCCTTGAACCATGAACAACAACCTCCGCACCGAAGCGCAGAACGATGCTTCGCGCTCCAACGGCATGCTCGGACAGGGGCCTGTCACCGACCCCGGCAAACAACGTTCCGCCCAGAACGCCCGCAAACACGATTTCTTCACCAACATCGCTGTCCTCCCCGACGAAGACCGCGAA
>JAFDVS010000147.1:0-125 GCA_018268935.1 Acidobacteriota bacterium | reverse complement strand
TTTCTCCGGCGAGCATCAACCCACCACTCCCACCGAGCGCCGCTGCATCCACGAAATGGCCGACGCTGAATTCCGCCTCCGCCGCATTCGTTTCTACATTGCCCAGGCCCAGTGCAAACAGGTCG
>JAFDVS010000146.1 GCA_018268935.1 Acidobacteriota bacterium | reverse complement strand
GCCTGACTGATGTGAACTTTATCAGTCACCGACGGAATGCTCAGAGCAACCAACCAGATCCAAGTCCCGTTAACGGAACTATTCGACTGAGTCTCTTATCCGTGTGAATCTGTGTCCATCTGTGGCTGAAACTGCGCAGCCCTAATTCTGATCTGGCGGTGGAGGAGGTGGTGGTGGCGGTGGAGGCTCGCCCTTCGAGTCACCAACCCCGCCGCCGGCGCCGCCAGTGGGAGCACCACCGCCGCCGCCAGAAGGATTCCGCAAAATCGTCACTACCGCGTCCTGCAGGCTGCGGAACACACGGGCCGCAATCGCGCCCTTGTTCACTCCACCCTTCTGCGCCAGCGGTTCATTGCGATGCACTACCAGCACTTCACCCGCGCCCAGAAACTTCTCCGTCGATCCGGGCAACACCGCGTGGCGCACGGAAACCAAACCTTCCGTCACCGCGACCGTCGTAGCATCATCTTCATTCACCACGACATCGAAAATGGTCCCGCGCACGGAAATCACCGCGCTCGGAGTTTTTACGCTGTTCGGATTCGGCTGTCCGCCGAGCTTCTCGATGTGGACCCGGATCCGCCCCAGCACCACGTCCACCAGATCCTTCAGATTCCCCGGATTGTTTCGGAAGATCACCTTCGAGTTCGGATACACCTCGAACGTGCTCCCATCGGAAACCTGAAGCTTGGCATAGCCGTCAGATCCGGTGACGATCAGTTGCAGCGGCTGCACGATTGCCCCCTGGGTCAGCGCCCAGGAATAGCTGTCCCGCGCATCCTTCAACAGATTGACTTGGCCTTGGAGTTGAACGACTTTGGCAGTGGAATTGGTAGGCGAGAAAAACGGAATCTGTGCCGGACACACTCCAGCCGCCGCCGCAATCAGCAGCGCCAGCCAGAACCCCCGCTCAGGCTTGAGCCTCATGTTCTCCCTCAGTCTAGCAGGAAACCCGCCATCCCCGTCAGTGGGTGACATTGTTCCCCTAAACTTGCATAGCAATTTAATACGTAACACAGATCCGGGAAAAAGTACATGTGCTTTCAACATTTTCAGCTTTCCCGCCGATAGTAGGAGAGGATAGAATAGGTACAGTCATGTGTCGGAATGCCACAATCAGAGGGCTCGGGGCGGCGATCATCCTGCTCCATGCGTCCTCTATCGGCACAATGTGGGCCCAAACAGTAGAGCCCGCCCTCGAATGGCGGCGCATCGGCTCCACTTCCATCGACATGGCTCTTCCGGCGCCCGCCGCCGGACCCGTGGCCCGAGTCTGGTACAGCGCCGACGGCAGCTCCCTGTTCGCCCAGACACGCAACGGCCGTATCTGGACCAGCACCGACTTTGAAACCTGGAAGCCGTCCGCCGACCAGAACGCACCCACCCGGATTCGTGTAGCCTCCAGTCGCCTGCCCGAGCCCAACGCCCGGTTTGAGCCTGTCAACGGGAGCACCCGCGCCTACGCCATCGGACGTTTCGTCTATCGTTCCGACGACGCCGGCCGCAACTGGGTCGCCGTAACCGATTACCGCAATACCTCGATCCTCGGCGACGGGATGCTCGATATCGCCGCCAGCCCGCGCGATGCCGACGAACTCACCGTGTCCAGCCAGTTCGGCATCTGGCGCTCGCTCGACGGCGGCGCCACCTGGTCCGGTTTGAACGAAGGCCTGCCTAACTTCCCCGCTACGCGCCTGCTTGCCGTGCCGAACGGATTGCGTCCGGCGCGGGCCGCCCTTCCACTCGCCGATAACATCGAGATGGAAGTGGAGTGGCTCCCCGGCGAGCGATCCCTGTGGCGCGAAGCGGAGCCTGCGCAGACCACCGAAGAGCGTGTTCTACGCGCCTCCATCGGGCTCCGGCACAACGTGAATATTGTTGCCGTAGCTACTTCAGCGAATTGGATTTATGCCGGCAGCGCCGACGGGCGCCTGTTCACCTCCAGTGACCGCGGACAGAACTGGACCGTGGCCAACATGCGCAGCGATGGCGCCGTCCGCTCCATCTTCGTCAACCCCAAAGACCCCCGCGTCGCCGTACTGGCCCTTTCCGGCTCCGGACAGCGAGTCATGCGCACCTACACCGGTGGACGCGATTGGTTTGACGCCACCGGCACTCTGCCGCAAGGCCCGGTGTACGCCGTCACCGCCGATCCAGCCAGCAACGCACTCTACGCGGCAACAGCCACCGGCGTCTACTACGCCACCGCCGACCTTTCGAATCTGGTGCCGACCGGCGCGTGGCAGAAAATCAGCGAGAGCCTGCCGTCCGGAGCGCCGGCTCTCGACATCCGCCTCGACGAGAACGGCAACCAGCTTTTTGTCCTGGTCGCCGAACATGGCCTGTTTGCCACCATGGCCCCCCACCGGCTGAAAGAACTCGCCGTGGTGAACGCCGCCGATTACTCCACCCGGCCTGCCGCCCCCGGCACATTGCTCAGTATTCTCGGCAACCGTTTTGACCGGGCCACGGCGGGCGGCTTCGCTGCTCCCGTGCTGCCGAGCTCCGATGTCGAGACGCAGATCCAGGTGCCGTTCGAGGTGCAGGGTACGAATCTTCCCCTCACAGTGGAAAACTCCGCCGGCCGCCGCTCCTTCGGCCTGCCGCTCGCGCCCGTGTCCCCCGCCGTCTTCACTGATCGCGACGGTACGCCCTTGTTGCTGGACGGGGACAGCGGCGTCGCCCTCGACGTGGCCAACCCCGCGCGCTCCGGCACCCGTGTGCAGATTCTTGCCACCGGGCTGGGCCGGGTCCTTCCATCCTGGCCTTCCGGCGTGCCCGCACCCGTCGACAATCCGCCACGAGTGGAAGCGCCTGTCACCGTCTATCTCGATCGCGAGCCGCTCACCGTCACCCGCGCCACTCTCGCTCCCGGCTATATCGGCTTCTACCTGATAGAGGTACAATTGCCGAAGATCGTCAACGCGGGGCCGGCGGAGGTTTTCATTGAGGCCGCGGGCCGCTCCAGCAACCGCGTCCGTCTGTACCTATTACCCTAAACCCCGCGTCTAGCACACTGAGGAAGGCACACGAAGATGCTCCGTATTCTTGGCACACTGGCCCTGGTGGCGTTTACCCTTCCGGCCCAGGAAAAGAAGCCCGAAAAATTAGCTCCCTACTACCCCACGCCGGAATACGTAGTGGAGAAGATGCTCAATCTGAGCGGCCTGAAGCGTGGCGAGCGCATGTTTGACCTGGGCTCCGGAGACGGGCGCATCGTCATCATGGCGGCCCAGAAATACGGCGCCACGGCCACCGGCGTCGAACTCGACAAAGATCTTTGGAAGCAGAGCATGGAGAAAATCCGCAGCCTCGGCCTGGAGAAGTCCGCCCGCATCATTCAGGGCGACGCGTTCATCCAGGACTATTCGAGCGCCGATGTCGTCACCGTGTACCTGCTCCCCAACTCCAACGACAAGATGCGCCCTCTCCTTGAAAAGCAGTTGAAGAAGGGTACCCGGATCATTTCCCATGACTTCGAATTCGCCGCCTGGAAGCCGGAAAAGACCGTGACCATCGACGACGACGGGGAAGGCCGTAGCCATACACTGTACCTGTACCGCCGGTAATGGCGGTTTAGGATACACTAGTACCATCCATTGGCTGCGGATCGTGTTGTAGTCCCCGATTCCTGGAGACTTGGACTAGGTGTTGCCCGCGCGGCGATTGCGGTCTGCCTCGTCGAACTCGAACTGTATCCACAGTGGTATCCCCTCACCACCGCCGCCGCCATCTACATCTCCTTCGTTGTTTTCTCGTTTGCCTCCATACTCTGGGAGCGCAAGGATCATGGCGCCGCTGACCTGCTCCGCCTGATCGTAGACTTGCTGGTACTGCTGGTATCTGCCGTCAACCCGGTCGACCGCGCCGGGTGGGCTCTCGGTATCTTCTATCTATACGTCCTGTTCAGCGCCGCGATCCTGCATCAGATGAAGGAAATCGCGGTCGTCGTTGGCGTAGTTGTGGTGGTCGGCTTGCTCACCGTGCGCGATTCCATCATCAGCATTGGCCCCATCGTAGTCATCCCCGGCCTCCTCGCACTCGGACTCGGCTGGCAGCGCCGCCTGCTCGAAGCGCGCTTGAGCCAGGCCGCCAAGCAGTCTGTCATGCATCGCACCGACGCCGAGAACGCCCGCGAATTGGAGCGCCAGCGAATTGCCGCCGATCTGCACGACGGCCCGCTGCAAAGCTTCATCAGTTTTCAAATGCGGCTGGAGGTGATCAAGAAACTGCTCACCCGCGACCGCGACGCCGCCATCGACGATCTCACCCAATTGCAGGGCATCTGCCGCAAGCAGATTACCGACATGCGCTCCTTTGTCCGCAACATGCGCATGTCCGCCGACGGCGCCACCCCCGCTACCAACATCCGTCAGATCGCCGAGGATTTTCAAAAGACCAGCGGCATCGCCCTTCAGTGGCAGGTCTCCGATGCCCTCAGCGGCCTGGAGCCCGAAGTCTCGCACGAAGTTCTGCAAATCGTCCGCGAAGCCCTGCACAATGCCCAGAAACACAGCAAGGCGACTCGCGTTACTCTGCTGGCGGAAAAGGCCGATCAGCAACTCCAGATCACCGTTTCCGACGACGGCAGTGGCTTCCCCTTCGGCGGCACCTACAACCTGGATGAACTGGAATTGATGCGCATGGGGCCGGAAAGCATCAAGCGCCGTGTGCGCACCCTCAGCGGCGAATTGATTGTCGAATCGAATCCGGGCAAAGGCGCCACCATCCGCGTCCGCGTCCCCGTATGATTCGCGCCGCGCTGCTCTTCTGTCTTCTCCTCACCGGCTGCGGCCGCTATGACGAATTCCAACTGCCTGTTGTCGAGCGCACCCCAGCCGCGGGGCGCTTCGTCTGGGAACCACACCCCGGGCCCGTACTCGCGCGCGGATCCGCCGGGGACTGGGATTCGAGCGATGCCCTCAATCCCTCCATCGTGCGCACCGCGCAAGGTTACTTCAATTTCTACTCCGGCTTCGATGGAAAAACCTGGCACACTGGGCTCGCCACTTCCTCCGACGGGCTCACTTGGACGAAAGCCGGCAAAGGGCTCAGCCCCGCCGGCTGGGAAGGGGACTACATCGCCGCCAACGGCGCCGCACTACAGGTGGACGGCCAGTTCCTCTACTGGTATCAGGCAGGCAAGTTGCCGCGCATCGGACTGGCGCGCTCCACCGATGGCCGCGCCTGGACGAAAGCCCCGCAGCCTGTCCTCGACCCCGGCCCCCGTGGAAGCTGGGACGAACGCGGTGTCGCCGATCCCTACGTCATCCGATTGGGCGGCGCCTATTACATGTTCTATCTCGGCCAAGACCGTGCCCGCCGCCAGCGCCTCGGCGTGGCTCGCTCCTCCGATGGCGCCACCTGGACCAAGCTCCGCTCCAATCCCATCCTCGAACTCGGCGGCTACGGCGCCTTCGATGAAAACGGCCTCGGTGAACCGGCAGTCTGGTATTCCAACGGCTCCTACTGGATGCTCTACACCGGCCGCGATCGCGCCGAAAACCGCCGCATGGGTTTCGCCCGCTCCCAGAACGGCGTGCATTGGGAAAAGCTCTCCACTCCCGTCATCGCAGGCGGCGAACCCTGGAACGCCAAGGTGGTCTGCGATGCTACCGTGGAGGTGCAGCCGGACGGCATCCGCGTTTGGTTCGGCGGCGGAGACGTGGCCAAGCCCGACGAGCGGTTGAACGGGCAAATCGGCTTCGGCGTCCTCCGCTGGCAGGCTGCGACAGGGCAATAAAAACAATGCGCATTGGAATCACCTGCTATCCCACCTACGGAGGTAGCGGCATCGTCGCCACCGAACTCGGCCTGGAACTGGCCTCCCGCGGCCATGATGTCCACTTCATCACCTACGCCAATCCCATCCGCCTCGGCTCCTACCAGGAGCGCATTCACTACCACG
This sequence comes from Acidobacteriota bacterium, assembly GCA_018268935.1. Taxonomy (GTDB): domain Bacteria; phylum Acidobacteriota; class Terriglobia; order Bryobacterales; family Bryobacteraceae; genus CADEFT01. The sequence goes on along the minus strand of JAFDVS010000146.1, from coordinate 35,350 downwards.
AAGTCGAAGTCTCCACCTACCCGCTCTTTCAATACCCGCCCTACTGCCTGGCGCTCGCTTCGCGCATGGCCGAGGTCGCCGAAGAGTACGCGCTAGACCTGCTGCACGTGCATTACGCCATCCCGCACTCCATCTCGGCAATGCTGGCGCAACAGATGCTGCGCGGCAAATTGAAGCTCCCCATCATCACCACGCTGCATGGCACAGACATCACCCTCGTCGGCACGGACCCTTCCTACTTCCCCATCACCAAATTCGCCATCGAACAGTCCGATGGCATCACCACCATCAGCCAGTACCTCAAAGACCGTACCATCGAAGTGTTCGGCATCACGAAGCCGATCCATGTGATTCGCAATTTCGTGAATTGCCGCGTCTATCAACCGGCCGTGAAGAAGGCCGCCGGTGAGCCGCGCCTGCTGCATGTGTCCAACTTCCGCCCGGTGAAGCGGGTGCTCGATTGTATCCGCATTCTCGAAGAGGTACGCCGCACCGTGCCCGTCCACCTCATGCTGGCCGGCGATGGTCCGGAGCGCAGTCCAGCCGAGCGCCTCGCGCGCGAACTCGGCATCGGCAATCACGTCACCTTCCTCGGCAAGCAGGATCACGTCGAACGTCTCTTTCCGCAAGCCGACGTGCTGCTCATGCCCAGTGAACTGGAATCCTTCGGCCTCGCCGCGCTCGAAGCCATGGCCTGCGGGGTGGTCCCGGTCGCAACCAACTGCGGCGGAGTCCCGGAACTCATCACGCCTGGCGTGGATGGATTCCTCGAAGGCGTCGGCGACATCGAAGCCCAAGCCGCGCGCGTCGTCGAAATACTAACCAACGAGGGAATGCACGCTCGCATGTCCGCAGCCGCCCGCCAAAGTGCGGAAACCCGCTTCGACACACTGCACGTCATTCCCGAATACGAAGCGATGTATCGCGAGATCCTGAATCAATAAGGTGTGCGCCGCTTCACCCCGTAGCGCCCCAGCGCCAGCGACAGCAATTGCAGCGCCGCGGCGATCCCCAGCCACACCTGCCAGTGCGAGAACAATCCTTCGGGAATAGCGAACGCTCCGGTGAGCCCGATATCCGCGCAAATCCGCCACACACCGAGTATCGCCGCCATCACCGCGGCAGGCGTCAGCAGCGCCGCGGCTCCCATGGCCAAGTGGCGATTCTTGCCCTCTTTGTTCTGAATCCGCGGCCCTTGGCCGATCCGGATGCGGATGCGCATCGCGCTTTCCAGTCTACCAGCAAGTGGTGTAGAGTGTGGAGTGATGCGCAAACTGAAAACAGCCATTATCGGCACCGGATTCATGGGAAAAGTGCACGCGGAAAACGTTCGCCGCGTGGGAAATGTCGAGATTGCCGCCGTCGCCGGCATTTCGGATGCGGACGCGAAAAAGTTCGCTGATTCCATTGGCGTGGAGCACTCCACGGGCGATTACCGCACCATCCTCGCCGATAAATCCATCGACGCAGTCCACGTGCTGACGCCCAACGCGCTTCATGCCCCGATGTCGATCGAAGCGCTCGAAGCGGGCAAGGCTGTGATCTGCGAAAAGCCGCTTTGCATGAGCGTGGAAGAGGCTCAACGTATGGTGGATACGGCGGCCAAAACCGGCCTCGCCAATTGCGTCGAGCACAATCTCCGCTATTACCCCGTGGTGCAGCACATCCGCCAGATGATAGCCGCCGGCGAATTGGGCGAAGTGCTCATCGTGCAGGGCACATATTCCCAAGACTGGCTGCTCTACGACACCGATTACAACTGGCGCATCGAACGCGCCGCCAATGGCGCCCTGCGCGCCGTCGGCGACATCGGCTCCCACTGGATGGACATGATCCAGCACGTCACCGGCCTCAAGATCACGGCCCTCTGCGCGGACCTCTCCACCTTCCACAAGCAGCGCAAGCGCCCCAAGTTCGCCATCGAAACCTTCACCGGCAAAACGCTCACTCCGGACGACTACGAACTCGTCAACATCGACACCGAAGACTTCGGCGCCGTGCTGGTGCACCTCGGCGATCGCGCCCGCGGCTGCTACACCGTGAGCCAGATGTCCGCAGGCAACAAGAATCGCTTCGAGATCGAAGTGTATGGAACGAAGTCCGGCGTCCGCTGGAACCAGGAACGCCCCGATGAACTCTGGATCGGCCAGCGCAATGCCGCCAACCAGATCATCATCAAGGATCCGTCGCTGCTGCGCGGGCCGGCGGCCGGTTTTGCCGATCTTCCCGGCGGCCACAGCGAAGGCTACGACGACGCCCACAAGCAAGTATTCAAGCGCTTCTACGCCAAGGTCGCCGATCCTTCCGCTCCGGTGGATTACCCCACTTTCGCCGACGGCCTGTGGGGAATGAAACTCCTCGCCAAGGTTGTGGAAAGCGCAGAAAAGCGCGGCTGGGTGGACTGCTAACAAGAACAGAAAGGGCTGCCCAAAGGCAGCCCCTCTGCTCAATCAAAGCTGAAAGCTTCCCTAAAACACAAACCTTGCCCCAACCTGCATGAACCGCGCGTTCTGGCCAACCGTCGTGTACTGGCCGAACGTCGGCTGCGTGATGGTGCGATCCACATCCTGGAACGAAGTGTTGTTGAAGATGTTGTAGAACTCGGCCCGCACTTGGAAGTGAGCCCGCTCCCAGAACCGGAAGTTCTTGTAGATGTTCCAGTCGAAGTTGCGCTCTCCATTCAAGCGATGCGTGCCGCGTCCCAGATTCCCGATGTTGCCCAGCAGCGGCTGTGACAACCCAAGGCTGGTGGCATACGTCGAGATCGCCACCGGCCCCTGAGCCGCGGTGCCCAGCGGTGCCCCCGCCGATCCAGCCGGAACAGGTTTGAAGTTGACCGATCCGCTCGCGTTCGCACGCTGCGTGGCTGTGGTGCCGCCAAGCAGAACCGTGTCCGTGATGCCACGCCGCGGCCCGGCCAGCAGCGTCGTCGGGAAGCCCGAGCGGAAACTCGAAATTCCAGCAAACGCCCATCCGCCAAGCAGTCCGCGAACCAGGCTGCTGGGTGAGTCCTTGAAGAACGGCATCTCCCAGTGATGCGAGATCACCAGGCGCTGATTGATGTCGAACTGCGAGACCGCGCGGTTGTTCTTGTTGTCGCGTGGATCCTGCTGCCCCGAACTGTCGTTGACCAACACGCCCAACACGTCCGAGTTGTCGTCGATCGCTTTGGCGAACGTGTAGTTCGCGTTGAACATGTAGCTCGCGAACCGCTTCTGTACCTCGAACTGCGCTCCATGGTAGATCGAGTTGGCCGACGATTCCACGTAGTTGATCACGTTGTAGCGTCCGTCGATGCGGTTGCTGCGGCGAGTCGGAGTTCCCGCCAGGCCTGCGAATGCCGTCTGGAACTGCGCGAGCCGGGCGTCCTCATCCGCAACGCTGGTGGCGGCCGGAACCTGGCTCCCAATCAGGTTGATCGGCCGCGTGCGCGGAAGAAAGTTGCCCTTCGTTCCGACGTAGCTGCCTTTCACTACAACCCCGCCAAGGATCTCCCGCTGCACGCCGAGATTCCACTGCTGTACCTGCGGGTTGGCCAGATTCTGTTGAATCGCCGGAGAAATGTTGCCGAAGTTCAGCGTGGTCTGGCTCAGCGTTCCGATCTGCGAGCGGAATGCCGCCTGCGTCGCCGAAGTCCCGGCCACGATCCGCGCAAAGCTGTCGTTGCCAGTGAAGTTCGCCGCGCCCTGCAAACTGCCCGCAATGATGAACGGAGGCAGGAATCGCTGATTCGTGATCGGGTTCAGAAACACGAAATCGTAGGCGACGCCGTAGCCGCCGCGCACCACTGTCTTCGAGCTGCCGCGCGGTGTCCACGCGAATCCAAAGCGCGGACCCCAGTTCTTGTTGCTGTTGAACGATGGCTTTCCGGTCTCCATCAATCCGAACGCCCCTGTACCCGCGGCGCCGTAAGAAGCGCGGTTGTCCAGGTTCAGGTTCGAGATCAGCTTGTTGGATTCCGTCGGTCCGCCGGCGTACTCCATCCGGACCCCGAGGTTCAGCGTGAGGTTGCGCGTCACCTTCCAGTCGTCCTGCGCGAAGGCGAAGAAGTTCCTCACCCGGTTGGCGCGCACGCTGTCACCAAAGTTCTGCGCGAACGACGCCGGCGTGCCGTTCGCGAAGTCGGCGAACGTCGCAAACGTAATCACTGGCCGGATGCTCGAATCGAAGTAGGAGTCGGCTTCCAGATAGTAATACTCGCCGCCGAATTTGAGGTTGTGCGAACCCCGGATGAGCGAGAAGTTATCCGTGAACTGATAGGTCCGCTGCTCGCGGCCCTGCGGCAGAATGCTGGATACACCCAGCCCCGCCACGGAAGCGTCGCTGAAGTTGATGCGTGGCCCCAGCGCGTATGGCGTGTCGATCGGAAACCCTGGGAGGCTCTGGCCGAAGCCGAAACGGAACTCGTTCACCGCCGATGCGCCTACCAGGTGTGTCTCCGCAAGCGTGGCTTGCCGTGGACGATTCTTCGACGAAGCACCGAATCCGGGCAGATTGGTGTCGATGAAGGTCAGGCCGGTAGAGTTCTGCACGGAGTCGAAAATACTGTAGCGAGCCCACAGCGTGTCGCGGCTTCCGAGATTCGCGTCGCCGCGAACGGACCATTGATAAGTGTCCGTCTTGGCGGGAGCAGCGGTCGTGATCTGACCACTCGGGCTCGTGGGCACCGCATACTGCTGCAAAATCGCACGTGCGGTCGGATCGGTCACCGATGCAACCTGACCCGCCGTTGGAACGCGCGCGATTCGCGTTGCCCCCACGCCCCGGTTCTTGTAGCCTTCGTACGCCGCATGCCAGAACAACTTGTTACGCCCGTCCAGCACTTTTGGAATGTAAACCGGTCCGCCAACCTCAAAGCCATAAGTATTCGTCTTCGTGATGTTCGTTTTTCCAGTCGTGTCGAAGAACGGCCGCGCATTCAGTTTGTCGTTCTGCAGGTATTCGTACACTTCGCCGCGCAGTGAATTCGTGCCGTTCTTGGTGATGTACATCACCTGCGCGCTCGAATTGCGCCCGTACTCGGCGCTGAAGTTGTTCGTGATGACTTTCACTTCCTTGATCGCCGAGAAGTTCAGCGGTCCTAACGGCCCGCCGGTGCCGGTTACCGACACGTCCGTCGCCGTGATTCCATCCACGGTGATGTTGTTCCCGCGTCCGCGTCCGCCGTTGGAGTTGAAGCTTCCGCTTCCCAGAAACGGATTGTTCGACGATACCGGCGCGACTCCAGGCGCCGTCATCGCGAACAGGTTCGGGTTCCGGTTCACCGGAATATCCTGAATCGCCGCGCCCGTGACTGAGGTCTGCAACTGCGCATTCTGTGTGTCGAGCATGGCCACTGCGTCAGAAACGGTTACCGTCTCCGTCACCTGGCCCACTTCAAGTTTGAGCACCGCATTCGCAATCTCACCCGCTTTCACTTCCGCCGGAGCCATGGACGTGCGGAATCCGTTTGCTTCGGCTTTCAGTTCGTATTTCCCGATTTGCAGCAGATTAAAGGAGAAGGCGCCCTCCGAGGCCGCCATCTGTTCGCGCGTAACGCCTGTTTCCAGGTTTCGAAGAGTTACTTTTGCATTGGGTATCGCAGCGCCCGTTGGATCGCTAACTAACAACCGCGCAGTTCGCCGGTGATTTGTCCAAACCCGATAGAAGCGGCCCAAAGCAATATCGATAGATGTGTGAATTGTCTGAATTTCATGCTAATCTCGCTGTGTGTGTGGTGGTGGTACAACTAGGCCGATTCTTAAAGCATGTAACGTTCCGTTACATTTGCTTATTTAGTTTCAACATGTTAACCGATTGAGAATCGGGCGGACTACGGTTTTCAGGATCTGCAGCTCCTAAATTGCGTAATTGTTAACTGGCTCCCGCAGCCAGGAGCGCCTTCATCCGCCCCACCAACCCTGCCATCTTCGCGTCTCCTGCGAGATTCTTCTGCTCCAGCGGATCGGCGGCATAATCGTACAATTCCGCACCCGCTTTTCCGCCATTCCATTCCGTATAGCGATATTGCTCCGTCCGCACAGATGCACCCATCACGTTGCCCCGCTGCTGATACGTGTATGCCGGCTTGTCCCAAGCCGCCCCCGGATTCTGCAACAGCGGCTTCACGCTCTTGCCTTGTACTCCCTGCGGCGCCGGCAATCCGCAAAGATCCGCCAGCGTTGGGTACAGATCAATCAACTCCACCGTTCGCCCGCAGCCCTTTCCCGCTGTCAACCCCGGCGCCGAGACAATCATCGGCACATGCGTTCCGGGCTCAAACAGAGTTTGCTTCGACCACATCCCTTTCTCGCCCAGGTGAAATCCGTGATCGCCAAAGAAACTGATGACGGTGTTTTCCCGCAACCCCATCCGGTCGAGCGCCGCGAGCAGCTTCCCTAACTCTGCATCCATGAACGTCGTCGCCGCGTAATAGCCGGCAATCGCTTCCCGCGCCAGTTTGGGCGTCGCCTCGCGTTCAATGAACAAATCGAAGTTCGCCCGGTACGCCGGCCCGCTCCCGCTCGGCATGCCCGCAAAATCGCGAGGCAGCACGATCTTCCCCGGATCGTACATATCGAAATATTTCTTCGGGGCGAGAAATGGAACATGCGGCCGCGCGAACCCGGCGGCAAAAAAGAACGGCTTGTCCTTGGGCCGGTTCTCCAGCATCTGAATCGCCCGCGCCGCATTGCGGAAATCGGGCTGATCGTCTCCTTCGCCATCGAGCGCCAGCCAGCGGTCCGCCAGCGGCTTGCGCTCCGCCAGCGACTTCGTGGGAGCATTTTCCCGCAACTGCGTGCCACCCGCTACCCAAGCCTTATCGTCATCCAACCCGCCATGAAAAATCTTTCCCGATTGCGCCGTCCAATAGCCGTTCTGGCGAAAATGCTGCGGCAGTGTCACCACGTCGGGCATCCGCCGCCGGAACCACACATTGTTATTCGTGATCCCCGTCAACGGCGGACGTCTTCCACTGAGCAGCGAACTGCGCGAAGGATTGCACAGCGGATACTGGCAATACGCACGGTCAAACCGTACCCCCCGCGCCGCCAGTGCATCGATGTGCGGCGTCTTCACCGGAGCGCCATAACAGCCCACGTGAGTGTTCAAATCGTCCACCGCCAGAAACAACACGTTCATCGGTTTGCGGCTCTGCGCCAGCATAGGCGCGGTCATCAACAGGCTGCGTCGGGTCACCATGTCCAAGCATCCTATATCAAGCCGTGTTACAAAGGAAAGAGTACACTTGTCGCATTCAACGGACAATTCGCTCCTCTCTTTCGACGAAGCTCTGTCGCCCGCCGATCTCGCTGCGTTCGAAGAGACAGCAGCAAGGCTCGTGTTTTCTGCTCCACTCGAAAAGCCGCGTCCCGCACTGCGCAATCAACTGCTGCAGCGCATTGCCCAACCGGAACCCAAACCCAGGCTCCTCAGCGGATTCACTGAACCCGTACCCGGCTTCCACGTTCTCAAAAGTGGCGATGGCAAGTGGCGCCAACACGAGGCACCCGGGATTCAATACAAGGTTCTTTCCTTCGATCCGGCCACCGATGCCATCACCACCCTCGTGCGGATGGAGCCTGGAGCGAAGTATCCCCGCCATCGCCACAGCCGCGAAGAACAGTGCTGGGTGGTGGAAGGCGATGTGCGCCAGGTCGACAACTCCATGTCCATCCGCGCCGGCGATTTCTTCCGCGCCATGCCAGGCACCGATCACAACTCCATCACCACCGACGAAGGCTGTCTGCTGATAATCATTGGCTCAGCGCACGACGAGCGTCTCTAGACCAGCCTATGCAATGGACGCGCCGCGCGTTCCTCCCCGTTCTCCCAACAGCTTTCCTACATGCCCAAAACTCAGCGGGCCTGGTTGCCGCGGCCAATCCCCTCGCCATCGAAGCAGGTGAAGCAGCCCTGCGCCAGGGCGCCAACGCGCTCGAAGCCGCCGTCGTCACTTCCGCCGTTTTGAGTGTCGTCGAGCCTTACGCTTCCGGCGTCGGCGGAGGCGGATTCTTCCTCATCGAATCGCCATATGCCGAAGTGGCGCTCGTCATCGACTCCCGCGTCATTGCCCCCGCCGCCGCATCCGCGCGCATGTTCCGCGGGCTCGATCCCGAAGAAGTGGAGTCGAGTGCGCTGGCAACCGGCATTCCCGGAACACCGCTATGTTGGCGCCGCGCCATCGACATCAGCCGTGAACACCTGCGCGGACGCATGACACTCGACGAAGCGCTCCAACCCGCCGTTCGCCTCGCCCGCCAGGGATTCCCCATCAGCGATACCTTCATCGACACCGTGCAGCGCCATCGCGAGCGCCTGGCGAAAAATGCCGAAGCCCGCCGCCTGTTCCTCGATCCCAACTACCGCGAAGGGGATATCGCTACCAACCCCGATCTTGCCAATACCCTCGATTCGCTCGAGTCCACCTTCTACCGCGGGCGCATGGCTGCCGCCATTGTCGAATCCGTCCTCGAGACCGGTGGACGCATCGCGCTCGAGGACTTGCGCTTCTATGACGTGCGCTACCGCGTCGCGTTGCAGGGCAGCTATCGCGGCTATCGCGTCAACACCGCACCGGCCCCGGCCAGCGGCTATGTCCTGCTGCAACTTCTCAATCTCTACGAGGGTTTCACCATCGGCAATCCAGGCCTCCGCGTCAACGACACCGATACCTTCCACCTTGCTCTGGAATGCATGAAACTCGCCTACGCCGACAAAGCGCCATTCCTCGCCGACCCGGAAGCCGTACCGGTGCCGGAATCCACCCTCGCCTCGAAAGATTACGCTAGCGCCCGCCGCGCTGCAATCAGCCTCGAAAGCGTGCTGCCCCAGGGCACGGCGCGCGGCAATCCGCTCTCCGATTCGCAGCGCTCCACCACGCACCTTTGTGTCATCGATCCGGCAGGCTGGCGTGTCTCCTACACCTCCACGCTGACCTCGCTCTTCGGCGCGGCCATCGTCCCGCCCGGAACCGGCTTCCTGCTCAACAACAGCCTCACGGCATTCAATGCTGCGGGCACCGGACCCAATGCCCCCGCCGCATTCAAGCGCCCCGCCAGCGCCATCTGCCCGTTCACCGTCAGCCATCCCGATGGCCGCCCCTTGCTCATTGGCGGCGCCGCCGGCGGCAATCGCATTCCCGCCATCCTCTTCCGCATTCTCTCCGCAGTGATTGACCATCGCCTCAATGCGCAGGATGCTGTCTCCGCCCCACGCATCGTCAATGAGAATCGCATCACCGGCGCGGGCGTCAGCGACGCGCGCATCGAACCCGCACCCTACGCCATCCCCGATGCCCTTGTCTCCGACCTTCGCCGCCGCGGTCACACTGTGTTGCGCAATACCTCCGCCTTCGGCGCTGCCCAATGCATCGGCGTCGATCCTCGCACCGGCCTCTTGCAGCGAGCCATCGATCCGCGCCGCAACGCCGATCTTTGATCCACAACAAAAAAGGGCTCCCTCGCCTGACCTTGCGCGAGGAAGCCCCAAGTCCGCCGGTGACAATCGCCTACTTCGTCTTTTCCTGTTGTTGCCGTGCCCCGTAGCCCGTGCCGTCCCTCGGCCCGTTGCCACAATTGCCTTTGCACTCACCCGTTCCCTTCTTCTGTCCCCGTGCCTGCTGCTTGCCGCTTCCGTTGCACTTGCCTTTGTTCTGGCACTGTCCATTTCCCTGTCCATGATGGTGGCCATTCCCGTGAGCTACCGCCACCGTTCCGCCAGTCAAAGCCAGCGTGAGAATCGATGCCAACAGAATTCGTTTCATGACTCGTCTCCTTGTTCACTACCAGGCGGGCGTGCCGTCGTCGTTGCGTAACTTCAGGCTCTTGCCCGCGGCGTTGGTCAGCACCAGCGCCAGGTTTTCTTCGCTGCAGGTGGCCACGCCGTACTTCACCGTAAGCGCCGCTCCCGCTTTCAGTTCAAAATCACTCGCCAGCAGGACCTTCTCCGGTCCCAGCTTCAATGTCAGAATCCCCGCGTCCGTCTTCAAGCTCATCGAAGGCTGCTGCATCCCATACGCCGCATTCACCGCTTCAATCATCCCCTGCACCGTACGAATCGACGCCGGGTCCACGCACCCCGTCCCAATGGATGCCGGCGCGGCATTGCCTGCCCCGCCTGTCCACAACGGAACTCCTGCTGCATCGCGCAACCGCAACGTCTTGCCCGCTGCTACCGCCGTAATCTCAATCGCATGGAGATAAGCCTCATTGGGAGGATTGCCCGGCGCGGCTGTCACCTTCACCGCCATCCCTTCCTTTAACTCCAGATCGTTCTCCAACAGGAACCACACCGGCGCCACCTTGATTGTCTTTTGATTCACTACGATGCTGGGATACTGCATCGCGTAGCCGATTTGCACGCCGGTGATTGTTCCGGAGATGGTCTCCACGGCGGCCATGTTCAATGCCGCCTGTGTCTGTCTATGGGTTTGTCCGGAGCTTGGTCCACCCTGAGCCAGGGCAACGGCCGCGGTAAGAAGTATCGCGAAAAATGCGCGTTTCATGAGAACCTCCGTATTCACGAAGGTGCAAGCCTCATGCCAATGCGGAAGTGATTGATTCCCTTACCCGGCCCATCTCGCAACCACGCAGAGCATGCATCGGAAGCCGGTTCCACCGCGCAACTACTTCACTTTTCTCGGTGGCTTGTAGTCCAGATTCTGCTCCAGATCCGCCGGGGCCAACTCGGCCACCGCGCCCGCTTTTGGCACATTCACCTTGGCGATCCACAGCACCGCGTTCATCACCATTCTGCGGAAGTCCGCCATGCCCCAGTTCACATGAAAATGTCCGCCCGTGAATCCGAAGCTGCGCCCGCCGTTCTCCCGTACCGTCACCCATGCCAGCGTCTCCGTCAGTGGCTTGTCCTTCGGCAACTCCGCTGTCAGGATCGGTGTGACGCGCTTGTCCCCTTCGCGAAAGCGAATCTTGTAATACCACTCGTCCTTGCCCGCAAAGCTCTTCCAGCCCCGCGAAATCTCATGCTTCGGCGCGGCCTGCTTCACCGCGACATCATTCACCGGATTCACCGAATACGGCCGTTCGTAATACCCGCCCAGCCAATCGAGCAACTCCGTGCCGCCCCGCTCCTTCGGTATCTCCACGCAGTAATGCATGCATCCGAGGCCCACACCTGCATCCATCAATCGCCGCAGCGTCTGCATGCGATTGCCTTCCAGAAACGGGTGCCGCTCGCCGCCATCCAAATAGAAGAACACGGCCCGTGCGCCATCGAACACTTTTTCATCTTCCGGCCAGCCGCCCTTCACAATCACCGGCTCCACATTCTTGTTCTGCCGCAGCATTTTCTCCATCAGCATCACGCCCGCATTGAACTCGTGCGAGCCCGGCCCGTGGCTCGGCTTCCCCGCCACCAGCACAATCTTCGCCGCGCCCGCGCCGTACGCGTCCATACCCGCCAACATCGCCATCGCTACAAGGAAAAGCATCGGTTGCCATTGTACACGTAGAATGGTGCATGGTCCGGCTCCCCCGGACCCCAATTCATACACCATGAGTACCGTCATTACTGATTACCAACGTTGGAAACAACAAGGCGAAAGCCTCCGCACGCAAGCCAAGGCCGCCATGGAAACCCGCTTCAAGGAACTGCTCAACGAGGCCGCCCACTTGGCCGAAGAGTACCGCACCGACTTCGGCGCGACCTTGAAGCCCCCCGTGAACATCACCGCCTTCCGCTACAAAGCAGGCGCCAAGCCCAAGCCAAAGAAAGCAGCGCCAAAAGCCGGGGCCGCCAAGCCCGAGCCCCCCGCACCCGTTGAGCCCGCACCCCCGGCGAAGCCCGACAAGAAGGTGATCGCCCTGATGAAGAAACTCGACGGCGCTAAGAAGAAGCTCGAAGCAGCCAAAGCCGCGGGCCAGCCCACGCGCAACCTTGAAGACAAGGTCTACGAGATCGAAGACGAAATCAGCCTCGCCAATCAGGCCGGCTAACCCTCAGGAGCGCATCGTGAATCGCCGCCACTTCCTCGCCGCATCTTTCGCCTCCCTCACCGCCACGGCCGCGGCGGGAAATCCACCGAACGTCGTCATCGTCATCACCGACGATCAGGGCTACGGCGACCTCGCCTGTCACGGCAACCCCGTCATCAAGACGCCCCATCTCGATGCGCTCCACTCGCGCTCTGTCCGCTTTACCAATTTCCACGTCAGTCCCACTTGCGCTCCTACGCGCTCGGCGCTGATGACCGGGCGCTACACCAACTCCACCGGCGCCTGGCACACCATCATGGGCCGCAGCCTGCTGCATCCCGAAGAAGTGACCATGGCCGATTGCTTCCGCGCCGCCGGCTATCGCACCGGCATCTTCGGCAAATGGCACCTCGGCGACAATTACCCCTGCCGCCCGCAGGACAACGGCTTCGACGAAGTGCTGGTGCACGGCGGCGGCGGCGTCTGGCAAACTCCCGATTTCTTCGGCAACGATTACGAAGGCGATACCTACTTCCACAACGGCACGCCGCAAGCCTACAAAGGCTACTGCACCGATGTCTTCTTTGAGAACGCGAAGCAATTCATCGCCAACGCCGTCAGCCAGAAGAAGCCCTTCTTCACCTATATCCCCACCAACGCTCCGCACGGCCCCATGTGGGCCCCCGAAGGCAGTGAGAAGCCCTATGAAAACGTGAAGGGACTTCGTGAACCCGGCTTCTACGGCATGATCACGAACATCGATGACAACGTCGGCCGCCTCGTCAGCTTCCTCCGTGAGCGCAACCTGGAGCGCAACACCATCTTCATCTACATGACCGACAACGGCTCGGCGTCAGGAGCCCAGGTCTTCAACGCCGGAATGCGCGGCAGTAAGGGGAGCGCCTACGAAGGCGGCCACCGCGTGCCCTTGTTCTTCCACTGGCCCGAAGGCGGGTACTCCGCGCCCCGCGACATCGATCGCCTCGCCGCGCACATCGATGTGCTGCCCACTATGCTCGATCTCTGCGGCCTGAAGCGTCCGGCCGGGCCCCCCATGCACGGCAAGTCGCTCCGCCCGTTGCTTGAAGGAAAGCCCGCCGCCTGGCAGGACCGCGCCATCACGGTTGATTCGCAGCGCCTCGACACCATCGTCAAATGGCGTCAGGCCGCGGTGATGACCCAGCGCTGGCGCCTCGTCAACATGTCCCCCGACGGCAATCCCGAAAAGCTCGAACTATTCGACATCGCCGCAGACCCGGGCCAGAAGACCAACATCGCCGCCCAGCATGCAGACGTCGTTGCCAAGCTCAAAGCCGAATACGACGCCTGGTGGACGCTCACCTCCGGCCGTGCCAATGACTACGTGCGCATCGTGCTCGGTGGCCCCGACAAACGCGTGCGCCTCACCTGCCACGACTGGCATGGCGAAGGGTCGGAAAAAACCTGGAACCAGCGCGGCATCCGCACTGCGCCTGCTGCCAATGGCTTCTGGGCCGTCGATGTCGCCCGCGCAGGCATGTACAAAATCGAACTGCGCCGCTGGCCGGAGGAAGTGAATCTCCCCATCAACGCGCCCTTCCAAGACGCGCAGCCCAATCGTGAATCCGCGCCAGGCCGCGCCATCCAGGCCGTCAAAGCGCGCCTGCGCATCGCCAATGTCGATGAATCCACCGCGGTATCAGCCACCGACAAGGCCGCTGTGTTCAAGGTCCGCCTACCCAAGGGCCCCACGAAACTGGAGACCTGGTTCTACGAAGCCTCCGGCGTCGAGCGCGGCGCCTACTTCACTTACGTCGAGCCGGCTTGATGCTGCGCGTCCCGTTGTTCAACCAGAAATCGAGCCGCGGCGCTTCCCACGAATAGGGCTTGTTGATCACGTCCAGATCGCCATCGCCGTCGACATCGGCCAGTTGCCCTTCGTGCCAGCCGTGCCCCTTCACCAGCACCGTGGTGCGGAACCCGCCCCGTCCATCGCCATATAGAATCCACGCCTGCGCCCCCGGATGGTCGGGCTGCTCTCCGCGTCCCCATTTCGCCATCTCGGCGGCAAAGATATCGAGGTGCCCGTCACCGTCGATATCGCCCACATCCAAAGTGTGCCCGTGCGTCAACGGCTGATCCAGCAGATCGCGGCCTTTCCAACACGCCGCGTCTTTCGCATCGCCGTCACAGGAGTAGAACCGCAGCGGCCCGCTGCCATCGCCCGGCCCAATCACCACCTGCGCGTTCTTTCCCTTGAAGAATCGCCCCACTTTGATCCGCCCGCCGATGGTCCCGATGCGCGTCGCACGAAACTTCCCGCCGCCTTCATGCCGGAACCACGAATTGCCGGCCAGCACATCCATCCGCCCATCGCTATCCACATCGAATGCCTGAACGCCTTCAGCATACTTCGCCGCGCTATCCACATCCTCACCCGCCTGCCCGCTGAAGATCACCTGTCGAGGCCACGATTCCGCCGCCCGCGGATCGGCCGGTACTGGAGCCACAAACAAAGTCTTCGCCTTTTGATTCCAGAAAATTAATTGCGGCTTGCCTGTGCCCAGCACATCGGCGAACGTCTGATCGTGATGCTGATTGGCCCCATCGTTCTTGATCGTGTGCCGCTTCCAATTCACGCCTTCCTCAAATCGCGGAAACGGATTCTCCCACCACCACAGTTCCTTGCCCTGACCATCCGCCCCAAACACGATGTCGTTGTCGCCGTCGCCGTCGATATCGTACGCAGCCCCACCCGCTTCCACGCGCAAGAATTCGCTCTCAATCACCCGCCGCTTCCACCAGTTGCCTTCGCGCGCAATCCACACCAGCGCCGGAGCATGCACGCGATAGCAGATCACTACATCGGCCCCCGGCTTCTTGTCCAACTCCGCCACCAGCATGCCTGTCTGCTGATTCGATCCACCGGGATTCGGCACCTCGCCCGTGGTGCTCGATACATGCACCCAGCGAATCGCCAGCATCGCCAGCAGCAGCGTTGTCATGGATTGCGTGCCAGCCGAAAGCCTACCATGCGATGCCCCAGAAAGGAAGGCCACGCCGCCGACCGCGCATACGTGCGCGAATCGAATGCCTCCACGAAGAAGTGTCCGCCGCGCAACACGCGGTACACGCCCGTCTCCGGTCCCTTCGGATTCTTGCGCGGCGAACTCGCGTAGTAATCGCGGCTGTACCAATCCGAGCACCATTCCATCAGGTTCCCGGCCATATCCATCGCCCCATACGGCGATACATTCTTCTCAAAGAACCCCACCGGCCGCACCGTGTCGTAAGGCTGCGTGCCGACGAAGTTCGCCTGCGATGCATCAATCGTATTCCCCCACGGATACCGCCGCTGATCCGTCCCCCTTGCGGCCTTCTCCCACTCGGCTTCCGTCGGCAAGCGATACGTCTTTCCCGTCTTCGCACTCAGCCAGTTGCAGAACGCCACTGCCGAATCCCAATTCACGCCGATCACAGGATAAGTATCGCTATCCGGAGTCCCGCCGCCATGATTATTCGCCATGGTCCAATACGGCACCTGATCCTTCGGCACCGGCCGTCCACCGGGCCAATACTTCGGATCGTTATAGCCCGGATCATCGCGGAACTTGCGCCACTGCCCGTTCGTCACCTCGTGCTTGCCGATGTAGAACGCGTCCACATCCACCGTATGCACGGGCCGTTCGCGCGCTTCGCCATCGCCGAAGTTATCGCCCATCTTGAACGCGCCCGCGGGCACATGCACCAGTACGCCGAACCCGTCATCCACTGTCTTGGGCTGCGCGGCCAACAGGGCCGTCAGCAATGCACTCAATAAAAGGACTCTCATTTGGGCAAAAATCCACCAATCTGCAGAAAGTGGCGCAACGTATCCATCCACAAGGAGAACTCAGGGCTTCCGAAGGCCGCGCCGAATCCATGCCGCCCCTTCTGATAGAGATGCAACTCCGCCACCGCCCCGGCCCGATTCATCTCCAGCCACAACTGCGCGCTCCCATTCGCCGCGCCGCGATCCGCCGCAGCCGCAAGCAAAAACGTCGGCGGGAAACTCTTCAATTGCTCATTCGCCGTCGCGCGGCCCGCGCTGTACACCATCACCAGGTAATCCGGCCGCGACGACACGCGGTCGAGCGGATCGGCAGCCGACGGGTCCGACGCCTTCGCCCCATTCACCACCGCCCGCGCCAGCGAGGACCCCGCGGAAAACCCCGCGAATCCGATCTTCGAAGGATCGAGCCCCCACTCCTTCGCCCGAGCCCTCACCAATTGCACCGCGCGATTCCCATCCAGCACCCGCGCATTCTCGCCATACTTCGGCGACAGCCGGTATGTGAGCACAAACGCCGCCGCGCCCCAATCGTTGTAGCGTTCGGCGATGTCCACGCCTTCCACGCCGTACATCAACATGATGTTGCCCCCGCCCGGCGCCACGACAATCGAGCTCCCATTGCGTTTGTTGGCAGGCGGTAGAAACACACTGACGAAAGGCTCATCGAGCGGCCCGTCGCCCTGCGCCAGCGGCACCTTGCCTTTCTCCCACAACGGGATGTTGAACGGCGCAATAGCAGCGGCGCCACGGGAATCGGCGGCCCACGCCGCCCCCGCCATCGCCAGCACAACCAGGGTGCGAGTTGCGAAAAGCATCCCTCGATCTTCCCGTTCTTCCCCCATTCCGTCAAGTGCTCCATCACTCGAACCCCTAACCGCTGGGAATCATGAAGCTGGACGTGCTTCCGCCTCGGGTAAATGTTGTTTGGTTGGGGCATGTACGCGAGCGCTTGTCGCCTGGCAGGTTTAACTGCGAAGCTACTGCACGCTATTTGGGATAAGGTTCCCGACTTTACGGGTGGCGACGAACCAGAGACGCATGTCCGCAACTTTCCAGAACTGGACTCAGCGCCTGTGTCATGTTGCTCCGAGCTTTCTACGAGTAGTGCGTCATCCGGCCCAAGGCGGGCACATGTCCCAGAACGGGCCGATACAATAGTGACACTCTGACTGAAGTCTTGTGCCGGGAGTTTGGAACAACTGCTGGAGTGCGGTGTCCAAGTTTATTGGTATCGACGTCTTGGCGCACGAGACTCGGGACACCGACATTTCATCTGAAGTATTGGGCTGGATGGCAAGCTACCGGACGCTACTCATTCGGTTGCAGAGCGGAACAGTCCCGGAACGGTTCCGGCACGCAGATTGTCCCATGTGACCACCATGGTGAATTCGGCAAGGGTCTCGTTGTTAACGAACAGAACCTCCTTCTCTGGATCCGAAACATTCAGCGCCGTACCAATAGCGTCAAGCGGCAGTACGCCTACTCCGATCTGGCCTCCGGCGCTCAGCACGATGCATGGATACTTCTCACCCCGAAGACGGGCCGCGCGGATCTGATCTTCGTACCAGTCCCAGTCTCGTTCATTTGTCGAAAGTGGTCCCAATGTATGGGAGAGCTGGGGATGCCAAAGATCGACAAGCTGAGGTATTGTTTGGAAAAGCTTGTCGATGAGGAGATCAGCATCGAGCTTATCAATTGCGACGAGGGCAGCGTTCTTGCCCTTACTGAGTGGAATCGCTTTACCGAAGGCAGCCTTGATGGCGGCAGCAATGCTTTTGGCATTGAACGCGCTGCCCGTCGCCGACACCGCCGTCCACTTCAACCAATCTCGCGCCTGGGCAACTGCATTTTCCTTTATTGGAATCATACTCGGGTCGGAGCCTGTCGCATCAAACTGTACGTCAAAGAGGGCATAGGAATTCAGGCCTGTGACAAACGCCGCGTGCATTAATTCAAGATCGGGGCCGATGAACTCCTTTCTGAACCAACGTGCAAAGTCTCTAATACGGCCGATGATATTCTCCCCGCTGTCGTAAAGCCCGAAGGGGATTACTGGCGGAGGTACCGTAATCTCCTTGGCAGATACATATCGCCAAGCTACTTCATGCAGCATCGCAATAATGTCGGCTTCAGCCCAGAAGACTCCAGCATGCATCAATCGCGTCGTTTTCTCGTCGGCATCAGCAAACTGCGCGGTAATAGCACACAGCCTTCCGAGACGGATGCCAAACGAGAAGATTGCAGAGAACGTCCACTGGCCTTTCTCCACGACAGGCCTGATCGAGATCTCGTCAAGCAGCAGCACGCCAAGCCGGGGATAGCGCCAATCGTGCCCAGGTTGGGCAAAACCGTGCATGAAGTGCTTCATACGTTCGGTGTGCCGGACCGCATCGCGGACATAGTCACCCAACACACCCCAGAAATCAATCGACACAGGCATGATGTGCCGATCTGGAGTGAGATCAGTATGCCGCCAGCGCCTCACATCGCGGAAATGGTTCCAGTCTGACAGGCCTTCCCAAGTGGGCCTGCCAAACCCCCGGAGATATTCGACGGCGGCATTGTCATCAGACGAGAGCCAGTTCCAGGAAAGCGACAGATCGCCGAGCACCCCGCCTTCCAGGACATATCTTGAAAGAACCGAGGATGAAGAGTCCACGAAACCGCCAGCTTCAGCTTCAGGAAGAAAGCTAAACGGATTAACAACCCCGGCGATGATGAAGTATGGACTTTGCGTCATCTTACGGGAAAGATGGTCATGAACGACCATCGCAAAGCCTGAACCACCCGCCCGCTCAGCCTCGCGTACCATCAACGCAGCACCGGTCTCGCACACCGCCCGAATTTGATGGTCGGTCAAACCGTCTTTGGGATCAAAAGACAGGCTCGCAGTGATAATTCCTGACGCAGACAATGTCTCCTGTCCAACTGCTGCCCAAGCCTTCGGTATGTGAACCAGAAGGCGCGGTTCGGGCCCGGAATCGTCAAACTGAAGACACAGAATGCGACGGCGGTTCCATGTGATCAGCCCGGTCAATGCGTGATCTAACAATGGCGAGAACTCAAGCGAAACGACGGTCATCAAAACGTCTTTCGATCCGGCAAAGGGAATATGATTGAGTATTTCATGCTCGTAAGCGAGTAGTTCGGTGACGGTTTCACGAACACTTGCTTTCTGGTTTTTCACCTCGATAATGATGAATTGCGAAGTCTCGGGACGGCAATACAGAAGATCCGTAAACAGACTCTCGCCCTTCGTGCGTGAAATGCTCGTGTTGTTCTTGCTGATCAGCTCAAGACCGTGCAGTGAACCCAGCACGGACCGGGCTGCCTGTAGGTTTCGCAAGCGGGAGAGATAGTCGATGGGGAACGATGGCCACATCTCCGCTGACTCTGAGTCCCGCAATGCAGCGTCCACCCGATCAGCCCCTTCTATTGAGCCGTGAAGTTTGCCCGATGCGATCAGCGCCTCTAACCAGTCTTGAACAGCTTGTTCAGACTTGAACCTTGGCTTGGGGACGGACCGTTTGGCCATTCCTATTTTTCTCCCGAGTCGACTTGGCCGCCGATGCGTTCGTTCCTGCTTCGGCTTCGCACGCCCAACGGATGAGTTAACTCATCGATAGACTGTTTTTTTCCGCGATCAGATCTATTTGCCTGCTGTGCACTTGGATGTCTCGTCACACATTCGTAGATCCCTTCGCCTTGAAACAGGTCGAACAGGAAGTCTTCCAACCTCGCCAGTCGGCATTCCGAAATACATACTTTCGATCGCATCGCGTTGGTGCGCAGTTGCTCATGATTCCTACTTTTGAACCCCCTATCGTAGCTAAGAACCGGTGGTTTGACAAAAAATGGTGTTGTTATCTGGTGTCGCAGTTATACCCTGACGACCTCCTAGCGGATTCGCGAGACGTTGCGCGTAATCCCGACCAAAGCAGCTCTCCGAGCGGATTGTCGGCTACTCGTACAAAAGCCTTTGATCGACCCCTTGTGCCGGAATCCTCGAAATTCCTTTGAAACGGTGGTCTTGGAGTACTGAAAGCGAACCCAGCCCGAACCCGCCATCCGGAATTTGCGGAAACGAATGGTTTTCAACGACCGGGCAACCAGAAGTCAGGGACTTGCGCCGAGGAGCAAAGACAATACGCCAAGTTGCCGCACGGAGGAGCGGCACCGCGCACCGGCCGGCGGCAGCTAGATCCGAGCTTTGCACCAGCAGCGCGAAATCCGGGCCGGTGGATAGCTCTTCACATGGCGACCAGCCCTTGGTTATTGTGCCGGGCGTTCCTCTACAAGATCCTTGAGCTCCAACCGTCCTACCAGATTGTATGAACTTGCGAGACCCGAATCCTCCGATCACGACTAATCAGCGCAGTTCCAAGTGCAACCGCCGTAGCGGCGATGATGCGATCCGGCAGATCCGGAACCTCTGCGCGGCTCACCCCCTCGAGGGGCATCAGCAACCATACGGTCCAGCGGCGCTAACAAACAAGCGGATGCCGGGTCATCCAATGCCTGTATCAACCAGTCACGTGCCGCGACAGGCAGCCGGCCCTTCTCGACCAGGTAGGTTAGTTCCACGGGACAAATCGACGGCACACGAATATGCTCTCCGGCGGCCGTGGCTGAATCTAGAGCAGCAGCTGCCGCACTTGCCGATAGCCGGGAATCCACAGTTACCAGACAACCGTGTGCGTGTCCACCACAACCGCAGGCATCAGATGTCTTCCCTGGGAAACTCCCGCCACATCTCACGCTGGTTTTGTTCGATCTCTTCGGAAGACAACGAAACACCCAGGTCTTTCCACAGAGCCTTGACGCTCTTGAAGGGGCTCTTCTTTCCTGCTTCGTCCCGGAGCTTCGAGGCGTGGTTCAGCACTTCCTGCTGTTTCTCTGCAGGCAACGCCCGGACCGCTTCCAGAATTGCTTGTTCGACAGACATGAAGAATCTCAGTTCGATTATCCGCCACGACGCTGCCACTGCAAAGCCGAAAGCTCACGGCAACCAAGCAAGCAGCCCAAACAATTCATCCCGAGCCACCTCCCGTACCTCCAGCCGCCGCTCAAAATCCCGATGCCCTGCAGGAAACCCCTGTGCATACCTCTGATACTCATGAAGCTCGAAATACCGCGTCCTCAAATGCTCCAGCACGCGCCCCTGCACCGCCCGTACCTCCGGTGACGCATACCGGTCAAAGCGCAATTGCTCATGCATCGTGCGCGGCACAAAGTACACCCTTGCCCAACGATCCGTGAACTGCCGTGCATCGGACATCCTCCGCGTATGCGACCCGGTCACCGCCGCCCCCTTCAACCAAGCCAGCGTCTCCCTCGCTAGCAGGTTCTCCTTCTCAATCCCCTTCACATACTCCGCCCGGTACTTCTCCAATGAAGCACGAAAGCGAGCGGCCTCCTTCCGCGTCTCTTCCGGCGTGGGTCCTGAGCACCCCGCCAGAAGCGCAACCAACCACAACATGCTGCGCATCGCAACCTCACGGTTTCTCCAACGCCATTCGCAGTAGCGGTGCCTTCATCCGAATCGCGCACCCGCTGCATATACGCCGCATCACTCAACTTCGTAAACGCAAAGCGCATCACAATCAGATCCCATTGCGCCGTCCCCAACTCGAAATCCTCATGCCGGGCCACCCGCCTTCGCCAACCACACCGCATTACGTCCTTGCCCCTTTGCGATATCGCCCCGGCTTCCGGCTCCTGCGCACTCATCACCTGGGGGCACTTCCCAGAACGGGACCTAGACCACACGTGCGCTGCGTAGCCCATCCACAGGAGAGCGGCTAGCCTGCCTTGAGCTGTTCAGCGCTACTCAAATACTGGAAGATCTCCTGCTCCCGCTGTTGAACCTCGAGAAGGATTGGCTCGGCCATTCGCATATAGTCTTGCTGGGAATGAACCTTGCGAGCCGCGAGCAGGATTCTTCTAAGGTTGGCAACGCTCTGCTGAGCCAGCAGCATCTGTTCCTCAGTCTGGATCACGTTAACCTCAGTTCCACAATACCTCGTTTTTGGAAATCCCGCGATATCTGATAGGTTTCGAGCCAAAGCTGCAGCACCTCCTCGCCGATCGAGCCGCGGGCCCAGAACACGTCGGCTTCGAACCGGAGCTTGGCCGCGGTAGCTTCGAAAATCTGCCGCGCCGGGGAAGCGACTCGATCCACTTCAAAGTCGTCGGCCATGATCAGGAGGACATCGAGATCTCTGGGCGTAGGTTTCGCCGTAACGAAGCTTCCCCAGACAAAGCACCGGCGGAGTGCTCCCGTAGCCTGAGCGAGTTCGATGAGTGCTCGGAGGCGGCCCACCAGCCATACACGCCGTGGGGTCTGGATCCCAAAACGCTCCTGAAACTCCGCCCAATCCACGACATGCACACCGGCAGGCAGATAACCCTCAGAATTGATTCCGGCCAGCAAACTACACGATATCAGACCACATGAGCCAAAGGCTCCGAATTGGACAACCACCCACACAACCTCACGGCTTCTCCAACGCCATTCGCAGTAGCGGCGCCTTCATCCTCCCCCAGTCCGACACATCCGGCAGATCCTCAAACAGCAGCACCCTGTAATCAAGCACCGCCTTCAGAATCATGTTCCGCTCGGCAGGCCTTCCGCCATTAAACCCCTCCACAACCAACACACCCCCAGGCCGCAGCGAATCGCGCACGCGCTGCATATACCCCGCATCACTCAACTTCGTAAACGCGAAGCACATCACAATCAGATCCCATTGCTCTGTCCCCAACTCGAAATCCTCATGCCGAGCCACCCGCGTGTCCAGTTTCACCCCAGCCGCCGCTGCCAACCCCGCGGCCTCCCGCAGCGCCACCGGCGAAATATCGTATCCACTCACATTCCATCCTGCCTTCGCCAGCCACACCGCATTGCGCCCCTGCCCCATGGCAACATCCAGCGCCCGCCCCGGCTTCCGGCTCCCCGCCACCTTCTTCACCATCTCACTCGGCTCACGCCGGAACGGAGCCTCCACCCACGTATAGATCCGATTGAAATGCAGCACCAGCGCCTCATCCGGGTGCGCTGCCATGTACTTCCGGACCTCCTCACTCCGCGCCGCAATCTCCCGCTCGCCAACCCCACCCGCCGCGAGCTTCTTCGAATAAGCCTGCAAAACATCCGCCGGAGCACCGGGAGTTCCTTCCCGGCTGAACCACTCGGAAAAATCATTCCAGGCAGTTGCCCCAGCCATCATCGCCAACATCAAGATGACGGGACTCATACATCCAAAGACACCGCGCCGAGCCCATCAGTTCCAGCCCTGCCCGAGTGATAGCATAAAGACAGTTACTTCTCCGTTCGAACTGGAGTCCTTACAAGCAAGTCCATGTCGCGCACCCTACTGCTTGCTATCGCTGTATCCGCTCCGCTTCACGCGGCATCCACTGACGTCTTCACCTACGTCCAGAAAAGCTGCGTCGGCTGCCACAACGGCCAGGTCAAATCCGGCGACATCGACCTCAAAGCACTCCACTCCCCCAAAACTTTCGACGAAGACCGCGAGATCTGGGAAAAGGTCGTCGAGAAAATCAAACTCGGCCAGATGCCGCCCCCCGGCGTTCCCAAGCCCGCCATCGAAAACACACGCGCCGTCACCACCTGGCTCGAATCCGAATTCGCCCGCCAGGACCGCACCGCCAAGCCCGACCCCGGCCGCGTCACCGCCCGCCGCCTCAATCGCGCCGAATACAACAACACCATTCGCGACCTGCTTGGCATCGACACCAAGCCCGCCGACAGCTTCCCCGCCGACACCCCCGCCTTCGGCTTCGACAACATCAGCGATGCCCTCGGCCTCTCTCCTGCGCTGCTCGAAAACTACATCGACGCCGCTGAGCGCAGCGTCCGCGCCGCCATCTTCGGCCCCGCCAAGATGAAGCCGGCCGCGGTCCACTACTCCGCACCAGTGCGCCTCAACGATTCCCGCGGCACCCGCTCGCTGCCCAAGGATCTCTCCACCTACGACGAAACCGGGCTCAGCACCCTCCACGCAGCCCACTTCCTCCACCGCTTTCCTGTCGAAGCCGAATACAACTTCCGCCTCGTGCTCAACGGCCATCGCCCCAATCAATCCGAGCCCGCTCATCCGGCGCTCTACATCGATGGCAAGCTGATCAAGGAATTCGAAATCGACGCCACTGACCTCGAAGGCCAGATCCTCGAAGTGCGCAGCCGCGTCACCGCCGGTGAGCATCTCATCTCCACTACGTACCACCGGAACTACCACGGTCTCCCGCCCCAATACGGCGGCCCCGAGCCTTCCAAGCGCCCGCCCGAAGCCCTCATCAATCCGCGTGGCAAGCTCAGCGAGAAGGACATCGAAACCCTCCGCAAGTACGGCACGCGCATCAAGACCGATGGCATCGAAACCCGCATCGACAACCGCTGGGAAGCCATCGACATCGGTGGCCCGTTCAACCAAACCACCGGCCCATCGCCCGAAAGCATCAAGCGCATCTTCATCTGCGGCCACGCGCAGGGCACACACACCGACGCTTGCGCCCGCAAGGTGATCGCCAACTTCGCCAATCGCGCCTACCGCCGCCCGGCCACAACCATGGAAACCGAGCAGGCCCTCAGCTTCTTCACCCTCGCCCGCCAGCAGGGCGATGCATTCGAAGAAGGCATTGCCACCGCGCTCCAATCCATCCTCGTCTCTCCGCAATTCCTCTACCGCATCGAGCGCGACAACGTCGCAGCAGTCACCCCACTCGAACTTGCCTCGCGGCTCTCCTACTTCCTTTGGAGCAGCACACCCGACGACGAGCTTCTGCGCCTCGCCGGGGAAGGGAAGTTGAAGCAACCCGCTGTGCTCGAAACGCAAGTGAAGCGCATGCTGCGCGATCCACGCTCCGCCGCGTTCGTTGAAAACTTCGCCGGCCAGTGGCTGCAGTTCAAGAACATCGACGCCGTCCGTCCCGATCCGCAGAAATTCGCCATCTTCGACGATGACCTGCGCCTCTCCATGCGCCGCGAAACGGAAAACTTCCTCCAGCACATCGTGCGCGAGGACGCGAGTGTGCTGGACCTGCTCGATGCCAACTACACCTTCCTCAACGAACGTCTCGCCCGCTTCTACGGCATCCCGGGAGTCACCGGCCCCGAGTTTCGCCGCGTGGATGTCAGCAAAGCCAATCGCGGAGGCGGCATCCTCGCCCACGCCAGCGTGCTCACCGTGTCCTCCTATTCCACACGCACCTCGCCCGTCCTCCGCGGCAAATGGATCATGGAAAACATCCTCAACGCGCCGCCTCCCGCGCCTCCGCCAGGCGTTCCCCCGCTCGATGAAGCCAAAGCCGGCTCCGGCACTCTACGCCAGCAGATGGAAGAGCATCGCAAAAACGCCGCCTGTGCCTCCTGCCATTCGCGCATGGATCCGCTCGGCTTTGGTCTCGAAAACTTCAACGCCATCGGCGAATGGCGCACACAGGACGGCAAGTTCCCCGTTGACGCCTCCGGCACACTGCCAGACGGCCGCACGTTCCAAACCCCGGCCGAACTCAAAACTCTGCTCAAAGCCGATCGCGACCGCTTCGTCAAAGGCATCACGGAGCGCATGCTCATCTACGCGACCGGCCGCGGCCTGGAGCGCTTCGACAAACCCGTCGTCAACACTATCGCCGCGCAACTCCCCGCCGCCAACTACAAATTCTCGGCCCTCGTCATGGGTGTTGTGAACAGCCTCCCCTTCCAGAACCGCCGTCCCCGCGAATCGAGCCAGCTCGCCATAGGAGAGAAACGCAAATGAACTTCGTCACCGCGAAACACATCGATCGCCGCATGCTGCTGCGAGGGCTCGGCGCGTCCATCGCGCTGCCGCTGCTCGATGCCATGCGTCCCGCATTCGCCGCTCCCTCCACCACCGGCAAGCATCCGCGCCGCATCGGCGTCGTCTACGTTCCCAACGGCATCGTCATGAAGGATTGGAAAGTCGAAGCCACGGGCGCCGACTTCCAATTCACCCGCATCATGAAGCCGCTCGAAGCGCTGCGCTCCGACATCACGGTTCTTTCCGGCCTCGCCAATCACGCCGCAACCAAAGCCAAAGGCGGCGGCCATGCGAAAGCCACCGGCAGCTTCCTTTCGGGCGCCGAACCCAAGTACACCGCGGGCGCCGACGTGCGCGCCGGAGTCACCTTCGATCAACTCGCGGCCCAGGCCTGGAGCAAGGAAACCCGCGTCGCCTCGCTCCAAATCGGCTGCGAGGACGCGCGCATGGTCGGCAATTGCGACACCGGCTCCAGTTGCGCCTACACCAACACGCTTTCCTGGAAAGATCCCGAAACTCCGCTCAGCGTCGAAGTGAATCCGCGCTCCGTCTTTGAACGCCTCTTCGGCACCGTCGATCCCAGCCTGCCCGCCGACGTGCGCGCTCGCCGCGCCCTCTACCGCAAGTCCATCCTCGATCAAACCAAAGCGTCCACCGAACAGTTACTCGGCACCCTCGGCGCAGCCGATCGCCGCAAGATGGATGAATACCTCACCGGCATCCGCGAAGTGGAAACCCGCATCGCCGCCGCTGAGCGTGACCCCATCACCCCGCCCTCGGAAAAGCCCTCCGGCATTCCCTTCGAATACTCCGAATACGTGAAGCTCATGTTCGATCTGCAGGTGATCGCCTTCCAATCCGATCTCACCCGCGTTTCAACAATGATGCTTGGCCGCGAAGGCAGTGTCCGCACCTATCCCGAAATCGGCGTCCCCGATCCCCATCACCCGCTCACTCATCACCGAGGCCACCCCGACTTCATTGAGAAGGTGACGAAGATTAACTGCTTCCACGTGGAGCTGTTCGCCGGCTTCCTGAAAAAGCTCAAAGCCACGCCCGACGGTGACGGCTCGCTATTGGATCATTCCGCTATCCTCTACGGCAGCGCGCTCAGCGATGGCAATGCCCACTCGAACTTCGATCTGCCCCTGGTGCTCGCCGGGCATGCTGGCGGCATCAAAGGCGGCCGTCATGTCGCCGCCGAAGCAAGAACCCCAGTGGCCAATCTGTTCGTGCAAATGCTCAACCGTGCGGGTCTCGAAACCAAGTCCTTCGCCGACAGCACCGGCAACTTCGAACTCTAGTCCAGGTAACGGCCCTCACGGTCCACCACACGTTCCGAAGTCACATACACATCCTCCCGCTCCAGCCCGTGCGGGCCACTGCGAATCTCCTCCCACTGCCCGAACCGCACAGTCGCCTTCCCATCGCGAAACTCCGTGAACGACTCAATCCCCTCCGCCGGCAGTTTCCATAGAAACCTGCCACCCATATCAATCGCCCCGAACACCCCGCCCCAAATCACCAACGCCAACCCGTCGCGAAACTCCGCCGCCATGGAATACTGCGGCGCCAGCACCTCCTTGCCCTCACTATTGTGATACCCAAACATCCCGGAAGAAATGCGGAACCGAGTAACCGTCACTGGCGCCGGCTGAGGCTCTGCTCGCCGGGGAATGTTCCGGAAATGCTGCTCCAACCGCGCGCTGTTGATGATAAGCGATCCCGCCATCTCCGCCACCAACCGCCTGTCCCCATCAAACTCAATAGAGAACGCCTTCCCACTCCCCGGCCGCAACAAATAGAGATACAAATACCCCGAGCAGCGCGAATTCCCGCCCCAATCGGTGTAATTATCGTAAGAAAACGTAAACCTCAACTTCTCTGGATCCTCCGATGTCTCATACGCCTCCAGCCGCAGAATATCCCGCGCCTGCACCGATCCGAACCCATGCAGCGCCACGGTGCTGCTGCGATGCGAACGCTGCCAACGCTGCGCCATCCGGTGCCCGTTGCCCACCACCGCCAGCGCCAGTAGAGAAAGCCAGAAGTACATACACCTACTCGTGCGGCTTCCCATCAACCATCCGATCAACGAAGCAAAGGTATACTTATCCAGTCGTGTCAAAGCCGCATCTCTCGCGCCAACTCGGCGTTTTCGACGCCACCATGATCGTCATGGGCGGAGTCATCGGCTCGGGCATCTTCATGAACCCCTACGTCGTCGCCCGCCAGGTGCACACTCCGTTCCTCATCTTCGGCGCCTGGCTGTTCGGCGGCATGGTAGCGCTGCTGGGCGCATTCCTCTACGCCGAACTCGCCGCCCGCCGCCCCGACCTCAACGGCCAGTACGCCTACCTGCGCGAAGCCTATCATCCACTGGTCGGCTTCCTCTACGGCTGGGTGCTGCTGCTCGTCATCCAGACTGGCGGGATGGCGGCGGTTGCCGTCACATTCGCCCGCTACTTCCTCTCGCTTACCGGCCTTCCCATCCCCGACGGGCTCGTAGCCGTCACGGCCCTGGCAACCCTAACCGCCATCAACTGCCTCGGCGTCCGCTCCGGCAGCAACGCCCAATCCTTCCTCATGGTGCTGAAAATTCTCGCTATCGCCGCCATCGCCGCGGCGGGTCTTATCCTCGCCCGAGGCACCAACCAATCCTGGACTCCGCTGCTGGACCGCCCCATCTCCTTCGACCTTCTCACCGCCTTCGGCGCCGCAGCCACGCCTGTCTTGTTCGCCTATGGCGGCTGGCAGACCGCCAGCTTCATGGCCGCCGAGATGCGCGACCCCAAGCGCGACCTTGCCCGCGCCATGCTGATCGGCGTCCTCGGTGTGCTGGCGCTCTATCTCTCCATTAACCTCGCCTACCTGCGCGTACTCGGGGTCGAAGGCCTCGCCGCCAACACCACCCCCGCCACAGCCGTAGTCCGCCAGGTAATGGGCGCCGCCGGCGAGACCATCACCGCCATCGCCATCACCGTCTCCACCCTCGGCTTCCTCAGCCAAGCCATGCTCACCGCGCCGCGCGTCTACTTCACCATGGCCGCCGACGGTCTCTTCTTTCCCGCCGTGGCCCGAGTCTCCGAGCGCACCCGCGTCCCCGTGGTCGCCATCATCCTGCAAGGAGTGTGGGCCATGGTGATCGCCCTTTCCGGCCGCTACGAACAAATCCTCAACTACGTCGTCAGCGTCGATTTCCTCTTCATCGGCCTCACCGGCAGTTGCGTCTTCGCCTTCAAAGGCCGCTCCCCCGGTCACCCCTACACCACCATCCTCTTCTGTGCGGCATGCTGGTTTGTAGTGGCCAACACCATCTACCGCTATCCCGGCGACACCGTGCTCGGCCTGCTGATTCTATCCAGCGGCATCCCCGCCTATCTGTTTTGGAGAAGAAAGAACACCGCATGACCGCCCGCTCCACGCATTCGCCCTACATGCATTGGGCCAAGACTCGCTTCCAATCGCAGCCGCGCTACGGCCTGACCAACAGCGGAGTCATGAACTTCCCTATCTCGGAGCTGAACGTCCGCCTGGAAGACCTCGACCTCAGCGGGCCAAGCTACTACGGCTATCCGCCACTGCAGGAAGCTCTCGCCCGCCACACCAAAGCCCCGCTCGAATCCATCGTCGCCGCCCAGGGCACCTCCGGCGCCAATTACCTCGCCATGGCTGCCCTCCTACAACCCGGCGACGATTGCCTTGTCGAATCGCCCGTCTACGACCCCCTGCTACACGCTGCATCGTCTCTCGGCGCGCGCATCAATCGATTCCGCCGCCATGCCGAAGACGGCTTCCGCATCCGCCTCGACGAAGTCCGCCAGGCGATGACGCCCGCCACCCGCCTCATCGTCATCAGCAATCTCCACAATCCATCGAGCGCGTTTATCGACGAAACCACTCTCCGCGGACTCGCCGCCCTGGCTCGCGAATCGAACGCCCGTGTCCTGGTGGACGAGGTCTACCTCGAAGCGATGTATGAAGACGCGCCGCCCTCGGCCTTCTTCCTCGATCCCGTCTTCGTCATCACCAGCAGCCTCACCAAGGCTTACGGGCTCAGCGGTCTGCGCTGCGGCTGGATCCTCGCCGAGCCCGATCTCGCCCGCCGCATGTGGCTCCTTAACGATCTGATGGGTGTCATCCCCGCCCACTCCGCCGAGCGTCTCAGCATTCTCGCCCTCGACCAACTCCCTGCCATCGCCGCCCGCGCCCGCCGCATCCTCGATCCCAACCGCGCTCTGCTCCACGCCTTCCTGGAGCGGCATCCGCGATTGCAGGGCGGCCGCATATCTCATGGAACCGTGAGTTTCCCACGCCTCCCTGGAGTGGACGTCGACGCCTTCTGTGCCCGTCTCCTGGAGCACCACGGAGTGAGTGTCGTCCCCGGTTCTTTCTTTGAAGCCCCGGAGCATCTCCGCATCACCATCGGCTGCGCCACGGAAACCCTGCGTGGGGGGCTGGAAGGTTTGGCCGCCGCCCTGGCCGAGATCTAGCCCGCCTTAAAAAAAAATTCAAAAAATCGAAATCAAATGGAAGCCTTCACGCGTCTGTTTGGATGAAGAGGCATGAGGAGGCCGAACCGATGATTCTGAAGCCGAAAGTTGAACTCAAAGAAGAAACCGCCTCGGTGTATTGCTTCATGTGCACGCACACCGTGGAAGCCACTGTCGTAGTGGGCCCCAAGGGTCCAAAAGTGAAGGCAGGCCAAAAGTGTGCCCGCTGCCACTCTTCCATCGATTCCGGGTTCGTTCTGCGCACCCCGAAGGCCGCGTAATACCAAACCGGTACCACTAGGACCCACCCGTCCCATCGCTATATTTGCTCTTTTGCCCGCTCTGTGCTTTCATTGGAGTAGCACAAGGCTCTTTAATGAAAAAGAAACCGAAAGAAGAACCGCCAGTCATCTCCAAAGAGATCATTCAGCGGGCGAAGGCTGCCATTTTCTCCGACAGCATCACCCCTGTAACCAAGTGCACGGTCTGCGGCAGCGACGCCGCCCCCAACTCCACCGAGAGCCTGTGCTGGGTCTGCCGCCGCCTCAAGATCAGCGCCTGGCGCGACGCCGATCAGCAAATGGCCGCCTCCGAGTAGCTTTACTCAAACAGATACTCGTACTCCGACGCGTCCAGTCCGAATAACTCCATCTGCCGCGGAATGTCCGACCGCAGTGTCTCCGGCGTGATCTTCACCCACGCCTCCACTACCGTCTGTACCCCCACCCGGTTCTTTCCTTCCTCCTCCGCCAGCCCTTCCGCTGTGCTCCGGAGATTCTCCGCCGTCTGATCGCGAATCGGTCGCGGCGTCCCCGACAATATACTCTGAAAAAGGTCTTCTGCTGCGTCGTTCCAGTTCATCGCGAATAGGATACCTGAGTTGCCCTAGGGGATTCACCTCATCCCCAACTCACCTCCTCATGCCGATGAAATAGACAGGGCCATGAATAGCACTCCAGCGTCGGAATTCACAGATCTTTACGAACTCCTGCAAGTGAGCCCAAACGCCGAATTGGACACCATCCAGCGCGTCTTCCGCCTGCTGGCCCAGCGTTACCACCCCGATAACACCGAAACCGGCAACGAACCGCTGTTCCAGCAAATGCTCAAGGCTTATCAGACTCTCAGCGATCCCGTGACCCGCGCCGCCTACGACGCCCAGCACCGCGCCCAGGTGAAGCTGAACTGGAAAATCTTCGATCAGTCTTCCGAAGTCAGCAGCCAGCACGATGAACGCAAGAAACGCGAAGGCCTGCTTGCCGTCCTCTACCGCAAACGCCAGTTCAATCCCAACCAGCCCGGAATGAATCTCCGCGAAATCGAGGACCTGCTCGGCATCCCGCGCGAGCATCTCGAGTTCACCGTCTGGTTTCTCAAAGAACGTGGCGACATCAAACCCGGCGATAACGGCCGATTCATGATCTCCATCAAAGGCGTGGAATCCTACGAAAACCTCAGCATGCCGGAGCCTTCCGAAAAGCGCGATCTCGTCATGCTGCCCGCCGCCCACGAACAAGCCGTCTAACGCAGCCTCTGAGGCAACCGACTGCCGTACACTGGTACTTACGCTTGCGCGTAACTTACCGATGAGCTCAAACATACTTCTGGAAAGCAACCTGCCCGGCATCCCCCTGGTGGCCCGCGGCAAAGTCCGCGATGTCTACGCGATCGGCACCGACAAGTTGCTGATTATCGCCTCGGACCGCATCTCCGCATTCGATTGCATTCTCGGCTCGCCCATCCCCGGCAAAGGGCGCGTCCTCACCCAACTCTCCCTCTTCTGGTTTGACTTCTTCTCTCAGGACGTCAAGACCCACATCCTCACCGCCAACGCCGCCGAGTACCCGGCCGAACTCCAGCCCTTCCGCGATCAACTGGAAGGCCGCTCCATGCTCGTGCGCCGCGCCCAAATGTTCGAAGCCGAATGCGTCGCCCGTGGCTACGTCTCCGGCTCCGGCTGGAAAGACTATAAAGCCACTGGCGCCATCTGCGGCATCCCTCTACCCGCCGGTCTGCGCGAAAGCGATCAGCTCCCGCAGCCGATTTTCACCCCCGCCACTAAAGCCCAATCCGGCCACGACATCAACATCCCCTTCGACGAGTTTCGTAAGATCACCGGCGAAGGCATGGCCGAAACCCTGCGCGACACCACACTGCGCATCTACGGCCGCGCTGCCGAGTACGCCCGCACCCGCGGCATCATCCTCGCCGACACTAAATTCGAATTCGGCCTCGTCAACGGAGAACTCGTGCTCGCCGACGAAGTCCTCACGCCCGATTCCTCCCGCTTCTGGCCCGCGGACACCTACGCCCCTGGCGGCCCGCAAAAGAGCTACGACAAACAGTTCGTGCGCGATTACCTCGAAACCCTCGATTGGGACAAGCGTCCGCCCGCACCCGCCCTGCCCGATGACATTGTGGCAAAGACTCGCGCCAAGTATTACGAAGCCTATCGCGTGCTGACGGGCAAAGAACTCGAATGAACTGGCTTGACGTCGTTCTCGGAGTGATCCTCGCGGGCTCCACCATCGCCGGGATCATGAAGGGCTTCGCCCGCACGGTCGTTGGCATCACGGCAACAATCCTCGGCTTCGTGCTCGCCATCTGGTTCTACGGCGCCGCAGGCTCCATCTACGCCGAATACGTCAGCTCGCGCGCGGTGGCCAATTTCCTCGGCTTCATCACCGTTTCGGCTCTGGTGATCCTCGCCGGTGCGCTCATCGGCAAACTGCTCGCCATGGCCTTCAAATGGGTCGGCCTCTCCTGGCTCGACCGTACACTCGGCGCCTGCTTCGGCCTGCTCCGTGGACTGCTCGGCGCCACCATCTTCGTCATGATCCTCATGGCCTTCGCCACCAAGCCCCCGCCGAAATCCGTGGTCGAATCCACCATCGCTCCCTATGTCATCGAAGCCGCCCGCCTGTTCTCCAAAGTCGCCCCCAACGACCTCACCCAGGGAGTCACAGAAAGCTACGAGAAAATCCAGCACATCTGGAACGACACCGTGGGCAAGCCCCCCAAGCGCCACAAAACGACGGAACACTGATTCATGGATTTGCTCATCTTCGATCTCGACGGCACCCTCATCGACTCTCAACTCGATCTCGTTCACTCGGTCAACGCCATGCGCCAACACATGGGGCTGGCCCTGCTCTCGAACGAAACCATCGCCAGTTATGTCGGCAACGGCGCCCCCGTGCTCATCCGGCGCGCCCTCGGCGACCTCGCCACCGAGGAAACCGTAGCCCGCGGCCTCGAATACTTCCTCGACTACTACTGGCATCACCTGCTCGATCACACCACGCTCTATCCCGGCGTGCGCGAAGCCCTCGATGCCTTCCATTCGCAAGCCATACCGATGGCCGTCCTCACCAACAAGCCGATCCGCTTCAGCGAAGCCATCGTCGATGGCCTCGGCCTCCGCCAGTATTTCTTCCGCGTCTACGGCGGCAATAGCTTCGAATTGAAGAAGCCCGATCCTTACGGCATTCACCGCCTCATGGAAGAGCGCACCGCCGCGGCGCACCGCACGATGATGGTCGGCGACAGCGCCATCGATATTCGTACCGCGCGCAATGCAGGCGTGAAGGCCTGCGGCGTCACCTACGGCTTTCAGCCCGAGACACTCGAAGCCGATCCGCCCGACATCCTGCTCGACAACCTAGCGCTTCTTCCGCCCCTTCTTCTCACCGCCTCGTGATACCGCGGTCATCGTCGGATAGCGGTCAAACTCCTCCCCGCCGCCCGTAGCCCGTGGATCCTTAGTCTCCTTCAGCGCAGCCATCAATTGCCCATCCAGCTTCTTCAGCGTCCCCGCGTAGGAAGGATCCGCCGCCACGTTCTTCAACCCCCACGGGTCTTTCTTCAGATCAAACAACTCCTGCGCCGGCCGCTTGCCGAACGTCAGCTCATACAGCGGCTTCACCGCCGCCTCCGTGCGATGCGTCACCATGTACGCCTTCGACGGCCCCGCATCGCAATCGGCGAACGCCACCCGCGTGTTCCCC
The DNA here is from genome assembly GCA_018268935.1 of Acidobacteriota bacterium. Classification (GTDB taxonomy): domain Bacteria; phylum Acidobacteriota; class Terriglobia; order Bryobacterales; family Bryobacteraceae; genus CADEFT01. The sequence goes on along the minus strand of JAFDVS010000146.1, from coordinate 1,321 downwards.
GCCAACTGCTCGTACGTCGCCGTCTCCAACTCATCCGGATCGCCATACGGCCACCGATTCGGCAGGAAGTTCCGGATGTAATGAAAATCGTGATTGCGCAGCGCGCGCATCGGATAGCCGCCGTTGATTTCTTCGCGGCACGGCACATGCCGCTCCATCCCCGTCAGCACTTGCCCGCGCCGCGAATCCACGCGTCCGCTCTTCGATGATTCGAGCAGCGGCATCAGCGTGCGCGCCGTCATGTCCGCATGCGGCTTCAGCCCCGCCGCCTCCAGGAACGTCGGCGCAAGATCCGGCATGCTCACGAAATCCTCCACCTTGCGTCCGCCCTTCATCCGCGATCCCCACTGAATCGCCAGCGGCACATGCGTTCCCGCTTCATAGATCGATGCCTTCCCGCGCGGAAACGGCCAGCCGTTATCCCCAGACATCACCACCAGCGTGTTCTCCAACTCCCCCATCTTCTCGAGCGTATCGAGCAGCGCCTGTGTATCGCGATTGAACCGCTGCACCTCCAGGAAGTAATCGCACATATCCTTGCGCACAATCTCCGTGTCCGGCAGATAAGGAGGCACCCGCACATCCTCCAGCCGCATCCCGCTCTTCACTCCCGTCTCCCATGGATACGGCCGGTGCGGATCATGGCTCCCGAACCAGTAGTAGAACGGAGCCCCCTGCGGCCGCGCCTTCAGAAACGCCGCGAAGTCTGCATACTGCGGCCCGGCGGGATTGCGTGTACGCCCGCCGCCCTTATCATTCCCCGGACCCCAGCCTTTTCCCGTCAGCCCAACGTGATACCCCGCCGCTTCCAGCAAATCCGGAAACACCGCGAATTCGCTCGGTAAATCGCCGCCCAGATTCGCCCCCGACCGCAGCCGCCAGTGATACTGCCCTGTGAGAATCGCCGCTCGCGACGGCGTGCACGACGGCGCGCTCACAAAGGCATTGGTGAACACCGCGCCTTTCTCCGCGATGCGATCAAACGTCGGTGTCTTCACCACGCGATCGCCCGCAAGCGCCGTCCACGGCATCCCCCAATCATCAGCGAACGCGAACAAGATATTCGGCCGCTTCTTCTGCGCCTTCAAAATCGCCGGCGCGGCGATCGTGGCAATAGCTTGTCTCCGGTTGAGCATTCCAGCGTTATGATACACTCCCTCACGAATGCTGCGCCGCACCGTACTTTCCACTTTGCTCGGCGGGTCACTCTACGCCCAGCGCCCCACCCGCAAACCGAACTTCATTCTCTTGTTCGCCGACGACATGGGCTACGGCGACATCGGCTGCTACGGCTCGCCCGACGTGCCCACGCCCCACATCG
>JAFDVS010000145.1 GCA_018268935.1 Acidobacteriota bacterium | reverse complement strand
CCGCGCTAATATCTACCAATGAAGACAGAAAATCCATATGCTTTGACTACTAGGCAGACTTGCCGACTGTGGACATATGCTGTAGCATATCGAATAGCAGAATCGATATGGAGTAGCATATATGAAGGATCGGTCCCACGGCCTACCTGCAACCCTCAGGCAGACCCTCACAGCCGCCCGCCACAAACGACGCCTGAGCCAGGCCGAACTGGGCAAGCTCGTGGGCCTTCCGCAAATGCACGTCTCCGCCATCGAAACCGGACGCGTCGTCCCGCGCTACAACACCCTGCTCGATCTCGTCCGCGTCCTCGACCACGACCTTCTGCTCGTGCCCCGCGATCTTGTGCCCGTCGTCGAGGCGCTCGTCCAAGAGCGCAATCGCAAGGCGCGTAACGTCGAACACGAAGATGAGCCCCTTTACCAACCTGATGACGAGGAAGACGGAGAATCCACGGAGCGCCGCTCATGAACATCAATCCGCGAACCCTTACCACCCTGGCCGTGAATCTCCATGGCCAACGGATCGGCACCATCACGCGTCTGGCGGGCGACAAGCAGATCTTCGCGTTTGAGCAAAGCTACATCGATGATCCCCAAAGGCCGACATTGAGCCTCTCGTTCAAGGGACGGACGGGCGGACTGGTGACGGCCCTACAGCAGGTGCACCGGCGCGTCCCGCCGTTCTTTTCCAATCTGCTCCCCGAAGGACATCTGCGCTCCTATCTCGCCGAACAGGCAGGCGTGAACCCGGAGCGTGAGTTCTTCCTGCTGGCCGCCCTCGGGGCCGACCTTGCAGGCGCGGTCACCGTGACCCCGCTCGATCACGGCAGCGATGCTCATGAGGGTGTCCATCATGATGATGAAGATGAGGGGAACGAAAGCGATCAGCCCCGCCGGCGGCGTCTGCGATTCTCCCTCGCGGGCGTTCAGCTCAAATTCTCGGCGATCATGGAAACCCGCGGCGGGCTCACCGTCCCCGCCGAAGGCGTCGGCGGGTCCTGGATTGTCAAACTTCCCTCCCAGACTTTCGACGCCGTCTCGGAGAACGAGTTCGTTATGCTCGAACTGGCGCGTGCCATCGGAATCAACGTGCCGCGCAGCCAACTTGTACCCGTCGCCGAAATCAGCGGACTCCCAACCCAGGGCGGAGCCATCAAGGGCAATGCACTGGCCGTCGAGCGCTTCGACCGCAGCCCTGGCGGAGGCCGCATTCACATGGAGGACTTCGCGCAAGTCTTCGGACTGTACCCTGAGAACAAATACAAATCCGTCAGCTACGCCAACATCGCGCGTGTCCTGTGGGTCGAAACAGGAGAGCAGGGGGCCTACGAGTTCATCAGGCGGCTCACGTTCTCAGTCCTGATCGGGAACGCCGACATGCATCTCAAGAACTGGTCGCTGCTCTAGAGACCAGGTCACCTCCGGACAGCGCCGGCGATCCACCCAACACAGCCGCGAACAGCTTGGGGATCTGCCAGCAAAGCATCATGAAGATGATCGACGCGCCCATGATTTCGAGGGCCGACATCGCGGGACTCGAACTCGCTGCGATCTTCTGGGCATCGGTCATCCAATCAACCGACAGGTTCATCCCAGTGCCGATCAAGAGGTAAAGCAGCATGATCTTGACGCCGGTCGCGACACCGAGGCCGATGTAGCGTTCGACGTAGGGAGCGGTCCATCGCGAGCCACCGAAGCCGACGAAGATGAAGCCAGCGGCAACGATGATGTAGCTTTCCACCATGGCAACCACGAACTGGACAGTGATCGCGATGAACGCCAGAGCGGTGATGATGCCGGTGAAGATCATCGCGAGAGAGGTGCCGAGATTGGTGAAGAAAGCGGCTGTGCTGGAAGTGGCCATCAGCGCTCCGGCGATATCGATGCCCCTGGTGAACACGTCACTGGGAGCCATCGGCCCCGTGCCGGACGCGGTCTGTCCGATCAGCTCAAAACTGTCCGTGATAGCGGGAATCCAGTAGCGACCGTAAATCAGCAGCGCGTAGAACGCGCCGAGCCACATGAACTTTCGGACTAGCGCCGAAGTCCAGGACTGCATATCCGACTTTTCCAGCAGCATGACCGCAGCACTCCATGCGAATTCGATGGTCGCGAGGAGACCGAAAAGGGTGTTGGCAAACGGCCACACGGCCGTGAACCAGGTCGTCCGCTGATTTCGGTATTGATTGAGGATTGCGCTTGGGGCCTTGGCCTGCGCCTCAGCAAGAGGGGATAGGAGAACGAACAGGATCGTCAGCCCAGCGACGATGTGAATGATTCTTCGATGGTTCGGATTTCTCAGTGCCAGCACACACATATCCTCTAAGCGGGAACTGCCCATTTGATCCGCCCGCCTGGAGAGCGGCGGTCAGGCTACCCGACTACTTCCAACCCGATTGGAACGTCTCGTGGTCGTTCGACGGTTTACGAATCCACTGCGCGACGTTGCGAGCCGCGGTGCACACGCGCCCTTCTGTCGAATCCATCCATTGAGCCGTTGCTTTCTCGCGGACGGGCTTGCACATGGTGTCCACCGCCACGGCGCAGTCCCGGTGTTTGCCAAACCAGTCCTGAACCGCAACCGACGATGTTCCCGACAAGTTCCCCGCTCCGCACGCCTCTGCCTTTTGCACGATGGGACTCGGCGGTTCCTTCAACCCCGAGCACCCAATCATGATGGCGGCGGCGCATATCAATAGAAGCTTCATACACCTCACTTCCAGCCGGATTGGAACTTCGTCCCATCGGAGACCTCCGGCGTCCAATTGAAAAACCTCTCGGTGGCAGCTTCGCTTGCCGCCTGCTTCTGGATGACCGCAGCCTGATAGCTCTGCTTGCTCGACATGTCGGCCATCATGAGCTCGCGAAGCTTCATTAGCTGCTGCACCTGCTGTTCAGAAATCTGGCCCATGACCTGGAGGGCTTCCATTCGTCCGTTCGTAGACTGGGCCATTGATCTCAGCGAGTTCAACACGGACTGTTCGCTTTGGAGTTGCTGGCCCTGCAAACCGGCCGCCCGCAGCGCGCCCAGCGTGGTGTCCAGTGATGTCTGCGACCAATTGCGATAGCGGACATAGTAGCCGGTGCCCGAATATCCATAGCCTGGGAATCGCGTCCGGAACAGCGAATCGAGATTCGCGAGTGAGTAGGAGAGCGCCTGGCCACCTTGCACGATTGCCGCGAGTGCGTTCAGGTCGTTTGAAATTGGGCCGAAGATCTGACCAGGCAAGAGCTTGCTGTTTTTGATCATGTCGGTCGTCTGCTTGATCGCTTCCGCGAGTTGCTCCGCCTGCCGAAGATACTGCATGATGAGCTGGGCGTGGTTGAGCAACTGGGTGTACTCGGTGGCGAAGGCGGCGGCCTCGGCGCGAGGCGGTTCCTGCAACGTCATGGCGAATAGGGTGAATACGGCAATCAGGCTCTTGCGCATTGGCAGCTCCCTTCGAACTCCTTCTGCAGCTTCACGTAATAATCGGCCCAGCCGTCGAGCCGCTCGTCTTTCAGTGCACTGGCGCGAACACGAAGCCACTCGCTCTGCCACGAATCTGGAAACTCGTTCAGAAGATCCTCGACGAGTTGGCGCTCTTCTCTACCGTTCACTCCGACGAAGGAAAGGGCGACGTTGTGAATGCCGAGCGAAATCAACCGCCGGCCCAATGGTGAGATCACGTAATAATGCTGCTTCGGAATGCTCGTCTGCAGAATGTCGAGTTCGCGCGAGTTCAGACCGACGCGATCGTAGAACTCCTTGGATGCCGGGTTCTTCGCTTCACCGTTCGGCAGGAGGATCTTCGTCGGGCACATCTCGAGGATCACGTCGCTGATCTCCGAATTGCAGATGTCGCTGAGGTTCTGTGTCGAGAGCAGGACGATTCCATTCATACGGCGTAGCGTCTTGAGCCAATCACGGAGACGCTCACGAAACACGGCGTTGCGCAGGTATGCCCAGGCTTCGTCGAGCGACACCAACGTAGGCGAGCCGTCCAGACGCTTCTCGATCCTGCGGAACAGGTACAGCAGGACGGGAATGACGGCCTTGTCGTCCAGTTGGAGAAGATTCTCGGTTTCGAAGGTCAGGAAGCGGCCGGAACTGAGTACGTCTTCATCGGCATCCAGCAGTTGGCCGAGAGGTCCGGACAACGTGTAGAACTGTAGCGCCTCACGAACCTCCAGGTCCTGCACATTCGCGCTCAGTTCCGTCAATGTCCGCGACGGCGACAGTCGCAGTTGCAGAAGCGCCTGCGTGAGCGCGTTTCGGTGCTTGGGCGTCACGGTCAGCCCGTTCAGGCTACAAAGATCATCGAGCCACGTGACTGCCCAGGTCAGGTCTGCATCGGAATCGATCTCGCGCAACGGGCAGAAAGCCAGCTCGGTCTTTTCTCCTGCCAAGTCGTAGAACTCGCCGCCTGCGGCCTTGGTGAGGACGAACAACGAATAGCCCTTGTCAAAGGCGAAGACCTGGGCACGCGGATACCGAAACCACTGGGCGGCGATCAACCCAAGGGCGGTGGACTTACCCGCACCGGACGGTCCGCACATCAGTGTGTGGCCGAGGTCGGAAACGTGGAGGTTTACTCGGAACGGTGTTGCGCCGGTGGTTGCCGCAAAGAGGAGAGGCGGGCTCTTCTTCGGCATCAGCCGCGATGGGTTCTCACGGAGTCCGGCCCAGACGGAGGTGATCGGAAGCAGGTCTGCGAGATTGAGGGTGTGGAGAAGAACGCGGCGAACATTGCGATACCCGTCTCCCGGCAGCGTTCCCCGCCAGGCTTCGACGGCATTGATGGTTTCGAGCCGGCACGCAAAGCCGAGGTTTTGAATCTTCTTCATCACCAGCCGGGTGTTCTCGTGTAGCCTGCCCAGATCTTCGTCGAGGCAGATGATGTTGCTGGAATACTGCGCGAACTGAACGTCGCCGGACGCGGCCACGCCCATGGCCTGTTCGGCGTCTTCCGCCATGGACTGCGCATACATGTTGATCGCCCCGTTGTGCGTCTTGAAGACCTGGTCCTTGAAGCCGCGGATTCGAGAGCGCCACTTCTTACGCGTTTTATCCAAAAGCCCGCGCGCCTCCTCGGGGTCGAGCAGGATCGCCCTCGTGCTCCATCGATACTCCATGGGCAGCGAGTCGATTTCACCGAGGATGCCGGGAAAACTTGACTTCGGGAAGCCATCGAGCGCGATTACGCGGACGTGCTTGAGGCCGACCCGCGGCTCGATACCGGCACAGAAATCCTGGGTTGCGAGCAACTCATTTAAATACACCGGGACGTCGGGCAGCGCGAACGGGTGATCCTCGCCGGCAACGCATCGACGCAGGTACCGTAAGAGGCGATCTTGAACCTGCGGGAATCCATGATCGTCGGTAAATTCGAACCTCTTGAGACGCTCGATCCGAAAGAGCGCCGAGAAGACGTTCTCGAACATCTCGACTCTTGCCTTGAAGCGTTCAAGAGTCTGATGGGCAGCGCCGGACCCTTTTCCGTTCTGCCCTTCGAACATCCAGCCCTTGATCTTCTCTTCTGTCTCGATGGGCGGCAGATACGTCAGCGTGAGGAAGTAGTCGCTCTCATAATGCGACCCTTCATCCATGAACTGCTGGCGCCGCTCATCGTCGATCACCCGCGTCACCGCGTGAGGGAAAGCGCCCTCCTCCGGGTAACCCGGTGCCCGCGAACGGATCAGATCCGCGTTCAACATCCAGCCACTGCCCAGGCGGAGAATTGAGTTGAGCCGCATGGTGAGAGCGTGCATCTCCGCATGCGTGGCGGAGTGCATGTCAGGGCCGCGATAGGACCAGCCGGCAAGGAGTGAACCGTCCTGCTGGAGGAGGATTCCGTCCTCAATGAGAGCGAACGGCAGAAGCAGGTCGGCCAGGCCCCGCGCTTTCGATCGGTGTTGGGTTATCTGCATTCGGCATCACCTCCAATTGGCGGGTGTTTCGGTGGTCTGGCCGTGAAGTCCACTCTTGGCCGGGTAGTACGCGCTGTAGCGGATGTGCCGGAGGTAGACGGGGCGCAACAGAGGGTCGGCCTTGCCCATTCTCTGCAAGGCCGCCATCGATCCGATCCACAACGCCACCGCTAGGCCGATTCCCCACCACGACGCCAAGCTGAACGCCAGTCCGCCGGCAATCATGACCATCACCAGGACCAATTCCCGGTCGCCCCCGAGGAGGAGGTTGGGCCGGTTTGCGGACTGGTGGATCACCGTTTCTCTGGGTGTGTCGGCCGTATTCATGGTCTAGATCACCGCCGCTGTTACGCCGAAGGCGCTCGACAACATCGGAGCCGCGAAGACGAGCACCGAGACGACCAGGCCGATCATGCAGGCCCGACGCCCGAATTCCGTCAACTCGCCGCCCCATAGCATCGCTCCGCCGGCAATCGCGATGCCGATCAGGCCGATCGCGTATGCCACAGGACCCGTCAACGACGTCGCGATGGCCGTCATCGGTCGCTCCCACGGCAAAGTACCCGCCGCCGCCGCGTTCGCCCGAGTGGCGAAGGCATAGGCAAGCGCAAGAAGGGCCGCCCCCCGCATTTTGAGGCTGCGCGCGGAGGGTCCGCTGAACCATTCGATATTCCGGTATTTCACTGAAAGACCTCCCAGTTTGTGTTCAGACATATTCGACCTCGTACCGGCCATCTCGATAGCCCGTGACGAGCGCCACTTCCCTGACCTTGCGCCCAGCCAGAAGTTCGGGCTCTTGGTCAACGAAAACCACAAGATCCACCGCCTCCGCGATTAGCGTCTGCTGCGGGGCGTTTGTTGCTTCAGCAACAAGACTCTCCAGGCGGATCAGTCCACTGAGGGCGTCGTTCGCATGCACCGTCGCGGCGCCCCCAGGGTGCCCGGTGTTCCAGGCCTTCAACATCGTGTGCGCCTCGGCGCCGCGGACCTCCCCGACTACGATTCGAGTGGGCTTCAGCCGCATACAGGCTCGGAGGCAATCCAGCATCGAAACGTTGCCGACCGCCAGCAGGTCGACGTGGTTCTTCACGGAGCACTGAAGCTCCGTCGTGTCTTCAATGGAGATGACGCGGTCATGAGGCGCGACCTGGGCCATCACATCCAGAACGGCGTTGACGAACGTCGTCTTCCCCGACCCTGTCGCGCCCACCGTGAGGATGTTTCTTTTCCCGGCCACCGCGGCGCGGATGATCTCGGCGTGGCTCAGTCCGCGGACGTCCTCAATGAAGGTGTCGCGCTTGCGTAGACGGTTGCGCGGATCGGCCTTCCGAGTAAGAATTCCCGATCGTTCATACTCTTCGAGTGAAAAGATTCTCTTGGGACGGAGACGAATTGCGAAGACAGGTTTCCGAACTACGGGTGAAACAATACCTTCAAAACGACTGCCATCCAGCGGGAGTTCGGTTTCGAGGACGGGTCGCTCATGGTTCATGACCGTCCCCTTCCACGCGGCAATCGTGTTGAGAGCGCTCGCGGCTTGCGCCGGCGGCATCTCGCCAACACACTGAAAACCCTCGCCCATCCGCTTGACCCACAACGCAGAATCGGGATTCAGCACGATGTCTTCGGTCCGATCATCTGCCAGAAGCTCAAGCACTGTCTCCCCGAGTTCCCGCTTCAACTTAGCTTCCAGGCGGGTATGTTGTTCGTCGTGCGCCAATCCGTTCATGCCTCTTGATTGGCCCTCGATTTGTGTGGTATTTTTCTGCATTAAGGGGGATTTGCCCTCTATTCTGTAGGCCGCCACTCCTCGCGGTCGTGACAGAACCTTCAGAACTTCTTCAGGCGCGAGGGACGGCAATGGCAGTGATCACTATTCCCTTCGACTACGACGAACGAACCCACCCCACAATCGTTCCGATCTGTATTGCGGACACCGACTCCGAAGGCAACGCCGTCCACCGCGGATGGATCGAGTTGGGTGTTGTGCCCGTGGTGGATCGGTTCTTTAAGATTGCGGAACGGTTACTGGCGGACAAGTTCCGCGCGTCTGAGATCGCCGAGTATGCGGTCCACTCCCTCTCGCGGACGCATGGCGACAACTTTGGCGACCGGCCTACCGTCAAGGTGCTCAATAGCGCCAGGCTGTACGCCGTAGACCAGCGGGTCGGCGGCCGGAGGTACCGGCGCAGTCTCGATGTTGAGCTCTTCCAGGAAACGCTAGAGGCGCTCGAAGATCAGTACGACCTGGCGTCGGACATTGCAGCCTGCGAAACCCTCGACAAGATTCTCGAACAGGTGGAACGGCTCGAACTCAATCGAGTGAAAGAAGTTCTCCCGTACATGCTCAGGAACGCGGACGGCGCTGAGCTGACGCAGATGTTCGGCCAAAAGCGCAACACGATCACCAAGCAGTTCTATCGCGGGATGCGGAAAGCTGTATCGGTCTGGACGGGGTGG
>JAFDVS010000144.1 GCA_018268935.1 Acidobacteriota bacterium | reverse complement strand
GCTCGACGAGCCGGCGGCGGGGCTGTCCGATCTTGAGAAGCACGCCTTGCAATCGCTGCTCCGCCAAGTGGCGGCGCGCGGCATTGGAATCATCGTCGTCGATCACGGCATGCCGTTTCTGCTACCGCTGGCCGATCGTGTGGTGTGCCTCGATGCCGGCACGATTCTCGCCGCCGGCCCGCCGCAGGCGGTCGTGAATGATCCGACGGTGCGTGCCGCCTATCTCGGCGGCGCATTTGAAGTTGCGGTACGATCATGACCGCCACCGCGAACGCCTTGCTGAGGCTGCAGCATGTCGGCGTGCGCTACGGTCCCACCGTGGCGCTCGATCGCGTCTCCTTCGTGCAGCGCACCTATGCCGCCATGGGCATCTCCCTTTCCACCGTGACCCTGCGCCTGCAGGACGAACTGCGCCAGTCGCCATGGGTGGAAGCGCTCGGGGCGTTCCGTCTGCGCTATGGCTTCACCGCCAGCGCCCAGGTCTCGCGCGACTTCTTTGAAGTGCTCGGCGTCACCCCGATCCTCGGCCATACGTTGAAGGATGCGCCCCTCGATCACGTCGTGCTGACCCATGCCCTCTGGGAAAGCCAGTTCGATAGCGATCGAAACATCACCGGCCGCGCCGTGCTGATCGAAGACCGGCGCTACATCGTAGCCGGAGTGCTCCCCGATGACTTCGCCTTCGTTTCGAAGCGCCTGCGCTACTTCATCCCGCTGCCCGAAGGCACTCCGGGTTCGGGAGTCATCCTGCGCCGCAAAGCGGGCCTGTCCATGGAAGAAGCCGAGAGCAAGCTGGCGGCCCTTGCGCCAGGCCTCGTGCATCGCCTCTTCCCTTACCTGCAGACGCCCCGCTGGCAGGACACGCTCTATACCGCGCTCGCCATCGCGCTGCTTGCCTTCCTGGGTGGCGCTGTCTACCTCCATCGCAAGCTGCACGCTCCGGCCCGCAGCTACGCCGTGCTCGCACTCCGCCTGCTGCTGAGCACCACTGCTCTGGCGCAGGTTTCGTTCGTGGCCGCGCGCATCCTCTCGGAGAACCTGCTGCCCGCGGGCATCTGGCACATCTGGTTGTTCGTAATGGCTGGCTGTGTGCTCGCCGGCGTGACCTTGCGCGATCACCTCGGCCGCTGCCCGGAATGCTTTGAGCAACTGCGCAGCCCAGCGCGCATCGGCACCTGGAGCAGCCTTGTCGTGGAAGCTCCGGCCACCGAGACCGTCTGTCCCAACGGTCACGGCCTGATGCATCGCGATGAGACCGGCGAGCGCCGTTCGCGTTGGACCCGCTTCGATGAAAGCTGGCGCAGCCTGTTTTCGAAGCGCATAGAATAAGAAGATTCCATGTTGACCGGCATACTGCTATTGCTGGCGGCCGTAGCCGCCGCAGAGGATCCCACCGAGCACTTCGAAACAAAAGTGCGGCCAATGTTTGTGAAGAAATGCAATGCCTGCCACACGTCTGCGCCTCAGGCCGGACTGCGCCTGGACTCGCGCGACGCGATGATCACGGGCGGTCGATCGGGCGCGGCCATTGTGCCCGGCGATCCCGACAAGAGCCTGTTGATGGCCGTGCTCAACCACACGCATGCCAGGATTCAGATGCCGCCCCCGGGCAAGCTGCCGCAAGAGGAACTCGACGCAGTTGCCCTCTGGATCAAGCAGGGCGCAGTGTTCCCGGCAAGCACGAAGCCGCTGGTCTCGTTCCGCATCAGCGACGAACAGCGCGCGCATTGGGCCTTTCAGCCGATTGCCTCGCAGCCTGGCGCCACCATCGATAGCATCGTGCGGGCACGGCTGGCAGCGAAGAAGCTGAAGCCCGCACCGCAAGCCGACAGGATCACGCTGCTCCGCCGAGTCACCTATGATCTCACCGGATTACCTCCGACCATTGACGAACTCGATGGCTTCCTGAGCGATCGTTCACCACAGGCGTATGAGAAGGTGATCGACCGGCTGCTCGCTTCGCCGCGCTACGGCGAGCGTTGGGGCCGCCACTGGCTCGATGTGGTGCGCTACGCCGATACCGCGGGGGATAGTTCCGATTACCCCGTGCCGCAGGCGCACAAGTATCGCGATTGGGTCATCGCGGCCTTCAATCGCGACATGCCGTACGACCAATTCGTGCGAGAACAATTGGCAGGGGATTTGTTGCCGTCCTCGAATGAAGAGCAGCGCTGGCAGCGGTTGATTGCCACGGGCTATGTGGCCAACACGCGCCGATTCTCTGTGGTCCCCGAGCGCCAGATGCACCTCAGTTACGACGACACCATCGACAACGTGGGCAAGGCGTTTCTGGGCTTGAGCGTGAACTGCGCCCGCTGCCACGATCATAAGTACGACCCGATTTCGAACAAGGACTACTATGCGCTGTTCGGCATCTTCGCCAGCACGCGCTATCCGTTCGCGGGCAGCGAGAATCGCAATCAGCAGGCTGACTTCATCCGGCGCAAGTCCGATGCGGAGTTCGCCAAGCAGCTTGCTCCGATTCAAGCAGAGCTTCAAGCAATCGATGCCAAGCTGAAGCAACTGGAGGATCTACGCAAGCTCTACACAGAGCGCTCCGCGGCTCTGCGCGCGGGCAAGGAGCCTCCTCCGCTACCCGAGGGCGCCATTGAGCAGACGAAGATCAAGCCCGAGTACAACAAGACGCTGGGGCAGCGAATGGAGCTGCTGGCGAAGGTCGGTCCGATCGAAGACGCCTACGCGGTGATCGACGATAAGCCTGTGGATGCGCCGGTGCTGCTGCGCGGCGAGGTGGATAAGAAGGGCGACATTGTAGAGCGGCGCTTCCTGGAGATTCTGGGCGGGCAGACATTGAAGGACAAGTCGGCGAGTGGAAGGCGCGAGTTGGCCGATTGGATTCTGGGTACTCCGATTGCAGCAAGGGTGATGGTGAATCGTGTGTGGCAGTTCCACTTCGGCAGGGGGATCGTGACCACGCCGAATGACTTCGGCAAGCGCGGGATGAAGCCGACGCATCCGGAGCTGCTCGATTATCTGGCATCACAGTTTGCGCAGGGCGGCTGGTCGGTGAAGAAGCTGCATCGTATCATCCTGCTGTCGGAGACGTACCGCCAGTCAAGTGTGGGCGATGCGGCCAACACTGCCGTGGACCCTGGCAATGACCTGCTGTGGAAGTTCGACCGGCGGCGGTTGGATGCCGAGAGCCTGCGCGATTCGCTGCTGGCGCTGGGCGGGACGCTTGATTGGAAGATGGGCGGGGAGCATCCTTTCCCTCCTATGCAGGAGTGGCGCTACACGCAGCACCGGCCGTATGCGGCGGTGTATGAAAGCAACCAGCGCAGTGTGTATCTGATGACGCAGCGCATCCAACGGCATCCGTACCTGGCGATGTTCGATGGGGCGGATACGAACGCAAGCACGCCTGCGCGGTCGCCGAGCATCACTCCGATTCAGGCTCTGTTCCAGATGAACAGCAAGCTGGTGGAGGAGAACAGCGAAGGCTTTGCGGCGAAGCTGCTGGCATCGTATTCCGATGACAAGGCGCGCATCGATGCGGCGCACCGCATGGCCACGGGGCGTGCGGCGGCGCCGGAGCTGCAGGGCAAAGCTGCGGAGTACCTGACGGCGGCGCAGCGGGCATTGCAGAAGGCGGGGGTAGCGGAGGAGTCGCACCGGCGCAAGGCGTTGGCGAGCTATCTGCGGGCGCTGCTGGCGAGTAACGAATTCATGTTTGTGGATTGAGTTTGGCGAGGCGTCGGAGGCGGATGTGGTAGCCGCGCCAGTGGATGGTGTTTCCGAAGCCGGCGGCGACGGAGGCATACAGCCAGAGCCAGGTGCCGACCGGGACGAGAAAAACATGAAGCACGCCAAATGTTTGAAACAGAATGGGATAGTCTTGTAGGACGAGGCGGGCGCAGCGGACGCGGTTCCAACCCTTGTACATGCCCACGCCAAGTTGCATGGCAAGCGCGGTAATCGATGCCACAGTGGCAATTTTCAGGGCCGCCAGCATTGCTCCGCAGTAGACCGCGTGGGCGAAGACGGAGAGCTTCCAGAGGTTCGGCGCATAGAAGCGGGTGATCATCATCTGGCGGCGGATCCAGGAGAGGAACTCGGGGAACGTGGTGGAATCGGTGGAAGCGACCATAGCTGCGGGCGCGAAGGCGATGCGCAATCCCGCGGACTTGACGGCTTCGCTCAGGCGGTAATCGTCGCTGATGGCGCCCTGCCACCACGCTGGAACATTCAGGGATAGAAATGTTTCACGGCGGATGGCCATCGCACCGCCCCAGCAGAAGTTGTTTTTGCCCGGCCCCATACCTCCGGCGATGACCGCGTTCCAGACCGAGCGGAGGATGTTGGCCGGCGTGAGCTTCGCGGGTAGGTGCCAGCGGTATCCGGTGGATGCGCCCACGCCTTCCTGGCGCAAGGCTGTGACAAGGGCGCGAAGCCATTGGCGCGGGACACGGCCGTCGGAATCGGCAAAAACAAAAATCTCGGATTCTGTTCTGGCGGCTTTGACCGCGGCAAGCAGGTTGTTGATCTTCTCTCCAGTTTCGGGGTCGCCGTGCCCCGCCAGAATGAGGCGGGCGGTTGCCGGGACGGTGTCGTAACGCACGTCACCGGCGGCGCGGGCACAGACGATCAATTCGTAATCGGGGTAATCGAGGGCGGCCAGCGCGGCCAGGTTTTCGCGCAGGCCTTCGTCATGGCCTTTCACGGGGACAATGACGGTGACAGGCGGCGTGGGGCCATCGAGCGCGGTGCGCGCGTCGCGATAAAAGCGCAGGCGAGACTGTTCCCCGCGAAGTCCGAGGAGAGTGAGCAGCAGGGCAATGAAAATGAGGGACCAGAGCATTCAATCCTCGCATTGTACTAATTTGGTAGAAATGCCTTGGGTTTCATTGCTGTTGGCGATCGGGTCGCTCGTGGTGTCCGCGGACGAATACCGCGAACGCCGGGCCCGTCTGCGCGCGGCTATACCCGATGCGGCGATCGTGCTGGAAGGGGCGCCGGACACATCCGGTGATCCGCGCAGCCCGATGCTGCAGGAGCCGAACTTCTACTACCTGACGGGCTGGAAGGAGCCGGGCGCGGTGCTGGTGATTCTGCCTGCCTCTGTAGAACCGAACGAGATTCTGTTTCTGCCGCCGCGCAGTGAGCGCAAGGAGCGCTACGAAGGGCATCGCGTGGCGGCGGGGGATGCGGATGCCACCTCGCGCACGGGCTTCGCCAAGGTGATGAGCACCGATGTGTGGGAGGCCGAGGTGAGCCGCCTGATGCAGGATGGCAACGTGCCTCGGCGCATGAAGCTGGCTGAAGCAGCGCCGGTGATCGCGAAGCTGCGGATGGTGAAATCGCGGCGTGAGGTGGACATGATCCAACACAGCATCGATGTGTCGATTGAGGCGCACCTGGCGGCGTGGAGGCGGGCTAAGGCCGGATTGTTCGAGTATCAACTGGCGGCGACGATGACGCAGGTGATGATGGAGCAGGGTTGTGAGCGGCATGCTTACCGGCCGGTGGTGGGATCGGGTCCGAACAGCGTGATTCTGCATTATGGCTTCAATCACCGGCGCATGGATTCGGGCGAATTGGTGTTGATGGATGTGGGCGCGGAATGCAATGCCTATGCGGCGGATATCACGCGCACGATTCCGGTGAGCGGGCGGTTCACACCGCGGCAACGCGAGTTGTATGAGCTGGTGCTGGGCGCGCAGAAGGCGGCGATTGCGGCGGTGAAGCCCGGAGCAAGCATGGGCTCGCGGGGGGAGGTCGTGGAGGCGGCGAAGAAGTACCTGGACACGCATGGCAAGCCGATTCACGGAAAGCCGCTGAGCACATACCTGACGCACGGCATCGGGCATCATGTGGGCCTGGAGGTCCACGATGCATCGGCCGATGTGCCGCTGGCGGCGGGCATGGTGGTTACCATCGAGCCCGGATTGTATATCGCGGAGGAGAACACCGGCATCCGGATTGAAGACATGGTGCTGGTGACGGAGACAGGCGCGAAGGTGCTTTCGAGCGCGCTGCCACGCAGCGCATCGGATGTCGAGCGCAGGATGCAACACTGATGGCCGCACCGGTTGCCGCGAAAACATTTCCGTACTTTTTGATTGGGGCGGGCTCGCTGCTGCTGGGGCTGTTCGCGGGTTGGACGCCGATTGCGGCGCGCATCGACAACTACTATTACGACTGGCTGTTGATGTTGAACAAGCCGGAAAAAGGGGCTTTGGACGCCTATCTGGTGGAGATCGACGACCAGACGCTGATCGACTATAAGGGGTCGCGGCAGTTGCGGCGGACGATGGCGCGGGCGCTGGAAGTGCTGGCCGCTGCGCAACCCAAAGCAGTGGCCATCGACTTGATTCTGGCCGATGAAGATAGCGCGGAGAGCGATGCGCTGCTGGCCGCGGCGATGGCGAAGGTGCCGAATCTCGTATTGAGTTCGGACATCATGCGCAATGCCGACCGGTGGGAGGAGCCGTACCCGCCCTTTGCGAAGGCGGCGAAGGCGATCGGGCATGTGCACGCGGACCTGGATCAGTACGACGGCGTGAGCCGGCAGGTGCAGTTGGAGAAAGTGGCGGAGCGCAAACGGCGATGGGCGATGGCGCTGGAGGCGTACCGGCTGTCGGTGGGTGCGGAGTCGATCGTCGAATCGCAGCGCGATCTGGAGATCGGCGACAAGCGGCTGCCGTTTCCGAGGCGCGGCGATCGGGGGCGGCCGATGTTGATTCGCTATCGCTGGGAGCCTCTGCCGCGCATTTCGCTGAAGACGCTGATTGAGAAGCCGGCCGAGGCTAGGCGGTTAAAGGGCAAGGTGGTGTTTCTGGGAGTAACGTCGTTGTCGCAGGCGCGCGACCGATGGGTGACTCCGTATTCGACCAGCATGGGAATGCCAGGCGTGGAGATTCACGCGCATATTTACGAGTCGCTGGCACAACGCGATTTTCTGTTTGCGGCGAGCAATATCAGCATCGTGCTGGCCTGCATTGTGCTGGCGATTGCGCCTGCGGTGGTGTTCGCTTATGTGGGCGGATGGCACGCTTACGCGGTGGCGGCGATTCAAATTCTGTGGGCCCATTCGCTGCCGCACATGGTTTTTTCGAATGGCATCGTGTTTCCGATTCTCGCTCCGGCGGCTTGCGCGTGGCTGAGTGTGATCGGCTGCGGATCGTATCAGTATTTCGTGGTGCGGAAACAATTGCGAAGGAGCGAGGCCGACCGCAGCCGCTACCAGCAGGCGATTCACTTTGTGTCGCATGAAATGAAGTCGCCGCTGACGGCGATACAGGGGTCGAGCGAGTTGATCAGCCGGTACAACATGACCGAGGAAAAGCGGAAGCAGATGGCGCAGATGATCAACAGCGAATCGAAGCGGCTGGCGAAAATGATTCAAACATTTCTGGATGTGGAACGTTTGGAAGAAGGCCAGATGGAGTTGAAGAAGGAACCGTTCGCGGCGGAGGATACGGTGATCCTTTGCGCGGAACGGGCGCGGCCGCTGGCGGAGCGGAAGAAGATCGGGCTGGAGGTGAAGGAGCTGGCGAACGCGGAGGTGTTGGGGGATCGCGAACTGATGGAGTACGCTGTATATAACCTGCTTTCGAACGCTGTGAAGTATTCGCCCTCCGGCACCGAGGTCCGTGTGGAGTCGCGCTATGACGCGGGACAACTGCGGATTGCGGTGACTGACGAAGGCATCGGCATGGATGAGAAGGAGCTGAAGCAGATCGGCCAGCGCTTCTACCGGACGAAGAGGGCTGAGCAAAGCGGCGAGGCAGGCACGGGAATCGGACTGTCGATTGTGGGACAGATTGTGGAGCATCATGGCGGGCGATTAGAAATCGCCAGCACGCCGGGAAAAGGCTCCTGTTTCACGATTGTGCTTCCCGCGAAAGGGCAATGATTTTGGCACGTATTTTAGTAGTGGATGACGATCCTTCGATACGGGAGACGCTGGTTACGTTTCTCGAGCTGGAGAACTACGCGGTGGACTCGGCGGCCTCAACGGAGGAGGCGATCGGGAAGCTGCATGCCGAGCCGTATCCGATCGTGATCAGCGATGTGTATCTGGACGAGCGCACGGGGCTGGATATTCTGAATGCGGCGAAGAACGCAAATCCGGATTGTTCCGTGATTCTGATGAGCGGGCGCGGGACGATTGAGACGGTGATGGAAGCGACCAAACGCGGGGCGTTCGATTATGTCGCGAAACCGTTTGATCTGGACAAAATGCTGGAGATTATTCACCGGGCCGAGGAAGCGGCGCGCGGATCGGACGATGAAGATGCGGATGTGGAGGATCTGCCGTCGAGCGAGATGATTGGGAGTTCGCCGGCGATGGTGGCGGTGTACAAGACGATTGTGAAGGCCGCGCCAAGCGATGTGACGGTGCTGATTGAAGGCGAGACGGGAACGGGCAAGGAGTTGGTGGCGCGGTTGATTCACAACCTGAGCCGGCGTTCGTCGCAGCCGTTTGTGCCGGTGGATTGCGGTTCGATCACGGGGTCGCTGCTGGAGAGCGAGCTGTTCGGCGCGATGCGCGGGGCGTATACGGGCGCGGACCGGGACCGCGTTGGCGCGCTGGAGGCGGCCAATGGCGGGACGGTGTTTTTGGATGAAATCGGGGAAATTGATGAAGGATTTCAGTTAAGATTGTTACGTTTTCTGCAGGAGCGGGAGGTGCGGCCGCTGGGGGCGTCGCGGGCGAAGAAGGTGGATGTGCGGGTGCTGGCGGCGACGAACAAGGACCTGGCGAAGCGGATGGAGGAAAAACGTTTTCGGGAAGATTTGTTTTATAGGCTGAACGTGGTTCCGATCAAGCTGCCTACGTTGCGGGACAGGCGTGGAGACATTCCGCTGCTGGCGGAGACGTTTTTGAATCAGGCCAATGCCCGGTATCATCTGAGCGCGAAGATCACAAAGAGCGGGATGCGGGCGATGGAGGAGTACGCGTGGCCGGGGAATGTGCGGCAGTTGCAGCATATGATTGAGCGGCTGGCGATATTGGCGCCGCAGTACCGGATTGATGAGGAGGCGGTGCTGGACGCGATTCAATCGATGTCGACGAAGGAGGCGCCGGGGGGCGAGTCACTGGCGGATACGGAGTCGGATCAGATTAAGAAGGTGCTGGCTGCGACGAGCGGGAATAAGAGCCGGGCGGCGAAGATATTGGGGATTGAGCGGAAGACGTTGTACCGGAAGCTGGAGAGGATGGGGTTGGGGTAATGAGATAATGAGGTGGAGGAAATTGACATGCCTGCTGAGCAATTGAACATTTCGTTGCCGCCGAAGATGGCCCGGTTCATTCGGGCAAAGGTGAAATCGGGCAGGTACGCCAATCCGGGCGAGGCAGTGTTGGACGCGGTGCGCATGATGCAGGATGCGGAAGTGGTGGCGCTACGGGACGAGGTGATGCAAGGGGTTGAGGAAGTGGAGCGGGGAGAGTGCCTGGAGTTCGATGAAAAGGGGCTGAAAGCGTTTTTTCGCGATGTGAATATACGCGGGCGGGAGCGCTTTGAGGGTGGCCGGAAACAGAGATAGTTACGCCTTATGAAGCGCATTGTCCTCAGTAAGTCCGCGGCGACGGACATTGATGACATTTGGAGTTATTTGGCATCAGAGAGCGGCAGTATTGCGAGGGCGGAGGTGGTGGTCGCGGGCATTGAGAGCAGCATTCTCCAGTTGGTGAAGAATCCGGAAATTGGACGGAGGTGCCCGTCCGTGGATCCGATGGGACGGTGTCTTGTTTGTGGGCAGTATCTGATTTACTACCGTACGCTTGCCAGGCGGATCGTAGTCACTCGGGTGCTGCACGGGAAACGGAATCAGGAGAAGGCCTGGCGTGAGTGAGGAGGATATGAGTGGCATACGGGTATTCATTCTTGGAGCGGGAGCATCGGCTCATGCGGGCTACCCACTTACTGCGGAGCTTGGAACTGCTCTCGTCGGCTGGGCAGCGAAGCTAGCGCGCGATGATCCGCGGTCTCGGCCAACGGGACGAGAGGAATGAAATGGTACACTTCCTCGCTTTGAACCCAGAGGCGGGGGACATTATGCCCGGTATGAAGAAAAGCCGGCCGAAGACGAAAGCAGTGCGGGAGAGTGCGGGGAAGCGGATTCTCGCGGCCGTGCAGGAAGCTGTGGATTGGGTGGAAGGGAAAGACGTAGCGGTGAGGGTGACAACGGTGGAAGTGCCGGTTACAGATGTGCGGGCAGTCAGGCAGCAGTTGGGGCTGAGCCAGGCGGGGTTTGCGGCGAAGTTCGGATTTCAGGCAGCCACGGTTCGGAATTGGGAACAGGGCCGAACTCGGCCAGATGGACCCGCTCGGGTGTTGCTGGCGGTGATTGCACGGCATCCTGAGGCGGTGGAGGATGCGTTGCGAAGGGTGGGCTGAGGAGGCGGACGCGATTGGTGTTTGCTAGGTTGAAGGCATGAGCCTGAGCGTCGCGTTGCTGTTCGTGTTCGCGGGTCTGACACAGGCGGAGTATTTGAACCTGCTGCCAACAGCGGACGCCAGTGTTGTCTATTTCCAGATGAATGCCTCGCCGGGCTCTACGGCTTGGTACTCGATCCGGTGGACGGATGCCGGTTTCGTAACCGAGCCCGTGGTGGGGCACCTTGCCGATATCAGTGATTCCGGAGACGTAGCGGGATACACGACCCTGCTGAACCGATATTGCGGGACGGGAGGCAGCACGTGTTTCCTGCAACCTGTGTGCCGAGCGAGCTGGAAAATCCAAGGACTGGGAATCGACGTGATGAACGACTGGTGGCGCACGTTCCTCCGGTTGGATCGGGCAGGCCAACTGGCGTGGATGGAGCAAGACGCGCCTTGCTATTCATCCTTGTTTGGAGTGGGACAGCCGCCTGCACTGAACGGGATCTTCGAAACGACCACCATGCGCCAGGTAGCCTCGGCACAAGGCGTAAGGCTTGCTTCGCGGCGGTATGCACGCCGCCTGATCACAGATACCGGCCGCGCACTGGTGTTGTCCGGTCTTCAACTGCTCTGGCTGGACCGTACGGGAACGACGCGCATCCGTCACGTGAACAGAGCATGGGAGGCGGTGACGGACGCGCGCGGTGAGAACATCGTCTACACCGAGGAGGAAGTGGGCGAGTTGCACTGGGTGGCGGACGGAGGCGATTTCCGGCTGGGGCTAGTGGGCACCGCTCCGGCGCTGACCGCCGATGGTTTGAAGCTGTTCTATTTGGATGGCGAAGGAGCGCTTGTGCGTTATGACGCCGAGACGCATAGCGCGACGAGGGTGGGTGCGGAATACTACCGGACATTCGCGCTGTCGGCCGATTTCGTTTTCGCGATCACTCGCGCCGGCCACATCGTGCGCATCGATCCGGCCAACGGCGAGACTGCGATGTTGCAAGAGGCCATGCCGGAGATGATCGCCTTCGACCACCAGTTCGCGCCATTTTTCATCTACTGCCCGCTGTACTGCTTCAGCGAGACGATGGAGCGGGCCATATGGCTGGAGGACGGCAAGCGCGTCAGGGTCTACGGGCAAAATCTCAATCAAGCGGGATGGCGCATCAATGCGGAGTTGTACGATGTGCCACTGGAGCCCTCGTCGGAGGAAGAGGCGTGGTTCGATGTCCCGGCCGTAATTACGCGGGCCCCGCGTGAGTTCGTACTCTATCATCCCGAACGCGCGGTTCGCTTCCGGATGCCGGTTACCCGGCGACGGTAGAGACGCGCCTTGCTGTCGCAGCCTATGCTCTACACAATCTCGCTGAGCTTCTTTTCGGCGGTGGGGAAGGCGCCGATTCTTGCGCCGAGGACTTCTTCGGAGAGTGTGAGATAGAGATCGCCGAGTGTTCCTGTTGTGCGGGTGTGGAGGCCGGTTTTCATTTTGCCGGCGTGGCCTGCCATGAGGACGGCGTGGTTGTTGTTCTTGTGCGAATTCGCTTCGGCGTGTTCGTGGACGAATAGCAGGCAGGTGTTGTCCAGCATGTTGCCTGCGCCTTCGGGGGTTGCTTTCAGTTTGCCGACCAGATAGGCGAACTCTTCCACGTGCCAGCGGCAGATGTCTCTCAGAATGCGCATGCCTCGGGGGGTCTCCACTTGGCCGTGCGTGTATTCGTGATGGCGCTGCGCGGTGTGGCCGAGCCAAGGGAATCGCGAGAGGCCCTGGCATTTGGTCAGCATGTAGCTGGCTACTCGCGTTTGGCCGCTGGCGAAGGCGTGTACGAGCAGATCGCTTTGCAGCTTGGCGATGCGGGGCCAATCGCGGAGATCGCCGCCTTCCTCGGGGCGCTCCACTACGGTCTTGTATTCGGGCGGGAGACTGGCGATCGACTTTTCGAGATCGCGGACGGAACCGAGATATTCTTCGAGGCGCTGGCGATCGGCGGCTCCGAGTTGATCGCGGACGGAACGGGCTTCGTCCTGCACGGCGTCGAGAATGCTCTTCTGACGATCAATGGATGCGCGGTCACGCACACCGAACAAGCGATCGAATAAGCGATGCGGCAGCATCTCCGGCGGCAGCGGGCGATCGCGATCGGCCCAGCTCATGTTGCGTTGGATGGCTTCGCCGAAGCTCTCCTGCGAGACTCCGATTTGGAGGGAGCGGAAACGGTAGGACTCACCGGCTTTGCGGGCGATGTATTGATCGAGGGAAGCGCCACCGGCTCCGCGGCCCGTGTAGGGGCGGCCGGAAAGTACGGCGCTCATGGATGGATAGTGGCTGTTGCCGGGGCCGGGCAGTCGCGCGGCGGGGCTGTCGAGGCCACTGACGATGTGAATGTCTTTGCGGAATGGAGCGAGCGGGGAGAGGCAGGGAGTGAATTCGAAATCGGCGCCTTCGGTTTGCGGGATCCAATATTTTTCGGGGATGCCGTTGCCGTTGAACCAGAAGACGAAGCGCGGCTCGATTGGTTTGCTGGTGGCGGCGTAAGCGGTGCCACTCGAATTGAACATGGCATCGAGCGGGGGCAGAGCGAGTGTGACTCCCAAACCGCGCAACAGGGTACGGCGTGTGATTCGTGCGGGCATCCTCTTAATTGCCTCCTCGATTCGGTGTGGCGGGGACTCCAGCCTGGGCAACCGATATCGCCATTATAAGCTCCTGAAAACGGAACTGCGACTTGCGGAAACGGTCGAAGGCTTCTTCGATGACGGGCGCGTCGCCTGACTCTTCGGGGCGGCCCATGGCGTAGCGGAACAACTGCTTCACGACGCACTTCTGGCAACTGGGCTCCTTTGCCAGCAATTCGCCCAATTGGCGGGGGGAATCGAAGGTGGCTCCGGAGATGCCTCGGAGTTCGCCCTGGGCGTTGATGGGGAGCCGGTATTCGGTGGGTTTCGTTTTGCGTTTGGTTTTGATTTCGTCGGCGGTGGGATGGACGAGGAGCAGCTCTTTGTCACGATGACGGCCGATGGCGTCGAATTTTTCGAGGCCGAAGCCGATGGGGTCGACGAGGGAATGGCAACTGGCGCAGACGGCGTTGCTGAGATGGACTTGGAGGCGCTCGCGCTGGGTGACGGGCTTTTCGTCGGTGACGGGGGGCAGGGTTGCGTTGACTCCAGGGGGCGGAGGCGGGACTTGCTGGCAGAGGAAATGCTCGCGCACGAAGAGGCCGCGCTCGGTAGGGGAAGTGTCGGCGGGCTTTGAGGTCAAGGTGAGGAAGGCAGCCTGGCCGAGAATGCCGGCGCGTTCGGTGGATGGGGGGAGTTTTACTTTGGCCCAGGGCTCGGGGCCTGCTTCGACGCCGTAGAGACGCGCGAGTTCGGGGACGAGGTGGGTGGTGTCGCCGCGATAGAAGTCGAGGAAGTTGCCGTTGTCCCAGACTAGCGATCGGAACGTGCGGGTGGTTTCTTCGACCATGAGGGCGACGAGTTCGGGGGAGTATTCGGGGAAGAGATTGCGATCGCGCAGAGCGCCTCGGAGGCGATCGAGGCGAAGCCATTGGGCGAGGAATTCGTCGAAGGCCGCTTTGGCGCGGGGGTCGGCGAGCATGCGCTTCACTTCGCGTTCGACACCGGATTGCGTATCGAGGTGACCCTTGGCGGCGGCGGTGAGGAGTGTTTCGTCGGGCATGGTGTCCCAGAGGAAATACGACAGGCGGCTGGCGGTGCGGTATGCGCCTTGCTCGAGGTGGAAGAGGAAGTGCGGGGATTGGAGCATCGCTTCGACGACGCTCTGCGCGCCTTTGGTGAAATCGGTTTCGCGCGCGTGGAGGGCGGAGTAGCGCTGGAGTTCGGTTTCGGTGATGGGGCGGCGGAAGGCTTTGCGGCCGAAGGTGCGGATGAATTCGGCGCGGCAATTGTCGGAGGGTGGGCAGGGGATGAGCTGGCTGCGATCACCTTTGGCGAAGGCGTTGCGGGCGAGCTTTTCGGCGGCTCGGGCGTAGGCTTCGGCTTGGAGAGGGGAGATGGATTGGCCGTCGGCCTGGTTGGTGAAGCCGTGGACGAAGTCTTCTTTGGGGAATTGATCGGCGGGCTTGGTTTCATCGCCGAGGAGGTCGCGGACGGTGTGGTTGTATTGAGCGTGGGTGAGGCGGCGGAGAACGTGTTTCTCTTTGCGTTGGGATTGGGTGGTGGAGCGCGAGGGGGCGGCGGGTTCGGGGAGTGAGGCGAGGTGTTTGACCCAGGTGAGGAGCGCGACTTCGGCGTCGGTGTTCTGGCGGATGCGCTCGCCGCCGCCGTGCGCGGTGCGATGGGTGGGCTTGCGCCAGAGGGGGGAATCTTCGGGCTTGGCTGCGTTAACCAGCGTCCGCAGTGAGAGGCCGAACGCGGTGATCTCGTCGGCTGTTGCGGCTTCGCGGGGGAAGATGAGGCGGGTGGTGGAGGCGACTCCGTTTTCGTTGTGGCATTGCCGGCACTGGGCCTTTTCGAATACGGGCCACAGGGTTTTATTGAAGTCCGGCGATTGGGCTAACGCCGGCAATGCCATCGATAGAATGATTGCGAATGGACGCATATCCAGAGGTGTATGGATATGCTATCGCGATTCGGGCGGAGTTTCTCGCGAAGACCGCAAAGGGCAACGCTCGCAAAGGCTGGCTAAGCGGTGACTGGGGCTTGGACTGGGGTTAGCCAGTGGTGGCGGTCGGCGGTCTCACCGTTGAGGATGCGGAAGAATTCCTTCTGCAGCTTTTCGGTGATTGGGCCGCGGCGTCCGTTGCCGACTTGGATTTTATCGACGGAGCGGATGGGCGTGATCTCGGCAGCGGTGCCGGTGAAGAATACTTCGTCGGCGATGTAGAGAAGCTCGCGAGGGATGATGCCTTCGACCACGGGGATGCCGAGTTCGGCGGCGAGCGTGAGGATGGAGTCGCGCGTGATGCCGGGCAATACGGAGGCGCCGAGGGGCGGCGTGTGCAGCTTGCCATCGCGAATGACGAAGATGTTTTCGCCGGAGCCTTCGCTGACGTAGCCCTGCTCATCAAGGGCGATGCCTTCGGCGTAACCGTTGGCTTGCGCTTCCATGCGGATGAGCTGCGAGTTCATGTAGTTCGATGCTGCCTTGGCGAGGGCGGGCAGCGTGTTGGGCGCGATGCGCTTCCAGGAAGAGACGCAGACATCGACGCCTTCGGCGAGGGCCGATTCGCCGAGGTACTTGCTCCATTCCCAGCAAGCGATGTAAATTTCCGTGGGGTTTTTGATACCGAGCACGCCCATTTCGCCGTAGCCACGGAGCACGATGGGGCGGAGGTAGCACGATTCGAGCCGGTTCACCCTTACCAGCTCTACCATCGCGTCGCAAAGGGCGGGCGCATCGAAGGGGAGTTCCATGCGGTAGATTTTTGC
Source organism: Acidobacteriota bacterium (assembly GCA_018268935.1). GTDB lineage: Bacteria > Acidobacteriota > Terriglobia > Bryobacterales > Bryobacteraceae > CADEFT01. The sequence goes on along the minus strand of JAFDVS010000144.1, from coordinate 3,522 downwards.
GGAGTCGACGAGGCGGCGGACATGTTCCTTGAGGCGGAAGATGGCCGGACCGTTAGCGGTATGGTAGCAGCGAAGCCCTTCAAATACCGCACTGGCGTAACTCACGGTGTGGGAAAGAACGTGGATCTTAGCATCATCCCAGGCAATGAACCTGCCGTTATGCCAGATCTTCTCAGTGGGGTGTAACATACTTCATTTTATACTGGTAGAACCGTGTATTCCTCGGGTTCCGCTGGTAACAAGTGGTCCGGGGACGCTCTCTACACGGGGAGGAGGGTCTTTCCTTGAAACGGTCGTATTCACTCATCGCGGGCGTAGTTGTGTTGGCGGCAGCCGTATCATTTGCGCAGAAGCCGAAAACCATCAAGCCCGGGTGGAACTTGTTTTCGCAGGCGCAGGATGTGCAACTGGGCAAGGAAGCCGCTGGGGAAATTGAGAAGCAAGTGGCTGTGGTGAATAACGCGCAGCTTGTGGATTATGTGAACCGGATCGGCAAGAAGCTGGTGGCGCAGCCGGAGGCCGGGCAGTATCCGTACACGTTCAAGGTGGTGTACGACAAGTCAATCAATGCGTTCGCGCTGCCGGGCGGGCCATCGTATGTGCATACGGGGTTGATTCTGGCGGCGGATAACGAAGCGCAGATTGCCGGCGTGCTGGCGCATGAAGTTTCGCATGTGGCGCTGCGGCACGGGACATCGCAGGTGACCAAGGCGCAAGCGATTCAATTGCTGGCGGGGCTTGGCGGAGCGATGGCGGGCGGCGGGCTGCTGGGACAACTGGCGCAAGTGGGCGCGGGGCTGGGAGCGAATTCGCTGCTGCTGAAATTTTCGCGGTCGGCGGAGTCGGATGCCGATTTGCTGGGTGCGCGGATGATGGCGAAGGCGGGCTACGATCCGGTGGAGATGGCGAAGTTTTTTGAGAAGCTGGAAGCGCAGGAGCAGAGCTCGGGGCGCTCGATTCCGCAGTTTCTCTCCGATCATCCGAATCCGGGGAATCGGGTGAAGGCGGTTTCGGCGGAAGTGAAGCTGATGCCGGCGCGTGAGTACACGAAGGGCGATACGGCGGACCTGGGGCGGATGAAGACGACGATCAACGGGCTGCCGGTGCCGCCGAAGGCGAATACGAATTTTCGTGCCGATAGCGGCGGTGTGACGGCGCGGCCGAATGCGCAGTTGAAGCAGTACAGCGCGAAGGGGCTGGGGTTTAAGTATCCGTCGAATTGGGAGGTATTTTCGAACCAGCAATCGTCGGAGATTACGGTGGCGTCGCGCGATGGGATTGCGGAGACGAACGGGAATGCGGAGATCGCTTACGGGGCGATCATCGGGTTGGCGCAGACGAAGTCGCAGGTGAATATTGAGAATGACACGAAGGCGTTTCTCGATCGGATGCTGCAGCAGAACAAGAATATGAAGGCGAGTGGCGAGGCGACGAAGCGGTTCTCGGTGAATGGGGCGAATGCGTTGTTGAATGTGTTCTTCGGGCCGTCGGCGTTTCAGGGGCAGCGGGAAGTGGACGCGGTTGTGACGGTGGCGCATCCGCAAGGGCTGCTGTACATGATTCTGATTGCGCCGGAAGGGGAGTATCCGAAGGCGCAGCCGGTGTTTGATCAGATGATTCAGTCGCTGCAGTTTTGATGCACGGGATGAGTTACGAAGCCGTTCTTTTCGATTTCGACGGGGTGATCGTCGATAGTGAGCCGATTCATTTTGAGTGTTGGAGCGAGGTGCTGGCTCCGCTTCGGGTGAGTTTCACTTGGGAGTATTATCACGCCCACTTCATTGGGATTTCGGACCGGAGGATGGCGGAGGAAGTGGCGGCGATGGCCGATCCTCCGGTGGCGCCGGACGCTGTTTACTCGCGGTATGGGGCGAAGAGTGAGTTGTTTCGTGAGCGGATGCGGCGGGAATTGCCGTTTGCTCCGGGGATTGTGGAATTGGTGACTGGGTTGAAGGTGCCGGTGGGCGTGGTGACTTCGAGCGGGCGGATGGAAGTGGCTCCGGTGCTGGAGGCGGGGGGATTGATGCCGCTGTTGGCGGTGACGGTGTTTAGTGAGGATGTGACGCGGCATAAACCGGATCCGGAGCCTTATCGGAAGGCGGCGGAGAGGTTGGGGGTGAGCAGGCCGCTGGTGGTGGAGGATAGTGTGGCTGGGGAGACGAGTGGACGGGCGGCGGGGTTTGATGTGGTGCGGATTCCGCATCCGGGGGAGACTGTGCGGTTGGTGCGGGAGCGTTTGGGGGTGTAGACAGCAGGCGATGCATGTCGACGATGCTCGATTTTGCGATATGTTCGGTGCGTTAGAATATTGGTGTGTCCGAAGCTGATATCCAATTCGTGACCAATGAGGCTGGCCAGCCCACGGCTGTCATCGTGCCGATAGCGCTCTGGAAGGAGATCGCTTCCGAACGCGAAACCGCATACCTGCTAAAGTCCGAGACCATGCGGCAGCGATTGCTCGTAGCGCTGGGCCGCGGGAACGGAGTACCGTTGGACGATGCCGTGGCGAAATTGGGGTTGTGAGGAGCGTAGAATTCGACCCCGGCGCGTTCGATGACCTGTCTTGGTGGGCAGAGCAGGATCGCGCTCAAGCGATTCGAATCATCCGCCTCATACGGGACACGCAGCGAGATCCGTTTACTGGCATCGGTAAGCCAGAGCCGCTGCGGCATGAGTTAGCTGGTTGTTGGTCGCGGCGCATTGACCAGGAGCACCGACTGGTTTACCAAGTTCTACACAACAGTATCCGGATTCTCGCCTGTCGCTATCACTACTAGTTTCGCCGCAAACTGTACGAGGACCCAAGAGCCGGAGCTTACCGCAAACTATGATCGCAGGCGGTTGCGGAGCTATTGGACTTCTTTGGTGAGGGCTCCGCGATAGAGGCCGATGTCGGCTTTCCAGGAGATGACGTTGAAGCCGAGGCCGATCCAACGTTCGGCTTGTTGTTCGTCGCCGGCGCCGGCGCTGCAAGGCAGAGAGGATCTGACAAGAACGCAGTAACGTATCACTTCCTACGAACCCATGACGCCGCCCGGCCCTTCAGTGGCAAGCCTCGGTAGGCTGAGGCCTTCGGCAATCTGCTGACACAATCATTTGGCGAGAACATGGTCAGCCTGTTTCAGTGTGTCGTCTTCAAGTTCGCGACATGCAAGAATATAGTTCCTTGCGAGAGCTAAAGTTCTATTGCAGCCTTCGGATACAGCCTGTCACTCTTGAAGGGCTTGGGAGCGCAAACAGCATGGAAATCGAGATGAGCACTGGGCATCCCCCTGACGCAAATCAACCCGGGAAGAATGGCGCGACTGCGACATGCGCCCTATGCCGGGAAATGCGTCTCCTGGTGAATAGTCACTTGATACCAGCAGCGGCATTTTTGCACGTTAGGGCAACACATGAAAAGAATCCGCACCCGGTATTTCTGAGTCAATCACGTGAGCAAACAACGAGCAAGCAGGCTCAGAAGAAACTTCTCTGCGAACGTTGTGAAGGCCGCATTGCCCGTGTCAATTCCAGAGTGTA
>JAFDVS010000143.1 GCA_018268935.1 Acidobacteriota bacterium | reverse complement strand
CGTCATCGCCTGCCGTATTATCCGAACCTTGAAACGCATGGGCGTAGCCTCTGTAGCCGTCTACTCCGAAGCCGAAGAGGACTCGCTGCACGTCTCGCAAGCCGGTGAAGCAATCTGTCTCGGTGAACCGCAGGCCGCCCGCAGCTACCTCGATATTGACAAAGTGCTCGGCGCGGCTCGGCAAACCGGTGCAAAGGCCATTCACCCCGGCTACGGTTTCCTCAGCGAAAACGCGGCCTTCGCCGAGGCCTGCCACATCGCGGGCGTGAAGTTCATTGGACCCACGCCGCAACAGATCCGCGCCTTCGGCCTCAAACACACCGCTCGCGAACTGGCCCAGCGCTGTGGCGTTCCTCTTTTGCCGGGCAGCGGATTATTGCATTCCGCCCAGGATGCGCTCGCCGAAGCCGCGCGCATCGGCTACCCCGTGATGCTCAAAAGCACGGCCGGCGGTGGCGGCATCGGGATGCGCGTCTGCTACAGCGAAGCCGATCTCATCGACGCCTACGATGCCGTGCGCCGTCTGAGCGAAGCCAACTTCCGCGATGGCGGCATCTATCTCGAACGCTTCGTCCAACAGGCGCGGCACATTGAGATCCAGATCTTCGGCGACGGCCGTGGGCACGTGCTTGCTTTGGGCGAACGCGATTGTTCCNNTCCAACGCCGGAATCAAAAGGTGGTGGAGGAAACACCTGCCCCCGGTCTCACAGAAGAAACCAGGCAGCGTCTCTGCCAGGCCGCCGTGCGCCTGGGACAGCAAGTGCAGTATGAATCGGCCGGTACCGTGGAATTCATCTACGACGGCATTACTCGCGACTTCTTCTTCCTCGAGGTGAACACCCGCCTGCAGGTGGAGCACGGTGTTACAGAAGAGGTGACCGGCATCGATCTCGTGGAGTGGATGGTTCGGCAGGCCCACGGTTCGCTCCAACTGCCGCAATCCGTCAAACCCAATGGCCATTCCATTCAGGTCCGAGTGTACGCGGAAGATCCGGGCCGCGGTTATCAGCCTTGCGCCGGTACCATCCATCAAACGCAGTTTCCTCCCGATGCGCGCATTGAAACCTGGGTGGAAGCCGGCACCGCCGTCACCCCGTTCTATGATCCGCTGCTTGCCAAGGTAATCGTCAAAGGCGGCGACCGTACCAAAGCGCTGAATGCCCTTCAGTCCGCGCTGCGCCAGACATCGGTTCGCGGCATCGTCACCAATCTCGATCTCCTCCGCCAGGTCTCCGCCCATCAAACATTTCATCAGGGCGATGTTTCCACGGCATTCCTCTCCACCGTCGACTATGCCGACAGCACCATCGAAGTCCTCGATGGCGGAACGCAAACCACCGTTCAGGATTACCCCGGCAGGCTCGGCTATTGGGCCGTCGGTGTCCCGCCGTCCGGTCCCATGGATGATCTCGCCTTTCGCTTCGCCAATCGCCTCGTGGGTAACGGCGCCGGCGCCGCCGGCCTCGAAATGGCCATCAGCGGGCCTACTCTGAAATTCCATCGCGATGCCGTCATCGCGCTCACCGGCGCTGACATGGGCGCCACCCTCAACGCCGCTCCGGCGCCAATGTGGAGTGCGTTCGAAGTGAAAGCAGGCGACGTGCTCAAAGTCGCCGCCGCCGCGTCCGGAGGTTCAAGAAGCTATCTCGCGATTCGAGGAGGCCTCGATGTTCCCATCTACCTGGGTAGCCGAAGTACGTTTCTATTGGGCAAATTCGGCGGCCATGCCGGATCCGCGCTTCGTGCCGGTGACCGTTTGTCGGCCAATCCCGCACCGAAGGATCTCCCCTTGGCTGAACTGCCGTTATCCCTTCGTCCCGTCTTCGGGCGCGATTGGGAGATCGGCGTCCTCTACGGTCCGCACGGTGCTCCCGACTTCTTCACCGATCCGGACATAGAAGCATTCTTCAACGCGAGTTGGAAAGTGCACTACAACTCCGACCGCACAGGTGTCCGGCTGTTGGGCCCCAAGCCCCAGTGGGCTCGCAAAGACGGCGGCGAAGCGGGATTGCATCCATCGAATCTGCATGACAACGGCTACTCCGTCGGCGCCGTCGACTTCACCGGCGACATGCCTGTCGTGCTTGGCCCCGATGGCCCCAGCCTCGGCGGCTTCGTGTGTCCCGCGGTCGTCGTTGCCGCCGAGCGCTGGAAATTAGGGCAACTCCACGCCGGGGACCGCGTTCGGTTCCGCAGGCTCACCCTGCAACAGGCCGAAGCGATGGAACACGCCACCAACGAAGCGCTGCAAACACTCAACACCGCGTTGCCTGCTCTGCCCGCACACACGCAGGAAGAGCCCGCCATCCTTCGCACCCGCACTGCGGCCACATCCAGCGTGGCTCGCGCCGCCGGAGACAAATACCTGCTCCTCGAATACGGTGACAACCTGCTCGATCTCAATCTGCGCTTCCGCGTTCACGCGCTCGTCTCCGAACTGGAGAAACTGCAACTGCCCGGCCTGATCGATCTCACTCCCGGCATACGTTCTCTCCATATCCACTACGACACCGCCCGCCTGTCGCGCGCCGCGCTGCTCGACGCACTCGACACCGCTGAAAAAGCCATCCCCGACCTCGACAACATCAGCGTCCCTTCGCGCGTGGTCCACATGCCGCTCTCCTGGGATGACCCCGCGACACAGGAAGCCATTCGCCGCTACACGCAGTCGGTGCGCCCGGATGCCCCATGGTGCCCCAGCAACATCGAGTTCATCCGCCGCATCAACGGACTCGCCAGCACCAGCGACGTGTACAAGCTCTTCTTCGATGCCAGTTACCTCGTGATGGGACTCGGCGATGTCTACCTCGGCGCGCCGGTCGCAACGCCAGTCGATCCGCGTCACCGCCTCGTCACCACAAAGTACAACCCCGCCCGCACCTGGACTCCCGAAAACGCCGTCGGCATCGGTGGCGCTTACCTCTGCATCTACGGCATGGAAGGCCCCGGCGGCTATCAGTTCGTGGGCCGCACGCTGCAGGTCTGGAACACCCACCGCACCACACGCGAATTCACCCCCGGAACACCGTGGCTGCTGCGCTTCTTCGATCAACTGCGCTTCTATCCCGTCAGCGCCAAAGAACTCCTCGACATGCGCCGCTCGTTTCCACTCGGCCGCTTCCAGTTGAAAACGGAGGAGCAGACGTTCAGCCTGCGCGACTACCATCATTTCCTCGACGGCATCCGCCAGGAAACCGCGGAATTCCGCAATCGACAACGCACAGCGTTCGTCGAAGAGCGCGAACGTTGGGCCGCCGCCGGACAAGCGGAAATCATTCAGGCCCTCGATGAAGACGATGGCCCACCCACGGACAACGGACTGCCCGAAGGCTGCCAGCCGCTCTTCTCACCAGTCACAGCCAGTGTGTGGAACATCGCCGTTGAACCAGGCCAGCGCGTTGCGCCCGGTCAGAAAATGGTCGTGCTCGAAGCCATGAAGATGGAAGTCGCCGTCACGGCGCCCGCTGCTGGAACAGTCGAAGAACTACGCTGCCGCAAAGGCGGCTTCGTCATGGCAGGCCAGCCATTGTTGGTCTTCCGGCCCGAGGAGGTGGCGGCATGAGTGTTTGGATCACGAAACTCAACTCGCGCAAAGAGGCCGCCTCAGGCCCGCTCAAAGGCATGACCTTCGCGGCCAAAGACAACATCGACGTTGCCGGCATACCCACCACAGCCGCCTGCCCCGAGTTCGCCTACACCCCAGCCAAGAGCGCGACGGTCGTCGCAAAAGCCGAAGCAGCGGGCGCCGTGCTCGCCGGCAAAACCAACCTCGATCAATTCGCCACCGGGCTCTCCGGCACGCGCTCTCCCTACGGCATCGTTTCCAGCGTCTTCGACGAGCGCTACATCAGCGGTGGATCCAGTTCCGGCTCGGCCGTCGCCGTAGCCAAAGGGGAAGTGGATTTTGCCTTCGGCACAGATACAGCCGGCTCCGGGCGCGTGCCCGCGGCTTTCAACGGCATCATCGGCCTGAAGCCAACCCGCGGCCTGCTCAGCATGTCCGGTGTCGTGCCCGCCTGCCGCTCCCTCGATTGTGTCTCCATCTTCGCCCGCGATACGGCCACCGCCGCGGCCGCATTCGCCGCAACGCGCGGCCTCGATCCCGAAGACGAGTATTCCCGTCACGCCGTCGTCGCCGCCCCATGGTCACAAGGCGCATTCCGCTTCGGAGTCCCCCGCGCAAACCAACTCGAATTCTTCGGTGACAACCATGCGGCGTCCCTCTTTCAACAAGCCGTTGCCAAGTGCGAAGCGATGGGTGGAGTCAGAGTCGAGATCGACTACCAGCCCTTCAAAGATGCAGCAAACCTCCTCTACTCCGGCCCCTGGGTCGCCGAGCGCCTCGCCGCCATCGGCACCTTCTTTCAACAGCATCCCCACGCCGGTCATCCTGTCGTCCGTCGCATCATCGAAGGCGGAGCGCGGTACACAGCCGTCGATGCGTACAAAAGCCAGTACGCCCTGGAGAAACTCCGCGTCATCACCGCCCGTGCCTGGGATCAAATCGACGTGCTGTTTCTCCCAACCACCGGCGCCATCTACACCATTGAACAGATGCTCGCCGATCCCGTGAAGCTCAACACCGACCTCGGCTACTACACCAACTTCGTCAACCTGCTCGATCTCTCCGCGATCGCCGTGCCCGCCGGACTGCGTCCCAACGGATTACCCTTCGGCGTCACCTTCATGGCCCGCGCCTTTCAGGACGAAGGCTTGCTCGATCTTTCCCGTCGATGGGAAGGAAAGCCAGCAACCGCGTGCCCCGCTGGCTGCATCCAACTAGCCGTTGTCGGCGCCCACCTCACCGGTCAACCTCTCAACTGGCAACTCACTAATCGCGGCGCACGGTTGCTACGCACGACACGCACCGCCGCCTGCTATCGCCTCTACGCCCTTCGCAACACGACGCCGCCCAAACCCGGCCTCGTGCGCGACTCCTCCTTCGCCGGACCCGGCATTGAGATCGAAGTCTGGGCCATGCCCGAAGCACGCTTCGGCGAATTCGTCACGGAAGTGCCTCCTCCACTCGCCATCGGCAATCTCGAAACCAACGAAGGCGAGTGGATCAAAGGCTTCGTCTGCGAGCCCCATTCCATCGAAGGCTCACAAGACATCACCTCATTCGGAGGCTGGCGCAACTGGCGCCGCTCTTCAGAGCCGCGACCGTGAGGGAGTTCCGATGGCCCAATGTGGGGCAGACTTCAGTCTGCCGGCCGGCTGGAACAGCCGGCTGTGCCTCGGGCCGCCCAATGCGATGAAGACGCGGATGCCGGTTCGTTTAAACTTCAGCAGTTTACTTCGCGTCTTCAACGGAGCGGTCCTACGGCTGCCCCCACATCGTCTTCCGCTGTTTCGTCTCCGTCTCCTCCCGAGCCTTGCGCAAATCGCTCCAAACCGCGTCCCCCGTCGGATAAATCGTCATACTCCGCAAAGCCACCCGTTTCGGTGTGTCCTTCAAATCCCGCAGCACCCCATTCAACTCCAGCAAATCCCCCCGTGACAATTCCAGCACATGTTCATCCGGCTGAAAGATCGACCCGATCGTGTACTCCAGATACGGAGTCTTCGTCTGCTCGATATGGCACCCCAGCATATGGCTGATTAACCTCCCCTGTGTAAAATCCACCAGCCTCTGTGTGCTCTTCACGAACGAATCCCAGTCGCTGATATACAGCCGCCCCGGGTACACATTGTCCCCCGTCATCAGCACCGCCGTGCGCCTGTCGTACAGCGCCACAGCCACCGGATGGTGCCCCGGAATCGCGATCACATCCAGCACCCGCCCGCCCAGGTCCAGCTTGCCGATATCTTCCGGCCACTTCCGAATCCCAAACGCGCGTTGCACCGGTTCAATCTCCGCCGCCACAAACTCTACCCCCGGCTTGTTCTTGAACTGGCTGTCCCGCGCCACATGATCCCGATGCCCGTGCGAATGCATCACCATCAGCGGAATGCTCTTGCGCCCCTTCCGCGCACACCACTTCGCAATCAGCGAATCCGTAAGCTGCGCCAACTCCGTCGTGCCCGCGCCCGTATCCATCAACACCGCTTTATCGTTGCCGAAAATCAAATAAAGAAACGGCTTCTCATAATGCACACACCCGTTCTCGCGCAGAATGTAAAAGTCGGAGTTGTATTCGTGCACCTGCCATTCCGGCACTTCCATGCACCGTGGACCACCCGGAGCCCATTTCGCCGGCAGTACACCCGGCTCAATTCCGGCTCCGTCCGGTTGCGGCGCCTGTGCGTTCGTAAACAATGCCGCACCCCACGCGAGTGCAACGACAATCCAGATAGCGATGTGACGCGTCAAGGTCAGCCTCCTGCAAAGGTTCAGGAAATGTGCCCTCGACAAGGCGGGACTCCGCCCATTATCTCATGCGCGGGATCGATTGCAAGAACGAAACGACGGCATCTCCGAAGTCTTTTTCCACCTGCGGTGTGAAGGGCGAAGTGCGCGGTTCATAGCCGCCTTCGCCGAACGCCGCCTCAGTCGGCAGATACCCCAGCCACCCATTCGTATACCCGTAAAAGAACGTGTTCCGGAAGGGCGATTCATTCCGCACCCGAAACGCAATCTCGCAAAACATCTCCACCGGCGCACCCCACATCACAGTATCCGCGACGCGGAGAAACCGCACCGGGATCCGCACCATGTTCCGTCCCGCCGCATCCTTCGATTCATACTTGCCAAGCTCAGCCGGCCATCCCGTATCCGCCTTACGCGCCGTTTCCACCCACTTCTCCCCCAACCACATGCTCGCCTCATTCCCCGCCACAAGCCCGCGATTCGCTTCCAGAATCCGATTCCCCAACAACACGCGGAACTCTCCCATGTGCCCCGACTTCGGATCGTTCTGCACACTGTAAATCGGCGCGATGTTCCCTGCTGCTCCATTCACAAACAGCATCGGAGCGCCGATCTTGTCTTCCACAAACGACGACACAACTCCCGGCCCGTCGCCGCTAATCTGCATCCAGCGCCCGCCTAACACCGTGCCATGCATCGCGTAGTTCGCAATCAGCGCGATCGGCGATCCATCGTTGCGTTCCAGGCGCAGCAACCCCACCTGCCTGTCCACAGGCCCATCCGGATTCAGACCCAGTGAAATCGTCCCATCCAGATCGCGCCCCCGCCGGTTGATGTTCGCTCGCGCCAACCCAGTCCCTGTCGCAATCCGCGCAGGCGCCAACTTCCCACGCGCCTCCTTGATCCCCGCGATCAGCGTGCTTTGCACGAACTCTAAATACTCTTTACTCCACTCATGATCGGAGCGCCCTTTCAGCAAAACATCGTACACACCAGGCGGTCCCACCTCCGGCGCCGAATGCGTATGCGTCACAGTCCACCAAACCTGCAGCGGCTTGATCCCGGTTTCCTTCTCCAATCGCGCCGCGAAGTCGTCGAACACCGAAGGCGAAAACACGCACAGATCGCTCGCCACCAAAAACACCTGCGTCTTCCCGTCATCCAGCGCCGCAATGCGATGAAAGATCGGATCGTGTACGCCTGTCGATTGGCGCGCCGCATACCCCATCAGCCACTGCGGGGTCTTCGGCGTAATGTCCACCTTCACGGCGGCAGCACGAAACTCCGCCTGCGCAGCCATAGCGAATAAGCAAAACAAAAAACTCAGAATCATCAGGACTCCCAAACCCAACGTCCACCCACCATCGTCCGTTCAATCGGAATGGTGATCAGCGATTGCACCGGCTCTCGAAAAGGATCGCGTCCCAGCACCACCAGGTCCGCCAGCTTCCCCGCTTCAATCGACCCCTTGTGCCGCTCTTCAAACGAAGCATAAGCCCCGTGCAGTGTCCCCACTCGGATTGCTTCTTCCACCGTGATGCGCTGGCTTGCGCCCCACACCGTCCCCTTGATGTCCGTCCGTGTCACGCTCGATTGCAGCGCCATCATCGGCTCAAACGGACCCGGCGGATAATCCGAAGTCTGCGTCACCCGGATCCCTGCGTCCAGCAAGCTCCGCACCGCGAACATGCGATTGAGCCGCTCCGCGCCGTATTCCTTCATCTTTTCCCCGTGATAATACACGTAAGTAGAAAACGGATTCGGAATCGCCCCCAGCGCCTTGATCCTGGCAATCAACGCATCCGTCAACACGGTGCAGTGCTCCAACCGGAAGCGTGGATCCTTCCGCGGCTTCTCGCGCTGCAGCCGCTCATAAACGCGCAGCGTAATGTCGATCGCCACATCGCCATTCGCATGCGTGCCGATCTGCCACCCCGCTTCATGCGCCATCCGAGCCTGCTCGTACAACTCCGGTTCCGGCGTCACCAGGATCCCGAAATCATTCGGCCGCCCAACATAAGCCTGCGACAGCCGCGCCGTCCGCTCTGAGATCGACCCGTCGCACATCAACTTCACCGCGCCCACTCGCACCCATTCATTCCCCAAACCAGTCCGAACCCCCGCGTCAATCATCCGCTTCAGATTGGCAATCCCAATCAAGCAGTAAATCCGCATCGCCAGATCGCCCGCTTCCAAAGCGTCCTGATAGGCGCGCAGATCATCCGGAGTCCCACCCGTATCATGCACGCTGCTCACGCCCGTGCGCGTCATCATCCGCGTAATGATCTTCACGCCCTCGCGCCGATCCTCACGCGAATACCGCACAGGATTCTTCTCGCGAAACGGACGCAGCGCCGTCTCAAACAACGCCCCATTCAGCCGCTTCCCCGCATCTCTCCCAAACTTGCCGCCCGTCGGGTCGGAAGCACTCTCCCCAACTCCCGCAGCCGAGTAAGCCGCGCTATTGACATACGCCGTGTGCCCGCCCCGATGCACAATCATCACCGCGTGATCCGGCGCTGCCTGATCCAAATCCGCCCGCGATAGCGGACGCCCTTCCTCGGTCTTCGTGTCGTCGTACTTGAACCCCAACACCCATCCGCCCTTCGGAGTCTTCGCCGCGCGTTCCCGGATGGCCTGCTGGATCGCCTGAATCGAGCGCAGGTCGCAATCCACTTCGCGTAGATGCCGCAAACCCGAACTTGCCGGATGCGAGTGCGCATCAATGAAACCCGGCACCACCGTGCGGCCGCCCAGATCCACCTTGCGCGCGCTACCATCCGCCAACCCCAGAATCTCCGCATTCGAACCCACAGCGACAAAGCGGTCTCCCGCAATCGCTACCGCCTCCGCGCGCGGCTGCGAAGCATCCACAGTGAAAAAACTGCCGTGATGCAGAATCAGATCCGGCTTCACCCGTCCCGCGCCCAGCGCCGCCGCCGGCAGCGTCCAAAGCAGTTCCCGCCGCCTCATACCGTCACTTTCTGTGACCGCCCCGTCTCCGCCGCGCGATACGCGGCAAATATCGTGCGCAGCACATACAGACTCTCGTCCGGAGAAAGCACCGGCGGTTCCGCTCCCGTCGCTGCCCGCACCACATGCCCGACAAACGCCGTGTATCCCGTCGGTCCGTCCGGCGGCGTGAATCGCCGCGTCTTCTTATCCGCGTTGCTGTACCACTCCAGCGGATTGTCCGTGCCGTGGTTGATCTCGATCCACCCCTTTGATCCCCAAATCTTGATCAACAGATGCTTCCCTCGATCCAGGTAATATCCCGATGTCAGATTCCCCAGCGTGCCATTGGCGAAGCGAAACGAAACGCTCGCTGAGTCCTCTACATCCAGTGGCTGTCCGCCCACGTTGCTCGTGAACCCCGCCACTTCCGTGATCCGTGATCCCGAAAGAAACATCGCCAGATCCAGCCAGTGAATCCCCAGCCAGATCAAATGCCCACCGCCGCCTCGCGCCTTCTGCGCAAACCAGCTCTTCTGATACTCCGCCCGCGTCAACCGCGTCTGATCGGCGATCGTATGCAACTCCATGCCGTAGATCCGCCCAATCGAATCCGACTGCACTAGCCGCCGGGCTTCCTGCATCACCGCATCCACCCGGTTGCTCATCGCCAGCATCAGATTGCGTTTCCCTGCATTCGCCTTTGCCGCCAGGGGTGCGAAATCCTCAGCGCGCACACACGCCGGCTTCTCCGCCATCACATGCAACCCGGCGTCCAACGCCTCTGCAATCACCGGCGGTGCAACCTTCGCCTCCATGGTGATCAGCGCCGCCACCGGCTTACGCTCCTTCCGCAACTGCGCCAAAGAGCGATACGAACCCTTCAGCTTTTCCCCCAGTCCTTTGCGCACCGCCGCTTCGGTTGCTCCCGATGGATCGCACAGCGACACCGCGCCAACCTCCGCAGTCTTCGCCAATCCCTCAATGTACGCGCTCAGATGCGCTCCTTCGGCGTGCGTAACCAGCGCCACTTCCACTGGCGCGGACGCGGCAAACACAGGCGACATCGCCGCCAATTGCGTAAAGGCTCTCCGATTCATTCCTCTAAACTCCCTTCGGTGTCGACCAGTGTGCCCGGTATTCCCGCTTCACGAACCCGTTCGCCTGCGCATCGCCTTGCACAGTCTCTTTGCCCGGATCGAAACGGATCGTCCGCCCCGTTCGCGCCACGATGTTCCCCAGGTGAGCCAGCGAAGTCGCCCAATGTCCTTCCTCGATGTCTACACGCGGCTTCTTGCGGCTCCGCATCGCATCCAAAAAGTTCCGCGCATGCGGAGCGTCGATCGACGATTTGTCATGCTGCTCCGAGTGAATCTCCTTGCCCTTGGCGTCAATCACCCGATACCCCCACTCCCTCCCGCGGAAATGTCCGAACTGCGCCACTGCCTGATCCCCGTACACCGCCACACCGTTATCGCATTCCTCCAGCCCGTACGGATTCCACAGCCGCTGTTCGTAGAAGATCAGCTTGTCGCCGAATTCGTAAGTGATGTTCATCGTGTCCGGTGTCTGCTGATCGTCATCGAAATACATCTTCCTTCCCATGCCGGATACCACGGTCGGCAACTGCACGCCCAGCGCGCGCCGCGCTATGTCAAGCTCGTGCACCCCGTCATTCCCGATATCGCCCGTCCCGTAATGCCAGTGCCAGTTCACCGTGCTGTGAAAATGATTGCGATTGAAAGGCAGCTTCGGCAGCGGCCCCGTCCACGTCTCATAGTCGATGCCCGCCGGCACCGCCTCATCCTGCTTGTGCCCGATATTCCTCCGCAACTGCACGTTCCACACCTTCGCCATCAGTACCCGCCCCAGCTTCCCTGACTGCACGTAGTCGTGAAACGCCTGCGTCGCCGGAAGGCTCGGCAATTGCGAACCCACCTGCACAACCCGGTTGTTCCTCCGCGCCGCTTCCACCATCAGCCGCCCTTCGCGAATGTTGTGCGAAATCGGCTTCTCCACATACACGTCTTTACCCGCATCGCACGCCAGAATCGTCCCCGGAGCATGCCAGTGCAGCGGCGTCCCCATCACAATCGCGTCAACCGACTTGTCTTCCAAACACCGGCGGATGTCCTTCACCAGAGGCGGACGCTTGCGCCCCGAATCCTCAATGATCTTGTACGCCGCATCCACAACGTTCTCGTCCACGTCGCAAACATAGGCCACGTGCACATCGGGCTGCGCGCAAAACGCACTGGTCAGGCTGCGTCCCCGCCCGCGCACACCCATCAGCGCGATCGTGATTTTATCCGATGCCGCAACAGCGCGCCGTGCCGCTGTAGCCGCTAAAGTCAAAGGAAGGAAATAGCGCCTGTTCATTCGTGTGGAAACTCCCGCAGCAGGTAGTTTACACCGAAGCCGCTAATAGAGTTTCTCGCGATACGCCTGCGCCACCGAACACTCGATCTCCTCCGCCGTATCCGCGATCTCGATCTGGTCTTTCAGCATCTGCCCATAACTAGGCAGCGCCGAGCGGTCAACCTTGTAATCGGCGTGCCACAGCTTCGAACGAATCAGCGCTTTCCCGCAATGTAGAAACGCTTCCTTCACATCAACTAACAACACGGATCGCGGATGCTTGCCGTTCACTTCCCATCGCCCCAGCAGTCCCGCATCCACGCTGATCCGCGCCTCCCCATTCACCCGCAGCGATTCATCCACGCCGGGAATGAGAAACAGCAAACCCACATTCGGGTTCTCCACGATGTTCTCGAGTGAGTCCAGCCGGTTGTTCCCCGGCCAATCTGGAATCGCCAGCGTCGCATCGTCCAGAATGTGCACAAACCCCGGGCGATCACCCCGAGGCGTCACATCATTGCCCGCCGCACTGCTCGTGCCCAGACACAAAAACGGCGAAAGCTCAATGAACCGCCGGCAATGTCCATCCAGCCTCCGCAGCGTCTTGATCCGTGCCCGCTCCATCGGCGGACCGTAAATGTCCCGCAGTTCCAATTCGTCCGGCATCGTCCACCCTTACCGCAGTTTTACCGGCTTCCCTCCCGCTTCCTTGCTGCGTTGCGCCGCATCCATGAACGCGAAAATCTCCATCGTCTCTTCATTCGGCACCGGTGGAACCTTCGTCTCGAAAAATTTCACCACATGCTGCAACATAGGCGCGTAGTTCACCTTCGGACGTGGAGGGCCGGAAACAACATCCTTCTCACGGAACGCAATCGCGCCATATCCACCGTAAGGACGCAGTGCCCGTACCGTGCCAATCCTTCCGCCTTTCCACTTGCAGGTCACTTCATCCATCATCGGCGCCGTCACGCGAGTCACTTCCTCGCACCCAGGACCCATGATCGTGAACAGCATCTCCACCGGATGAATCGCATACCACGACAAATCCAGATAGTGATGCTCCTCCGTCGGCCCCGGCCCCCACGTGATCGCGCCCATGTTCTTGTCACTGCGCAGATCCATCGCCGCGTCCGAATACCGCAGGCTCGATGTGCTGAACCACGCGACATTGTTCTGCTTGGCAATGCGCGCAATCTCCCGTGCATCTTCCAGTGTCGATGCCAGCGGCTTGTCGATAAACACAGGCTTGCCGCACTTCGCCAGTTCCTTGAACTGAGGAAGATGCTTGCGCCCATCCACGCTCTCCAGCAACACCGCGTCTACCTTCGTGCACAACGTGGCGATGTCCGGCACAATCTCCAGCTTCCACTTCGTGCGCAATTCTTCGGCGTACTTCTCCACGCGCGTGTAGCTCGATTCCACATCGGTGCTGCCGCCTTTGTAAGCCGCAACAACACGCGCTCCCGGAGCATGGTCAGGGCTCGATGGATCGTTCAGGATCTTCGTGAACGCGATCACGTGCGAAGTGTCCGTCCCCACGATCCCCACTTTGATTTCGGCATGCAGCGCAAGCGCCGCGAAAGCAGTAAGCAGAACTTTGGAAATCACCTTGCCATTGTATCCCTTCTCGGAACTGCCCCCTTGACCCCGATAACTCCATTTGGTATCCAACCCGTTATCTGAGAAGGAGGGACTTGTGCAAGTATATGATGCGATCCACTCCATCCTCCATGCGAAAGGCCAGGAACTGTACTGTCTTTCTCCGGAGGCATCCGTCTTTGATGCCATCGCCCTGATGGCCCGCAAAAGCGCTGGCGCACTACCCGTTCTTTCCGACGGCCGGCTCGTTGGAATCATCTCTGAACGCGACTACGCTCGTAAGGTGATCCTGCAAGGCAAGTCGTCGAAGGACACCACCATCGCTGAAATCATGACCGCGCCCGTCATCACCGTCGGTCCCACCGAAACCGTCAACGAGTGCATGCGCATCATGACCTCCCAGCGCATCCGTCATCTGCCGGTTGTCGATCATGGGAAAGTGATAGGCATTGTCTCAATCGGCGATCTGGTCAAGTGGATTATCACCGCCCAGGAGCACACCATCCACCAGTTGGAGTGCTTTATCGCCGGTGCCTATCCCCGCTAAGTCGTTATTTACAAACACAATTGCCATCGCGTGAAACGGTCATTCGGTTTCTGACACTATATAATTGAAGTCCCCAACCAGGATGACTATGAATCACGCCGATACAGTTGCGCTCGGAGCAGTCGAGAAGTATTTTCTCGGTGAGCTCAGCGTCGCGGAACGCGACGAGTTCGAGGCACATTTCTTTGAGTGCGCCGAATGCGCCAGCCAACTACAAGCCCTGGAGGCCATGCGCGGAACCTTGCGCGAACCCTCCTCCATCGCCCTTCCCCCTTCCGCCAGGCCTTGGTGGGAGCGCCCCACCGGTGCTCGCTCAGCATGGGCCGCAACCGTTCTGTTCGCCGGCTTCATCGGCTACCAGAACCTCGTTACCATGCCCCAGCTTCGCATCGCCGCCCACCAGCCTCGCTTGCTCACCACCATTCAACCCGATGTGCGGTTTCGTGGGACACCTTCCCCGTCGATGGAGTTCCGCGTACCCCTCCAGTTTCCCCCTGGCTTTGCCCGCTATCGCATCGAGTTAATGTCGGAGTCGGGATCTTCCCTCAGCACCCTCACCGTCACCGCTTCCGAAGCCGCATCGAGCGAAGGAATCGGATTCCCCCGTACTCCACACCAATCCGGCTCTCTGCAAGTAGTCCTCTACGGCGAAAACGCCTCCCTCCAACCCCAAGAAATAAAAAGACATAAAATCTACGTCCCATGATTTACCAAGGAGCGTCCCCCGTGTCCAGCTATCTCTACCACGCGCAAGCCTGCGCCATCGGCGGTTCCATCGTCCGCCCGGTCATGCAGAACGTTAACGCCCCGGCCGCGAGCGTCCTCACCTCCGCCGGCGGATATCAAACCTCGATCATGGAGAATTACAAGCTCGAAAACATCATCTCCATCCGCAAAGCCGTTACCCAGGTGTCGGGTAGCAAGGGCGCCAACGCCTATAACTCCTTCGCCTCGGTCGAAATCGAAGGCCTGAATATCGAAAACGAACTTACCGCCGACCGCATCGTCGCCAAGCTTTCCAATACGGTTCCAATCGGTGGAGATGAGCCGGCGTTCTCCGTCGGGGGATGCCTTTTCGTAAATCTGCGCATCGGTGGAATCCTCGTCGAACCGGAACTCGCCATCGATCTGCACACGAGCCTCAGCACTTTCAGCGCCCTCGAATCGGCTTGGGATGACGCAGGCAACAACAACCATTCCGCCCTCCGCTCCGCCGCACGGCAATGGTATCTTCCCCAGGCCGACATCGACAAGCAGGCCGCCAGCCCCAATGGCTTTGCCATCCACCCCGCCGAAAAAACCCGCAACGGCCGCCTCCGCGTCAGCCTCCTCAAAGGACTCAAGGGCGAGATCCCGCACCTCGACCGCCAGGGCATGACAATTCATGTCCCCAATTTCGGAAAAATCCATCTTTGCGAAATGTTTATCGGGAAATATTCCCGTACCTTGACCATGTTGCGCATGCAGCTCGGGTCTCCCGTCGAAGGCGATGAGAGCGTCGGCTACCTCGACCTCAACGGTCTCGAACACCCCTAAGCCATCAAAAATCCATGTGGGGCAGACTTCAGTCCGCCGGCCGACTGGAACAGTCGGCAACACCCATCGGCGGGCTATCGGTGTTCATCTGTGACCAGCGCCCGCTTACCTTGACGGTTAGGCGTATACTCAGTACGCAAACTCCGTCATGCCGCAAAACACGCGCTTCTTGTTTTCGATAATTGCCGTTCTGCTGGCCTTCACCGGATGCGGCGGCGCAGGCCCAAAATCCTGCGCCGTCGAAGCCGAATCGCTCCGTCTCTACGAATCCGGCGAACTGGTGAAAGCGCGCGACCTCCTCCTCCGCGCCTGGCAAAACCCCGATGCCTCCTGCCGCTGGCGCCTCAAAATGCTCCTCGCCGACGTTTACGTCCTCCTCCGGAAAAAGGAGGAAGCCCTCCAACTCCTCAACTCAGAGCCCTTGCCCAATGCTGTCGCCGATGCCATCCGCTATCGCTTCCACCTCGCAAATGGCTATATCCAGGAACGCCCGGAAGACTTGCTCCAGGCCATGGATATTGCCGCCGCCGCTAAAAATGCCCGCTGGGAAGTGGACGCGGTCCTGCGCCTTGCCAACCTCGCCAACCGCCGCGGAGAGGCCGATGCGGCCGAAACCTACTACTCGCGCGCCGTCGCCGTCGCCGAACAGCACGCGGACCAGCGCGCAGCCGCCGATGCCTACGTCTCTCATGGCTTTTTCCTCCTTCGCCAGGAACGGCTCGGACAGGCCGAACGCGCTCTCCACAAAGCGCTCCTGATCGCCGAGAAAAATAATCTCCCCCTCGTCGTCTCCCGTTGCCGCGGAAACCTCGGATCGCTCTACCTCCATTGGGGCGACTACGCCCGCGCCCTCGATCTCATTACCCGCGCCGAAGAGGCTGCCCGGCTCCAGGGACAAACCCGCGACCAGATTCGCATGCTCCTCAGCCTGGGAAATATCCAGTACCTGCTCGGACAACACGCCGTCGCCCGCAATTACTTTGAGCAGTCCCTCCAACTCGTCCGCGCCGGTAAAGACGCCGACACGGAAGCCATGATTCTCTTCAATCTCTCGCTCGCTAACATCGAGCTCGGGAACCTGGCCGATGCGGAAAAACAATCCGAAGCCTGCTATCGCCTTCGCCTCGCCGCCAAACAGCCCAATGCCGCGCCCCTCTACCGCTTCACGCAGGCCCGCATCCTCCGCGCCCGCGGCAACCTCGACGCCGCAGCCTCGCTCCTCACACAGCAGCTCCCCCAGGGCCGTCTCCTGCCCTGGCTGTCCTGGTCCATCCACGCCGAAATGGCGGCCATCGAAGAGAAACGCGGGCATGACAGCGCCGCCGATGGCCACTATCACCAGGCCATCCGCATTCTCCACGAAGCCCGCCAGGAGATTTCCAGCGCCGCGTCTCAATTTTCTTTTATTTCTGAAAATATCGGATTGCACCAGCAATATATCCGGTTTTTGTCTGCCCGGGGCAAGCCGGAAGCCGCTCTCCGCGTCGCCGATTGGAGCCGCGCCGCCACCGGCGCCGCCCGCCAGATGCCGGCCTTCACCCTGGCCCAGATCAGCGCCGTGTGCCGCACCCGCAAAGAGACCCTCATCGCCTTTGCGCTCGGCTCGCGCGAGTCTTATGGCTGGATCGTCACGCCCACACGCACACAATTCGCGATCCTCCCCGAAGAAGCGAAAATTCGCACCGCCGTCGAGCGCTGGGAACGCGAAATGGACGCCCCACAGCGCGAAACAGCCGCTGCCGCGGCCCTTTACGACATGCTCTTCGCGCCCCTCTTGCGTCCTGGCGAGCGCGCCGGCGTCACCGTTCTCGCCGCCGATGGCGTCCTCCACCGCATCAATCCGGAGGCTCTCTGGACTGGAGAAAAATACTGGATCGAAGACGGCTCCGTGGCCCGCATATCCTCCATCGCCGCTTTCGTACGCAATGCCCCGCCCCGCGTTGTCCCCCGTAAATTGCTCATCGTCGGCGACCCCGTCCCCTCGTCCAAAGACTTTCCCGTGCTGCCCGGAGCAGCCGCGGAAATTGAGGCGGTTTCCCGCTATTTTCAGGCCACCGTCCTTAGCGGCGAAGCCGCAACACCACGCGCCTACCGCGCGGCAAAACCGGAAAATTACGGCTATCTCCATTTCGCTACTCACAGCGTCCCCAATGCCTTTGACCCCATGGAATCCATGCTCGTGCTGAGCCCCGCGCCAGGCGGATCCCACCTCACCGCACGCCAAATCGCAGCCCAACCCATCCGGGCCCGGCTGGTTACCCTGGCTTCCTGCCGTAGCGCCGGAGATCGCCTCAGTGCCGCCGGTCTCCTCGGCCTCGGATTTGCATTTCTCGAAGCAGGCGCCGATTCCGTGATTGCCAGCCTCTGGGATGTCGCTGACGAATCGGCTGGCCCGTTTAGCAGAAATCTCTATCAGGCCCTCGACGGAGGGGCAACGGTGGAGGCAAGTGCGCGCTCCGCTAAACTCGCTCTGCTCTCCTCCCAACCAACACCCTCCCCAAGGGGGTGGTCAGGCTGGGTAGTCCTCCGGGGTTCGTCTACACCTAAGCCATAAACCCTTCGCAATGAGTGCCTTGCAAATGGAGTTCGAAAACTTTTTCAAAGTTTTTTTGCGAAACTGTTGCGCAGCCGGAGAACGGAATGCTAACTTAGTTTTGTGAGCGGCTGGTGGCAACAGCAGGCGGTCAGCAAAAAAGATTCCGAAAACGCTTGACGGAAACGGAAAACTTAGATAGGCTGATTGATGGCTGCACAAGCCGCAGTGAGGATAGCAACCCCGGCAGAAAGCTTGAAAAAGCTTAGCTTGAAGAAAGCCTGCCAACACAGCCGGTAGCCGATAAGAAGTAGCGCTACCCGCTACCTCCAGAAGTTCTTTCGAGACAAAATTTCTCGAGTGAATCTTGCCCCGATCATTATGATCTGTGAGGCAGGGTATGCTCGAAACAAGTTTCGAGGCCTTCCTGTCGTAGACCTTCGAGAGATCGTTTGCGCGCAGGAATAGATCTTTGAAAATCTAGTTGGACGTTCAAACATCCATTTCGTCAAGTTTTAGAGTTCTAAGCTGAAACGACGTCTTGGCTGGGTCGGAGGCAACTTCGATTCGGTTGAGAATTTAACTAACGGTTCAAACGAGAGTTTGATCCCGGCTCAGAATCAACGTTGGCGGCGCGCCTAACACATGCAAGTCGAACGAGAAAGTGGAGCAATCCATGAGTAAAGTGGCGTACGGGTGAGTAACACGTGGGTAATCTGCCTGTTAGTGGGGAATAACCCTGGGAAACCGGGGCTAATACCGCATAAGTTCGTAAGAAGAAAGTCGCAAGACGCTGACAGAGGAGCCCGCGGCCGATTAGCTAGTTGGCAGGGTAAAAGCCTACCAAGGCGACGATCGGTAGCCGGCCTGAGAGGGC
>JAFDVS010000142.1 GCA_018268935.1 Acidobacteriota bacterium | reverse complement strand
AAGCAGATCTTCTCCGACGGCCGATGCTCCTGCGCCGACGGCGTGATTTTCACCGCCTTGGTATCCTGCACTCCATAGCAAAGGGTTACTTTCTCGCCGGATCTGGCTTCCATCGGGGCAGCCACGAAGAACTTGATGAGATGCTTCTTTTCGGCTTTGGGTTGTGCGGGCGTGACGGTCACTTCCGCCTTTTGCGATGCTCCTTCCACGGACAACGTATATACGGTGGTGGCTTCCGGTTTCACCTGAAAGCAGCGGGAGAGCGAGGGTTTCAAATCCTCCACTGGCGGATCGACTTTGACCCAACTGGCTCCTTCCACGCCGTAACACAACAGGACATCGCCGCCTTTTTCCATGGACGATGGCGAGGCATAGAAATTGAGAATGCGTGCCGCCGGGGCAGCGGCCTTCGTGTCCGCGCCTTTCTTCGGAGCTTCCGCACATCCGGTCATCAGGACCACCGCCAGCAAACCCAGCCATCGCTGCATCGCTTACACTCCTCCACAAAATAGAGACACTGCAAATCCAGATCGTTTCATGTGATTATATGCACATGCTTAGCGGACGCCGTTCCTTTCTCACTTCGGCCTGGTTCACGCGCTGGCTTCCATTTGCCGCGCCTGCCAGTGCCGCCGCCGCCAAATCGAGCCGTGCGATTTACGATGAACTGGGGATACGGCCCATCCTCAACTTTCGTGGCACGCACACGACCATCGGCGCATCGAAGGCCTGGCCGGAGTTGCACGCCGCGATGGAAGAAGCGGCCCGCTCGTTCGTTTCACTGGACGAGTTGCAGGACAAGATCGGGGAGCGGCTGAGCAAGTTGATCGGCACCGAATCGGCGATTGTCACCACCGGGACCGCTGGGGCGATTACTGTCGGCACCTGCGCCTGCATTGCCGGGTCCGATGCGAAAGCGATCCGACAAATTCCGGACACCACGGGATTGAAGAACGAGGTGCTGTGTCTGAAGTTGCACCGCAACGGTTATGATCACGCCGTGCGCACCGCGGGGGCTCGGATGATCGACATCGAGAACCCGGAGCGGCTGAGTGAGGCCATCAATCCCCGGACAGCGATGATGTACTGGCTGGGGGGCACTTCGGGCGACTACACGTGGCCCAAAACAATTTCGCTTGAAGATGTTTTGAAGATCACCAAGCCGCGGGGGGTTCCCGTTCTGGTGGACGCGGCGAATATGCTTCCACCGTTCGACAATCTGAGAAAGCTGGCCGCTACCGGCGTGGATCTGATCTGCGTTTCGGGGGGAAAGCACATGAGGGGGCCGCAATGTTCCGGGATTCTCGCCGGGCGCAAGGATCTCACCTCCGCCGCCCGCCTGAATATGAGCCCTTATTCGGATTCGCTCGGCCGGCCGATGAAAGTGGGCCGCGAGGAAATGGTGGGCCTGTGGCTGGCTGCGGAGAAGTATTCGAAGCTCGACTTCGAGGCACTGGATAAGGAGAATCTGCGCCAGGCGGAGTTCCTGCGCGATGCCGTCGCCAAGGTGCCCGGCATCAAGACTTCGATGGAGCCGTTCGATCGCACGCGCAAGGTGCGGCGCCTGGTTGTGCAGTGGGATGAAAAGGCACTGGGACTGACCGCCGATCAGGTGGAGAAGCAACTCTGGGACGGCAATCCGCGGATTGCCGTGCAGCGCTATTCACCACAAGGGTTGATGTTCACCTGCTTCATGAATGATCCCGGTGATGAGCGGCCGGCGGCGAAGCGGCTGCAGGAGATTTTCAAGAAAGCCTGAGGCAGCCGGGACCTTTGTGCGCTTGCACTAAGATGCAAAGACCGTAACCGTAGCTTAGGTGGCTTCATCGGCGAGCTAATCCTGCTTTCCTCGAAAGGGTCCAAAGGCGCATGGATTGAGATGAGGGACTATGGGTTCCCCACGTTCAGTTGTCTGCGCCCTGTAACCACGGAAGACGTTAAGGCCCTCGATGAAGAAGAGTAAGGCGTTCCTGCTCATTCGGACGTTCTCATCGCTCTGGCAACGCCCCAGCACAGTCTGCCGCGACGGGCACCGGTTCGCAACCTGCCCCCTCACACGAAGGGGCGCTTGTCCATTTTCATTTGCGGGCCGGCGTCTCCCCCGGCACGAGTTTTGGCCAGCCGGCACGAAAGCTCGCTAGTCACGATGGGCGAAGCACTGGCGGCGATTCACCCGGGCAAGACGTTGCTTGCCTGACTCGCTCTCCGTTGCCGTTCCGGGGCCGGCGCTGGGGCATGGAACTGTTGCGCCTTGTTTCCGCGAAACAGCATCGGTTCTCATCGCGCATGGCCCACGCGCTGGCGATACATCAAGTTCGCTCTGGGTCCGCATCCCTCGCCGCACATAGAGCAGATATTCCCGATCCATGCACCATTGCAGATTGATGATGCTCTCCGGATGCAAACGGTTCGAAGGAGGATCGCCATGGACCGCGGCATGGACCAGCGTCTCGGTGGGCCGGCATTCCTTGTGCCGCGATTTCTTCTTGTGCGTTTGATGACAGGATTCCTCCGCCGTCTGCGCATGATCTCAGTGGAGGCATTCAAAACAACATGACACAAATGAAAATAGATGCCACGCAGTTGGACAACTGGGATTTCATGAACCAGTTGCCGGTGAAGATCCCGAGCGGCCGTGGCCGCAAAGCGCTGGGGTCCACGGAGAAGTCGGCTCTGAAGGCGGCATTGAGCCTGGGAACCACACTTGGGGTAAGCCCGTTACTGTCGACGGCCAGTGAGATTCTGAGTTTGTCGGAGACTCCGAAACCAACTGCCACGCTGTTGAAGCCTTCAAAAAGCCTCATCTCGTCGACGGTCGCCGTTAAGTTCAGCAGTTCGGTTGACATCACGGGGGCGCTGGGGGTGGCTGGTTCGCTGGGCGCTGTGGCGACGGCGATCGGGTCGTTTGGATTCTACGGGTCCACGACGCCGGAGGTGGGGTTCTTTTCCTCAATCGGAGCGGGCATCACGTTCAACACTCCAGGGGCGGCGGCGGGTGGAGAACTTACGGTGATTTTGGGGAGCCCCTCGGATTTCGCCGGTCCGTACTTTGGCATCAGCGTCGGTGCGGGCACAGGAGTTGGTGGAGCGGTCACGTTTCTGTTCTCCCCAACGCTCGGCGGCACGCCCCCGCTCATTCTCACCTTCATGGGTCTCGCCTTCAATATCTCGGCCGTGACCCCCACGAAATTTCCAGTCAACGTCACCATCATGGTGACCAACACCCGGATCTCGGGCGTCAAATTTTAATCCACGAGGTGACCTATGATGCTACGAATCGGCAGTACCGGCGCGGATGTGCGCAATCTCCAGGAGTTGCTGAATTTTTCCATTCCGTTCCAGCCCCTGCTTGTGCTGGACGGGATCTTCGGGCCAAAGACAAACCAGCGTGTCATCGCTTTTCAGAAGCAGAACGGATTGATGGCGGATGGCATCGCCGGCCCGATGACCGGCAAGGCTCTTGTGGGCAGGGTGCTCCAGACGTTGAAGCCTTTCTGATGCTTCCGGCGATGGCTTCGCAGTTGAGTTAACGAGGAACTCCAGCGGGCTATGGGGACGTTTGGCCCCCTATGCCTGGACAAGTGGAGAAAGTCCGCCATTCGCCAGACCGCTGCCAAACGGGCACGGGCCGCGCGTGCGAGCCAGGATGGCCATAAGTATTCCAAGCCGCATTCCAATAGCAAATCCAGAGACTACTGGCTCTTAACGCAATACTGGATGTGAATTCCGCTGTTAAGCAATCTCAATCCGGGGACAGGAGTGTGATATTCTTACTCCACTATGTTCCTCAGGCCTGGAGGCGCCTGCGATCCCGATTCTCTCGCCACGCTGTTTGCAGGCTGTGATGCGGATCCGTATCACCTGCCCGTTCCCGATCCGGCCTTTTCGCTCAGCAACTGGATGGCGCAACTTCGGCACTGCGCGCAAGCCGGTTCCTCCTACTGTTGGATCATCGAATTCCCGCAACATCGCCCGGTAGGTTCGATTCGTATCGGGCACATCAACGTGCGCCGCAAATCGGCCCAACTGAGTTATTGGATCGCGCCGGAGCACCGCCGCCGGGGATACGCCACGGCAGCGGGGCGTCTGGCGCTCGGCTTCGTTTTCTCATCCACCCCCGTCAGCCGGATCGACACCTGGATCGAGGCACACAACATCGCCTCGCACAGAGTGGCCGAAAAGCTGGGGTTCCGGCGCGTTGCGGCAACCAGCGCAAGGAACCCGATTTCGGCATACCGCCTGCTTGCCTGTGACTTCCCATCGTTTTCCGGAGACCCCATGCTGACTATTCGCGACCAGCAACTGGACGCTTTTCGCGCCGTTGAATTCGATTCATTCGTTCGTCATTGTGTTTCCACGGCGGAGCAACGGTTCCCCGGGATCGTGGAGGCGCTTCCGGGCGGCCGCAAGGAGGCGATGGCGTGCGCCGAAGCAGCGGCATCTCGCGCCACTGCGCTCGGCTTTCGTCAGCCGGCGGAGATTCGGGCGTTCATTTACTTCGCTCTGTGTATCGGTCCTCATTTCGATCTTTATCCCAAGGTTCGCGAGTTGCTCTCGGCACCCGGGCTCGATCCGGGGCAGCGTCTCGCCAGCCTGGAAGAGTTCCTTACGACGGCGGATTGGGAGAACGCGGCCCGCCATCGGGCGCATGTATCTGCGTAACCGGAGCGCAGCCCATGGAATTCCCTAATTCTTCCGCCCAACAAGTACCGGTGCAACGCGAGGTTCGCGAGACCTGCGGCTGCGATAGTATGCTGTGGCCCGATATCCGCTGCGGCGTCTGCCAGGAGGATTTTTGCCGGCGCTGCCTGATGGATCATTCCTGCATCTGCAGACTGCATGGAGAACGCTGCGCCTACGCCTGCCAGCAGTGCAAGTCCTTCCTGTGCTACATCTGCTGCTTCACCACCCACAACTGCATCTGCCCCAAAGACCACGGTACGGCACAAGGCAAGATCACGCCCTGCGAAATGTGTGGCCGAATGTACTGCAATCTCTGCGAGCCCAATCACGTGTGCCGTTGTGATTGCGGCAGTGGACGCAAGATGATTCTCTGTGGCCGTTGCGATAAGAGCTTCTGTTCGGCCTGCCACACCCAGCGTCACGACTGTGACTGCGACCACGAAGCACACGGCCCGCGGGCGGTGGAACGCATCTGCGCCGAGCAGGGCGAGTTTTATTGTTCAGAGTGCTATTCGTTTCATGAATGCTGCTGCGCCTGTGAAACGGAACCCGACGATGGGCATGCGCACTGCCGCATCTGCAGCAAGCCGTTCTGCGAGAACTGCATCAACACAAACCACTCCTGCGAGTGTGGCTACTGCGGTGAATCCGCCGTGCACCGGTTCTGCCAGTTCTGCAATCGCCTGTTCTGCCGGTCCTGTATCGACACGCACCCCTGCGCGTGCGAGTCGCCGGGATGCAAGAAACGGACTTACACTCCGCCGGACCGGCGCCGGTTCTGTTTCCGGTGCCTGAAGCTCTACTGTCTGGCCTGCTTTGGCCGGCACGCGTGCACGCCTCTCTGCGGGTGCAAGAATCCGGTGCGCTACCAGTGCGCGTGCAAAGCGGGGCTGTGCGAGAAGTGCGTGCAGACGCATGAGTGCGAATCCATGCGGGCGCGCCGCATTTTGCGCGAGTACACAGCCACTTCCAGTCTGTACAGTTTCTCGTCCACAGTGACGCCGTGCTCGAAGCATGTGCCGTGCGAATTTACGGCGCGCATCGGCACATGGAACATGAACCATGTCTCTGCGACCACGACGGAGATCAAATCGAAACTCAAGCGCGAGGCGATCGCGGCCGTGTGCGCCGGCGGTTCCACTCCTCTAGACGTGCTGGCCCTGCAGGAGATCAACTCCACTGCTACCGGGCAACTCGCCAATCTGCCCAAAGGTGTCAGCGTGTTGCACTGGGGGCCACTGCTGCAAAGCCAAAGCACTCTGAGCCGTCTGGAGTTTCACAAGAGCTTCACACTCCCAATCCCCAAGAAAGTGAAAGGCGACAATAAGGAACTTGTCGAACGCAAGGAGCTGTTCTATAAGGCGCTCGAGGAGCCTGAGTTACTCAAGGACTATCAGGCCTGGCGCGCCGCTGTCGATGATGCGCGCGGCACGCTCAGAGGGAATTCGGAGAAAGACAAAGCAAAGGTTTATGAGGAACTCAAGAAGGCCCACGCCAGGGGCGAGGCACTCTATGAGAAGTTCGCGGGCACGAAGTTCCGCTATCAGGAATACTACCCTCTGGTCGGTGTTCCATCCAAAAACCTTGTCATCGATCCCAAGGTCGACCTTTATTTTTCTGACGGCACGGTCAAAGGGCTCGACGAAAAACAGGCATTCGTCTTTCGCGGCAAGAACGAGGAACTCGAGTTTCGCCCGGTTGTGGTCTACCGCCTCACCAAGTTTTGTCCTGCCCACGGATGCACGGGGCTGAAATTCAGCCTCGGAGTTGTGCATACATCGCCGGAGCAGGGCACGAGCGAATTCAATCGCCTTCACATCTACCAGCACCAGCTCAAGAACGTGCTGGACCGCATCGTGTCGGAAGGGGGTCTTTGGGTGGTTGTCGGCGACTACTATCTCACCGCCGAGACGATCGTCGCATACCCGCAGAAGAAGGAGTCGTCTTCCCGGCGGAAATCAAAGAAAGAGATGGAGGGCTTCATCGAGGACGAGAATAACAACTCGTCCAGCACGCCCAAACAGCAGCGGGTTTCCAGGTCGCAACATCTGCCACCCCATGCCAATCGCGACCGCAACGACCCGGCGCTGAAGATCAACTTCGAACAGCAGATACCGCCGTCTCTGGAAATCGTTGCGACTGCAACCGCGACGAATCACCCAAC
The DNA here is from genome assembly GCA_018268935.1 of Acidobacteriota bacterium. Classification (GTDB taxonomy): domain Bacteria; phylum Acidobacteriota; class Terriglobia; order Bryobacterales; family Bryobacteraceae; genus CADEFT01. The sequence goes on along the minus strand of JAFDVS010000142.1, from coordinate 25,303 downwards.
CTGGAAACCGGAATACGATCCGTTCAACTCGGTCCGCGCGCAAGTTGCCGATTTCGGCATCTGTTCCCGTGCGTGGCCTATCAAAGGGGCATACCCCATCGATCCGGATAGCGGCAGCATACTCCCGGTTGATTTGGACAGCCGCGCATTCCAGTTAATGAAGACCGACGACACGAGCGACCATGCGCCGGTGCTTGTCTACGTCGCCAAGAACCCCGTGAAAGCCTCGGCCGAGATCCGCACCATGCTTGGTTACTCGGATTGCTCGGATAAGGAGTCGAAGAAGAGGACCACGGACTTCCACCAGGCCAAGGGGCATGCGGCCTCCGACCGGGTGGAGGAATTGCAGCAGACCTGCGAGGAACTTCAGGTGCAGATCACGCAAATGAAGGATGGCGATGTCGACTACATTGACCTGGTGCAGAAGTACAGGGCGGCCCTGCAAACGCTGCTACGCCTTCTGGCGCCTCCGACGAAACTTGACACTCTCGACTTTGTGCCAGGGGAGTTTTGACGGTGCTGATTTAATTCGCCGGACAGGTATTGGCCGCGGCGTTGGGCGCAATCACGATTGAGGGCTGCCGTCCGGTGAGCCAGTTCTGCAGTGCGTCGAACATGGTCAACTCCTGTGCCGCGCTGACCCGGATGCGCACGTTGAAGGTCTGCGGCGTATCGGTAAGGGTCTCGTGATCGGGGCAAGTGGGAATGAACGCGCCCGGCGCCGTTGCCATGCTTTCTCCTTCTACGCCTTCCCTGGGTGCATTACCGAGGGCGAGCGCCTGTTCGCGCACGAGGCGGGCATAATCAGCGGCCGTAATGAGTGTATTGGCGGGTGGAACGCGGAACTCCGCCTTGACGTAACTCGGGACGTGGTTCTGATCGAACTGTCCCTGGCGGACGAAAATCGGGGTTGTGATATGGTTGGCGATCACATACGCTTCGTCACTGCAGCGGTATTCGAGTTCCGGCGCATTCGTGCGGTGCCACTCGAGGCAACTGCCATCGCTTTTGGCCCGCCACGCCGCATCGTCCCCTTCCGCCCGCGCCCATTCGAGATAAGCCTCAGGCGAGCAAAGACCAAACTGGCATGGGACCGAAGTGCTGAAATCGAGGGTCAACAACGTGGGATTGAAGGCTGAATCGTGCAGTCCCCGCACTTCCAACCCGCACGTTCTGCCCTTGCAGTTGTTGTTGGTGCGTTTTAGTGCCGCGGTCAAGCGGTCGAGGTTATTTACGACGCCATTACCTCCGCCGGATGCCCCCGCGAGCAACACAAACTGCGCATCGTCGAGGTTCGGCATCTGGGTATTCGGCCCGGCGCCCAAGGTATAGGTGAGGGTCTCTCCCTTCTGCCGCCGGAGCACCTGTATGGCGGCATCGAGAATCCGGCTTCCGAGAAAATGAATCCGGTACATCACGCCGCGTCCGGTAACGGGATCGTCGGCGTCCATGATGACGTCCTTTGCGGTCCCGCTCCACTTATCGCTGCTGCAGTACTTGAAGAGAATCTGATTCCATCCGGCCATGGGGTTGTCGGCGCGCCGCTCCAGAATGCCATTGCCGCGGATGCCCTCCTTTGGCGCAGGTATAGAAGACATGCCTACGCTGCTGAAGCTGGTATCGACGCTGCACCAGCGGTTGGCGCAATCGTTGGCGCTGCTGCAGGAGCCACCGCCTTGGAGGAAGATCACCCAGCGGTTACGGTTGGCTTCGCCTTGGAAGGGCCGAAAATAGAAGATGGCGTTGGACCCGTCGTTGCATACGGCATAGGGATATTGGCTTGTGTCGAAGTCGTACCGCTGGAGGTCCGTACCGGCGCCAAGCCCTCCGGTTGTCCCCGTCTTGCCGCAGGATAGGGCAGTACCGACCAGCGGAGTCCGTTGTGTAGGAGTTTGTGCCAGCCCCATGCCGCAGAGCAGCGCCATCAGGGTCACGAGCCCAAAGTGGTTTTTCGCCATATCCGATACAACGCGCAAGGCGGCTGTATGGAAGAAAGAAATCTCAACCCGCCATTACGCCATACGGCAAGGCGGTCCCTAAATACTCGCCATAGGTTCCTTCGATGTGCATCCGGATGGCCTCCTGGACGGCCGTTCCGTTGCGCGCGCGCAATGCGCGGACGATGGGGAGATGGCGCTCCACAGCGTCGGGCAGACTCTCCTGCATGCGCTGTCTCTCCATGGAGACAAAGGCGAACAGCGGGACCGAAATCTGATCGAGGACCTGGCAGAGCGTCTGATCGCCGGAACAGGTCCAGAGCAAACGGTGGAACTCGACGTCGGCCTGTGCCGCCTCGAAATGATCATTGGCGACGCGGGCGCGTTGCATCGCTTCGAGGTGTTCGTCAAACTCCGCAATCTGGCGGGCGGATGCGAGGCGCGCGGCCTCTGCGCCGGCCAGTCCTTCCAACATGACGCGCAATCGCAGGCGCTGTTGGATTTCGCGAGGGGAGAGCTGCGTGACAAAGGTACCGATGTTACTCACGCGGCGGACGAGGCCCGCATGTTCCAACCTCACCAGCGCTTCCCGCACGGTGGTCTGGCTCACCTCATGTTGCTCGGCGAGATGGAGTTCGCGTATCGGATCGCCGGGGCGCAGGTCCCCCGCGAAAATGGCGCTACGGACTGCGTCAGCGACCCGCGTCTGGGCCGACTGCTTGGGCAGGCTTCGCTTCTTCACAACCCTCCCAGATTCAAAAACTATACTTCGCGCCTAACTGCAAATTTCTCCCCGCACTGCCACTTTGTATGATCCCAAAATTCGGGTTCGACACCGAGTTCACCGGCCCGCCGGGATTGAAGTGGTTGATGGCGTTGAATGCCTCCAGGCGGAAGCTGAAGGTGTGCCCTTCGCGGACACGGAAGTTCTTGTGCAGGGAAGCGTCGATGTTGAACGAACCGGGCGAGCGCAAGGCATTGTATCCGAGGTTTCCATAGCGGCGCTGCGCCGCTGGAGTGACAATGTCGAAGGCGGCGCGGTTCAGATACACCAGCCCATCCGGACTCGATGCATAGACATTTGCGCTCACTACATCGGGCCGCTGATAATTGGGGCGCTGATTGCGCACGAGGTCTGTTCCGGCGAGCACGTTCAACGGGAAGCCGGTGCGCAAGGAAGTGATGCCCTGCACGGCCCAGCCGCCCAAGACGTGCTTCGCCACCGAGTTTGAGGACAACGACGGCACCTGGTAGGTAAACACGATGACGCCACGATGGCGGAGGTCGCTCACTTTGGGGCCGTAGGAACTGCGCGCATCGTAGTTGTCCTGAATGCCGCCTTCATCGCTGTTTCCGTATCCCGCGTCGGCGCCGTAGTAGCCCATCCCGTGGCTCCAGGTGTAATAGAAGTCCGCACTGAAGCCTTTCTTCAGCCGCTGATTCACCGAAACCTGCAAGCCGTGATAACTCGACGTGGATGCGTTCTCGCGGAAGTAGATGCTGCCTAGGTCGGGACGCGGGCGGGCGGTTTGACCGGGCAGGAATTGATTCGGAAAGCGCCCGGTGAGCATTTTCAGTGCGCGGCTGCCGACATAGGAGACCTGCATCGCCAGCGTGGGATTCACTTCGCGCTGGATCGACAGATTCCACTGTCCGGCATACTCGTCGCGGCGGTTGTAATCGGCAATCAGCCGGCTGAGGATGAACCCCTTAGGCAGGGCATCGGGGTTTTGAATTACGCTCTGGGCGAAGGCGGCCTGGGGGAAAGGAAAGGCCAGGCTCTGCGAGGCCGGCACATCGGCGCGGGCGAAATCGGCATTGAAGGGGATCTCCGGACGAATGAAGGAGCCATCGTAGTAGAAGAACGGCTGCGGGGGAGCATAGGAGATGCCACCGCCGGCGCGCAGCACGGTCTTCTGATTGCCGAAGGGATTCCACACCATGCCCAGGCGGGGGCCGAAGTTGTTTCCATCTTTGGCGAACATGGCTTCGCCGGGCTTGGTGAAGGCGCCGAACGGATCGGAGCCGGCCACGTTGAACCCGCCTTTCAACGGAGTGAAGTATTCGTAGCGCACGCCAATGTTGAACTGGAGGTGGCGGCTGACGCGCCATTCATCCTGCACAAAGAATCCGTAGGCGGTGCTTTGCAGACGGCCGCCGGGGTTGCCGAATGTAACGCGCACGCGGTTGGGATTGTCGGCGATGAGATCGGTGAGCGAATTGAAGAAGTGGGTTACGTTAGTGCTTTGAATGCGGGCGGAGCGGTTGTCGCGGATCTCAAACCCCATCTTCACCGTGTGGTTGCCGCGGATCAGGGTGAGGTTGTCGGCGATGGTGTAGTTGTTCGTGATGAAGAACAACTGGCTCTGAAAATCGGAATTGAAGGCGCCGGTGATCTCGACCCAGCCGGGCTGTGTGTAGAGCGTCGAATTGACACGGTTCAAGGAAGTGCGATTGAACCCGAGGCGCAGTTCGTTGAACACCGTGGGCGACACCGTCCAGTTATCCTGGGCCACGGCGTTGTGATAGCGCATCGGGAACTGGCGCTGATTGGTGGGATACAGATTGGGCTCGAAATAATTCTGGTGGTTGTAGTTGTAGCGGAAGGCGAGTTGGTGGCTGTTGTTGAAGCGCCAATCGGCACGGGACATGTAGGTGTTTTCGTCGTTGGTCAGGCGGTCATTGCGGCGGTGAAAGCCGAGCAGCGGATTGGTTGTCGGGGTGAAGTCTTTCGGGAGGCCGTCGAGGTGGGTGCGGATGGCGGGCGACACCTGGCTCAACAAAAGCGGCGTGGGGACGTTGCTTTGAATCTGGGTGTAGCGCCGCACGGTGGCGCCTTCATAGTTGAAGAAGAAGAACAGCTTGTCTTTTTTCACGGGTCCACCGAAGTTGCCACCGTACTGGTTCTGGCGGCGCGAGGGCCGCGCGAGGTTGGACCGGTTGTTGAAGAAGCCGGCGGCATCCATCTTGTCGTTGCGGAAGAAGTGAAACAAAGTTCCGTGAAATTGATTTGTGCCGCTCTTGGTGGTGACCTGGAGGACGCCGCCGGTTGCGCGTCCGAACTCGGCGGAGAAGGCACTGCCTGTGGCCTTGAACTCCTGAATCGCTTCTACGCTTACGGTGTTGATGAGGGTTCCGTTTCCACCGGTGCCCGCGGCAGTGTCGCCTAAGCCGTTGTTCTCGCCGAACGACATGTCGACGCCGTCGAGCAGGAGGTTATTGCCGAAGGCGGGGGATCCGTTAAACTCGATGCCACCGCGGGTGCCTACTGATCCGGCGGGCTTGTCGAGCACACCGGCCTGGAGGCCAACCAGTTGTTGGAAGTTGCGGCCGTTGAGAGGCAAGGCCTCGATCTTCTGGGTGGGCATTACCATGCCGAGGTCGGTGGTTGTGGTGTTGATGACGGGAGCAGTGGCGATGACGTCGAGGCTTTCGGCGACGCTGGCGACTTTGAGACCGAAGTCGAGGCGGGGGCGAGTGCCGGTGCTGAGATCGAACTCCTGGCTGCGGGCTTTTTGGAAGCCTTGCTTCTCGACTTCGATGGTGTAGCGGCCGGCGGGGAGGAGGGGGAACTCGTAATAGCCGGCGGTGTTTGTCCTGGTCTCATTGACGACGTTGGTGGCCATCTGGCGGGCCCGAACAGTGGCGTCGGCAATGGAGGCGGCGCTTTCATCGAGGATGTTGCCGACGATGGAACCGCCGCCGGCTTGGGCCTCGACTCTCCGTGGGCTGAAGAAAGCCCACAACAACAGGAAGACCAGTGCAGAGCGTGGAAACATGGCTCGACTCCTCAGGAAAGCGATACTGTGAGCAGCATAATCGATAACGTCGCGATAGTCAATCGCCGATTGCTTTCCTGTTCCTTACCGTTCTCTTACGTCTTTTTGGGCCCTCGGATGTTAACTTTGCTCATGAAACATTCTCTCGGATCTGCGTTTTTTGCTCTGGCACTCGCAGCGCCGGCCTTTTCGGCCACTTGCGGGACGGTGGAATCGCCGACGGCGTGCAGCATCACGGTTGGCGGGAACACCACGTACACGGTGTCGAACTTCGTTTTCAATGGGGCCAACGGCTCGGGAGGCGGGGCGGTATACCAGGACGGTGACATCGACATCGACATCGGCACAGGCGGCGGCAACACGTTGCTCATGACTTTCTCGAAGCACAACGGCAGCCCCACACCCGGCCTCGTCTTCCTGGCCAACCCGGGCAACGTTTCGTCCTTCACCTTCACTTACGATGTCGCTATTTCCGCGGCGGCGGCCGGGACGGCGGCATTCACGACTCCCGACGTTGTTAGCTATGGATTGAGTTCCGCCGTTGGTAATGGCTTTTCGACCACGCAAATGATTCTGCAGAGCAACCCTAACGGGACGAGTTGCAGTGCGCTGCATAACTCGAGCGGGCTGAACCAGGGGAACTGCAATACGTTGCCGGCAGGGCTTACGAATCTGCTCACGGTGAGCAACATCACCACCCTTAACGGAGGTACCGGCAACACCAGCATTCTCACCATGACGAATCTGATTGCGGCGACATTCACGGCAGACACCGCCCCCAGTGTGCCTGAGCCTTCTTCTTTGGCTTTAATGGCAGCGGGTCTGGCGGCTGCAGTGGCTCGCGCTGTGCGGCGGGGCTAAGGGCTCCGTTGAAGACGCGGAGTAAACTGCTGAAATTACATGCAATGGAATCCGCGTCCTCATCGCATTGGGCGGGTGCGAGGCACAGCCGACTGTTCCAGTCGGCCGGCAGACTGAAGTCTGCCCCACATGGTTAGCTGTTTTTGCCTCGCACGGTGCGCAGGGCCTCAATGGCGGCGCCGCGAGCACCGGCGGTATCCCCATTCGGCATGACGTGGATGGGGATGCCTGCCTGCTCGGCGCGCTGCTCGGGCATTCCGGCGCGCGCTTCGGCGATAAACCAATCCTGGAATTCTTTCCCTGTTTCGAGAGCGCCTCCGCCAATGATGAGGGCATCGGGGTCGAAGGTGTTGATCATCTCATCGAAGAAGAGGCCGAGGGCGCGAGCCTGGACGCGGAAGATATCGCGGCACATGGCATCGCCGCGCTCGGCCATTCCGCGCACGCGCTTGGCGGCATCGGATGCAGGCAGTTGCGCCAGGGTGTGTCCCGGATACTTTGCCAGGAAATAAGGAAGTATCGTCTGCGTAATGGCAGTTAAGGAGCAGAGGGCTTCGAGGTCTCCCAGGCGTCCGCAATTGCAGCGGGGGACCATGCCTTCGATACCGGGAATGCTCTGGTAGGGGATGAGAACATGTCCCAACTCACCGCCGAACCCCATCCTTCCTTTCACTACATTGCCGCCGACAATGACGCCGCCGCCCAGGCCTGTTCCGATGATGGCGGAAATGGAAGTTTGCGTTCCGCCGGTTCCAAAGAGCACACAGTGGCCCCATAGCGCGCCGGCGTTGCCATCATTCAAATAGGTCACCGGAAGCCCCAGCTTTTCCTGCAAACCCTGGCGAATATCAAAGCCGCTCCATGCGGCGTGGACGAAATTCGTGGATCCTTCCGCGCTGAGGACACCAGTGGCGCTGGCGGGGCCAGGGGTATCCAAGCCGACCGCCACGATATCCTGCAACTGGACGCCAGCTTTGTTTACTGCCAGCGCCAAGCCTTCTTCAATCTGAGAAAGACAAACGGCCGGCCCCTCCACCGATCGCGCCGGATGTTCGCACAAACCCTCAATGAGGAACTTCTCATCGAGCGTGGCAATTGTATAGTTAATGGCGGTTCCGCCGAGGTCGATTCCGGCTACTACTGGCACTTTTTCAGTTCTCCTCTGAAGGGGCGTTCCCCAAACTGCCAGCTTACCAGAGCATGCTTCAGTTCCCCGAAATGCGAGGCTGGGTTGGGTCGTAGGGCTTCAGCGCGAGTTCCGCCATGATGGTGCGTTCGTCGCCTGGGGCGAGGGTAACAGTCTGCTGCCAGGGAGAGTAGCCGCTCTTGCGCACGACAACCGTGTGAGTACCGGCGGGGAGCCTGGTAAGGGCCACGGTGGGAGTGCTTCCCCAGAATTCGCCGTTGATCAGTACGTCGGCACCGGCAGGTGTCGAGGTGAAGCGGACTGCGATTTGCTGGGGCGCTTCCGGCTTGGGCACGGGTTTCGGCTTCGGGGGACGCGTGGCAAAGGCGAGTTTGGGCTGGTCTACCAGTTCCACGACCTGCTTTCCGGTGCGCGTTTGGAGAACGGGCAATATCGAGCGGAAGATGTCTTGTGCGATCTCCAACACGACGCCCTCATTCTCGCCAGAGGCGTTGACGAAGCGGATGGTGAGGAAATGCTTCTTCCTATCCAGTGCCGCCGCACCCGGGACAATCGCCGCTTCTGGCATGCGGCCGACTTTACGGCCGAACTCCAAGGAGCGGATGTTGTGATATGGAATCCTTAGCGGAGCGCCCTTCCGCGCGGAGAAAAGGAGCTGCTTGTCATCGAGAATGAGATGCCCTTGCATATCCCGCGAGAAGGTCTTCATAGTGCCGCCAACAAACGCTACCTTGTTTCCCGAGGCTGTGCCGCGCATCGCATGAGGAGCCATCAGCACTGCAAGGAGGACCAATGGGACACACGCCAGGGATTGCATTCCTGATGTTCATCCGGAAAGAACCTTGATGACATGAGCCCCGGTTGCTTTGGTACTGTGACTTTGGTCTCAATTTGGGACTAGTGCGGCTTTCGGCCGGAGGACGCGTCCCCCCGGTTTAAGCGGTATACTGACGGGACTCTATGATTGGCTCGACGATTGCGCATTACCGCATCACCGGGAAACTCGGTGAAGGCGGGATGGGAGAAGTGTATCGCGCCACGGATACGAAGCTGGGGCGCGATGTTGCGGTGAAGGTGTTGCCTCCGCAGGTGGCAAACGATCCGGAGCGGCTGACGCGGTTTGAGCGCGAAGCGAAGGTGCTGGCGGCGTTGAATCATCCGCATATTGCGGCTATCTATGGGGTGGAGCATGCGGCGCTGGTGATGGAGTTGGTGGAGGGGGAAACGCTGGCTGGACCGCTGCCGGTGGAGGTTTCGCTGCGATACGCACGGCAGATCACCGAAGCATTGGATTATGCGCACGAGCGCGGGGTGGTGCATCGGGATTTGAAGCCGGCGAATATCAAGGTGACTCCCGATGGGAACGTGAAGATCCTCGACTTCGGGTTGGCGAAGATGGCGGAACCGGAGCGGCGGGAGATGAGCGGGGATCCGGCGTTGTCACCAACGCTGACGGTGCGGGCGACGCAGGCGGGCGTAATCATGGGGACCGCGGCGTATATGGCTCCGGAGCAGGCTCGGGGGCAGGCGGTGGATAAGCGGGCGGATGTGTGGGCGTTTGGGGTGGTGCTGTTTGAGATGTTGAGTGGGGTGCGGCTGTTCGATGGGGAGTCGATTTCGGACACGCTGGCGGAGGTGTTGAAGAAGGAGATTGATTGGGGGTTGTTGCCGGTGGAGACTCCGGCGAATGTGCGGTGGTTATTGCGGAGATGTTTGGAGAGGGACCGCAAGAAGCGGCTGCGGGATTTGGGGGATGCCTGGGTGGAGATGCCGGAGGCTGTAGTGAGTGCTCCGGTGCGGCGGATGAACTGGGGGTTGGTGGCGGGTGTAGGTTTGGTGGCTGCGTTGGGAGCGGGATTGGCGGGGTATTGGATGAGGCCCACGGCGCCTGCGGGGCAGCAGTTGCGGTATACGATTACGACGCCGAAGGGGAGCCTGCTGGTGATGGGCAACTATGCCATATCGCCGGATGGGAAGCGGCTGGTGTATTCGGCGAGAGAGGGCGGGAATGCCCCGGCACTGTACTTGAGGAACCTCGATTCTCTGGAGACGAAACGATTAGACGGGACAGTGGCGGTGACGGCGTTCTTCTGGGCGCCGGACAGCCAGTCGATTGCATTCCATACAGCGGGCGGGCAACTGTGGCGAATGGATGTAGACCGAGGCTCGAAGCAGGTGATCTGTGATACGCCTCAGGTAGGGTCGGGGTCGTGGGCACCGACGGGTCTAATCGTGTTCAGCAATGGTGTGAATGGGGCGCATGTGGTCAACGCGGAAGGGGGGACGGCGAAGCGGTTGCCTTTGAGTGGCCGCGAAGTCTTGCTGATGGCGGACGGAAAGCACATCCTTCGGCGAGAGAGCACTGGGGGGCTGCAGTGGTTGACACTGGATGGGGGACCGAGTGTCAAGCTCATGGACGGTGTGCTGGGCATGGCGACGGTTCCGGGCAAGTTGCTTACACTTTCCGGACAGACATTGTCGGCACAGCCGTTTGATGAAACTACGGGGAAGCTGTCGGGTACGCCCTGGATTATAGCGTCACAGGTGGCGAGCTTTTCGGTGTCGCAAACGGGGGTGTTGGTCACGCGGGAAGGGGCTGCGAGTGAACTGGTGCAATATGGCTGGTTCGATCGCACGGGAAAGATGTCGAGCACGGTGGACGCTGGATCGCATAACGAGGTGTCGCCGGACGGGCGTTATCTGGCGTATGACCTCATGGCGCCAAACGGCGATCGGGATGTGTGGGTAGTGGACCTGAAGCGCGAGTTGAGGCAACGGCTGACGCAAGCAAAAGCAGGGACGCGGGAATGGGTGCCTTCCTGGACACCGGATTCGAAACGCGTAGTGTTTTCCGCCAACCGCAAGGGGCGGGCGAACGATGGAGAGTTGTATGTCCGGTCGGCGGATGGCACTGGGCCAGAGGAAGTGCTTCTCGATTCGGAGTTGAGGAAGCATCATTCGCACATTTCGATGGATGGCAGTCTGCTGGCATTCGATGGTGGAGGCAATGGGAACGACATTTTTCTGATGGAGTTGAATGGCGCGGATCGGACGCCGAAGCCGTTTCTGGCGAGCAGCTATGGGGAGGGACAGCCCCAGTTTTCGCCGGATGGGAAGCTGCTGGCGTATGTGGCCTCGGATACCGGAAATTACGAAGTTTATGTGCATACGGTGAGGGGCAAGGCGCAGCGATGGCGAGTTTCGAAGAGTGGCGGAGTGTCTCCGCGGTGGAGGAATGACGGCAAGGAGATTGTGTATCTGGCGGCGGATGGGCATATCGTTTCGGTTCCGGTAAAAGGGACCGGCGAGAGTCTCGATGTTGGGGAGGGGACGAATCTGTTTCTGACTCGGATTCTGGGGCTGGCTACGACTACTCATTTTGCGATGAGTCCGGATGGGCAGCGGATCCTGCTTCCGGCGGCGACGATGCGGGCGGATTGGCCGTTGACGGTGACGGTGAATTGGAGTGTTGGGAAGCGCGAGTAGTGCAGGCTTCGCCTGCACCGCGACCGGCCTGGAGGCCCGTCGCCACTTGCTCAGGCGTAGCAGCGGACTTCGAAGAGGCGGGCGAAGTCGTCTCCGTTGGTCGAATCGATGTGGATGCGGAGAGACTGCGCTTCGATGGGTTCGAAGCGGTGGCGGCGAAGACGCTGGTAGTTTCCTTTGACGGCCTCGATCTCGGCGAAGTCGGTTGCGCCGGGCTTGCGGAATAGGATGCGGTAGTCGCGCACGGTTTCGGGTTGCGGGGCGCGGATCTGTCCGGTGGTGACGGAGGCGGAGGCGCTGAGCATGAGACGGCGCTGAAGGCCGGTGTCGAAGATGAGTTGAAGGTGGCTGAGCTTTTGCGGTGTGTCCCAGGTGAGTTCGATCCAGGCTCCATCTTTGTCGAGGCGGGTGGACCAGCGGTGGAGTTCGGGATTCTTTTTGCGCGGGATGTCGCGGAGGCAGCCGTCGATGATGTTGGCGGCTGGGGTTGTGGGATCTTCGCTTGAGGCGGTGACTTTGGCTTTGCGGGCGAGATCGAGCGGATCTTCGTTGCGGCGGAGTTTGATGGTCTGGTCGTCGCGGAGCAGTGTCTGCTGGAGTTTGGCGATGTGCTTCCTGCCGAGTTCGCGCGGGGTGATGTTGCGTTCGAGGCAGAGCGCGGCGGCGGCGCCAACGGCTTGTCCGGCTGTTCCGCAAGTGGCCATGACTCTTGTTGAAGTGAAGGCGACGTGCGAGCAGGAGATGTTGCGGCCGGCCATAAAGAGGTTGGAGATGTTGCGGCTGTAGAGGCTGCGGAAGGGAATGTTGAACGCCTCCTGCATGCGCACGGCGACGTTGGGTTTGAGATCGGAGCGATCGAAGCCGCCGGGGGGATGATCGTCCATGGGCCAGCCACCGATTGCTACCGCGTCTTCGATGTCGCCTTTGATCAGATCGTGCTGGGTGAGGATGTGATCGCCGACCATGCGGCGGCTGCCGCGTTTGCCGGGGAGGAAGCCTATCCAGTCCATGGCCCAGTGGCTGCTCTCGGGATGATCGCCGCTGTTCTTGATGTAGTCCCAGACGCCGAGCACGATGGAAAGCAGCTCAAAGCGGATGCGCTCGTTGTCGTGAATGATGTCTTTGTTGCCGCCCCAGGCGATCCACCAGTAGCCGTAGTCCCATTCGTTGATGGCTCGGGTGCGGAGAGTTTCCTTAGTGACCTTGCGCGCCCACGTCGGAGGGATGAAGGGCATGGGGCGGCGGTAGAGGCGCGAGGTGAAGAGAATGCTGCTGCCGAGGGTTTCGTCGTCGGCTTTGTCGATGGCGAGGGATTCGTTGAACTCCGCTTTCGATTCGCGGCCGGTGCGCATTTCGGCGCCTGCTTCGAGGCCGAGGCGGCAATCGCCGGTAGCGTCGCAGAAGTACTTGGCCTGGATGCGGTAGTTGGTTTCGGCGCGATCGCTGCGGACGAGCACTTCGTCGATGCGGTCGCCATTACGTTTGGCGGCGTAGAGCGTGCTGTCCATAAGGAGTGTGATGTTGGGTTCGGAGATGACTTTGTCGTAAAGGAGGAGATCCCAGATTTCGAAGGAGCGCTGGGGATTGCGCACGGCGTCTTCGATGCGGAGTTCTTCCACGATGCCGGTTTCGCGCCAGCCGGGGATTGCGTGTGAGCCGCAGACGTGCATTTTCACTTCTGAGGAGGAGTTGCCGCCGAGGCGGGAACGGTCCTGCACGAGGATGACTTTGGCTCCGTGGCGAGCGGCGGCGATGGCGGCACAGACTCCGGCGAGGCCTCCGCCGGCGACGAGGAAATCGGTTTGGAGCGTGATCTCGCGGAGCTTTCTGTCAGTGGCGGAATAGCGGCGCTGGTTGGGTGGAGAGAGTTTGTCGAACTGGCGCTGGATGGCGTCTATGTTGGCCGGCGTTTCGGCGGCGGGCGGGAGTTGATCGGCGAGGACAACAAGGGAATACGGGCCGAGTGCGGTGAGGAGATCACGGCGTTTCATGGTTTTTCTCCATTCCATTCTTTCACGGCGTTGATCATGGCGACGATGTTTTCGACTGGCGTGCCGGCCTGGATGTTGTGCACGGTGTTGAAGACGAAGCCGCCGTTGGGGGCGAAGATATCGCAACGGGTGAGGACTTCTTCGCGAACTTGCTGAGGTGTTCCGAAGGGCAGTGTTTTCTGGGTGTCGACGCCACCGCCCCAGAAGGTGAGGCGATCGCCGTACTTGGATTTGAGGCTGGCTGGGTCCATGCCCGCGGCGGAGCATTGGACGGGGTTGAGGATGTCGAAACCTGCGTCGATGAAGCTATCGAGGAAGCGGACGACGCTGCCGCAGGAGTGTTTGAAGGATTTCCAGGTGGTGTTCGAGTGGATCCAATCGTTGACTTGTTTGTAGTAAGGGAGCCAGAGTTCGCGGAAGGTGGCGTCGGAACAGAAGGAGGATGTTTGGGTGCCGAAGTCGGTGCCGCAGACGAAGACAGCCTGCGGCGCGTTGCCGATGCGCTGGTGGATGCGGGCAAGATTGGCGATGCCGATCTCGCACTGGCGTTCGAAGATCTTGTGGACGTAGGGGCGTCGGGATTTGGTGGAGATGTACCACTCGGTGACGTCGCGGATGCCTTTGGGGTTGGTCATGAAGGGGCCGGGGACGAGGGCGATGTCTCCGAATGCGGTGCCGCCGAAGGTGGCGACGATGGCGCGGTTGGTGGCTTGCGCGGCGGCGACGCTGTGTTCGATGTGGTCGAGGTCTTGGGGCGTTATGGCGGAGAATTCTTCGAGGTTGTCTTCGACGTTGAGGTGATCTTCGTCGATGGGGGGTTGGCGAATGATGGTGTCGAAGAAGGCGCTGCCGACGGGCATGCGGCCGCTGGGCGGGGCAGAGGTGTCGCCTTTGGGGAAGATGAGGAATGCTCCGTCGGGTTCGGTCTGAATGCGGAATTTTTCGGGAACGAGAACTTCGAGGCCGCGGAAGCTCCACGGCTTCCAGTTTTCGTTGGGAAAGCCGAACATGTTGTCGCGCGGCAGAACGGGGACTGTGTCGATGCCGAGGGCGGCGGCGAGGTCTTCGGCGATCCAGCCGAGCATTTGATAGGGCTCGTGGACTTTGACGGGTTGTTGCGGGAGGCCGTAGTGTTGACGCAATGCGGCGACGGCGGTGACGTGGATGCCGGTGACGGCGGTGCTGCCGAGGTCGATGGGGATGCGGTCTGGGGGCTGGTGAGAGAGCGCGGCGGCGACGCGTTTGGCGCTGGCAGACGATGGAGGTTGCACTTGGCGTTTCCGGTTCGATTGTAGCTTTTTCGCTGTTGACAGTTCACTGCCACTTGTGACAGTATACTGTCATGGAGACGTTACAAGAGAGGCGGACAGCGGCGACGCGGGAGCATATCTTGAACGCGGCGTTTGAGCGGCTGGTGGAGCATCCCGACGAGCCGTTTTCGCACGAAGTGGTGGCGAAGGCGGCGGGCGTAGGGGCACGCACGGTGTACCGCTACTTTCCGGCGCAGGCTGATTTCTATGAGGCGTTGTGGTTGCGGTTGCGGAAGGAATCGGGGACGGTGTTTCCTCAGGCGGAAGGGGAGATTGTACCGTCGCTGGGGGAATTGTACCGGGCGTTTGATGAGAACGAGAGGCTGGTGCGGGCGATGCTGGAATCGCCGGCGGGGGCGAGGGTGCGGGCTCGCGGGGCAGAGGAAGGGCGTGCCTGTTTTGAACAAAGCTTGAAGGATCTTTTGAAGGGCCGGAGCGCTTCGGAGCGGCGCCAGGTGAGAGCCGTGTTTCAAGGGCTGCATTCGGGCATGTTCTGGCAGATGTTGAAGGACCGGGGAGAGCTTTCCGGTAAGGAAGCGATTGCGGCGGTGAGTTGGGCGGCGGAGGTATTGATGGACGCGTTGCGTCGTGAACAGGGGCAGGTTGGTTCAAAGAGGAAGGAAAGAAGATGACGGAAGAGAAATTGAAAACGCTGGTGCTGGGGCCGGAGGAGTATCGGTTGCGCGCACCGATTGACGTGCTGGGAGAGCCTTGCCTGGTGAAGTTGGCGGGGACGGATACGAACGATGCTGTGGCGGTGGTGCATTTGACGGTGCCGAAGCTGGCGGGTCCGCCGCTGCACCGGCATTCACGGGAGGATGAGTGGTTCTACGTGTTGGATGGAGAGATTACGTGGCAGGTGGATGGGGAACGGTTTACGGGAGGCGCAGGGGCGTCGGCGTTTGCGCCTCGAGGGACGGCGCACACGTTTCAGAATTTCTCGGATGTGCCGGCGCATATTCTGGTGATGGTGACCCCGGCGGGGTTGGAGAGATTCTTCGATGAAGTAGACGCGTTGAATGCGGGGTTGAGTGAACCGGATTTCGCGGGGGTAGGGAGGTTGATGGGGGCTTATGGGATGGAGTTACTGGGGCCTCCGTTGAGTTAGTCGGCCCGGTGCAGTGTGGTCAACGAGCGCGGCGGCAGGTTGAGGATGAGTTTACCTTGTCTGGCTATGCCGGCTTCGGATTGTTGGAAGTGGGCGGACTCGGTGGTAACAGTTATGCGCCAGGGACCTTCGGGAAGTCCTTCGATGGTTGCCTGGCGCGCGCCGTGGCGATTGAGGATGTGGATGGCGTAGGCCGCGCCGTTGCGGAAGGCGGTGGCGAGGACGCTCGGTTGTGTTGACGTGATGGCGAGCGCTTCGCTTTGGTGCGGCGTGAGATTGGTGAAGTGCTTCATGAGATGGAAGCGTGGAGATGGTTCGACTTTGCCATTTGATTCGCGGGCGAGGGCGTAGTCTTGTGTGAATTGCCAGAACTGCGTGCCTTGGGGGCGCGCGTGGGTGAGAAGTTCCTGCGTCATGCGGGCTTCACGGAGTCCGTAATGGTAGCTGTCCCAGGCGCGGCCCATGTAGGCGGAAGCATCGACGCCGAGTTCGGTGACCAGCAGTGGGAGATTGAGCCATTCGGCGACATCGCCCCAGGCTTTGTACTGCTCGGGGGTGCCGCCGCCCCAGGAGTGGAAGCCGATGGCGGCTACGTATTTCATTGCTTCCGGATCGGCTGCCGCGTCGAGAACGAACTTGTGTGTGTCGCGCGGGCCGGTAGCGTCGCCGAGAAGCATTTTGGTTTTGAGGCCGAGCTTTTGGAAATGGGCGCCGATGCGTTTGAGGGCTTCGGTATGCGCTTCGGGAGACTGGCCGACGTAGATGCCGATATTGGCTTCGTTGAATGAGAACAGATCGGGCTCGACGCCGTAGTTCGTCTTGAGGTGGAGCAGGTAACTGCCGAGGAGATCGAGAAACTCGGGCCACTTGTCGGGATGGACGAGACGGAAGTGCGCCATGCGGGGCTTTTCGTGGGGATCGGTGTAGAGGCGTTCAGGGAGCCACCAGATGCTGGAGACGAAGGGGACTCCTTTTTCCTTGAAACGGCGCATGGTTTCGAAGTCGGCTTTCAGTTCGGGGCCGGGGTTGTCCTTCTGCTTGTCCCACTGGAGGAGTTTCATTTCGGTGCGGCCCCAGGCGAGTTTGAGGTTGTCGAGGGTGTAGGCGGAGATGGGGCTTTGATTACTCCAACAGTAGTTGCCGCCGAAGCCTTGGAATTTGAAGCGCGGTGTTGCAGTGTCGAGGGTGAGGGTAACGGGTGGCGGTGGTTGGGCCGCTTCGAGGTTGAGGTGGATGGCGAGCGCGGCTGACGAGTTGGCGGCGAGTTCTCCTCTGTGCAGAGTGACACGTAGCTCGTAGGTGCGGCGGTCGCCGGTCCAGCGATCGGTGAGTGCGACGTTGGTTGGACGATCGAAGGATGCATTGAGGACGAGGGCGCCTGTGGCTGAAGCGATGCGCAGCGTCGTGGTTTCGCCGGACCAAAGCGCGGGAGTGTTGGGTTTGGTGATGGGGAGTGAGATGGGGGCCGTGGCTTGCGGAGTGAACTGGCCTTTGAGAAACGGGAGTCGCGGGAGTTCGAGGACCCATTCGATGGATTGGACATCGAGAGTGCTGATCGCTTGCAGGGAGATGGAGTAGTGGACGCCGGTTTCGTCTTCGGTAACTTTTCGTTCCGTGGTGGCGCGGGCACCATCAGGGAGTTCGTAGACGGTGCGGCGGTCGCGTTGCTGGCGCAGAGGGATACGTTTTCCGGTAGGGAGAATGGCGGTCAGGGAAGAAGAGACTTCGATGTCCTCATTCTCGGCGATGAGAGCAACGAGGCGGCCGTTCGAATCGTAGGAGGCGCGTTCGGCGGCGGGGAGAAGGCTTGCGGCGAGGAAGAGGGACGCAAGGACGGGGTGCATGGTTTGAAGGTAGCAGGGCTTATCGGCGCGGGCTACCAGGAGGCCTGGCGAGAACCGCCTGATCCGTGGCGAGAGGAAGTGACACGTTGCATTGATGACCTCTGGAGAACGGAATTCGACTACACGCGGCTGATACAATTGGGACAATGCAGTGGGATATCGAGCAACTCTTTCATGAGGTTGCCGATTTAGAATCGGAGGAGCGGGCGGCGCATTTCGCGCGGCTGGCTGTGCCACAGGAGTTGCGCGAAGAATTGGAAGCGCTGCTGCGGCACGATGGCGGGCTTGATGTCGAATTTCCTATTGAACCTTTAGGGGAGGCGTGCGGGCCGTACCGGCTGATTCGCAAATTGGGCGCGGGCGGGATGGCTACGGTCTACCTGGCGAAGCGGGCGGATGGAGAGATTGAGCAGAAGGTCGCGATCAAGCTGTTGCATCGGGGGGCGGATGCGCCGTGGCTGATCGGGCGCTTTCTGCGCGAGCGGCAAATTCTCGCTTCGCTGCAGCACCCAGGAATTGCGCGGCTGTTGGACGCGGGGCGCACGGCGAGCGGGCAGCCGTACCTGGTGATGGAGTATGTGGATGGCACGCCGATTGACGTGTACTGCGAGCGACTGCCACTGCGGAAGAGGATTGAGGTTATTCTGCAGGTTTGCGATGCGGTGGCTTATGCGCATCGGAACCTGGTGATTCATCGCGATCTGAAGCCGTCGAATATTCTGGTGGACGCCGGCGGGCACGCGAAGTTGCTGGACTTCGGGATCGCGAAGATATTGGATACGGCGACGGATGTGACGCGGACGCGGGAGCGGATGATGACTCCGGAGTATGCAAGTCCGGAGCAGGTGAACGGAGGAGCGCAGACAACGGCCACTGATGTGTATCAGATGGGGGCGGTGCTCTATAAGCTGCTCACGGGGAGTTCGCCGCATGTGTTTGCATCGGATGCCGAGTCGATTGAGTTCGTCATTGCCAGGAAGGAGCCGCTGGCGGCAAGTAAGTTGAAGGCGGGGGTACCGCAGGATCTCGATTTCATACTGGCCATGGCGCTGCGCAAGGAACCGGAATCGCGGTATCCGTCGATGGAAGCTCTGATGGAGGATTTGCGGGCGTTTCTGGTATGGCGTCCGGTGCGCGCCCGCGCGGGGAATGTGTGGTACCGGATCGGCAAGTTTGCGCGGCGCTATTGGGTGCCGGTCACTGCGGGGGGTGTGGCGGTGATGGGACTGGCCGCGGGATTACTGGTGGCGGAATACCAGCGAAGCGTGGCACAACGGCGATTTACGCTGGTGCGGCAGATGGCGAATCGCTTCTTTTCGCTGGATGGAGATTTGGCGCAGTTGACCGGATCGACGAAGGTACGGCACAAACTGGTGACGACATCGCTCGAGTATTTGAAGGCGCTGGAATCGGAAGCAAAGGGCGATCCGGAACTGGCAGTGGAAGTGGCGGAGGCGTATGTGAAGGTGGCGTCGGTGCAAGGCGTACCGGTGGGACCGAATCTGGGCGAGGCCAAGGATGCGGAGGCGAGCTTGCAGCATGCGGCAGCGCTGCTGGAGCCGTTGTTGCGGAAGAATCCGGGGGACAAAGCGGCTCTTGTTTTGTCAGCAGTGGTGAAAGAAAGCCGGATGATACTGGCGGACAACGATCGTCGCGGCGCGGAGTCGCGGCAACTGGCGAAGGAGGCAACGGACCAGGCAGAGCGAGCACTGGCGATCGGTGGTTTGAGCAAGCAGCAGACAGCGGATGCGAGCCGCGTGATTTTGAATGTGGCGCTCCATCATTGGAATGCGCATCGCTACGAGGAGAGCGTGAGACTGGCGCGAATGACGGTGGACAACAGCAAGCGGCCAGGCGCAGAGCTGTATGAGGGGCCCGCGCTGAGCCTATTGGCGAACGGGTTACGGATGCAGGGGAATCTGGATGCCGCCCTGGCATCGATCCGTGAGGCTCGCAAGGTGACCGCGGAGGCGAAGTTTCCGTCGACGCATCACAAGCAGATGTCGCTGTTTGGAGTAATCTGGCGGGAAGGATTGATTCTGGGCGAGGAGGGTGGCATCAGTTTGGGACGTCCGGAAGAGGCGGCGCGGGCACTGGGAGAAGCATTGGACATTGCGGTGCAGGCGGCGGCCAATGATCGGGCGGATACGGATTCGCGCATCCGGTTGTCGACGGCGGCGCGGGAATTGGGACAGGTACTGACGCCGCGGGACCCGAAACGTGCGCTGGCGGTGTTCGATCAAGGGTTGCAGGCGCTGGCAGAAGCGAAGCCATCGATGAAGACGAAGCTGGCCACGCTGCAGTTGCTGGTGTGGTCGAGCTATCCTCTGCGGGCCTTGCAGCGAGGGCCGGAAGCAGCGCAGCGGATTGCACGGGCGTTTGCGCTGGCGAAGGAGACGGGGCGATATCCGACGGAAAGACACGGGCTGGGGAGTGATGCGGTGGATCTGTTGCGAGCGAATGCGGAACAAGAGGCAGCGGCAGGGCGCCAGGTGCGTGCGGCGGAGATTTACCGGGAGTTAGTGCAGCGCGGCAGTGGTGAGCCGGAGGAGGATTTGGGGAACGCACTGTGGGCGGTTACCGTATACCGCCGGTTGGCGGAGTTGACGAGCGGTGCTGAGCCGGCGGTTTGGATGAAGCGCCGGGCGGAGTTGCAGGCGCACTGGGTGAAGAAGATGCCCGGGAACGCGTTTGTGGCGAAGCTAGGTGAATAGCTGGCGAAGCACTTTGCCGTTGTCGGTGATTGGGACAGGGCGATCACCGGCGAACAGGTTTTTCGCAGGGTTGATGCCGAGCGCGGCGTGAATGGTGGCGTGGAAATCGGGAACCAGGCAGGGGGCTCCGATGACCTTTTTTCCGAGTTCGTCAGTTTCACCGATGACTTGGGCTGTACGCAGGCCGCCGCCGGCGAGGACTCCGCTGAAGGCGACGGATTGATGGCCGCGTCCACCGCCGGAATCGAACTCCGGCGGGCGGCCGAATTCGGTGGCGATGACGACGAGCGTGCGGTCGAGGAGCTTGTTGCGCTCGAGGTCGGTGAGGAGCGTGGCGAAGGCTTGATCGAGGTCCTGGATGAGCAGGTGCTGCTTGAGTTGGCCCTCGTTGTGGGTGTCCCAACCGGTGCCGTTGAGGAAATTGAGATTGAAGCTGACTTCGACGAAGCGTGTGCCTGCCTGAATGAGGCGGCGGGCGAGCAGGCAGCGCTGCCCGAACTCACCTCCGTACTGTTGACGCAGTGCCTGGGGCTCGCGGTTGAGATCGAAGACGTTGAGGAAGCGCGGGCCAGCCATCTTGAATCCCTGGCGGCTGACGTCGATCTGGCCTTGGACGATGGGGTCGCCTTGTTCGCGCGCGGCATAGCTTTGACGCATGCGTTCGAGCAAGGTTTCGCGGCGATCCTGGCGGGCGTTGTTGACGTCGGGAGGAAGGGTAAGGCCGTTGGGCCCGGTTTCGACCTGGGTGAGATAGACGTAGCCGTATTTGGCGCCGAGGAAGCCGGGGTCGCGCATGATGTTGGGATAACCCATGACAACGTAGGCAGGGACTTCTTCGGTCTTGGCGCCGAGTTCCTTGGCAACGATGGAGCCGATGCTGGGATAGAGTAGCGTGCCGCTGGGGAGTCGGCCGGTGTGCATGAGGTTGGAGGCGGCGCCATGTTCGCTGACGATGGTGTGGGATAGATTGCGAACAAGAACGGCGCGGTCGAGCAGAGGTGCGGAGTGCTTGAGGTGCTCGCTGATCTGGACGTTGGGGATTGCCGTGTTGATGGCGCCGTAGTAGGAGCCGGGCTGCTTCTTGCCGTCGCCTTTCACTTTGGGATCGAAGGTGTCGATGTGAGCAGCGCCGCCGCCGAGCCAGAGGAAGATGCAGGCGTCGGCTTTGCCTTTGGGTGCGGGCGTGGATTCGCTGGCGAATGCTGTTGCAGCCGCGGATTGGAGGAGAGTGCGACGGGTGATGTTCTGCATGGGGGCTCCTTTAGGGCATGAGGACAAACTCGGGGGAGTTGAACATGGCCCAGAGCATGTCTTCGTAGCGTTCGCGGAATTGTGGAGTGAGGCGCTTGGTGGGCGCTTCGCCCATGCGCAGCTTACGTTCCTCTTCCATGCGGATGAGCGTGGCTTCGGCGCTGAGGTGATTGGACCAGGAGACGCGATTGTCGGTCTTGAGCGCGGTGTTGGTGGCTTCGGCTCCGGCAACGTGGCGCTTGAGGTAATGCGGTGAGAGGTAATCGTGGAAGTATTTCTGTTCGTCTTCGGAAGGCTTGCGCGAGAAGACGCGGAAGAAGGTTTCGCGGATGAGATCGTCGAGGGGTTGTTTGCCGAGGGCGAGTTTGGTGAAGGCGCTTTCGTCGGAGAGGCGGACGATGCGGGTGCCGAGGTTGCCGTTGGCGAGGATGAGGGTCTGCATCGGGCTGGGCGCATCATCGCGCACGGTGGCTGGGGCCTGGCGCGATTGACGCCAGCCGAAGGTAGTGAGCATGTCGACCAAGGATTGAGCGATGGGGAGTGCGAGAGCGGGGCGATCGCGTTCGTTGGAAAGCGCGGTCATTTGCCAGGCGCGCTCGGGCTTGCCCATGTTGAGGAATTGCGTAGGCGGACGGTCGCCGGCGGGGTTGAGATTGAGCTCTTCGCAAGCGAGCGGTTTGCCGGCGGCGAGGTGGAGGGAATCGACGAGTTGCTCGGCGGACATTTTGCGGCGGACGGGACCGGTGAACAGACGTTTGGCTGCGCCGCCTTCTTCGAGTGGTGCGGGTTTGCGCTGATAGACGTTGGAGCGGAAGATCATGCGGGCGATGTGCTTCACGTCGTAACCGGACCAGACGAATTCGCGGGCGAGGAATTGAAGAAGTTCGGGGTGCGAGGGTTTGGTGCGCGCCCAGTCATCGACGGGATCGACGATGCCGGCGCCCATGTAGCGAGCCCAAATGCGATTGACGACGACTTGTGCGAAGCGTTCGTTTTCGGGGGCAACGATGAGTTCGGCGAGTTGGCGGCGCGAAGGGACTTTTCCTGTGGCGGGGAAGGTGTCGCTGTTGGATGCGTGCGCGATGAGTTGAGGGAAGGGCCACTCGGGTGCAATTTCGGCGCCCGGTTTGAGAGTGATTTTGACTGCGGGGCGGCGTGCGCCCTCGGTGAAGGGAACGGTGCTGGTGGCGGGAAGGATGACGGGCTTGCCTTGCAGCATCGCGGCGAGGCTGAAGAGGTCCTTCTGTTTGACGGGATGAAATGGCGCGTCGTGACAACGGGCGCAGCCGAGGTTGGCGCCGAGGAAAGCACGGCCCACGATGTCGCCTTTCGCGGCCATGGGTGCGTCATTGAGCGTGGATTGGGAGAATGCAGCGGGCGAGCCTTGGGTAAGGCTGCCTTCCATTTCGATCAGTTCGGTGACGAGGCGATCGAAGGAGATGCCATCGGCGATGGATTGATGGAGCCAGTAGCGGAAGGGGCCGGTGTTGTTGAGATCGGGTTTGAGGATGCCGGGGTTTTCGGCGAGGACGTCCTGCCAGTAGGGGACCCATGAGTCGGCCCAGCTTTCAGCGGCGAGGAATTTCTCGATGGCGTTGGCACGGCGTTTTTCGGGCTTGTCGTAGAGGTAGGCGCGGAGTTGTTCGGCGGTAGGGATGAGGCCGGTAGCATCGAGGGAGAGACGGCGGAAGAACTCGACGTCGTTGAGGGCTTCGGTGTGTTTGGCGTTGGCGGCTTCGATGCGGGCGTTGAGGAAATGATCGATGGGGGTGTTGGCAGCGAGCTTCGATGCGGGCGGCTGCGGCGCGGCGGGTTGTGTGCGAAGCCATTCGCGAATGCGTTCGTGGCGGCGATCCCAGGGCTCTTGCGCGGTGGCCGTGATTTGGCCGCGGCGGACTTTATTGTGGAGGCGCATGCGCTCTTGGGCGAGGGTGGTGTAGGATTCCCAGGCGGCGTGGGTGAGGAGCGGAGAATCATCGGGGCCGAGGATTTTCTCGATGGTGTTAGGCTTGCCGATGGCTACGGTGAGTTCACCGGGTGTGGGCATGAGGCCTTTGCCACCGATGATGGCGGTGAGTTCGAAGGTGTGTTCGCCTGTTTCGAGCGGAAGGGTGGCGATCGCGTCCTGATGCGGGTAGTGCGCGGGACGGCGGCCGGAATCGTCACGGGCGGGTGGTTCGGGGACAGGATCGTCACCGCTGGTGTTGGGCTTCTGAGCTTGGGTGCGGAGGATTTCCTTGCCGTCGAGTTTGAGGATGGCTGCGCCGCGTGCGCGGAGGCGGATTTGATGCGGACCGGCGGGGAGTTGGCGGGTGTAAGTGGCTTTGAGTACGAAGGGGGAAGAGCGATCGAGCATTAACGCGTTGGGGGAGAACTTGAGGGGGATTTCGGTGAAGGCGAAGGCGGGCTCGGTGTAGGTGTCGGTGGGCGTTTGGGCTTCGAGTTCGAGTTCCTTGCCTTTGGGGAGATTCTCGTAAAGAGATACGCTGACTTGCGCGGCGGCTAGGGCCGGGAGAAGGAGGAAGGCGGCGAAGCGCATTGCGATATCATATCGCGGCGTGTGGAGGAGATGGGGTGAGAGGAACTCTGAGATTGCAGGACTTTATCTAGGAAGGAGAAGTTTTTCCATGAAGAAGAAGTCTGCTGGCAGTGGGGTGGTGGTGGTGCCGGTGGAGGTGGTGGAACAGAGGATCCGGGTGATCCGGGGACAGAAAGCATTACTGGACAGCGATTTAGCGGACATGTATGGGGTTACGACCAGTAACCTGAACTTGGCTGTTCGACGGAATCTGGAACGGTTTCCGAAGGATTTCATGTTCCAGTTGACGGCCACGGAACTGGAGAGTTTGAGATTGCAAAATGCAATGTCAAAGGGGGAGAAGGCGGCGCGAGGCGGGAGGAGGTATCTGCCGTATGCCTTTACACAGGAAGGAGTTGCGATGCTTTCGTCGGTGTTGAATAGCACACGGGCGATTCAGGTGAATATTGCGATTATGCGGGTGTTTGTGAAGATCCGGGAGGTGCTGGCGGCGAATCAGGATCTGGCGGCGAAGATTGAGGCGCTGGAGAAGAGGTACGAAGAGCACGATGAGGAGATCCAGACGATTTTTGACGCGATCCGGCAGTTGCTGGAACCACCGGTGAATCCAGGGAAACGGCAGATTGGATTTCTGACTACGAGCGCGGGAGGCGATTGATGAGGGGCTCGACGAGTTGCCAGATGTTGGCGGCAACTTCCTCGATGGTGCGGGAGGCGTCGATGAGTTGGATGCGGTTTGGTTCCTCAGTGGCGAGGATGTGGTAGGCTTCGCGGACTTTGTGGTGGAAGACGAGGGATTCGTCATCGAGACGGGTTTCGGTGGCTCCGCCTTCGGTGTTGCGGGCACGGGCGCGGGCGAGGCCGGCTTCGACATCCATGTCGAGACATAAGGTGAGTGCCGGCTTGAGACCGCGGCAGGCGATGCGGTCGAGGTGGCGGACGGTGTCGGGGCCGAGATTGCGGCCGTAACCTTGATAGACCATCGTGGAATCGGTGAAGCGGTCACTGACGACGATGTGTCCGGCACGGAGCGCGGGAAGAATGACTTCGTCGATGGCTTGAGCGCGGGAAGCAAAGAAGAGCAGGAGTTCGGAAGTGGGGCTGAGATCGTGATTGGCGGCTTCGAGCAAAATACTGCGGATTTGTTTGCCGATGCGGGTGCCGCCGGGCTCGATGTTGATGACAACGGTGTGGCCAAGAGCGCGGAGACGATCGACCAGCAAGCGCATCTGCGAGGATTTGCCTCCGCCGTCGACGCCTTCGAAGGTGAGGAAGAGGCCGGGGAGATCAATCATAGACGAAATGAAATAGCTTTTTCAGATCTTCCCAGGCTTCG
>JAFDVS010000141.1 GCA_018268935.1 Acidobacteriota bacterium | reverse complement strand
GCGGGGACGACGCGCACGCTGAATCCGAAGCAGTATCCGTTCTGCCCGGTGCCCGCCTCAGCGAAGGCCTACGTGTTGAATGTGACGCTGATTCCGCGGCCGGGCGGCGTTGTGGATTACGCCACTGTGTGGCCGGCAGGTGATCCGCGGCCCAACGTGTACACCGTGCGTACGCCGGATGGACAGATTGTTGCGAACTCGCAGATTGTGGCCGCGGGCGCGAATGGCGCGGTGTCGGTGTATGTGAGCCATAACGCCGATCTGCTGCTGGATATTTCCGGATACTTCACCGATGACCCGGCTGTGTCGAATCTGGTGTTTTATCCAGTGACGCCGTGCCGTGTGGTGGAGACGCGCAGCGACTACCGGCCGGGTGTGAGCCAGTTTGGACCACCATCAATGGCGAGCCGACAGACACGGAGTATCCGTTTTCCGTTGAGCACGGATTGTCCAGGGATTCCGGCAGCGGCGGCGTATTCGGTGACGCTGACGGTGGTGCCTCCGGCGGTGTTGCCGTTCCTGACAACGTGGCAGACCGGCATTCCACAACCAAATGTTTCGAGCATCAATTCGTTTGTGGGGCGGACACTGGCGAACAACGTGATTGTGCCGGCGAACGCGCTGGGCTCGATTGATGTGTATGCGTATGAGGCGACGGATTTCCTGATGGACATCAACGGGTACTTCGCGCCGGATGACGGGGTAAAGGGGCAGTTCTATTTTCCAGTGACGCAGTGCCGGCTGTACGACACCATGACGGCGAACGGGCCGGTGATACCGAATTCATCGACGCGCACGATCTCGCCGTTGACCAGCGCGTGCGCGGGGATCGGGCAGACGGCGCGGGGTTATGCGATCAACGTGACGGCGGTGCCGAATGGGAATCCGATGCCGTTTATCACGGTGTATCCGACGGGGTCGGCGCAGCCGAATGCATCGGTGCTGAACGCGTTCCAGGGGCAGACGGTGACGAACTTCGCGATTGTGCCGTCGGGGACGAACGGGCAGATCGATCTGTACGCGTACCGACAGACCCACGCGATCGTGGAGATCAACGGATATTTCGGGAGGTGATCCAGGCGAGGCGTGGTTGCCTTCCGCGCAGGGCAGTCGCTAAGATTTTGCTTCCATGCCTTTCCTATCGATTCTCGTACTTCTATGCCTGACGGCTGCCAGTTGGGGACAATCCGAATATCCGGCCTCGGGAAAAGCGGTGCCTGAGTTGGCCGCATACGAAACCAACCTGCTGCCGGTATTGCGGAAATGGGCGATTCCCGGCGCAGCGGTAGCGATTACAGACCAGGGGCGTCTGGTGTTCGCGCGGGGATTCGGCTTCGCTGACCGGGAGGCGGGCATTGCGGTGCAACCGAATTCCCTGTTCCGGCTGGCGAGTATATCGAAGACCTTCACGGGGATGACGATTCTCAGGCTGGCACAGGAGGGAAAGCTGAGCCTGGATGCGAAGTTCCGGACTCTGATTCCTGACATCGCGCCGCCGGCAGGGGTGACTCCGGACGCACGTCTGGCGAACATCACGGTGAGGCAGTTGCTGCAGCACACGGGGGGCTGGGACAAGGATATCCCGGTGGACCACGTTCTGCAGTTCACCGCTGCGTCTCGGGCTCTGGGTGTGAACCGCGCGGCGGTGACGCCGCTGGACATGGTGCGGTATTCATTGGGGCAGCGGCTGGATTTCGATCCGGGCACGAAGTATGCCTATAGCCAGACGGGGTACCTGATTCTGGGGCGCATCATTGAAAAGGTGACGGGGAAGAAGTATGAGGATGCGGTGCGGGAGACGTTGTTTGCGGGACCCGGCGCATCGTCGCTGAAACTTGGGCATGCCTTGCCGGCGCTGCGGGAACCGGGGGAGGTGCGGTACTACGATTATCCGGGCGCGCCGCTGACGAATACTCCGGTGGTGCCTGGAGCGGCAGTGCCCGCGCCGGGGCCGTATGGAAATTTCTGGGTAGAGCAATCGGAAGCCTATGGGGGCTGGATCGGGAACGCGGTAGACCTGATGAAGTACATCAACGCGCTGGAAGGGCGGCGGGGTCCGGCAATCCTAAACGCGGCGTCGCTGGCGGCGATTTCTGCCCGGCCAGCCGCTCCGGTGGGGCAAACGGGGAACTTCGCTGGACTGACGTGGCAAATCACGCCGCTTACGTCAGGAGCACACTGGTGGCATACGGGCGGGGCGACGGGAACGCGGAATGTCCTGGCGCGAAGGCAGAACAATCGCGATTGGGTTGTGCTGATGAATATGCGCCCGCAGGATGAGGCGACGATCGTAACGGAGATATTCACTGCCATGTCGACTGCGGAGACGCAAGTGCGCACGTGGCCGACGCACGATCTGTTCGCCGATTTCGCGGGTCCGGCGATTACGCTAAGCGCGGAATCGGTGGAGTTCAGCCATGTGCAGGGGAGCGCGGCTCCGGCGGCGCAGACGCTGCGGATCGGGTCGACGGGCAGCCTGCCGTACACAGTGGCAGCGCCCGCGGCGGCGGCTTGGCTTAAACTGGACCGGACAGCGGGGACGACGCCTGGGGCGGTCGCTCTCACAGTGGAGCCGGCGGGGCTGGAGGTTGGGGACTACAGCACGCAGCTTACGGTGACAGCGCCGGGATCGGTGAATTCGCCGCGAGTGATCCGGGTGATGCTGCGGATCACGAGCGCTTCGTCGATTACGTTGCGTAACGCAGCCAGCCGGGAAGTGACCGTGGTGGCGGCGCCGGGATCGCGACTGGTGTTGGAGCGGGAAGGGCTGGAGGGATTGCGTGAAGTAACGGTGATGGCTGGACAGCTTCCCGCAGCGGTGGCCGCTTCGGGCAAGGGGATGGTGGATGTCGTGTTGCCGGGGGAGTTGGCGATGGGCGAAACGGAAGTCACTCTGATGAGTGCCGGCACGGTGGCCGGGCGCGGGAAACTGACGATCGAGCCGGTATCGCCGGGGTTATTTGCGGCGGATGGCACGGGAAAGGGCGTGGCGCGGGGGCGTCTCTTCTTCGCGGGCGAGGACGGAGCGGAGACCGGCCAGGCGCTGTTTCAATGCGAGGAGTCGTGCACGGCGTTGCCGATTGAACTGGCAGACGAAGGGCCGCCGCTGACGCTGGAGTTGGAGGCAACGGGGATACGGGGAACGGATGCCGCGAGCGCCACCGCGTCGATTGGCGAGGAGCAAGCGGAGGTGCTACAAATCGCGGCAAGCTCCACGACGGCGGGAGTCGATTTGGTTTGGATCCGGCTGCCGCGGTCGCTGGCCGCGCGAGGCGAGATCGGCATTACGGTTTCGGCCGGCGGCAAGGCATCGAACGCAGTAACCATCCTGATTCCGTGAAGGGATCGACGGATACTTCGGACGGTGAATCTATGAAGCTTCCACCGCGGGGATGGCCGGGTCTTCGATCTTCTTCATCTCGGCGATGAGTTTGCGTTTGAGATCGGAGATGAGTTGGGCGTTGCCGGATTCAAGCGCAAGGTTCTTCATCTCCTTGGGATCGGTTAGTAGATCGTAGAGTTCCGTTTTGTCTTTGGGCGTGAGGTTGAGGATGAGTTTGTGGCGGCTGGTCCGGAGAGCCTTCACTGTGGGATGCGCGGCATCGTCACTGTGCATGGTGTAGACGAAGCTGTCGCGGCCGGGCTTGCGTTTGCTGCCATCGACGAGGCCTTTGAAGGAGAGCCCTTGCATCGGTTGCGGTGGACGCATGCCGCAGAAATCGAGGACGGATGGGGCGATATCGATGTTGGAGGTGAAGGCATCAATGCGTTGATTGCCTTTGACGCCGGCGGGGTAGCGCAGCAGCATGGGGACGCGGAGGGCTTCTTCGTAGGCTTCCATTTTGCCGTGCAGGCCATGCTCGCCGTGGAAGAAGCCGTTGTCGCCCATGTAGACAATGATGGTGTCGTTCGCGAGTTTCTCTTCGTCGAGGAAGCGAAGCAGGCGGCCTACGCTGTCTTCGACGCCCATGAGGCAGCGGTATTGATCGCGCTCGCGGGCAGCCCAGGCATTAAGCGAACCAGGCGCGTCGCCGGCGGCTTTTTTCTTCTTTTTCTTGCCGCCCTTTTGGGTTTCGGCATGAAACGCGGATTGGGGATTCTGGTTTTTACGCCGGACGCGATCGGGCTTGCCGGTGTCGTCGAGGAAGAAGGACTCAGGCGGGCGGAACTCGATGTTGGCGAAATCGTTCTCGTGGCCGGGGGCGGGAGTGAACGGGCCGTGACAGGCTTTATAGCCGATCCAGGTGCAGAAGGGCTTGTCCTTGGACGAGCGCATGAAGTCGATGGCCTGATTGGTGACGATGTCGGTGTCGTAACCTTGCAGGTCGACCCATTTGCCGTTGATGTTCTTGCGCGGGTTGACGTACTGGCCCTGGCCGAGTTGCGCGGCGAAGTAATCATAGCCAGGGTGGACGCGGTCATCGCTATCCATGTGAAATTTGCCGATGTGAGCAGTGCGATAGCCGCTGGATTGGAGCAGGCGCGGGAGTGTCTGGAGTTGATGATTCCAGCGGATCTGATTGCCGATGATGCCGTTTTTGTGCGGATAGAGCCCGGTGAGACAGCAGGCGCGGCTGGGGGCGCAGAGGCTCATGGCGACGAAGTTGTTGGTGAAGAGCACGCCTTCGCGGCCAAGGCGGTCAATGTTCGGCGTGCGCATGAAGGGACTTCCCGTGAGGCTGAGGGTTTGGTAGCTTTGGTCGTCGGTGAGAAGGAAGAGGAAGTTGGGTTTGCGCGGGGCGGCTTGAATGAAGGGGGCTCCGGCCAGTGTGGTGAGAGCGGCACGGCGGGTAATATTCGGCATGTGGGGATTGTAACTCTTGTAGGGAGTGATTCGGAAAAGCCGTATGATATTCTGATCGTGTTCTGATGAGCAGCGCAGCCAACACCAATGTAGATCCACCGCCAGGTGATCCGCAGGATCGCCACGAACATCAGACTGTTCCATCGGACATGACGCTGCGCGTGAAGGCGATTGAGTCGCTGCTGGTGGAGAAGGGATATGTGGATCCGGCGGCGCTGGATGCGTTAGTGGATACGTATGAGAACAAAGTAGGACCACGCAACGGTGCGCAGGTGGTGGCACGGGCTTGGGTGGATGCTTCCTATAAAGAGCGGCTGCTGGAGAATGCACCGAAGGCGATCGCGGAGTTCGGATACCTGGGCTTGCAGGGAGAGCACATGGTGGTGCTGGAGAACACGCCGAAGGTGCATAACCTGGTGGTTTGCACGCTATGTTCCTGCTATCCGTGGCCGGTGCTGGGGCTGCCTCCGGTGTGGTACAAATCGTCGCCGTACCGCTCGCGAGCCGTCATTGATCCGCGCGGTGTGTTGCGTGAGTTTGGGCTCGAGTTGCCGGAGGATGTGGAAGTGCGGGTTTGGGACAGCACGGCGGAATTGCGTTATCTGGTGCTGCCGGAACGGCCGGCGGGTACGGAGGGGCTTTCGGAGAAGGAACTTGCTGAACTGGTGACACGTGATTCGATGATCGGCGTGGCGAAGGCAGGTAAGCCATGAACGGCGTACACGACATGGGCGGGATGCATGGCATGGGGCCCATCGAGGTGGAGCAGAACGAACCTGTTTTTCACAGCCGGTGGGAAGCGCGCGTGTATGCGCTGCATCGTGCGATGGGCCCTTGGCGCAAATGGAACATCGACACCGGACGGCATGAGATTGAGAAACTGCCGCCGGCGGATTACCTGCGGATGAGCTACTACGAAAAGTGGTTCGCGCGTTTCGTGAGCCTGATCGTGAAGACGGGTGTTGTGACGCAGGCCGAGGTGGATTCGGGCAAGCCGGCGGAGGGATCGGCGAAGGTGACGCCGCTGCTTACCCCGGAGGCAGTTCCTTCGGTGGCATTGAATCGGAACCTGCCGAATACTGTGGATCCTTCGGTTGTGCCGCAGTTCGAAGTGGGCCAGCGGGTGCGGGCGCGAAATATCAATCCGACGGGTCATACGCGGCTTCCGCGCTACGCGCGCGGCAAGGTGGGTGTGGTGGACCGCGACCATGGTGTGCACATTTTTCCGGATACGAGCGCGCATGGGTTGGGCGAGAAGCGGCAGCATTGCTATTCGGTGAAATTCAGTGCTCGCGAGTTGTGGGGGGACGCGGCATCCCCGCGCGATTCTGTCTACATTGATTTGTGGGACGACTACCTTGAACGAGCTTGAGCTGAGCGGCTGCTTTCCTGAGTTGCAGAGTCTTCCGCGCGATGCAGAAGGACCCGTGTTCGCAGAGCCTTGGCAGGCACAGGCTTTTGCACTGGCTGTGCGGCTTTCGCAACAAGGGCACTTCACGTGGAAGGAATGGGCGGAGGCGCTGGCCGCGGAGTTGGCGGAGGCGGCTGAGCGCGGCGAAGCGGATGACGGCACGGAGTATTACATTCACTGGCTTTCGGCGCTGGAGAAGCTGGTGACGGCGAAGGGACTGGCGGACACGGCCACGTTGTACGAACGCAAAGAGGCTTGGGCGGATGCCTATCGCCACACGCCGCATGGCAAGCCAGTGCAGTTGCGGCCGGGCTTTCGGGTCAGTTATCAATACCGGCAGAGTCCGCTTCATCGCGTGACGCGCGCCGATGGGGTGTCCAAAGAGATTCGTGTTCAGGATGGACAGTTGTTCGTTTGTCACGGATGCTGTTGCGGGCAGACGCAGAAGGGTTTTCCGGCGTCACCCGTGGAGGAATTCAAGCGGCAGTGGAAGGCTCGTGGGATTCGGCGGAGGTTTCATCTGACGATATCGGGATGCCTGGGGCCATGCCCGCTGGCGAATGTGGTGATGCTTCAGTTCAAGGGAAAATCGATCTGGTTTCACTCCATCAATAGTGTGGAGGATGTTTCGAGCATTTATAACTACGTGGAGAATATGCTGCTGGAGCAGGAGTATTTGGATCCGCCGGAGTCGCTTGCGGGGCGGCACTTTCAGCGCTATCTGATCGACACGGCTGAATGCGTGGAGCAATCCTGATAGACTGCTAGGAACCTTATGACTGGCACAACCGTATCGAGTGCAACGCAGACTTCGGTGTTTGTGGATCGCCTGCCGGCAGTGGCGGTGTTGGTGTTTGGATTGATCATTCTGTATGGTGTGGGGTTTTCACCGTTCACGCGGGCGCATAACGCGGCGCATGACACGCGGCACGCCAACGGATTTCCCTGCCACTAGCCGTGACGATGTTTCGGAAGCTGGTGCTGGTGGTGTTGTGCTCCGGCGTGCTGGCGGGATTGCTGCTGTTTGCAATGCAGCATTTCACCGTGGTGCCGCTGATAGAGGCGGCGGAGCGTTACGAACATGAACATGCTGTTGAGGAGTGGAAACCTGCGGAGGGGTTGGAGCGCACGGCCTGGACGGCGCTGACGAGTGTATTGACGGGGATTGGATTTGCAGCAGTGCTGTTCGGTTTTCTTGCTTTAAGCGGGAGAGACGTCAGTGTGCGACAGGGTCTGCTGTGGGGAGTTGCTGCGTTCGCTTGTTTTCACCTTGCGCCGTCGCTGGGGTTGCCGCCGCTGCCTCCGGGAGTGCCTGTGCCCGATGTGCAGGATCGTCAGATTTGGTGGACTTTCACGGTGTTGGCTACGGCGGTGGGGTTGTGGCTGATTGCTTGCAGGACTTGGATGCGGAGCATTGCTGGAGTGTTGTGTTTGTTGCTGCCGCATCTGATTGGTGCGCCTACGGTGGCTGGAGAGGCGGCTCTTCCGGTGGAGTTGTTGAGGAATTTCACGATCGCCTCGCTTGCTACTACGGGGGTTTTCTGGCCGATGTTGGGGGCGATTGGGGGATTTGTGTCGTCACGGCTGCCTTAGGTCACAGGCCCGGGGTTGAAGGGGGCTAGCGAGTTGTGGAGGCCCCAGGTATCGGCCCAGGTTTTCTTGCGTCCGCTGGCAACGTCGAGGATGAAGCGGAAGAGTTGCCAGCCGACGTCGGCAATGGTGGCTTGGCCCGTCGCAATTGTGCCTGCGTCGATGTCGATGAGGTCATGCCATTTTTCGGCGAGGGCCGTGCGCGAGGATACCTTCACTACGGGGCAAAGCGCGAGGCCGTAGGGGGAACCTTCGCCGGTAGTGAACACATGCATGTTCATGGAGGCGAGTTGCTGTGTGCCGCAGATGAAATCGCTCGCTGGTGTGGCGGCGAAGACCAGGCCTTTGGTGGTGACTTTGTCGCCGTGCGTAGCGACGGCGTTGAGTGCGGATGTGCCGGCCTTGGCGACGCTGCCGAGTGCCTTCTCCACCACGTTGGCGAGGCCGCCGCGCTTGTTTCCGGGCGTGGGGTTGGCGCTGCGGTCGGCGCCACTGCGGGCGAGGTACTCGTCGTACCAGCGCATCTCGCGGATGAGGGCTCGGGCGACGTCTTCGTTGATGCACCGCGGCGTGAGCAGATGCACGGCGTCGCGCACTTCGGTGACTTCGCTGAACATCACGGTACCGCCGGCGCGCACGATGAGATCGGCGGCGTAACCGACCGCCGGATTGCAGGTGACACCAGAGAAAGCATCGCTGCCGCCGCATTGCATACCGACGTTGAGATCGGAGGCCGGACAGGTGACGCGGGTGCGGCGGTTCAGTTCTTCCAGGCGTTTTTCGGCGTAGTGGAGGATGGCGCTGACGGTGGCGCCGAAGCCCCGTTCGTCCTGCAAACGGATGACGTAGGGATCGGCTTCGAGGATGGGGAACTGGCCGCCCTTGGACGCATGCAGCGATGCGCCGGGCAGCATGCGCGCGGGCTGCAGCTTTTCGCAGCCGAGGCTGACAACGAGCGGGGCGCTGCCGAAGTTGGCGTGACGGCTGAGGTGGCCGAGGGTGCGGATGGGCACCGCTGCGCCGGGTGCATCAATGGCGACACCGCAGCCGTAGGTGTGTGTGATGGCCACGACATCATCGACATTGGGGAAGCGCGGCAGAATCTCCTGGCGGATGCGCCGCACGGCAAAGTCGACGGTGGGCGCGACGCATTGCACGGTGGTGGTGATGCCGAGGATGTTCTTCGTGCCGACCGAGCCATCGGGGTTGCGATAGCCTTCGAAGGTGTAGCCTTCGAGCGGTGGGAGCGCGGCGGGAACTGCGGTGGCGAGCGGGAGTTCGTCGAGCGCGGGGGCTTGCGGGAGGTCCATCAGATCTTCGCGAATCCATGAGCCCGCGGGGAGCGCGCGCGTGAGACGGCCGATGACTTCGCCGTAGCGGATGACAGGCTCACCTTCGCTCATCGCACGAAGTGTGACTTTGTGTGATTGGGGGATGGCTTCGGCGAGTTTCAGGCCGTTGGAGAATTGGGCTCCGGTGGGGAGCCCTTCCGGGTTGACGACGATGGCGACATTGTCGCGAGGGTCTACTTGTACGAAGAGTGGGTCCATGGTTATTGGCGCTGATAGATGGATTTTCCGCTGATGATGGTTTCGAGAATTTGAATGGTGCGCAATTCGGCCGGCGGAGTAGTGAGCGGATTGCGATCGAGGATGACGAAGTCGGCGACGTGGCCGGGCTCGATGGCGCCTCGCTCGTTTTCCTGGTGATTCTGCCAGGCGGCGTCGCTGGTGACGGCACGGAGAGCTTCGATCACGGTGATGCGTTGCTCGGGGCCGAGTAGCTGGCCGGATGTCGTAAGGCGATTGACGGCGGCCCAAACGAGCAGCAGCGGATCAACCGGGGTGACCGGCGTGTCGTTGTGGAGAGTGAAGCGGATGCCGCGGCGGCGTGCCGAGGCGAGCGGGCTGATGCGGGCGGCGCGTGTGGGGCCGAGGAAGATATCGCGGTGCCGATCGCCCCAGTAGTAGACGTGCGCTTCAAAGAATGACGGCGAGATGCCGAGTGTGCGCATACGGTCGAGTTGATCTTCGCGCGGCGTCTGGCAGTGTTCGATGCGATGGCGGGTGTCTGTGCGCGGAGCCGCGCGTTGGGCTTCGCCGTAGGCCGCGAGGATATCGTCGATGGCGGCGTCGCCGTTGCCGTGGATGGCGATCTGATATCCACCCTGATGGAGGCGCTTCACTTGATCGATGAGTTCGGCGCGGGGGCGGAGCGCGTAGCCGTTGTAATCCTGCTTGCCTTCGGGCTGCTGGTGATAGGGCGCGGCGAGATGGCCGGTGTAGCCCTGGATGGAGCCATCGGCGAACAGCTTCACTCCGGTGACCTGCAGTTGGCCGTTTAGGGAGCGGAAGCCGGCTGCTTCCTGTATAGTGGCGGGCGCTGCGGCGCCGGCGAGCAGGGCGTTGATGCGGATGGGGACGAAGTTGCGGGCGATGGCGGTTTTGAATTCGATCATGCGCTGGCGCGAGGCTCCGGCGACGACGGTAGTGGTGACGCCTTTCGCGGCGTAGATTTTCCCGTCGTGGCGCATGGCCTGGAGCGTTTGTTCGAGCGTGACTTGCGGGAGATGTTTGGAGACGAGGCCGAGGGATTCTTCGATGACTCCGGTGGGCTCGCCGGTGGCGGGGTCGATGCGGATGCGCCCGCCTTTGGGCTGCGGAGTTGATTTATTCACGCCCGCGATGGCGAGTGCTTTGGTGTTGGCGGCGGCGAGATGGCCGGAAGTGTGGACGATGTAGACAGGGTGTTGCGTGGAGACACGATCGAGGTCTTGACGCGTGGGATGGCGGCGCTCGGCGAGGAGTGTGTCATCGTAGCCGCGTCCGATGATCCATTCGCCTTGTGGTGTGGTTTGTGCTTTCGTGCTGAGTGCAGCGATCAGTTCGGACATGTTGCGGAGGGCGCCCATGGGCGGCGAGTTGAGATCGACCTGATAGAGCGCGGCGAGGCCGGAGGATGGGAAATGATCGTGGGCAGCGTAGAAGCCGGGGAGGAGTGTGTGGCCTTTGAGATCGATGACGCGGGTGGCGTTGACGCCGATTTCGGCATTCGTGCCTACCTTCAGGATGCGGCCGTTTTCGATGGAGACGGCTTCGGCCACTCGCCCTGCCGCGTCCATGGTGAGCACCGTGCCGTTGCGATAAATCACATCGGCGGCGCTGAGCGACGAGGCGAGCAGCAGAAGCAGGAGCATTAGCGCTGGATGCGCGCGGAGCCGCCTTTGGCGAAGGCTCGCACATCTTCGACCGACGCCATGGTGGTGTCGCCGGGGAACGTGGTGAGCAACGCGCCGTGGGCCCAGCCGAGTTTGAGTGCTTCCATCGGCTCTTCGCCGCTGAGCAGGCCGTAGATGAATCCGGCGGCGAAGCCGTCACCACCGCCGACGCGGTCGAGGACATCGAGTTCGCACTGCGGAGCGACGTAGGTCTGGCCGTCGATCCAGGNNGGTGGTGTGGACTTCGCGCAGCGTGGTGGCCACGATTTTGATCTGCGGATGCTTCTTTACTACGTTGTCGATCATGCCGAAGAAGGCGGTGGGATCGAGCTTCGATTTGGCTGCGACTTCCGGGCCGGGGATGCCGAGCCCTTTCTGCAAGTCTTCTTCGTTGCCCACGAGGACATCGACGTGATGCACAATCTCATCGATGACTTCGACGGCGCGGGCGGCGCCACCGGAGAAGTCCCAGAGCTTCTGGCGGAAGTTGAGATCGAAGGAAACGATGGCGCCGGCTTCCTTGGCGGCGCGCATGCCTTCAATGATGACTTCGGAAGTGGTGGGAGACAGTGCGGCGAAAATGCCGCCGCTGTGGAACCAGCGCACGCCTTTGGAGAAGATGCCTTTCCAATCGAAGTCGCCCGCTTTGAGACGGCCCGCGGCTTCGTTGGAGCGGTTATAGAAAACGACGGGAGCGCGCACGCCGAGGCCGCGATCGCTGTAGACAGTGGCCATGTTGGGGCCCTGCACGCCGTCGTGTTTGAAGCGCTTATAGAAAGGTCTCACGCCCATCGCGCGGACCCGCTCGGCAATGAGATCGCCGATGGGGTAATCGACCATGGCGCTGGCGATGCCGGTCTTCATGCGGAAGCAATCGGCGAGATTCGCCGCAACGTTGAACTCGCCGCCGCTCACGTGGATGTGGCATTCGGTCGCTTTGCGGAAGGGGATGATGCCGGGATCCAGACGGTGGATCAGCGCTCCGAGGGACAGAAAATCGAGTTCGCCGTCGGGGCGGATATTCAAACCATACTTCATTCGTTTCTCCCTGTACGTGGCCTTGTGGAGTTATGGCCAGGATGGACCAATATAGCAAACACGGATGGCTGCGCTTTTCGTATGCTGAGAGCGGAGAATCTTCCATGACTCGTCGATTCGCAATGCAAATTGCCGCTTCCGCAGCGGCCTCGCAGGCGCTTCGCGCCGCTCCGTATCAGCCTTCCCAGGCGAACCTGAAAGCCCGTCAGTGGTTTCAGGATGCCCGTTTCGGGCTGTTCATTCACTGGGGTGTTTACTCCGTGTTGGGGAAGGGTGAATGGGTGATGAATAACGACAAGATGCCGAGCGCGGAGTATGAGAAATTGCCGCCGCGGTTCAATCCGGTGAAGTACGATCCGGCGGCGTGGGTGGCGTTGGCGAAGGCGGCCGGGCAGAAGTACATCACGATTACGAGCAAGCATCACGATGGGTTCGCGATGTGGGAGACGAAGAAGAACAAGTGGAATATTGTGGACGCGACTCCTTATAAGAAGGATGTACTGAAGCCTTTGTCAGAGGAGTGCAAGCGGCAGGGCGTGAAGCTGTTCTTTTATCACTCGCACCTGGACTGGCATCATACGGATTATTTTCCGCGCGGGCGGACGGGGCAAGCGAGCGGGCGGCCTTCTGCGGGGGATTTTAACCGGTATCTGGATTTTATGGACGGGCAATTGGAGGAGTTGCTGACGGGATATGGGGAGTTGGGCGGGATCTGGTTTGACGGGATTTGGGACCGGAAGGATGCGGATTGGCGGTTGCGGAAGACATATGACATGATCCACCGCTTGCAGCCGCAGGCGCTGATTGGGAACAATCATCACCTGGCCCCGTTTGAGGGCGAGGATTTCCAGATGTTTGAGAAGGACCTGCCGGGGCAGAATACGGCGGGGTTCAATGAGGAATCGAAGATCGGCGCGCTGCCGCTGGAGACGTGCGAGACGATCAATGTGGCCTGGGGGTATAACTCTTCGGATAAGAAGTTTAAATCGTCGAAGCAATTGGTGCACTATCTGGTGAAGGCGGCGGGGATGAATGCGAACTTTCTGCTGAATGTCGGGCCTCGGCCGGATGGGACGATTCAGGAGGAGTTCGTGACACGATTGAAGGAGATCGGCGGGTGGGTGAGCCGGAACGGGGAGTCGGTGTTTGGGACACGTGGCGGGCCGATCACGCCTCGGCCTTGGGGCGTGACGACGCAGAAGGGGAAGACGGTGTATGTGCATGTGCTCGATTGGGTGGATCCGCTGCTGGTGATTCCTTCGTTCGGGAAGGCGGTCAAGGGGGCGAAGATGCTGGTGGGTGGGGCGGCGGTGCCGGTGAAATCGGTGGATGGGGGGTGGTTGTTGAATTTGCCGAGTAGCGGGAGGGATGCGATGGATACTGTGGTGGCGATGGAGACGGCGTAGGATCCGCCAGTGGAATTGACGGCTACAGTCTGGCGAGACATTCGCGCCTACATCAGCAAGGGTCGAGTGACCGGGTTCAGCGCTGGATACGATGGACGCGCATATGTGCTTCTTTGCCTTGGCGAGGAAGATCATGGATGGACTATACGTAGGGCCGCCTGCGATTGGTTAGTACTCGCAATCGGATCTCAGGAATGGGACATGGAGGAGGTTCGAATTCCTGAACAGTTATCGAATTTTAACCTCGTACAGCCGACCGAGGAAGGCATCCTCTTGGCAACGAGTCGATGCGAGTACTCTCGTCCTCCGAACCCGAACGGCAAGTTCTTTGGAGAGGATGGAGCATGCCTGGGAGAAATGGTGCTAGGGGACGGTGTTCAGGATATGCAAACCACGAAGGCAGGGGGGATCTGGGCATCCTACTTCGACGAGGGCATCTTCGGAAATTTAGGCTGGACGAACCCGATTGGGTCCCACGGGCTCCTGCGATTCGATCGGTGCGGGCAGCGCAAATTCGAGTTTCACCCGACGAGAGGACTCCACCCAATTTTCGATTGTTACGCCCTGAACGTGGTGAACGACCAAGAGGCATGGTGTTGCTACTACACCGAATTTCCTTTGGTGCAAATCGTCGATGATCAGATTGTCGGAGTTTGGGATTGCCCGATTCAGGGCAGTAGCGTTTTCGCTGTGTTTGGAGATCTGGTCTTGATGCAAGGGGCCTATGATCGATTTCGCGAATGGACAATAATGACTCTGCTGAGTGGCGGCCAAATGCGGACTGAGTGGACAGGACTGTTCCACATCGATGATGAAACCGGGGCCCCGTTGAGCAGCCCGTGGAGGGCGTCGCGGGGGTCCAGTGTGTGGATTCTGCAAGATGGGACTATCTATCACCTTGACCTGTGTGACCTGCGATGAGGACGTTGGCGTCACGACTTGAAAACCAAGGTTCCGACCGCGCGGTCACAGCGGAGAACGAACGGACCTGATGAGGGAAAAAGGAAGTTAGCCGCCGGCCGGAGGCCCGCGTCACTGCGCTTCGAAGATGGCGGCGAAGGGGACAGCGATGTCGGGGTTCTGCGTTCGTAGGGTGCCGTCCGTGACTTCGCGGATTTCGTTGCGCGTATAGGTCCAGGCGCGGCGGGTGCGGGGGTCGATGACCCAGACGTAGGCGACGCCGAATTCCAGGTAGTCGTGGATGCGTTCAAGCATACTCGACATGGCATCGTCTTTGGATAGGATCTCGATGCAAAGGAAGGGCGGTTCGGTGTAAATCGGTTCAGGCTTGGCGCCGTGAGCCAGGACAGAAATGTCCGGAATGCGAAAGCGGTGCTGCTTCACCTGAACACGCTGTTCGACGACAGCGTCAATGCCCCATTCCCGTTCTTGCTGAATCAGGAATGCGCAGAGAAGAGATTGCAGCCGGCTGTGGTCCCGTTCTCCCATTGCACGCTCCAAAACTACTCCATCCAGGTATTCGCGGTCCGGGCGAAAGGAAGTGGAGAGGTATTCGGCGACGCTCACCAGTGTCTGGGTGGACATATCCTCAGCATACGTCATGTTGCCCGATGACGCCTCCTCTTGTATACTCTTAGTTTCATGCCTCGTCGCTCCTCGTTTAGCTTTCGATTTTGGTACCGAAGCTGATTCGGCGGGAGTGGCGTTGGCATAAGCAAGTTTCGGTTCGACAACCAACCCACTCGAAAGAGTGGGTTTTCGATTTTTTGAGAGGTAACAAACACCATGATCGTCTCCATGAAGCGCTACGCCACCAAGGCCGAAATAGAGTCCGTCTGCGAACGGATTCGCGACTTCGGCTACAAGATCCATGCCATTGAGGGCGAAGAACGCGTCGTCATCGGGGCCGTCGGGATGGGCGATGTCACGCATTGCCTGGAATCGCTGGAAGCCATGCCCTGCGTCGAAAAAGCGGTGCGTATATCCGCGCCCTACAAGTTCGTCAGCAAGGAATTCCGCCCCGGGCGCACGGTGATCCGGCTCGGGCCGGGGGTCGAAATCGGCGGCGATGAGTTCGTCGTGATGGCCGGACCGTGTTCGGTGGAAAGCGAAGCGCAGATCATGGAGAGCGCGCACGCGGTGGCCGCGGCTGGCGCCAAGGTGCTGCGCGGCGGCGCGTTCAAGCCTCGCACGTCGCCCTACGATTTCCAGGGCATGGCCGAAGAAGGCTTGAAATTGCTGGCGAAGGCGCGGCAGGCCACCGGGCTGGCGATCGTCACCGAAGTGATGAGCGATCGCGATGTGGATCTGGTCGCCGAATACGCCGACATCATGCAGGTGGGCGCGCGCAACATGCAGAACTTCGCTCTGCTGAAGGTGCTGGGCGGGTGCGGACGGCCGGTGCTGCTGAAGCGCGGGTTGAGCTCGACAATCAAAGAGCTGCTGATGTCGGCCGAGTACATTGTGGCGCACGGGAATCCGAACGTCATCCTCTGCGAGCGCGGCATCCGCACCTTTGAAACGGTGACGCGCAACACGTGCGACATCGTGGCCGTGCCGGTGCTGAATGAGATGACGCATCTGCCGGTGGTGATTGATCCGAGCCATGCGACGGGCAAGCGCAGCCTGGTGCCGGCGCTGTCGCGCGCGGCGGTGGCGATCGGCGCCGACGGGCTCATTCTGGAAGTGCATCCGTGCCCGGAGAAGGCCGTGAGCGATGGAGCACAGTCGCTACATCTGCCGACCTTCGATCGCATGATGAAAGACCTGCGAGGCTACATGAAGCTGTGGCGGGAATCGCGGGCCACGGAAACGGCAACGGTCTAGGCCGTGGCGTCGCCCACGCGCATTGTCATCATGACCGCGATCGCGTGCACGGGATTTGCCGTGGGCACGTGGCTCTATCGCACGACGTTTCTGGGCATCCCGGGCGGAGAGCAGGTGGCGCGGCTGCCGCAAGCGAAGTTGCGCCTGTCGATCGACGTGAAGGCATTGCGGGCGGCGGGCATCGTGGAGAAGCTTGCCGGCAAGCAAGCCGAAGAGCCCGAGTACGTGCAGTTCGTCAAAGAGACGGGCTTCGACTACAAGCGCGATCTCGATCTGGTGATCGCGTCCTACAGCGCGGCGGAGACGCTGGCGATTCTCACAGGGCGTTTCGATTGGTACGGCATGCGGCAGTACGCGGCCAAGCATGGCGGCGGCTGCAAGGACGGCGTGTGCCGCATGGCGGCATCGACACCGGGCAGGCACCTTTCGTACGCAAAGCTGGCTGAGGGGCAACTCGCATTCGCCAGCAGCGCGGATTCTGACGCCGTGACCAAGCTAACGCGCCCGAGTGGCGCATCGCCATCGATGCCGTCCAATCAGCCAATCTGGTTTCTCATTCCGCCGGAGCTGTTGAAGGACACATCGACGTTGCCTGGCGCGGCGCAGATGCTGGCCACGGCTTTATCGGGCAGCGGGCAGGTGATGCTGGCGATTGGCGCGAACACCAAAGCGTATGAGGCGCGGCTGGAGGCGGAATGCCAGACTCCGGAGCAGGCCACTCAGATGGTGCGCGAACTGCAAGCCGCGACAACGGTGCTGCAACGCACCATGCCCGCGCAGCAAGGGCAGCAAACACTGTCGGGAATTTTGAGCGGGGGCAAATTCAGCAGCGATAACACGAAGATCACGGGACTTTGGCCGATTGAAGCGGGGTTCTTTGAAGCGCTGTCGGGAGCGGCGCCATGATTCCTGGCGTGCTGACGGTTGGCAACATTGTGGTGGATATTCTCACGCGGCCGGTGGATGAAATTCAATGGGGCGGCACGCGGTGGGTGGAGTCGATTTCACCCTCGTTGGGCGGGAATGGAGCGAATACTTCGGCCGCCATCGGGAAGCTGGGAGTGCCGGTGCGCCTGCTAGGCGCGGTGGGGCATGATGCGTTCGCTGATATGGCGCTGGCACGCTTGTCGGAATGCGGTGTGGATGTATCGGCGATCCGGCGGTTGGCGTCGGGCACGGCGACGACGGTGGCTCTGGTGAAGTCGGATGGCACGCGGGCGTTTCTGCATCAACCGGGCGTGGGACGGCTGTTGTTTGCTGAGCCGATTTCGCTCACCCGTGAAATGGTGAGCGGGTTCACGCGAATGCATATTGGAAACCCCTTCGCCATCCTGCATCTGCGCGGCTTTGCACCGGTGTTGCTACAGCAGGCCAAGGCGCTGGGACTGCAGACATCGTTGGACACAGCGTGGGATGCGCTGGGTGAGTGGATGCGCGTGTTGGGCCCTTCCCTGCCCCACACCGATATTCTGTTTGCCAATGAAGACGAAGCGCTGATGCTGACGGGGACGCATGAGCACGACAAGGTGTGGAACTTCTTCCGCAAGCATGGGACAAAGACACTGGTGCTCAAATGCGGTGGGCGCGGCTGCGTGATCTTTCGGGAAGACGGCGTTCAGCATGTGCCTGCCTTTGAGGTGGAAGTGGTGGATACCACTGGTGCCGGCGATTGTTTCGCTGGGGCGTTTCTATCGGCACTACAGCGGGGATGCGTGTTGGATGAGGCGGCGCGGATCGCGAACGCGGTGGGGGCTTTGAACGTGCAATCGCTGGGCGCCACCACCGGCCTGATGGACTGGGACGACACAATCGAGTGGATGCGAAATCGGCCATAATCTGGTCATGGCATTCCGAGTACGTCCTTTCTACAACCTCGACAAGCCGGTAGGCAGAAACAAGACGAATGCCCGCGACGATGTCGGACTCGTTCAATTCTTCCTCAATTTCATCCAAAAGAATCCGGATGTCTTATTAGGTTCCTTCCAGGCGCCGAAGAAGCCTCTGCGCGTGACCGGCGTGTTTGACGATGCCACGCATGAGTGGATTGTGGCGTTTCAAACCGCGATACGCGGGGGATTTCAAAAGAACCTGGTGGTGGATGGCATCGTGGATCCGGCACGCGGCTACAGCTCACAGCAAACAACCATTACGCATGCCACCTACACCATCGCCCTGCTGAACAATGCTTACGCGGCACGAAACCCAGGCCTGCATTCGCACATCTGGGATGATCCGGACATGTTGGCGGACGTGGGGAAGAAGGTGCAGGAAGACGCGCGATAGCT
Organism: Acidobacteriota bacterium; assembly: GCA_018268935.1. Lineage (GTDB taxonomy): Bacteria > Acidobacteriota > Terriglobia > Bryobacterales > Bryobacteraceae > CADEFT01. The sequence continues at coordinate 27,078 of JAFDVS010000141.1, read as the reverse complement.
GCTATTGACCGGGAGCGTACTCCATCACGACGGCGGTGATGTCGTCGCTCTGCGGGAAATCCTCTGTGAAGTTTTCCACGGCGCGGATGAGCAACTGGATGAGTTGATCGCAGGGCTTTGCGGCATTCGCGCGCAGCAGCAGCTCCATGCGCTGCGTATCAAAGAAGTGGCCGGCACGATTCTGTGCTTCGGAAACACCATCGGTGTAGGCGAGGATCTTGTCACCGGGCTCCAGTTGCGTGTGTTCGACGGCGAAAGTGACATTGGGGAGCATGCCAATGGGAACACCGGTGGCTTCCAGTTTCAGAATCTCGCCGCCGCGGCGGATGATCATGGGCGGGCAGTGGCCGGCGTTGCTCCAGCGAAGCAGGCCGTCCCGTCCAAGCACACCGCAGAAGAGCGTGGCGTATTTTTCGCCCTCGGTGCGCTCAGTGAGGAACTGATTGACGTGGGCCATCAACTGATCGATGCGCATGTCGGCGTAGCCGCCGGCGAGGAATGCGCCCTGAATCAGGCTGGCGAGCAGAGCGGAGCTGACACCTTTGCCGGATACGTCGGCGACAACGAAGCCCCACACATCGGGCTCGAGTTCGCTCACGTCGCAGTAATCGCCACCCACCTGGTGTGACGGAATACTGGAGGCCGCGGCGCGGAACCACCCGGTGGAAGGAAGGCGGCGCGGCATGAGGTTCTGCTGAATCTCGCGGGCGATTTTCAGTTCCTCTTCCATCTTCTGGCGCAGGCGCTCCTGTTCCAGCAGGCGCGCATTTTCAAGAATGGTAGAAGCTTCGATGGCGAGCGTCTGCAGCAACTCGCGATCGCCGATGGTGAGATCGGTTTTGCCGAGGCGAGATTCGAGAAAGATGACGCCGAGCGTATCGGCCTTGGCGCTCATGACCAGCGTTTCTTCGCTGCTGCCGGTGCGCACGCGAACCAGCGGGACGCAGACGGCGCTGTTCAGGGCAAGTTGCGCGGTGGAGACATCGGGGTCATCCGATGGATCGAGGGAATCGAGGCGGACCGAAAGCGGATCGCGGCGATCACGCAATGCGCGAAGGATGAGCCGGGGTGGAACCAGCAGTTCGTGAAAAGGCACCGCCATGCCACGGTCGTCGCGCGCAACGGAGATTTCGAGTTCTTCGCCGTTGAGCAGGAAGAGGAAGCCACGCTGGGAACCGGTGACCGTGAGCGCCGCATCGACAACCGCGGAGAGAACGGTTTCCGTGGAGAGCGAATTCTGTACCGTGCGCGCGACCTCGACGAGCGCACGGAGTTTGGCCAGGTTGGAGGGCGCTCCGGAACGAATCGACGTGGTCGACATCTGCTCCATGAGCTTCTGGATCTCAGCCTCTTCAACGGTGAAGATGAGCTTGTAAGAGTCCTGAACTCCGAACTCGATGCAGTCGCTGTTGTTCAGCCGCTGCGTGCTGTCGATGCGCTTGCCGTTGACGTAGACGCCGTGGCGGCTTTGAAGATCTTCGACAATGAAATCGCCATTCGCTTCAACGATGCGGGCGTGATGGCGCGAGGCGCGGTTGTCGCGGAGCACGAGGTCGTTGCCGGCCTGGCGCCCGATTTCGAACGGAAAACGAGTGATGGCCACCCGGGTGCGATTGCCGCTCGGGTTCATCACCAGGAGGGTGGCGTGGTTCATCCGCGTTTCCGCGCCGGAGCCGGTTTCTGAGGAGGCGGAGTGTGAGGAACGGTCTCGGCGATTTCGGCAGCCTGTTCCATTTCGCGGGCGCGCAGAACCTGGCAATGGGAGCAATAGCCTCCGATTTCAGTGCGCGTGATGAGGATTTCGAAACCGAAGTGCGATTCCACCTGCTTGCGTAGCCGCTGCAGCGGCTCCCCGAAAAATTCCTCGACTTTGCCGCAGCGCAGACAAATGATATGGGCATGCTCCTGCTTGAGGCGGGTTTCGTAATAGTGCTGGTCACCGCCGTAGTGCATCAGGTCGAGTTCATCGACGAGGCCGCTGTGCTTGAGCATTTTCAGCGTGCGATAGACGGTAACGCGATTGAGCTTGGGGTCCTGGGCCTGCGCAAGGCGGAAGAGTTCCTCCGCGTCGAGGTGCTTTCCGGAACCATCGATGAGGTCGAGCAGGATCTGCCGTTGTCGAGTGAGGCGGACGCCCTTCTCGCGCAACGAGTCTTTCATGTCGGCGTTTGCCATGGCCTTTCTATGAGGGTAACAGATGGCAATGCTAGTTCGATGGCGCAAGGATGCGCCGGGCGAACTCCGCACGCGTAACGGGGCCGGTTTTCTTCAACGCCGGATGTTGGGTTCGCCAGTCGGTCCAGTAGAAGGGCAGGTCTCCGTGGAACCAGTTGCGGTGATCGACGGCCATCCATCCCTGTTTCACGGCGTGCTCAGCGGCGGCTTTGCCTTTCAGTTTCTGGCCCTGCCGGGCGCAGAGTGCTTCGGCAGCTTCGAAGCGCGTCATGGGGCTATCGGGCGAGGCATGCAGGCTACGGTTGTCCAGCGGGTAGAGGCCTTGAATCGCGGCGAGGTGGATCGCGGCGAACGATGGATGATTCGTGGGCAAATCGTCGAACCAGACCAGTGGAACGCCGATGGCCACGAGTTCCGCCTGCACTTTGGCTGCTTCGGGAAGTGAACCGGATGTCAGCGCCAGCGACGCCATCACGGCAGCGGCTTCACCGATGTTCCACTCGATGGGGTGCAGACGGAACGCGCCATTGGTGAGATGGGTGACGCCCAGGCTCTTGGCGGCGGGGAGGAAGTTGTTCAGATCCCGTGGCAGCATGGCGGACATTGGGATCTGAAACGGTTTCGGCATCATCATGCGGCCGCGCTCATTGGCGCCACAGGGATGGATGTCAACCATGTAGAAGCCGGTGCCGACCGAATCGGAATACGAGCGGGCGCGCGATTCGGTTTCGACATCGATGTTCATGTCCTGTTCGGCGACGCGGCCTTGCGCGCGAATGCGGCGGGATTCGCGGATGTAGGGATACTTGGAAAGGCCATCGGTACTGCCCATTACGTCTTTGCGCAGGAACATGCCGGGATAGCCGCCGCCTTTGCCATCGTCGCGAGGCATGTCGTTCTGCATCCAATAGAGGAACGACATGGCGACACGCTTGGCGGCTTGCAGGATGCGCGCGGTGTCGGTGGGCGTGCGATCGAGCACGGATTCATCGTGGTAATCCTGGCGCGGCCAGTTCATCAGGACAAGGTCGCGTTCCACTTGGCCCGGTGCAAAGTTGCGTGTGGCCAGCAGACGGCGCCAGGGGAAGAACGGGCGCGGCGACATGTTGTTGGGAATTGGCGGATCGTCACCGAAGACCGAGTAGGTGTAGGCGCCGCGCCAGCCGAACTCTTCGGGGTAGTTCACGCGCAGGCCGAACGGTTGCGAATCGCGGATGCGCTCATAGCCTTGTGGCTTGGAGACGCGATGATCCTCGCCATCGCGATGCTCGACGCCGAAGGTGTAGGTGAAGCTTTGCACACAGGCGGTGTTGGGCTCCGGCGCGGCATGCGGCTCGTTGGTATCCGATTTGGCTTCCGAGCCAACCGCGTAAGGGATCTTCGCCAGTGGGAGCAGATCCCCCATTTCCGTCGCATCCAGCACGAAACGGGGAAGGATGCGGATGGTTTCCTTAGTAGCAAAGTTGTAGGCAAGCGCGGATTGGATGCGGTCAGCGGTGCGCGTAATGTGAACGATGCGGGTGCGTTTGAGGAGTTGAATCTTCGCCGATTGCTGTCGGAGCATTTCATCCAGCAGGCGCTCTCCAACCTTCGGCTCAAAGCACAGCGATGACACGTAGCAGGAGCCGGGGTTGAAATTTTCCCAATTGGCGGCGGCGGGCGAGAGACGGAAGTTCTTGCGGTAATGATCGCGGATGGCGTTGCGGAACTGGTGGTAAGAGCGGGTTGCTCCAGAGATCTCGATGAACTTGTGTTCGTCGAGCGCGGGCACGGAATGGAACTGGCCGCCGACGCCATCGGTTTCTTCGGTGAGACAGACGGAGTGGCCACGGCGGGCGGCTACCAGTGCCGCGGGAACGCCGCCGTTGGTGGCTCCGGCGATAAGAATGTCGCAGCGGACTTCGCGTGGATTGGCGGGCGCGGTGACGGTGATGACCGCGGATTGCGGGTCGCCGGTGGCGGGAACGCTCTGAACATCAACGGTGGTAAATGTTTGGGCGATCGCCGCCGGAATGAGGAAGAACAGAATCATGATTTGGACTTTCGCTCCGCGTAGACGTAATAGGCTCCGGTGATCTCCTGGTCTTGCGCGTCGAGAAACCAGCTTTGCATGGTGGTTGCCCCTTTGGGAAGCTTCATGCGGAAGACGGCTTCCTTGTCGGTGGCTTTGGTTTCGATGGTTTGGTCGAAGGCGCCGATTTTCAGGCGGGCTTTGGCGATAGGCAGGGCGACTCCGGCGTTGATGCTGCCATCTTCGAACTGGCGCGCTGCATACGGCGCGCTGAGCGCCGTGGCAATTTCGCGCGGCCAGCGGCAGAGGGCAATTTCGTAATCCCCGGCCTGGTCAGCGAAGACATGCCAGAGCCCGTTCTTGCGGACCCCGTTGCGAACCTGCGCGCCTTGATCGAGGAAGACGTCGGCCCATTCGCATGCCGTGATCATCGTGGGATTCTCCTTGTCCGAGCCGATGTAGCTGGGCAGAAAACTGTCGACGAAAGGCTCGACGGTGGTCCACCATTTGTCGTACTGCTGTTGGAGACGCGCTGCCACCTGCGGGTTATCGTCTTTGACATTCTCCTTCTGGTCAGGGTCGGCGTCGATGTTGTAGAGTTCGCCGCCGTGCACCATGCGCCACTTCTTCCACAGAATGCAGGCATCGTCCTTGCGCGGACGGCTGGCGTTCATGCGGCTGAATTGGATGATAAGCGTACGGTCCGGGAGCGCCTTTGCCGATTCTCGCAGCATTGGTGCAAGGCTGTGGCCGTCAAACACCGGCTTCTTCGTGGGCTTCAGTTCGCAGAGATCGATGAGCGTGGGGAACAGGTCCTGGACTTGCGTGAGCTCGTCGATCTCGCGTCCGCCGCCGATCTTCGCCGCGGGCCAGCGAATGAAGATGGGGACGCGATGGCCGCCTTCGTAGAGCATGGTTTTGTGGCCGCGCATATGAGCGTTATAGCGGTCTCCAGTAGGCGTGCTGCCGTTGTCGGTGAGGTAAATGACGATGGTGTTTTCGCGCAGGCCGGTCTCTTTGAGCATGGCGTCGAGGCGGCCCATATTCTGATCGATGTTGGCGATCATGCCGTAGAGGCGCTGAACCACTTCGGGCAGGTGTTTGTAAGGCTCACGGAATTCCGCGGGAACATAGAGCGGACCGTGCGGCGCATTCAACGGCAGGTAGGTGAAAAACGGTTTCCCCGCGCTGTGCTGACGGCGCATCCAGGTCATCGCCTCGTTGAAGAAGACGTCAGTGCAATAGCCCTGATAGGGCTCAACCTTTCCGTTGTGGCGGTAGTGATCGTTGAAATAGTCGTTGGTGAAGTAGTCAGGAACAGCGCCGATGTGGGAGGAGGGGAACCAGACGGATTCCTGGAAGCCGCGGTCCTGCGGGCGGTAGGGGTAGTTATCGCCAAGATGCCATTTGCCGAAGATGCCGGTGGCATAGCCGGATTGGGAGAACACTTCGGCCATGGTAGGCAAATCACGGCGGAGAGGCGTGCGGCCGCTGGATACGTTCATCGCGCGGGTGAAGAGGCAATTGCGCCCCGTCATCAATTGGGCACGAGTGGGCGTGCACATCGGCGCGACGTGGAAATCCGTGAAAGCCACCGATTCTTTGCGTAGCGCGTCCAGCTGCGGGGTCTTGATATCGGGGTTACCGTGACAAGAGAAATCCCCGTAGCCCTGATCGTCGGACATGATCAGGATGACGTTGGGGCGTGTGGCAGCGCTTGCGGAAAACGGCAGCATCGAGGCTGCCACCGATTGCGTGAACGAGCGGCGATTTAACATTTCTAGGTCAATATATCGCGAGGGGAGGGCACGTAGGAGCGGAGCGCTTCGGAGTATTTCACCCCGCAGGTTTTGCCGCGATAGAGAGCGATGGACTCTTTGGTGTCGATGGAGCCATCGGGCTGTGCGGGATCGTATGGCGCGTTGCGGACGTGGGCCATCAGTTTGCCGAGCCACTCGCGCGCCGTGGCCCATTGGGGCGTGATATCGACGAAGGTATCGGGTTCGAAGCCGATGGTGTGGCGCGGGCCGTTGTCGTAGTAGTACATGCGGCGCGGGGCGCGGATGTTGTCTTTGCCGAGAATCTGGCCGGCATTCTTGAGGGCGATTTCACAGAGTTGCGAGGCCACACGGTGATCGTCGTGGGTGTCGTTGGGATAGAGAAGAAGCGCGATGTCGGGCTGAATGCCGGCGACGAGTTCCGCGACCCGCTTCTTGTTTTCCGAGGTGACATCGAAGAGGTGCGATGAGAAGTTGAGGAATTGCATCTCGGCGCCGTAATGGTGGGCAAGCTTCTGCGCGGCGGGGGCGAGCGTTTCGTGGCGGCCCTTCATGGGAGCCCAATTGCTGTAGTCGCCGATGAGGCTGGCGATGACGACGCGGTACTTCTTCTCGATGGCCTGGAGCATGATGCCCGGAACACCGAATACGCAGTCGTCGTAGTGGGCGCCCATGGCGAGTAGGGTTGGCATACAGGGAATGATAGAACACTCCCGGCGGGGCCGGGTGACGAGTTGGTCCGCACAGAGTATCTTTCGATCTTTTTGTTCTGTTTTTGGCCTACGCGTGATAGTATCGACCAAACTCGCTGTCAGCCTGCCTGGTATGGGTGCCGGCCCTGAAGCGAATCGTCACTTGGGGTGAGCTATGAAATGGATTTTGATTTGCGCGGCAATGTCCGCGGCGCAACTGCTTTCTCAAACGTTCGGTGAGATCACAGGGACGGTAACTGACTCCACGGGAGCCGCTATTGTCAATGCCGGCGTAACCATTACCAACCTCTCGACGAATCAGGTTCGTCAGGCACAGACAAGTGGAAGCGGGGATTACACGATACCCTTCCTGGTCCCGGGGCGGTACAAACTGGAGGCGCGGTCGGCGGGGTTTAAAGCGAGTGTAGCTCCGGAGCGCACACTGCAGGTGGGGGATGTTCTACGGGTCGATTTCGCGCTGGAAGTGGGAAATGTGACGGAGTCGGTGCAGGTGGAAAGCTCGGTTGAGATGCTGCAAACATCCTCAACAGCGACAGGCACCGTCATTGAGCAGCGGCGCATCGTGGAACTGCCGTTGAACGGGCGGAACTACCTGCAACTGGTGCGGCTAAGTCCAAACGTAGCGGCCGAGATGCCGGCGGGCGGGCAAGCCAGCGGCAGGCAAGGGGGCGAACGCGCGAACCAGGCGCTGTCCATTGCAGGCATGCGGCAACAGTACAACCGCTTCACGCTGGATGGGGTGGAGAACACAGACGTGAACTTCAACACGTTCGTGGTGCGCCCCTCCGTCGATGCACTGCAGGAGTTCAAGGTGCAGAGCGGAGTCTACTCGGCCGAATTCGGCCGGTCGCCGTCACAGATCAACGTGAACACGAAACCGGGGACGAACGACTTTCACGGCGTTCTTTTTGAGTTTCTGCGTAACGACAAGATCCAGGCAACGCCGTGGCTGGCGACATCGAAGAATCCATTCCGGCGCAACCAGTTCGGGTTCACATTGGATGGGCCCGTGTTGATACCGAAAGTGCTGAACGGGAAGGACCGGCTGTTCTTCATGGCGAACTACGAAGGATTGCGGCAGCGGGTTTCTTCGGTGCAGCGCACCACCGTTGCGGACACGGCGATGGTGGCAGGAGATTTTTCCGGGCCGGGGCATTTGCCGATTTTTGATCCGAACACGATACGGACGGGGGCCGATGGACGGCCCGCAGCCACACCTTTCGCCAACCAGCGAATCCCCTCTTCACGCTTTGTGAAGCCGTTCACGCAGTTGCTGGAGTTCTATGCGCTGCCCAATGTGCCGGGAGCGATCACCGGCACATCTCCGTTCAACTATGTTCGTAACGCACCCAGTCCAACGGATTGGGATCAGTTTACAACCCGCATCGATTTCAATGAGAACATCAAGTCGCAGTGGTTTGGGCGCCTGAGTTGGGGCGATGAGGGCGTATTCGAGGGCAATACGTTCCCAAGCCAGGATCAGACGGCGATCACAGGAGTGTGGCAGGCGATGTTCTCCAATGTGCGAACGTTCACGCCTTCAGTAGTGAACGAGCTGCGCCTGGGCGCGAACATTTTCGACAACGACAGGGGCACAGTGTTGAACAACGTGCGGGATGTGACTTCGGAATTGAAGATTCCGGGTTTGTTCACGCCGATACCGGCGGCTTGGGGAGCGCCGGCGGTGGGCTTCACGGGTAACAATTTCGTCTCCGGATGGGGCGAAACAACTGAGGCCCCTTTTGTTTTGAGAAACCGGACCTACCAACTGCTGGACAACTTGAGCTGGGTGAAAGGAAAGCACACATTCAAGTTCGGTGGAGAGGTGGCGAACCGTCGATTCAACCAGACGGGCAATCAGTTTCCACGCGGATATTTCCAATTCCCCAGCCAGTACACTGGGGACCCGAACAACATTTCGAGGACCGGGTCCGCATTCGCCACGGGCCTGCTGGGATGGAGCCAGGAATCGACCCGCGCGCTGGGCATAGCAAACACGCAGTTCCGGCAATGGGCGCAGGCGCTCTATGTGGAGGACACGATCAAGCTGCGGTCAAACCTGACCCTGAACGTCGGCGTAAGGTACGAGTACACCGCGCCGTTTGCCGACCGCTACCGCGGGACATTCAACGTGAAGTTCTCGTGCACAGGCGTAGTCAACGCGGGTAAGGCACTGGATTCGGCATGCCCCGTGCCAGTTCTGGTGCGGCCCGGCCCTGGTGACTTTCACGAAGGGCTGAACGCAAGGCTGGCGGACATCATTCCCAAAGCAACAGGGGACGATGCTCTCTTCAACCGCGCAACGATCCTACCGGACAAGAACGACTGGGCGCCACGCATCGGGTTGGCGTGGCAACCGGGGCAGCGATGGACTGTACGGGCCGGGTACGGGGTGTTCTACGCGCAGGACACTGGGAACCCGATCTGGGACATGGCGCGCAACCTCGGCTTCCGTGAATCGGCGCGCTCGTTGGATGTCGTTCCTACCTCGAACATTGTCGATCCGTGGTCGCTGCGATCCACGGCAAGCGGGGCCTGCAAAGGCTGGGATGGTCTTTGCCTGGCGGGTTTGTACACGTTCGCCAATGAGGTAAACCGGCGGACGGCATACGTGCACCAGTATTTGCTCAACGTGCAGCATCAACTGACCGATTCGCTATTGCTCGAAGTTGGGTATCAGGGCAACGGCGGACACAAGATCCAGCGCATGTATGGATACAACGATCCGATTTATCGCAACGGGCCGGACGATCCGCGCACGGCGAACGAACGGCGGCCGTGGGGCGGCAATATCTATAGCCGAATCCAGACCATCGGAAACGTGGTGAGCTCAAACTACAATTCGGGGATCATCAAGTTCCAGCAGCGATTCAGCAAGGGGCTGACGTATCTGGCCGGGTACACCTGGTCGCGGGCAATCGACAGCGGGTCGGCAATTCGCACGAATGATGGAGACAATCTGTTTCCGTTGAACAACTACGACTTTACGCGGGAGCGCGGATTGTCGCAGTTCCATCAGTTGCACCGGTTCACGGCTTCGGCGTTGTATGAACTTCCCTTCGGCCCTGGCAAGAAGGATCTGGGGCGTGTGGGGAATCATGTGGCCGGCGGCTGGTCGATCGGGTCGATCCTGACGATGGCAACAGGGAGTCCGTTTGGGGGAGGCGATTGCGGGGACTTGGCGAGCATCACACAGGGAAGCCGCGGCGACGCAACGGGTATCAGTCCTTTCCTGGACAATCCAACGGCGGGTGAGTATTACCGGCGGTCCCCCAGCGGGCGCGGTTCAGCAGCGATCAGTTGCACGGTGCTTGACTCTCGTGGGATCAACCAACTGACGTACCGGGAGGGGAATGTCAATCGGAACGTGTATATTTCGCCGGGACTGCTGGGCTGGGATTTCTCAGCGCTAAAACGGTTCCATTTCAATGAGCGAATGAATCTGGAGTTTCGCTTTGAGTCGTTCAACTTCCCGAACCACCCCAACTTCGGCTTTCCCAATACGAACCTGACCTCGCCGCAGTATGGACAGGTAACGGGAGCAAGGGAGATGCGGACCAATCAGTTCGGCTTGAAATTCGCGTTCTGACATTGGGGCGGAGGCCATGCGCCTCCGCTCAGCAAACGTCCGGTTCTGCCTTGAAATCGCGCGGCGCGATCGCGCACGGCTTCGATGCGTTCCTTGGTGAGCGGGTGGGACGAGAAGTATTTGAGCGGCTCGGGCGCATCGCCTTGCACATTGTCGAGTAGTTCCAACATGCGGACCATCGCTTCCGGGTCAATGCCTGCCTCTTCGAGCAAACGGAGGCCGTCGATGTCTGCTTCGGATTCATCGCCACGTTGATAGGCGAGGCCGCCGAGTGAGCCAGCGAGTCCGGTGATGATGTCGGGCGAGCCACCGGTGAGCAGGGCAAGGCCGATCCAGATGGATGCGCCGCGCATCATTCCGCGCACGCTGTGGCGGTGCAACACATGCTGCATCTCATGGGCAAGCACGGCGGCGGCCTCTTCCGGTTGGCGCGTCTTGTTGAGCAGGCCGCGAAAGATGACGATGTAACCGCCGGGCGCGGCGAACGCGTTCACCATCGGGTCTTCGACGATGTAGGTGTGGAACTCATAGCGATCGTCGCCGGATGCGCGGGCGAGTTTGCCGACAATACGGTCGATAGTGGGATCGGTGCAGCGCTTGGCCGCGGGCGCGAGTACAGGGACCGAGGCTTCGCCGAGTTTCTTTTCGACGGAGATGGGAACGAGCGAGGCCATTGCGCTGATGAGCAGCGGAAAGCCAAAGAACAGCGTGACAGCGATCAAGGCAAGGGCGGCAAAGGCGAGTGCTCCGAGCTTGACCCATGCGTCGGCGTGCGATTCGCGTTCGCCCCTGGCGATGCGCGGATTCAGTTGTGCGAGCGCGGCGAGGAAGGCGGGGTGGTCCATCACCAGCGATTCGCCTAGCGGCTCTCCCTTTTGGAACGCGATGGATTGCTGGGTGCGGCGGACCTGCAGTTGCTCAAAGGGCCACCAGAGCTGCGTGCCGTCAGCAAGAATGATGGCCACGCCATGCGGCGCGGGAATTACGTTGACGGCGTGGCTTTGCGCGGAGCGGCCGTCATAATACTGACCTGGAAACTGATTCATCCCCTACCATATGAATTTCAGCGCAAACTGCATCACCCTGGCAATCTGCGATTCGCCGGTGACGGTGCCAAAGGCGGTGCTGATGGGGGAAGTGTTCGGTGCGGAAAACTGCGGATGGTTGAAGGCGTTGATCCATTCCCAACGCAACTGGGCACGGAGGCTCTCCGTAATCTGCGTGTTCTTCAATGCGGAGATATCCCAGTTATTGATGCCATCGGCACGCACTCCGGAATAGCGGCTGGGCATGGTGCGAATATTGGAACCAAGTTGCTGGGCGGAGTTGCGATTGAAGCCCGCTTCGGTGTTGAACCAGCGATTAATGGTGCGCTCATTCACGGGAAGCACGATGTCGTGCAGGTTGCCGTTAAAGATGGAATTACCGAAGCCGAGCGCGGGCCCGGACTGAAACTGCGTGAGCATGGAGATCTGCCAGCCTTCGATGATCTTGCCGGCAATGCCTTTTGTTCCGTTCGCGTAGCGGCGGCCCTGGCCAAAAGGAAGTTCGTAGAGTCCGGAGAGCACCAGGCGATGCGTGCGGTCCTGATCGGAGATCACACGTTCCGGCAGAGGATCGGACTCGTTGAGATAGCCCGCGGCTTCCATGAACTTCGACCATGTCCAGGAGACGTTGGAGGTGAAGCCATTGGCGAACTGCTTCTCAAAGCGCGTCTGCATGGAGTGATACCAGGAGTAGCCCTGGTTCTCGTCGTAGGAGATGCCGCTGAACTGCGGATAGGGGCGGAAAAGTTGCGAACGCGCCACGGTGGTTGCGGAGAGAGAAGTGCCTGGCAGCAGCGGATAGTAAGGGTTGGTAACGGCGGCGCCGAGGAAGTTGATGGTGTTCTGATCGCGCACGGGTGACGTGCTGAGATACTGCGCCGGGATGGCGTTCATGGCTCGCGATGTGCGGATCTTCGATCCTTTGTTGCCGACATAAGCGACTTCGAGGACGGTGGACTGCGTGAGTTGGCGTTGCACGGAGAACTGCCAGCGTTGCATGTAGGGCGCAACGATTTTCTGATTGAAGAAGCTCACGCCCTGGCCGAGGAAGGTGTTGAGTCCGGAGGTGGTGCCGTCAGCTTTCGGAAAGCCCGTGGGGAAAGGATTGGCGATGTTCGCGATGAAAGTCTGCCCGTTGTCGAGTGAGGGCACAAGATCAGCCTGGCGATTGTAACCGGTGAGATTGACGTGGCGGCGAGTGATGCCGAGTTGATCGAAGAAGAGGCCGAAGCCGGAGCGCACCACCAGTTTGGGCGTTACGGCCCAGGCGATGCCGATGCGCGGCATGATGTTGTTGCGGTCGGGCGTGGCGAGCCCGCGATTCTGCGCGGAGGCGAAGACAAGGCCGCCCTTGACCGGTGGGACTACCGATGCCAGTTGGGATGGAGTAGCGTTTACATCGAAGTCGCGTACGCTGCGGTTGAATCGTTCCGTGATCGGAGACTCGGTTTCGTAGCGCAGGCCAAGGGTGAGAGTCAGCTTCGAGGTCAGCTTCCAGTCGTCCTGCAGATAAGCGCCGAGCGCTGTGGACTGCTCAGCGAAAGAGTCATTGGCCTGGATAATGCCACCGGTGGGAAGGCCGTAGAGAAAGCTGGCGAAGCCTTGTCCGAAGGGGGAAGCCGGTGAGGAATCGAGCGGACCGCGGGTCCAGTTGGTGGAGAAGTCCATACGCCCACTCGACTGGCCGAAGGAATAAGTATTTTCACGGTAGACGCGGTATTCGACGCCATAACGCATGCTGTGGCTGCGTACGACGTGAGTGAAGTTAGCGGCCATGCTGTGGATGTCGTTCTGGCGCGAACTCCAGGTGTGCGGGGAGAGTTCACCATAGCCCGCGACGTTCACGCGAGGAAGCTGGAGGCCGCGTGGATCGAAGGATTTGATGTCGTCCACCAGCCGGCTGGAGAAGCCGAGCCCGAGCAGATCGAATTCGCTTTGGTAGGGGAAGCCTTGTTCGATGAAGCGGGTATAGGAATAGCGCGTGTTCACCAGGAACGATGGCGAGAACATGTAGACGTCGTCGGCGTTGAAACCGCGATTGTAGCGGAAGAAGTGATTGCCGGCAGCGCGGTTGAAGCGGACGTCATGTTCCTGCTCATGGCGGTTTTCATTGATGCGGAAGAAGACGCGATGGCTGGTGTTGATGTTGTGATCGATGCGCGCCAGGTGCGTATGGTAGTGCATCCATTCGGGGCCGGGAGTGTACCAGTTGTTCTGGCCATCGCTGGTGCCGGGCACGTTCGGCGCGGACCAGAGCGAGGCGAGCTTGGCCGAGAGAGGATGAATGCGGCTTGCCGGGATGATGTTGTTGGAAAGCGGCTGGCGAGAAAAGCGGCCGCCGCCTGCATTGGCGATCGTGGTGGGATCGTAGATCTGGTAGTTGGCGCCGAGGCGAAGCATGGAAGAGAAATCGCCGCGCACCTGATCCGCGGTAGGGACCGTAGTGGTGAGCGAACCGCGCGGGTCCTGTTCATGGAAGCCTTCCCAACCATACATGAAGAACGTCTTGTTGCGCCCGTCGATGAGTTTGGGGATGCGGATGGGTCCGTTGAAATTGAGGCCATAGCGATGCATGCGCCAGATGATCTTGGGTTGCCCGGCACGATTGGCGAAGAAGCTATTGGCATTGAAGATGGGATTGAAGTGGAAATAGTAGGCGGAACCGTGGAAAGCATTGGTTCCGGATTTCAGCGCGAGGTTAATGGTTCCGCCGGGAGTGAAGCCTTGGGCCGCGTCGAAGCTGGCGGTTTGAATACGGAACTCCTGCACGGTTTCGGCGGGAGGCGCGTAGGCGACGATGTTGCGCTGCGTGTTGGGCGCGCCGTCCATGGAGAATTCGTTATTGCCACTTCGCACGCCATCGATGCCGATGGAGGATGGAGCACTGACAGCGGATGCCATGGTCCACCCGCCGGTGGTGAAGTTGAGGACGCCGGGCGAGAGATTGGCGAGCATGACGGGGTTGCCGTCTTTGAGCGGAAGCTCGGCAACGCGACGCGTGTCGATGACAGCGCCCATCGATGCGGTAGCCGCTTCGATCAAAGGCGCTTGGCCGGTGATGCGCACGGACTCAGTGAGTTGGCCGACGTCGAGCGTAACGTTGATGGTGACGCGATCACTGACACGGAGCGGGATGCCATCCTGAACGTATTCCTTGAAACCTTGCATGGAGACGGTGAGGCGATAATTGCCGGGAACGAGGAATGGGACCAGGAAGTCGCCCGATGGATTGGTCACCGTGTCCAGAGTGACTCCGGTGCCCGTGTTGGTGGCGAGCACCTTCGCACCGGATACGACGGCGCCAGTAGAATCGGATACCCGGCCAAGGAGTTGCGCGCGGGTTTCCTGAGCTTCAGAAACGGCGGCGCCTAAGAAAACAACGAGAGCAACGTAGCCCAGTTTTCGCATGTTCGAGCGATTATATTACATGCCAAACCCAAGATCGGTGGCGCCGTTATCCAGGAGGGATTCGAGCCCCTCCCCGGTTGCGCCGGAATCAATGAACTCCTGAGCGATGGCTTGCAGGTTGAGTTCGCCTCTCAGCGTTAGGCGCTCAAAAACAAAGCGCACGGTGCGGATCATGACCCACGGCGTGGCGATGCCGAGCGTGAACACCGCAAGCAGGAAATTCGTGAGGTGCAGCAGGAAATAGTCGCCGAAAGGGATGGCTGGAACGAGGGCTGCGTTTTGGAAACGAGTGCGGCTGCATTGGTAATTGAACCGCTGGAGTTGGAACCACAGCATGCTGATGCCAAGAGTAAAAGGAGTGAGTATCAGGCCGAAGATCCACGGCACAAGCAAGTCGCGGCCTTCACCGCTGTAGGAGAAGCGGGCATTGCCGTAGTAGGCGTTGTTCGTGTAGTAGCGGCGAATATTGTTCCAGAAGAAGGGAGCGTAGATGGAGAACGTGATGAGGGTGAGCAGCAGGCCGGGGAAATAAACTTTGCAGAAATCGATGACATTCCCGCGGAATGAGAAGCGAATGCCGCGGAGTGAGGTGCGGCTGAGGCGGTAACGCCAGGCGCCGACCATTGCCGCAGGCACCAGGGCGAGCACGCCGATGGCGGCGACTATGCCGCCGAGAATGGAGCCGATCGTCTGACCCGTAGCGAGGATAAAGACACCGCACTGCGCGCCGAGAAGAATGAGCACGGCGATGGCCTTGGCGAATCCAATGAGGAGTTCGAGTCCGGTGCCGTGGTAAGCGAAGGCGACATTATCGAAACGGGTGTGTTCGGCGAAGAAGGCGCGGATACGGGTGCGGCCCCAGAAGGAGTATATGCCCAACGTAACAAAAGAGAGCAGAATTGTTTTGATGTAGATCAGCAGCAACTCTCCGCCCGTGCCGTGGAAGGTAAGGTGATGCGTAGGGCCTATGGATTCGCGAGGAGTTGGGATTACAGCGGCGGAGACTCCCGCACCGCAGCGGACACAGAATCGAGCCAGGTCCGGCATCTGGTTGCCGCAGTTGTTGCAGAAGGGCATGCCGGGTACTGTAGCACTGGCTTGTCAGGGTTTCAACGCGCGGCGCAGCAGATTGGAGGTGATGCGTTGGACGCGCGCGTCAGGGCCGTGCGGACGCACCCAATGCGACCAGGGAAGCATGTGGCCGGGCGGAGAGGAGAGGCCTTGCGCCCACCAGATGGTGGAGGCGTTAAAGACGAAGTTGCGTTTGGGGCCGGGATAGATGGTGGATGTGTAGTGGGCGGGACGAACACCTCCGCTGAGGGCATCGCCTTCGGCCACGACTTCCAAGCCCGCGATGTCTGCGGGGTCGCCGTGAAACTCCCAGCCGACAAGGCCCGGGATGGCATCGCCCTGCTTCATATTGGTGGCGTCGAAGATCCAGTGCTTGGGGTGGGTGCAGGTCCAGTCCGCACCGCCGTTGAAAGGATAGATGGAGTGCGCGCCGATCAGTTTGTTGGCTTTCGGACCTTCGGTGGGAAATGGGAATTTGAAGTAGTCGCTGAAGGCGCCGTACATGCCTCCGTAGACGCCTTCGCGGGAGATCATGCGGTTGGGCTGACCGGAGGAATTCGGTTGAAAGGGAGTGAGGCCGAATACGGCGTTGCCGCTCAGATAGAGATGAGTGACGCCAGCCTTCACGGAAGTGAGGGCGTTGTCGTACTGACGCGGGTCCCAGTATTCATCGTGGCCAACGCTGAGGAACACCTGTGCACGAAGGAATTCTTCGGGCCGCGTCATGTCGAGGTTCGATGTGTAGGTGACATCGTAGCCGAGCATCTCCAGCCAGTAGGCGAGCGGGAACTCCCAGAGCAGAAACTCGCCGGAGCCGATGGAAAGCGGATGATCGTAGATCTGCGCGTATTTGCCGTAGGGACGATCGAAGGAGACCGCGACGCTGGGGGCCCAGGGATGACGCGGATCGGTGTAGAGCGAATAATCGTCGGGCCAGCGATTGTAAGCGGCCCAGGTGTTGTCACTGACCTGAAAGACGATGGCGGCTTTGCGGCGATCGCGCACGACGAACACCACGTAGCTCTCCCAGGAGTGCTCGTGCTTCGATTCGGGGATTGTGGCGAGCCGGCCGAGGTAGACACCGCTGGGCCAATCGGCTGGGATTTTCAGTTCCGCGGCAGGCTCCCATTGGCATTCGCGCAGGCGGCGATCGGCGATGGGGGCTTCGGGTTGGGGCTTCCCCTGAAGCGGGCCAAGCGTGGTGAGATGACGCGCTCCGGCGCCACCGTAGTAGCCCAGGCGATACAGGTGCAGGTGAAAGCGCCGGGCCGGATTGGCGCTGACCATGAAGCGCAGGGTTTCGCCGGCCTCCACGCTCTGGTGCGAGCAGTAGCCTTCGATCAACGTGGTGCGGAAATTCTTCGGGGCGTTAGGGCGGACCTTAGTGAGTTGCCATTCCGTGGTGCCGAGTTTGCGATTTTCGTTGGCGATGGTAGCCGCGGACAACGGCACAGCAGCGGCAAGCGAACCGAGGAAGAGGTCGCGGCGGCGGAAGGACATGGTTAGTTGAATCGTACTTCAAACGCGTTGGCGGGATCGCCGAGGTGGAAGCGGTCACCTGGTTTGAGTTCCACGGGTTTGCCGGGTTTGAGGCGTTTGCCGTTGCAGATGGTGCCGTTCTTCGATTCCAAATCTTCCAGCAAAAAACGTTCTTCATCGGAAATGATTTGGCAATGGCGGCTGGAAACCGAGGTGTAGTGTTGAGGGAAAACGAGGTGCGCGACCGAAGGATCGCGGCCGATGACGATGGGCTTGCCGTCAAATGGAATAACCTTGCCTTTGTACTCACCGGCGAGTCCATAAAGGACCGGCAAACCGGATTTGGGCTTGCGCCGGGAACGGGCCAAGGCTCGGAGCGGGTTGAATGCGGGCATTGCTTTAAACGACGTTCATGTTGAGCGGATCCCACTGCACGGGCTTCCGTTCAAAGTAGCTCAGGTTGCAGAGCAGCGCGGGGCCGGCGGTGCGGAAGCCGAAAACACCGTCTTCGAAGTGCGCCTTACCGGTGCGAATCGCGTTCTGGAAGTGAACGTGATGCTCGCGATGCGGATTGTGGCTCGGTGGCGGATTGAACACTTCCGTGGTTTCGGGGCGGATGGCATCGGCGTTCGGCGTGGACTGCGGATACTTGGCGCGGTATTCCTTGAG
Source organism: Acidobacteriota bacterium (assembly GCA_018268935.1). GTDB lineage: Bacteria > Acidobacteriota > Terriglobia > Bryobacterales > Bryobacteraceae > CADEFT01. Next base: position 9,139 of record JAFDVS010000141.1, on the reverse strand, counting down.
GAACTGCTCCTGCACGTCTTTGGGGAAAGTGCCAATGGTGTAGCCGGGCTCGGATTCACGCGGCGTACGCGAAAGCGTGAGGCTGTTCATGGTGGGTGTCATCACGCCTTCGCTGCCGACGAAACGGATGCCGAAGGATTCGCGCACGCCGCCGGAAACGAAGTTCACTTTGAGCGAGAGCGTGAAGGCCGGATGCGATTCGGTGCGCGGATAATCGACCAGGGCGAGCATCACGTCAGGCGCATCGCGGCCGTCTTTCCAATAGCGGAGTCCTCCGGTGGCGAAGACTCGCGTGGGCCCCACCGCACCAGTGACGGTGTGGATGCCGGTGAACAGGTGCACAAAGAGATCGCCGGCAACGCCAGTGCCATAGTCGTTGTAATTGCGCCAGCGGAAGAGGCGAATGGGCTCAAAAGGGCGCTTCGGCGCTTTGCCGAGGAAGCGATCCCAATCGACAGTCTGGGGCGACGCATCGGGTGGAATGGAGTATTGCCAGGCGCCGATGGCGGTGTTGCGATCGAGCCATGCTTCCACCATGTTCAGCTCGCCGATGGCGCCGCCGCGGAATAGATCGCGCGCTTTGAGGAAGGCAAGCGAACTGGCGTACTGGCTGCCGATCTGCAGAATTTTTCCGGACTTCTTGTGCGCATCGATGACAGGCTTGCCTTCGTCGAGCGAGTGGACCATGGGCTTCTGGCAATAGACGTGTTTGCCTGCCTTGAGCGCCTCAATGGTGATGGTGGAATGCCAGTGATCGGGCGTGGCGATCAACACTGCGTCGATATCGGGGCGGGCCAGAATTTCGCGGTGATCGCGAGTGGTGAGGATATTGTTGCCCCAGTTTTCCTTGGCGCGCGCGAGACGGCCGGTGTAGATGTCGCAGCAAGCGGCGAGTTCCACGCCGGGGATTGAGAGCTCATTGCGCAAATCGCCGGAGCCCATTCCACCGCAACCAATCAAGGCGATGCGGACTTTGTCATTGGGAGAAAATTTCTTCTGTTGCATGGTGGTGGCCTCTTAGGAATTTTTCACGCGCATGGCCGCGGGATCCCATTCATAGAATCGCTGGTCGTGCTGGCTCATGTTGCTGAGCAGCGCGGGGCCGGCAGCGCGGAGCCCGAAGACAGCATCTTCGATGACGGGCTTACGAGTGCGCACAGCTTCGTAGAAAACGCGGTGGTGATCGAGGTGATCGTTATAGCCGCGCGGGGCGTTGTAGCGCTCCTCCTTGTTGGGAACGATTCCGTCGGCTGTGGGCGTGATGGGCGGATACTTCTGTTTGTACTGCTTGAGAAACTCAGCTTGCGTGGCTTGGGAGAAGGTGTCGATCGTGTAGCCGGGTTCGGTTTCTCGCGGCACGCGCGTGACGGTGACACTGCCGGAAAGCGAGAGCGTGCCTTCGGACCCGACGAATCGGAAGCCGCTGTTCTCGCTGGCGCCGTTCACGAAGTTGACGCGCAGGGCGAGATTGAAGGCGGGCAGCTTCCCGTGGGCCGGGTAATCGTAGATGCCGAGCATCACGTCAGGCACGTCGCGGCCATCGTTCCAGAAGCGCAGGCCGCCGGTGGAATAGACGCGCGTGGGGCCGGTGGATCCGGTGATGTAGTGCAGGCCGCTGAAGAGGTGAACAAACAGATCGCCCGCAACGCCGGTGCCGTAATCCTTATAATTGCGCCAGCGGAAGAGCCGGATGGGTTCGAAGGGCCGTTTGGGCGCGGAACCGAGGAAGCGATCCCAGTCAATATTCTCGGGAGTTGCATCGGGCGGAATGGAGTACTGCCATGCGCCGATGGCGGAATTGCGATCCCACCAGGCTTCGACAAGGTTGAGGTCGCCGATGACACCGGCTTCGATCAGATCTTTCGCTTTGCGATAGACGATGGAACTGACGCGCTGGCTGCCGACCTGGAGGATACGCCCCGTGCGCTTCTGCGCTTCGGCGACTTTCACGCCATCGGGAATCTGCTGCACCATGGGCTTTTCGACGTAAACGTCCTTGCCCGCTTCCATGGCATCGATCGCAATCTTCGCATGCCAGTGATCGGGTGTGGCGATGATGACGGCGTCGATGTCTTTGCGATTGAGGATCTCGCGGTAGTCGCGGGTAGTGAACAGATCGCTACCCCAGAGTTCCTTGGCGCGGGTCAGGCGTCCTTGATAGATGTCGCAAGCGGCGACGAGTTTGACTCCGGGCTGGGCGGAGGCTGAGCGCGTGTCTTCGCTGCCCATGCCTCCGATTCCGATGGTGGCGATCTGGATTTTGTCGTTGGCGGCAAAGGCAAGCGGAGTGGCCAAAGGAATCGCCGTGGAGGCCTGGAGGAAGTGTCTCCTGGTAGTGGACATGGTTGATTTTATTTTACGCCTGATGCGGGGATTTTCTGTTCTTGAAATGGGTGAAAGGATCGGCAGCCGGCGCGGGGCCGATTCCGCTGGGCCCGCCACCGTTCCATGGACCGCGGCGAATGGCATCGATGATCTCGTTGCGGTAATGCCAGAAGGCGATGGCTGCCGTGGTGAACACGACCAGGTGGATGACATCACGCGGTTGCATGCCACCACGGTAGCACCGCCCACTGGCGGCGGAAAGGGTTATTCGTCCAGTTGAAGCAGAGTGGTCTGAAGTTCGGCGATGAACGCCGCGTAATTGGCAGGCATGGAGTTGAAGAGCGCCGCGTAGGTGAAGCCGTTGGGGAGGTGAACAATCTCCGCAACGGTGCCGGGGAAGGCTCCGGTATGTTCGAGGGCCGGGCCATCGGGAGTTTGCACCACGTTGATGCCGAGCCCGTACCAGGCCTGGCTATCCGGAGGATAGAACGATGGGCGCCGCAACATTTCTTCCAGAGTTTGTTTTTTCAAAATCTTGCCTTGAGAGAGGCGCCAGAGGAAACGGGCGAGGCCGGGAGAACTCGCGAGCCAGCCGGCGGCGGAGTCCTGCACGGCAATGGAGAAGGCGCCGTAGGGCCGGGCCACGGCGTGAGGTTGCGAGGAGAACACGGAGAGCGCAGGCGGCGCATCGGGTGTATCGAAATACTCCACTTCACCCTCGATACGCTCTTCGCGCAGTGTGCCTGCCTGCTGTGCACTCTTGTCCAGCACGTGCGTGGCAGTGAACCTGGCATAGGGCTGTCCGGTGACATGCTCGATGATGCGGCCAAGCAGAACGTAGCCGAAGTTCGAGTAGGCATAGCGGGAGCCGGGCTCAAAGTCGAGGGGCAGCGTGAGCCAGCCGGCGATGATTTCGTCGCGATCGGGTGGAAGTGAGAGGCCGTTCTCTTTGAGTGCCTCGTAGGTGGCGAACACGGGATCGCCACTGGCACGCTCATCCCAGCCGCCGGAATGTTCCAGCAGGTGACGGATAGTGACGTTGCGTAGACGGATGTCCGTGATCGCGTCACGGAATTGCGGGAGGTAGTCGAGTATGTGATCGTCGAGCTTCAGCTTGCCTTGTTCGGATAGCAGGAGCACGGCCGTGGCGGTGATGGGCTTGCTGACGCTGGCAATACGGAACAGCGATTCGAGCTTCGCGCCGCCATAGGCCTCCGTGAAGACCGGCTTGCCACGATGCAGGACGGTGATGGAAGCAGCGGGAATGCGCCACTTCTTGAGCAGGGCCTCGATTTGCGCGGCCGGCTCGGCGGACAGCACCGGTGCGGCGAGCAGGGCGGCTATTGCCATGTTTGTGATTGTTTGTTTCATTTTTTGTGCAATCTCCTTGCACGATCAGAATGCGGCACGGCGGGCCGTCTGCACATGTGCGGGAAGGCATGGATGCGAAGCATGACTTTCGGCACTGGCGGGAACAAGGGAAAGATGCGATGATTTCCGGCGATGCCCCATCTGTTTCGCGCCGCCGGATTGCTGGTGATCCTTATTGCTGGAGGTGAGGGCTTGGCCGGACTCTTCGCCGGCGGCCCGGCGGGTCTGGCAAAACAGGTGCCGGCATTGACAGCAGACAAACAGGACGTGGTGTTCTGGGTGTTTCTGTCATTTCTGTTGGCGCTGCTGCTGCTGAGCGGAGTCCTGTTCTGGGCTTGTACGGCGGCGCGTCAGGCGGTGAGGCCATCACGTTGGCTGCCGGCGGCCCTGGCGTTTCAATTGTTGCTCGGCGCTTTCTATACGGATCTTCTGTTTGTAGTGGCGTGCGAAGCCGGCTATCTGCTGGCCGGGCGCGGGCCGGTGTGGATGTACGGGCAAGCGCTGTTCTTCCTGGTGTTCGTTTTGTTCACGGGGGCGGCCACATCGACTCGGGCGGTGCTGGAATTGGTGCAGATCTTCGGATGGCAGATGTTCGCTTACGCGGCCGGGAACCTGGCAGGGCGCGAATTGCAGGCGCGGCGGAGTCTGGCTTTCGCGCACGCGGAGCTACAGGCAACGCAACAGGTGCTGACGGATTCCACGCGGATCAATGAGCGACTGCATATCGCCCGCGAGTTGCACGATACGATTGGGCACCATCTTGCCGCGCTGAGCCTGAAGCTGCAACTGGCCGCGCATCACGTTGCCGGAGAAGCAGCGAAGCCCGTAGAGGACGCACGGATGATTGCACGATTGCTGTTGAGCGATGTACGAGCTACGGTCAGCACCATGCGGGAGGAAAGCGCGGTGGATCTGCCGCGGGCGTTAGAGACGCTGTGCGCGGGCATTGAGCGGCCGGCGGTACACTTCCGTTGTGAATCGCCGATTGCCATTCGCGATGCCGGGCAGGCGCAGACACTGTTGCGCTGCGCGCAGGAGGCGATCACCAACGCAATGCGCCACGCCGCGGCGTCGACGATGGAGTTGCGTTTCCGGTCGGACGAGAAGGGAATGGAGTTGGAGATGAAGGACGACGGCAAGGGGGCAAAGCGGGTGGAGCCAGGAAACGGTTTGCGAGGAATGCGGGAACGGTTGGAGGCCGCCGGAGGATCGTTGTCCATTGAATCGGCGCCCGGTAAGGGGATGCGCCTTTTGGCGTCCATCCCGCGGCGAGGGGACGAGGAATGATTCGCGTGCTGCTGGTTGACGATCAGACACTGGTGCGCCACGGTCTGCGTGAGTTGCTGCACCTGATGCCCGATCTGCAGTTGGTAGGCGAAGCGGCGGATGGATTGGAGGCGATGGCGCTGCTGGAATCGTTGGAGGTGGATGTGCTGTTGCTCGATGTGCGCATGCCGCGCCTTTCTGGCGTCGATCTTTTGGAACGGATGCAGACGGAGGGGCGGCGCTGTCCTCCGGCGGTGCTGCTGACCACGTTCGACGACGATGAGGCGCTGCTCAAGGGCATGCGCTTTGGTGCGCGCGGCTACTTGTTGAAGGACGTTTCGGTGGAGCGGCTGGCTGAAGCGATTCGTGCCGTGGCCGCAGGGCAAACGATGATCCGGCCCGCGGTGACGGAGCGTGTGGAGCGGATGGTGGATCAGACGCCGCCGGGTTTCGAAAGCTCGGTGCTGCCGGATCCGTTGACGCGCCGCGAACTGGAGGTGCTGCGATTGATGGCGGGTGGGTTCAGCAACCGTGAAATCGCGGAATCACTGACAGCGAGCGAAGGGACCATCAAAAACCATATTTCGGTGATTTTATCGAAATTGGGTGTGCGCGACCGGACGAGAGCCGTGTTGAAGGGAATTGACCTGGGGCTCGTGTAGCATGAGGGAATGCTGCTGCTGGTTGGGTTGTGGATCGGCGTTGCGTTTGGGCAGGCGCCGTTCCCTGTGGAAGAGACGACAATCGCTGAGGTGCATGAGGCGATGCGTGCGGGCCGGTTGAGCTGCCGGACGCTGGTGGATGCTTATCTGCGGCGCATTGCGGCGTTCGATAAGAACGGCCCGGCATTGAATGCACTGGTGGTAGTGAATCCTTCCGCGCCGCAAGAGGCAGATGAGTTGGACCGGCGATTCCGCAGTTCCAGATTGACTGGGCCGCTGCATTGCGTGCCGCTGATTGTGAAAGACAGTTTTGAGACCGTAGGGCTGCAGTCGGCGAACGGGTCATTATCATTGGCGGGTTATGTGGCGGCGAAGGATGCGTTTCAGGTGAAGCGCGTGAAGGAAGCCGGCGCGTTGGTGCTGGCGAAATCGAACATGGCGGAATGGGCGTTCAGTCCCTATGAAACGGTGAGCTCCATACTGCCCGGATACACGAAGAATCCGTATGCGCTCGATCGCGTATCGGCTGGCTCAAGTGGCGGAACAGCGGCGGCCGTGGCGGCGAATCTGGGTTTGGTGGGGTTGGGGACGGATACGGGCAATTCGATTCGCGGGCCCTCGTCGCATCAGGCGCTGGTGGGGATCCGGTCGACGATGGGGTTGACGAGCCGGGCCGGCGTGTTTCCGCTGAACCTGTTGGCGGACATTGCGGGGCCGATGGCGCGCAGCGTTGCCGATGCGGCACGTGTGTTTCAAGTGGTGGTGGGGGAGGATACCGATGATGCGGTGACCGCGGCGGCGAGCGGGCGCCGTATGCCGGATTATGTGGCTGGGCTCGATCGCGATGGCTTGCGCGGGGCGCGGATTGGCGTATTGCGGCAGGCCTATGAACGCGAGGGTTTGGATGCGGAGATCGTGCGCGTGTTCGGCGTGGCGTTGGAGGATCTGCGACGGGCGGGAGCCGTGATCGTGGACCCGGCCACTGTGGAGGCGATGCCGGCGCGTGACCCGGCCGCGCGGCCTTGTATGGGATTTAAATATGATTTGAACCGGTTTCTCGCGGCGCGCGGGGATCAAGTGCCGGTGAAGAGTCTGGCGGAGATTGTGAAGTCGGGGAAGTTTCATCCTTCGGTGCGGCGGGCGTTGGAGCAGGCCGAGAAAGATGTCGAGAACGGGCCGGAATCCGCGCCATGCGCGGCGAACCGGGCTTATCGCGATGGTGTGCGCGAGGCAGTGTTGCGAACAATGGAGCGGCTGAAGCTGGATGCGTTTGTCTACCCGACATGGAGTAACGTGCCGCGTTTGATTGGAGATTTGAACACGCCGCATGGAGACAATAGCCAGTTCTTTTCGCCCACGACGGGCTTTCCCGCGGTGAGTGTCCCGATGGGGTATACGCGCGGGAATCTGCCGGCGGGAATGACGATCTATGGGCGCCCTTGGAGTGAGGATGTGCTGTTGAAATACGCGTTTGGGTATGAGCAGGCGACGAAGCATCGGAGGCCGCCGGCCAGCGCGCCGCCGCTGCGGTAGGCGGAAATGGATCTGGCAGACTCGGGTTGAGTTGCCAGTGGAGTTATCGCATGCCCTAGATACGCTTACGGTGCATAAAAATGAATTGCGCCGGATGGGTGTGCTCCACGCGGCGGTATTCGGATCGGTGGCGCGCGGTGCAGCGCGCCCCAACAACGATGTTGATGTCTTGGTGGAGCTTGACCCGGATTCCCCGCTGGGGATTTTTGAATACTCCCGGATCAAGGTTTATATCGGCGAGTTGATCCAGGGAGCGGATGTTGTAAACCGTAGGACGCTGAAGCCTCTGCTCAAAGATGCGATTCTTCGCGATGCTGTAAATGCGTTCTAGAAAGCCGGACCATCTACGCGGTCACCCGTGCGCTGGAGATCATTTCGGAGGCCTCCCGTCGATTGCCGGATGACTTCAAACAGAGCATTCACACTTTCCGCGTTCCGATAACATTGGCTGACGACAACGACGGACTGATTGCTATAATCAACGCTTCCCATTCATGCAACTCGATCTTCCTTTACGCGGTATCACCACGCCGCTGGCTACTCCTCTGAAGAACAGCAACACACTCGATGAAGCAGGCCTGTCACGGCTTGTTCGTCACGTTCTGGATGGCGGCGTCAACTGCCTGTTTCTCCTCGGCACCACCGGTGAAGGGCCCAGCCTTTCTCCCGCCGTGCAACAACAGGTGATCGCACGTGCCTGCGCCGAAGCCAAGGATCGCGCACCGGTGCTGGTGGGGATCACCGACACCTCATTTGAAGAAGCGATCGCCGCCGCGGAGACTTCGGCAAGACTCGGCGCTGCGGGCGTTGTTTACGCTGGTCCGTCCTACTTCACCATCGGGCAGGCGGAACTGCTCGATCACGTGGGCCGTTTGGCACAGCGGCTCCCACTGCCACTATTCCTGTACAACATGCCCAGCCACACGCGCGTCAACTTCGCACCGGACACCGTGCGGCAGGCGTGCACCATTCCGAATGTCGTGGGATTGAAGGACAGCTCGGGCGATGTGCAGTATTTCCAAACCATTCGCCGTGTGACCGCGCATCGCGAGAATTTCACGCTGCTGATGGGGCCGGAAGAGTTGCTGATCTACGCCATGCTGGCAGGCGCGGACGGCGGAGTGAACGGGGGCTCGAACCTGTTCCCTTCCCTCTACACGGCGCTCTATCGCGCGGCGCGAGATCGCAATCTGGATGAAGCACTGCGCCTCCATGCCATCGTGCTGGAAGTCAGTGCGTCGATTTATGCGGGCACCTATTCCTCCAGTTACCTCAAAGGACTGAAGCACACGTTGTCGCTGCTGGGCCTGTGCGAAGGAGCGCTGGCGGAACCTTACGGCGCGCTCGATGAAGCCAACAAGGCGCGCATCGCGGCGAGCCTTGCCTCACTGCGCGAGCGGTTCCCGATCCTCGGCTGAGTTGCCGATCTTTGAGCCGCTACCGGATACTTGAGGTTTGATCCCATGCGGCAATTAGTAATATGGATAGCCCTGCTTGGAAGCGCCGGAACACTGGCGTCGCAATCCACACAGAAGCAGGATGAAGAGTTCGCCACGCAGGTGAAGCAGTGGACTACGAAGCCGGAGTTTCTCACTCCGCTGGTGGACCATCTCCCACGCGTGGAAGGAATCCCCACGCCCAAAGACGTGCTGGGCTATCACATCGGCACTCCGCAAAAGCTGACGCACACGGCGGAAATCTACAAATACTACCGGGCGCTGGCAGCGGCATCGCAGCGAGTGAAGGTGATTGAGATCGGGAAGACCGATGAAGGGCGCGATTGCCTGGTGGTGTTCATCGGGTCAGAGGAGTCCATTCGCGATCTGGAGAAACATCGCGCCAATCTGGCAAAGCTTGCCGATCCGCGCACGATCAATGCAGCGCAGGCGCAGGAAGTGATCGCGCAGACGAAGCCGATCTATCACCTCATGGCGGGGCTGCACAGCGGTGAAACGGGGCCGCCGGAAATGCTGATGGAACTG
>JAFDVS010000140.1 GCA_018268935.1 Acidobacteriota bacterium | reverse complement strand
CCCCAGTTCCGGCCTACAAGCCGAAATGGGCTACACCGGCGGAGATGAAACAGATGGCCGCCCTCGCCGACCTCATCATCCCGCGCACCGACACCCCCGGCGCTTCCGACGCCAAAGTCCACGAGTTCATCGACTACACACTCTCCACCGACACCAAACGTATCGCCGAGCTGCGCGAAGGACTCAAATGGTTCGCCGCCATTCCCGCGGCCGGCCAGATCGACGCACTGAAGAAAGCCGATGCCAGCCCGCGCACGAAAGAAGGACGCTTCTTCCGTCTCTTCAAGGACCTCACCATCGACGGCTACTACGCGAGCCGCGAAGGCCTGGTCACCGAACTCGGCTGGAGCGGCAACACCTTCCTCCCCGAGTTCAAAGGCTGCACTCACCCCGAGCACCAAGGATAAACATCCATGCAGATTGCACGTTCTCAACCGGTTCACGACGTAGTGATCATCGGCAGCGGTGCGGCAGGCGGCATGGCCGCATGGAACCTCACGCGCCAGGGAGTGAACGTGCTGGTGCTCGATGCGGGAACGAAATTCGCACGCTCCAGTTTCTGGTCGCATGTCAAACCGTGGGATTGGTGGCGCAAACTCGACAAAGGCGATCGCCCTCCCGCCTTCCATCTCGATCTCAAAGAGCAACCTTACGAAACGCCCGCCAATCAGCCGTTCGATCTCGTGCGGGTGTGGGGCCGAGGCGGAAAGACCAACATTTGGGGCCGCGTGTCGCTGCGCTATGGTGATGTCGATTTCGAAGGCCCGGCGCGCGACGGCCACGAAATTCCCTGGCCTTATCGCTACAAAGACATCGCCCCTTACTACGACAAAGTCGATCAGTTGATCGGTGTCTGCGGCGGCACGGATGACCAGGACACTCTGCCGGGCAGCAGGTATCATCTGCCTGCCCCGTCGCCCCGCTGCGGTGAGCGCCTGCTGCAGAAAGCCGCCCGAGGCATCGGCCTCAACATCGTGAGTGGACGCCGCGCCGTGCTCACCAAGCCCCACAACGGCCGCGCCCAGTGCCACTTCTGCGGAGTGTGTGGACGCGGTTGCGACGTCGGGGCGTTCTTCAATTCTAGTGATTACCTGCTGGAGCCCGCTTTCCAAACCGGCAAACTCCAGATCATCGACAACGCTGTCGTGGCGCGCGTGCTCAACGATGCAAGCGGCAAAGCAAGCGGCGTGCAGTACTTCGATCGCGCCTCCGGCCAGGAGCACACGGTGCGTGCGCGCGTGGTGATCGTTGCCGCTTCCTGCATCGATTCCACGCGCATCCTGCTCAACTCGAAATCCACGCAGTACCCCAACGGCATTGGCAACTCCAACGATGTAGTGGGCCGCTACCTGGTGGAACAGGTGCGTTTCCACATGTACGGCTTCCTGCCCGAACTCAAGGGCACGAAGGCGTTGAACGACGACGGCATCGGCGGCGAGCACATCTATCTGCCTCGCTACAACCACCGCGACGGCCGCAAGCGCGATTACCTGCGCGGCTTCGGCATGCAATTCTGGGGCTGCGGCGCAGGCATGGGCGCGTCGTTTGCGAAGAGCCTGCCGGGCTTCGGCGCCGATTTCAAGAAAGGCGTGAAGCAGCGCTATCCGGCGTTAGTCGCCGTGCATCCCTACGGCGAAGTGCTGCCGCAGAAATACAATCGCGTCACTGTCGAAGGCACGGCCAAAGACAAATACGGCGTGCCCGTGGCCCGCATCGAATACCGCATCGGCGAAAACGAGCGCAGGATGATCCCCGAAATGTACGATGCGGCCGAAAGCATCCTCAAAGCGGCAAAAGCAGAGATCCTCCCCTTCGAGCGCGGCTGGCTCGACAAACTGGGCTCAGCGATCCACGAACACGGCACCGTCCGCATGGGCACTGATCCCAAGCGCGCGGCGCTCAACGGCTACTGCCAGTTCCACGAAGTGAAGAATCTATTCTGCGTCGATGGAGCAGCCTTCCCCACGGCCACCGAAAAGAACCCGACGCTCACCATCCTCGCCAACACCTGGCGCTCCACCGACTACCTGGCCGCCGAGATGAAGGCCGGCCGGCTGTAGTTCATCGCTGCACTACCTTCACCAGGTAGCTGTAGTCTTCCGCCATGCAATTGATCCCGAAGTAGCTGAGAAGACCGGCGCCTGCCAGCTGTCCTTTGATCGTGACCATGTGTGTCCCTACGCTCATTGGCGTAAGGAATGCGCCGACAATGACGATCCCGTGGCCGCCGCCGTCCGGGAGAGGTTGGCTGGCTGGTGTCATCGCCCACCCGGCATAGCGCTCGCCGAGCTTCGTTGACTGGCCGTCGACAATCACCTCGAAATCCCGGCCACCCACCAACGAAACATCAAACATATAGTGTCCGGCGAGACTTGCGTGAGACGGAAATGGAGGAAGTACGGGCGGTGAGTCCGTGACACTCCACAGAGGCACGAAAAACGGAGTGCCGGGGCGAACCACAAAAGAGTTGGCTCCGGAAAACAGCGCCCCCGTTCCCCCGTTTGGCGCCGGACAAGAGATCTCAGACATAGCCGGGGGACCTGCCGCGAAGTTCATGTAGAGAACCTGGAAGGGAGTCTGAGGATAATAGGCCGGAGCATTGCCGCTTGTCTGGAACAGCGCCATCTTCAGCGTCATGTCATCCAGCGAATAACCATGCGGTTTGGCAGTGGCCGGCATTACATTCCCACCACCCTCAGCCAGAGCCATCGACACCAAAACAACGATGGCAAGCAAGAGAACCGGCAAAGCCATCCTGCTCCCGTTGATTGCTGCACGTGGGAGTTTAGACATTTGAGCCTCCTTGTCTCAATCCACAAGGAACCCTGCTTCAAGGAACCCTGAATCGGGTTCCTCGCGTCTTGCTGTTTTTGTTGAAAGTGCTCCTAAAAGGGCCGGTCTACCGCCGGAAGGGAGTTGTTGTGCCTCACCCGGGTTTCAACGTGTGCGAATTGGATCAGTAACTGTGCCCGGTAGGCAACCGACCACAGTATGCGTCCCGGTTCTGTTGGTGTCAAGGCCGGAGGGGTTACCTGGCCGCGGAGTTTTTCATCCTCCGCCGCAGAGCCGACGACGAACTCAGCAGATGAGCCTGCATCGCCTCCGATGCAGCCGCGTCATCCCGCGCTTCCAACGCGGCCAGAATGCGCCGATGCTCCGTAATTGACACCGCCGCACGCCGCTTCGACGAAGCGAGGGTCTCTCGAATCCAGGTCTGCAGGTAACCGCGCGTGGTGTCGAGCATCGTCAGAAGGATCGGGTTGCCCGCCGCCCGCGCGATGGCGAGATGAAATTGCAGATCGCTCGCCAGGTAGGCCTCGGCGTCGTGACCGGCGAGGCGCATGCCCTCAATCGCCTCGCCAATCACCGCTAAATCCGCGCGAGTTCTTCGCCGAGCCGCGAACCCGGCCAACTGCGTTTCCAATGTCACCCGCGCCTCCACCAAGGCCTCAATCTGCGTCGCATCCAGCAACACCGCGAACCGCAGGGTCCGCTCCAAACCCGCCCCGCCATTGGCCGACACGAACGTCCCATCGCCGGCATGCGACTCCAGCACCCCCAGCGCCGACAGCGAGCGCAAAGCCTCGCGTACCGACGTCCGCCCCACGTTGAACTGCCGGCACAGTTCCTTCTCCGAAGGCATCCGATCCCCCGGTTTAAGCGAACCGCCGGCGATCAAGGCGGTAATCTGCTCCACAATGCCGTCGCTCAGCGACGCGCGCGGGACAGGCTTCAGTTGCGGCAGCATGGGCAGCGAGGTATGCTGAAAATCAGCTTGTCAGACAAGCTGGCAGGTGTCAAGCCATATGCTCACTCTCGACCTGGGACGCCGCGTGGAACTGGTCTCGATGGACCCGCATTGCCACGACATCTCGCTCGCCTTGTACCTGGAAGGCCATCGCTACCGCATCCATACTTATAGCCGCCACGAAGCCGCCGCAAACCGCGTCGCATTCCTCCGCGCCGCCATGGCCTCGATGGGCGCCATGCAAATCGTGAACGGCCAACTCGCCTTCTCCTGCGGAGGCATCCACCTCGCCGCGGTCCGCCGCCTCTTCCTCACGGTAGCGAAGCTCTCCACCGGCGCCGAATTGCCCACACCCATGCCGCTCGAAACTCTCGACAAGAAAGCCGGCAGCATGATCCAGGCGCAAAGCCTCGGCAACGGCGAATACCGCGTGCCCACCGAAGGCCCGGTGAAGAACGGGCTCCGCAAGCTCGCCGAAATGGAAGATCGCGGCGGCACACTCGCTTTTCCCTGCGGCGCATCGCATGACGCACTGATCGGCCTCCTGCTCCCCCGCGCCCTCAACGTCCGCGCTACACTCCGCGAAGAAGAAGCCGCCGCCACGCGAGGAGTGCTGGTCGCGCCCAGCGCACAAAAGGAGTAACCCATGAACAGCCGCGAACGAGTCCTTGCCGCCCTGCGCCGCGAACCGGTGGATCGCACCCCGGTCTGCAATCCCACCTCCGTCGCCACCGTCGAATTGATGGACCTCAGCGATTCCTACTTCCCCGACGCCAATCGCGACCCCGAACGCATGGCGCGCCTCGCCGCCACCAGCTACACCGAACTCGGCTTCGACTCCATCATGCCGGTGTTCAGCATCATTCAGGAATCCTCCGCCCTCGGCTGCAAAATCCAATGGGAGCAGAAGGACAACTGGCCCACCGTGCGCATGCGCGAGCCCATCTACACTGAGCCCGACGACATCCGCATCCCGCCCGATTTCCTTCAGCACCCCGACCTGCAGTGCGTCCTCAACGCCATCCGCATTCTGCGCAAAGAATACGGCAACGAAGTCGCCATCATCGGCAAAACCATGGGACCCTGGTCGCTCGGCTATCACTGCTTCGGCGTCGAGCCCTTCCTCCTCATGTCGCTCGATGACGAAGGGAAGACCAAGCTCTGCCTGGATCGGTTGAAAGAGGTCACCATCCAGTTCGGGCTGGCGCAACTCGAAGCCGGCGCCGACGCCCTCACCCTCCCCGATCACGCCACCGGCGATCTGGTCAGCGGCGAATACTACGCCCGCTACCTCCGCGACATGCACATCGAATTCGCCCAGCGTCTGCCCATCCCGCTGATCCTCCACATCTGCGGCCGAACTGTCGATCGCATGGGCTACATCGCCGAAACCGGCATGGCCGCCTTCCACTACGATTCGAAGAACGACCCCGCCGAATCCATGGCCATCGTCAAAGACCGTATCGCGCTCGTCGGCAACATCAACAACCCCGAAACGCTGTTTTCCAAGGGCCCCGAAGAGGTGCGCCGCGAAGTTTACCGCAACCTCGATGCGGGCGTGAACCTCGTCGGCCCCGAGTGCGCCATCCCCCTGCAAACCACCATCGAAAACCTGAAAGAAATTCCCCTCGCTGTGCGCGATTGGCATAAGGAGCACGTACAGTAACATGCCCGAACTCGCCGACATCCAAAACGAATTTCTCCGCCAGGAGATCGCCGACTACATCGAGCGCCCCGACGAACGCGCACGTATCCTCGCGTCCTTCGTCAAAGCCAGCGCCCCCATGCAGACCATCGCCGCCGCCCTCATCGAAGGCAAGAACAAGGTAGTCGATCAACTCACCCGCGAAGCACTCGAAGCGGGCACCAGCGCCCTCGAAGTGATGGACGACGGCCTCATCTCCGCCATGGCCATCGTCGGCATCAAGTTCCGTGAGAACTTCATTTTCGTCCCGGAAGTACTCAGTTGCGCCCGTGCGATGAAAGCGGGCATGGCCCATATTGAGCCCATTCTATCGGCCTCAGGCATCGAGCCCATCGCCAAGGTGATCATGGGCACCGTGAAGGGCGACCTCCACGATATCGGCAAGAACCTCTGCATCATGATGCTCCGCGGCGCGGGCTTCGAAGTCATCGACCTCGGTGTCGACACCTCGCCCGACCGTTTCCTCGAAGCAGTGGAAACCCACGAGGCCCCGCTTCTCGGCATGTCGGCGCTGCTCACCACCACCATGCCCAACATGGGCCGCACCATCGAGGCCTTCATCGACGCCGACCTCCGCGACAAAGTGAAAATCATGGTCGGCGGCGCACCCGTCACCCAGGACTTCGCCGACGAAATGGGCGCCGATGGGTACGGCAAGGACGCCGTCGCCTGCGTCGCGCTCGCCAAGAAACTGGTGGGCGCGGCGGCATAGCATATGGAAAAGATCGATCCCAAGGAATATCAGAAACGGATCGAGCGCCTCAGCGATATCCTCACCGGCATCGCGCAGCGTGCCGACGAGGTATCGATGCAACGCTGCCCCTACAAGAACCGCTTCAGCCAGTGCACCGCCAACTTCGGTTGCCGTAACAAACGCAAGCCAGCCGCCGAAGGCGAACTCCATCGCTGCGCAGGCGATGACAAACTCGACTACCGCAAAGCCTGGGAATGACGCTCTTCGATCTCGCCGACCAGCGCGCCATCCCCGTCCCCACTTCCTGCGGCCGTGCGGGCGCCTGCCATGAATGCATCGTCGATGTGAAGCGCGGTGCCGAAGCCCTCAGCCCGCCCTCTCCCGCCGAAGCTTTCCTGCGTGGCAAGTACCGGCTCGCCTGCCAGGCCGAAGTCCTCGATCCCAACGCGGAACTCGCGTTCGCAGTCTTGCAGCGCCGCCCGAAGATCCTCGTCTCCACCGAACGCAGCGCCATCCCCATCGACCCGCCCGTCCAACGCGCCGGCGATCGCGTCACCTATAACGGCGAAGATCTCGATGAATACCGCGGCGGCATCTATGGCGTCGCCATGGATCTCGGCACGACAACGATGGTCCTCGAAATCATCGATCTCGAAACGGGCGCGGTGAAGCACGTCACCTCGCTCGAAAACCCGCAGCGCTTCGGCGGCAGCGATGTCATGAACCGCATCTCCTACGATGCCGGTCCGTACAAAGGCGAACTGCACAAAGCCGCCATCCACGCGCTCAATCACGAGCTCACGGCCGCCTGCAAAGAGCTCGGCATCACGCGGCACATGATCTACGAAGCGGTGATCGCAGGCAACTCCACGATGCGCGATCTCTTCTTCGGCCTCGATGTGCAGCCCATCGGCCAGCGCCCCTACAAATCCGTCATCGAAGAGGAATGGCGTGCAGGCAAGCGCACAACCACTGCACTCACCACACTGGCCCACAAACTCGGGGTGATGATGCATCCCAAAGGCCGCATCTACGGTGGCCCGCTCATCGCCAGCCACGTCGGCGCCGACACCGCCGCGGCCCTTCTCGCCATCGACTTCGACACCATCCGCGAGCCCTTCCTCCTCGTCGACATCGGCACCAACACCGAAGTCGTCGCCGGCTACAATGGGCGCTACGTCGCGGCCTCCTGCCCCGCGGGCCCCGCCTTTGAAGGCGGCCTTGTGGAATACGGCATGCCCGGTTGCGAGGGCGCCATCGAAGCCGTGCGTTACGACGGCACAACCTGGCACTGCGAAACCATCGGCAACGTTGCGCCGCAAGGCATCTGCGGCTCCGGCCTCATCGATCTGCTCGCCGAACTGCGCCGCCATCAACTCATGACGCCGATGGGCGTCTTCCCCGCCCGCCGTGCGAAAGTGGAACTAGTGTCTGGGATCACCTTATCGCGCGAAGATGCCAGCCATCTGGCGCAAGCCAAATCCGCCAATTACTGCGGACAGTTCATCGTCCTGCGCCACCTCGGCCTGCGCCCCGCCGATGTCCGGTGCCTCTATCTCGCCGGAGCCTTCGCCAACTACGTCTCCGCCGCCAACGCCATCGACATCGGCTTCCTCGCTCCCGTCCCGCAGGATCGCATTG
>JAFDVS010000013.1 GCA_018268935.1 Acidobacteriota bacterium | reverse complement strand
GGGATCGTAGGAATCGACGTTTTCGACGATGAGGTAGAGCTTCTTCACGCCCTTCACGGAGATGTCGGCTTTGGCGGCGTTGCGGCGGATGAGGCCGCTATCGAAGAGATTGTCGGGCGGCGTGGGCGGGAATTGGACGAGGCGTTCGGCGCCTTCGCGGAGCCAGTTGGCGAGGTATTGGCCGTTGACGAGTTCGAGCGATTGGAGGGTGGTGGGTTGATCGAGGCGGTCTGTGACTACCTGATCGCGATTGGGGCGGCCGAGGGCGCGGGTGAGTGCGCTGCTTTTGAGTTCCCAGTCGCGCACGAAGCGTGTGGGCGTGGGGTTGTTGGTGGGCTTATAGCGCCAATCGCCGGTGATGCTGGCGATGGCATCGGCGTATTGCTCGGCGGTGAGACGGCGGCTGTGCGGACCGCGGAAGGTGTAGCGCTCGCCGGATTTGGGCGCGTCGGTGATGCTGGGCAGTTGGTAGGCGCGCGAGTTCATGATGGTGCGCAGCAGGTACTTCAGATCGTAGGCGTGGGCGGCGAAGTCGTAGGCGAGGGCGTCGAGCAGATCGGCGTTCCAGGGCTCGGCGGACATGTCGTCGACCGGTTCGACGATGCCGTAGCCGAGGAGGCGCTTCCAGTAGCGATTGACGATGGTGCGCGCGAGGCGGCCGTTCTCTTTCATCGTGAACATGCGGGCGGCTTCGGCGCGGCGCTCTTCGAGCGTGCCTTCGGTCTTTACTTCGCCGAGCTCGGGGTAGAGGAACTTGGGCTTCGCCATCTCGCCCAGCTTGACGTCGCAGCGGACCAGTTCGAGCGGCTCAGGGGAGAAGAAACTGGCGAGCCCGTAGGCGTCTTTCAATTTCCAACTGCTGATGAAGCTGTCGTGGCAGGAGTTGCATTTGAGATTGACGCCGAGGAAGGTTTGGGCGCTGTTCTGCGCGGCTTGCAGCGGGGGGCGTTCGGAGGCAGGCACTTCACCGCGCCAGGTGACGCCGAGGATGAAGCCTTCGGGGTCGCCTTTCTTTGCAGGGTTGAGCAGCGTGGCGACGAATTTGTCGTAGGGCATGTTGTCGGCGAGCGCTTTGCGCAGCCAGGTGGTGATGGATTTGCGTTCGCCGTAGTAGACGACGCCGTCGTCATTGCGAAGCAGATCGTTCCAGAAGCTGATGAAGTGGCTGGAATAGTTTTCGTCGTGCGCGAGCAGGTGATCGATGAGCTTGCGGCGTTTGTGGGGATCGCGGTCGCTTTCGAATTTGCGGAGTTGTTCGGGCGTGGGGAGCAGGCCCCAGACATCGAGGAAAGCGCGGCGGGCGAAGAGGGCGTCGGAGACGGGTTCGGCTGTGACGTTGAGGAAGGCGTCGACTACGTTGGTGGCGGCGCGTGTGGGCGTGGGGTTGCGAGGTTGCAAGGGCGGAGTCCAGCGCGCGGGGGCTACGCCTTCGGGGCCTTTCGCGCCTTCGTCGATCCAGCGGCGGAGGAGATCGATTTCGGCGGTGGTGAGCGGTGCGCCGCTGATGGGCATGCGGGGTTGCTTTTCGCCGGTGATGCGTTGGATGAGGAGGCTGGATGCGCTGCTGCCGGGTTTGAGCGCGGGGCCGCTGGCGCCGCCACGAAGGATTTCGGCACGGGTGTTGAGGGCGAGCCCGCCTTGGGCTTTTTCGCCGGTGTGACAAGCGGTGCAGCGGGCGACCAACAGGGGGTGAATCTGCCTGGTGAAATCGACTTGAGCGAAGGCCGGCAGGGCAGCCAGCATGACGGCAATACTATAAACTTTTGAGAGCATGAACAGACGCCATTTTATTTCGTCGGGATTAGCGGCTGCCAGCGCGGCGCCTGCGATCGGGCAAGCTCCACGGCGGCAACCGAACATTATTCTCATGATGACAGACGATCAAGGTTATGGCGACCTTTCTTTGCATGGGAACCCGCATATTGAGACGCCGAACATTGACTCGATTGGCAAGGATGGCGTGCAGTTCACGCAGTTCCATGTGAATCCGGTGTGTTCGCCGACTCGCGCGAGTTTGATGACGGGGCGCTACTACTATCGCACCGGGGTGGTGGATACGTTCCTCGGCCGGTCGATGATGCATAACGATGAAACTACCGTGGCGGAGTTGCTTTCCGGTGTTGGGTATAAGACAGGGCTGTTCGGGAAATGGCATCTGGGAGATTGTTATCCGCTGCGGAGTATTGATCAGGGGTTTCAGGAATCGTTGAACTGCACGGGTGGCGGATTGACACAGCCTTCCGATCCTCCGGGGAATACGTATTTTGATCCGATGCTGCGCCACAACGGGAAGTGGGAAAAGCACAAGGGCTACTGCACGGACATCTTCTTTGGCGCGGCGATGCAGTTCATTGAGGCGAATCGTGCGCGGCCGTTCTTTACTTACATTCCGACGAATGCTCCGCACGATCCGCTGCAGATCAGTGATGAGTACGTGCAGCCGTTCGTAAAGAAGGGGCTGGCGGAGCGCGAAGCGAAGATCTACGGGATGGTGAAGAACGTCGATGATAACGTGGGACGGCTGCTGAAGAAGCTGCGGGAGTTGCAGATTGAGCAGGACACGATTCTCATCTTCCTCACGGATAACGGGCCGCAATCGCCGCGCTACAACGCGGGGATGCGCGGGCACAAGACGACGACTTATGAAGGCGGCATCCGGGTGCCGTTTCTGATGAAGTGGCCTCGGCGGCTGCAGGCGGGAACGAAGATCGGGCGGCTGGCGGCGCATATCGACGTGATGCCGACTCTCGTTGAGATTGCCGGGGCGAAGCTGCCTCGTGATTTGAAGATTGATGGGCGAAGTTTGAATCCGCTGCTGGCTGGGGAGCGCGCAGAGTGGAAGCCGCGGACGTTGTTTTTCCAATGGCATCGTGGCGACAGGCCGGAGCCGCATCGGAATTCGGCGGCGCATGACGGGCGATGGAAATTGGTGAATGGGAAAGAGCTGTACGATTTGCAGAGCGATCCCGGCGAGCAGAAGGATCTGGCTGTGGCGCAGCCGGATATCGCGAAGCGGCTTCGCGGAGAATACGATGCGTGGTTCGCCGATGTTTCGGCTACGCGCAATTACGAGCCGCCGAAGATTTTCCTTGGCGCGGAGCAGGAGAATCCGGTGACGTTGACGCGGCAGGATTGGCGCGGGCCGTCGGCGAGTTGGGACGGCAAGGGCAACGGGCATTGGGAAGTGGATGTGCGGCGGGCAGGGAAGTACGACATCACGGTGCGGATGGCGAAGACTGCGGCCGCGGGCAAGGTGGAGTTCAAGCTGGCTGCGGTGTCGCAAACGGCGGAAGTGCCGGCGGCCGCGGAGTCGGTGGTGATGCGCGGCGTGACGCTTCCGAAGGGGCCGGGCCAGCTTTCGGCGGTGTTGGAAGCAGGCGGCGTGCGGTATGTGGATGTGGAGAGGACGGGCAATGCTTAGCAGACGGGATGCGTTGGGATTGCTGGCTTCGTCGCCGGCGGCGATGACTTGGCAGAGTTTCTTCACGGGGAAAGATGCGCCGGTTGGGAAGGGGCTGGAACTGCGGGCCGGTGCGTTGACGATGGTGTTCGAGCCGGAACTCGGGTTTCTGCGCTATCTGCGGTATGGGGAGAAGGAAGTGATCCGCGGGGTCTATGCCGCCGTGCGCGATCACAATTGGGGCACGGTGACGCCTCGCGTTGGCAATGTGAAATTGGAAACGGGCGGGGGCGGATTCAAGCTTTCGTTTGATGTGACGTGCCAGCAGGGGCCGATTGATTTTCTGTGGCGCGGGACGATTACCGGTGAGGCATCGAGCCAGGTGACGTTTCGGATGGAAGGGGAAGCGCGCAGTGCGTTCCGGCGGAATCGCATCGGGTTCTGTGTGCTGCATCCGCTGGAAGGGTGCGCGGGGCAGGCTTGTACGGTGGTGCATTCGAACAACGTGCGCGAGAGCGGGAAATTTCCGCTGCTGGTTTCCCCGCATCAGCCGTTCAAGGATATGACGGCGATTTCGCACCAGGTGGAGCCGGGTGTGACGGCGGAGGTGATCTTCGAAGGCGAGACGTTTGAGATGGAGGATCACCGCAACTGGACGGATGCGAACTATAAGACCTACTGCACGCCGCTGGAGAAGCCGTATCCGGTGGATGTGCCGCAGGGGACGCGTATCGCGCAGAGCATCACGGTGAAGCTGAATGGGGCGAAGGCGGCCAGTGTGGCGCGGCGGCGTGAATTGACGCTACGCATTGCGGCTGCTTCGGCGCGGCCGTTGCCGAAGATCGGGCTGGGCGCGTCGGCGGATGTGTTGACGTGGCGCGAGGCGAACCGGGTTGCGGCGTTGCGGCCGGCGCATGTGCGTGTGGACGGACGATCGGCGGAACAATTGAAGCAGGCCTTGGCGCTGCGCGTGCCGCTGGAAGTGGCGGTGCATCTGGGTGAGAATCCTGGCGAGGAATTGAAGGCTCTGAAGGAAGCGCTGGGCGATGCGAAGCTGGCGCGGGTGCTGGTGTATCACCAGAAGGAGATGTCGACGAATCCGAAGTGGGCGGCGCTGGCGAAGACGGTGTTCACGGGCGCTGCGGTGGGTGCGGGGACGAATGCGTACTTCACGGAGTTGAACCGTGAGCGGCCTGCGACTGCTCCTCTTGATTTTCTCTGTTATTCGATTAACCCGCAGGTGCATGCCTTCGATAATGCGAGCTTGACGGAGAATCTGGCAGCGCAGGCGGATACGGTGAATTCGGCGCGGCAGTTTTCGGGTGGAAAGCCGATTGTGGTGACGCCGGTGACGTTCAAGCCACGGTTCAATCCGAATGCGACGGGGCCGGTGGCTGCGTTGGCGCCGGATGTGTTGCCAACACAGGTGGACGTGAGGCAGCTCTCGTTGTTTGGGGCGGCGTGGACGCTGGGGAGTTTGAAGTATCTGTCTGAGGCGGGGGCTTCGAGTGTGACCTATTTTGAGACGGCGGGGGCGCAAGGCGTGCTGGAGCGCGATGCAGGATCGCGCTGGCCGAAGTTGTTTCCGTCGGAACGCGGGCAGGTGTTTCCGCTGTATCACGTGCTGGCCGATGTGAATGAATACGCGGGCGGGATGGTGCTGGCATCGCGATCTTCGGCGCCGTTGGTGGTGGATGGGATGGTGCTGCGAAAAGGGCTGGCCACGCGCGTGCTGCTGGCGAACATGACGGATGATGTGCAGGTGGTGCGTTTCGCCTGGCCGGGTACGGATGCCCGGGTGGCGGTGCGGAAGCTGGATGAACACACGGTGCGCAAGGCGACGCTGGCGGCGGAGGATTACCGGCGTGTACGGGCGCAGGAGATGACGCTGACTTCGGCGAATGTGGAGGTGGCCTTGCTGCCGTATGCCGTGGCTTCCGTGGAATCGTTGAAGGCGTAGCGGACGTGTTGCCGGGATTGGCGACCAGCGGGAATCGCATTGTGCGCAGGGACACGCGCGAGCCTGTGCTGCTGCGGGGCGTGAATCGGAGTGGGTTTGAGTATTCCGATGATCCCGGTGTGACGGAGGAAGAGATTGCGCTGATCGTGAATGGGTGGAAGGCGAACATCATCCGGCTTCCGTTCAATCAACAACGCGTGTTCGATCTGGGAGAGGCGTATCTGCGGCGGATGGATCGGGTGATCGAATGGGCGGCGGGGCTGGGGGCGTATACCTTGCTGGATCTGCAATGGCTGGTGGATGAGATTGCACCGTTGCCGGACGAGCAATCGCCGCGGCTGTGGCGTATGCTGGCGGATCGCTATTACGCGAATCCGGCGGTGCTCTACGATCTGTACAATGAGCCGCACGATGTGGCGGTGGCGGATTGGAATTACTGGGCCACGCTGCTGACGGATACGATTCGGTCGGTGCACATCAATGCGCTGGTGTTTGTATCGGGGATGGATTGGGGCTACGATTTACGCGGCGTGCATGTCGAAGCGCCGGATATTGTCTATTCCACGCACGTCTATCCGGAGAAGCAGGCGAAGTGGAAGGACGCCTTTGGGCGCATGGCGGCAGTGAGGCCGGTGTTTGCGGGGGAGTGGGGCGGATGGGATCAGCATGTGGATTGGGGGCGGGAACTGGCGAGGTATTTCGACAGGCTGGGGATGGGCTGGACCGCGTGGAGTTGGGTGGATCAGCCGCACTTGCAGCAGGGAGGCGTGGCGACTCCGTTTGGGGAGGTGGTGAAGGGGGAGTTGGGGATGAAACCGCTTGCTCACGCGCGCGGCTCTGAAGGTTAGCGGGCGGCTCAGAAGGTTAGCGGAACATCCACCAGAGGATGATGGTGCAGACGAAGAGCAGGGCGGCCCAGAAGCGGTGTCCGCCGGCGGAGCCGCGGCCAAGGGCGAAGACGTTGCCTTCGATGCGGTCGGCGTGCGGCGGGGGAGTGGAAAGGCTGACGGCGATCATCACCAGTGCGGCGAAAACCCAGACCAGTATCGAGCGGTGAAGGAAGGAATTGAGGTACGGATGGCTCAGGCCGGGGAGAGACCAGCCGAGGGTTTGATCGAGGAACAGAACGCCGCCGAACAAGAAGCCTGCCGCACCGCCGGCAATCGCGCCGATGGTGTTGCCGCGCTTCCAGATGAGGCCGAGGAAAATCACGGCGCACATGGGCACCGATAGATACGCCGAGATGAGCTGCAAGTAATGCCAGATGGTGACGGAGATGCCGACCAACGGCGCGGCCATGACGCCGAGCACAGCCATCAGCACGGTGACCCAGCGGCCGACAATAACCTGTTGGGATTCGGGCATGGCGGGACGGTAGCGGAGGACGAAGTCGCGCACGACGAGGGTGGCGCTGGAGTTGTAGCAAGCGCTCATGGACGACATGAGGATCGCGATCAACCCAGCGAGCACCAGGCCGCGCAGTCCCGCTGGAAGCAGTTCGCTCACCAGGCGTGGGTAGGCCATGTCGGCGCGCTCCAGGTTGGGATAGAGGGCGTGGGCGATGACGCCGGGCAGCACGAGGATGAAGGGGATGATCAGCTTCAGGAAGCCGGCGAAGATGGCGCCTTTCTGTCCCTCTTCCACCGTGCGTGCGCCGAGGACGCGCTGCACGTTGGTCTGATCCATGCACCAATAGAACATTCCGCCAAAGAGATTGCCGATGAGGAAGCCGGTGATGGGGAGTTCGGAATCGAGCGGTTTCACCATCTGGATCAAGCCGGGATCGACGCGGGCAGTGAGCCCATCCCAGCCACCGACAGCATAAAGCCCGACGCCGGTGAGAATGATGCTGCTGATGATGAGCCAGGAGCCTTGCACCATGTCCGCGTAAACCACGGCGCGGAGGCCGCCCTTCATCGTGTAGATGGCGGTGAACACGGAGATCGCGATCATGACCGCGATCTGGTTCCAGCCGAACAGCATGACGAACAGGAGCGAACCGGCCCAGAGATCGATGGCGTTCTTCGTGAGCACATTGATGATGAGCAGATTGCCGGAGAGGAACGCGCGCAGGCTCCAGCCGAAGCGGCGCTCGAGGAATTCGGGGATGGTGTAGATCTTGTTGCGCAGGTAGAGCGGGGCGTAGAGCGAGGCGAGGATGATCAGGCACCAGGAGGCCATCCATTCATAGCCGCCGGTGACCATGCCGATGCGGTAGCCGTCGCCTGCCATGCCGACGACATGTTCGGCGGAGATATTGGAGGCCAGCAGAGACATGCCGATAAACGGCCATCGCAAATCTCTGCCGGCCAGGAAATACTCGCTGTCGGATTGCTTCTTGCCTGCTGCGCGCAGCACGGCCCCAATCACCAGGACGAGACTGGCGAGGATGACGACGGAGTCAAGGAGGCCTAGCACGCGATCAAGTCCGCTTTACTCCCGGAAGAGTTTCTTCGCGATGCCAGCCACGTGCTTGCCCTGGAAGGAGGCGATGGCGAGTTCATTCTCACTGGGCTGGCGCGATCCGTCGCCGCCGGTGATGGTGGATGCACCGTAGGGGCTGCCGCCGGTGATCTCGGTGATGATGGTTTGGCGGGTTTCCGAATAGGGCACGCCCACAATCACCATGCCGTGATGCAGCAGGGTGGTGTGAAAGCTGGTGATCGTGGTTTCCTGTCCGCCGTGCTGGGTGGCGGTAGAGGTGAACACGCTGCCCACTTTGCCGATCAAGCCGCCCTTGGCCCAGATGCCACCGGTCTGATCGAGGAAATTGCGCATCTGGGCGCACATGTTGCCGAAGCGGGTGGGCGCTCCGAAGATGATGGCGTGCGCTTCGGTGAGTTTGGCGGGGGTGGCGATTGGCACGTGGGCGAACGCTTCGCGGGCGGCCTTTGCGCCGGAGCGGACCAGTGCTTCTTCGGGCATCAACTCGGGGACCTGAAGCAGCTCCACCTCGGCGCCTTCCACTTCCCGAACGCCCGCGGCGACGGCTTCGGCCATTTTGTACATGTGGCCGTACATGCTGTAAAAGACAATTTGAACTTTGGTGCTCATGGATTACTATGATGCGAGAAACTTCTTCACGTTGCGGATTGCCTGGCGTGTGCGGTGATGATTTTCGATGAAGGCGAAACGGACGTGGCCTTCGCCCATGGGGCCGAAGCCAATGCCGGGGGAAACCGCGGTGAGGGATTGTTCCAGCAGCAGCTTGGAGAACTCGAGTGAACCGAGGTGGCGGAAGCGCTCGGGGATTTGGGCCCAGAGGAACATCGATCCTTTGGGTGGAGTGACGGGCCAACCGGCGCGGTTCAATCCATCGCAAAGCACGTCGCGCCGCTTCTGGTACATGTGGCAGATCTTGTGCGTCTCTTCCTCGCAATCGCGCAAGGCCACGATGGAGGCGATCTGCAGAGGCTGGAAGATGCCGTAATCGAGGTAGCTCTTAATGCGGGTGAGGGCCTTGATCATGCGAGTGTTGCCGAGGCAAAAGCCGACGCGCCAGCCGGCCATGTTGTAGCTTTTCGACATGGAGAAGATCTCCACGGCGTGTTCCTTGGCGCCATCCACCTGGAGGATGCTGGGTGCTTTATAGCCGTCGAAGCAGATGTCGGCGTAGGCGAAATCATGGACGACCATCGAGCCGTGTTTGGCGGCGAGGCCGATCACGGTTTTGAAGAAGTCGAGCTCGACGGTGTGCGTGGTGGGGTTGTGAGGGAAGGAGATGAGGATCATCTTCGGCTTCCGTGTGGCGGTGCGGTAGAGGTCTTCCAGCCGGTTGAGAAACTCTTCCGGGGTGGGCATGGGGAGCATGCAGGCATGGCCTTCGGCCATGATCACGCCGTACTGGTGGATGGGATAAGCGGGGTTGGGGGAAACGACGGCGTCGCCGGGTCCGATGACGGCGAACAGCAGGTGTGCGAGGGCGTCCTTGGCGCCGATGGTGGAGATGGCTTCGGTTTCGGGGTTGAGCTGCACGCCGTAGTTGCGTTCATAGCGTTTGCAGATTTCCAGCCGCAGGTTCGGCAGTCCCCGCGACATGGAATAGCGGTGGTTCTTAGCGTTCCGTGCGGCCTCGGCCATCTTTTGGACAATCACGCGCGGCGTTGCGCCGTCCGGATTTCCCATTCCGAAATCGACTACGTCCTGCTGTGCGGCGCGAAGGCGTGCCTTCATTTCGTTGACGACAGCAAAGACGTAGGGAGGGAGTTTTTGGATGCGATAGTACTCTTCGGTTTCCGAGGGCATAAACTTTCTATTATGGCGCGAGTGAGAGTCATCGGCGCGGGACCGGCGGGTACGGCGGCGGCGATTTCCGCTTTGCAGGCGGGGGCGGAGGTGGATTTGTTCGAGAAATCGCGCTTTCCGCGGCACAAGGTGTGTGGGGAGTTTGTGAGCCCGGAGGCGACGGAGATCCTGGAGAAGTTCGGGGTGGACTGGCAATCGGCAAAGCCCGCGCAGTTGCGCCGGCTGATGCTGTGCTTCGGATCGCGCGAATCGGTGGGCCTGCTGCCGGAGACCGCCTATGGGTTGAGCCGCTATGTGCTGGATGCACTGCTGCTCAACCGGGCGACGGGGTTGGGGGGCGTGCTGCATCGCGAACCGGGAGTTCCGTGCGGATCGACGGTGATGGCCACCGGCCGGCACAGCGCCGCGCCCAAAGGGGCCCGGCTGTTTGGGTTCAAGGCGCATTTCTGCGGACCTTCTTCGGACGTGATGGCGCTGTACTTCCAGAAGGGCGGCGCCTATGTGGGGGTGAACGCGATTGAGGGCGGGATGACGAATGTGTGCGGGCTGGCGCCGGAGCACGAATTGGCGAAGCACAGCTTTGAGGTGGATGCGTATCTGGATGGGATTGCGCCGGTGCGGGAGCGGCTGGTGGGGATGAAGCGGCGTTGGAATTGGATCCGGGTAGGGCCGCTAGTTTTCGAAAACCGATTTGCGAATAGTGCTAAATTCACCGAGTACTATGCGGGTGATTCTTTGTCATTTGTTGATCCATTTACGGGGTCGGGGATTTACTCGGCGCTGCTGACGGGGCGGATGGCGGGGCGGGCGGCGGCGGAGGGCGAGAGTATTGCCGAGTACAGTAACAGGTGTAAATGGATGTTGATTGGGCCGAGGGCAGTATCGAATGTTCTTCGAGTATCGATTCGATTGGGTATTGCCAACTGGGCAGAGCGGTTCATTCCGCATCCGTGGCTGTTCCGGCTGACGCGGCCGAGGCGGTCTCTAAGTTCTTGATAAGCAATAAAAAAGCCGGTGAGTACTCGGAGGAAGATACTCACCGGCCGGTCTTCCCACATGTCACCATGCAGGGACCTCCCATTCCGCGATATGCACAGGCGAGGCCTGCGCACACACATCTTGGGTTGCGGTTATTGGATCAATGATATACCTAAACACGGACGGCGTGTACAGTAGTTCTGAAAAATATTTAGTGCCCGGTGAGAAAAGCGTAGTAAGCCATAACGAGTATAATTACTGAGCTGGAAACTACGAGGGCCCCTGTCATCAAGGCACCGGGGCGCACTTCTTGCGGCATACGTTTAAAGCGTAAGTACAGGGCGCCGATGGCGATAACGGGAAGCATGGCAGCCTGGCAGATGCCGCCGAGTTTGACCATCCAGACGGGGGATTGGACGCCGTAGAAGAAGGCGACAGCGATCAGGACGAGGGCCCAGACGAATCCGTTGCGGTAGCGGACGCGGGCGGCGTAATCGCCGGCGGGGAAGAAGCCGAGGAGCCTGGCCATGTCGGCGAAGACGCGGGAATTGGCGGCGGTGGCGGCGAAGATGGTGCCGTAGAGGGTGGCGATGGCGCCGGCGTAGAACAGCCACACCGACCATCCGCCCAGGGTTTGGGTATACATTTTGCTGAGGACGGGGATCATGTCTTTGGAGGCGGGAACAAGACCCTGGGAGTGAAGGACTCCGGCGCCCAGCAGGTAGAAGGCGATGGTGGCCACCGTGTAGATGACCATGGAGGCGATGATATCGAGGTTCATCACGGCGACCCAACCGTTGGCGCGCTGCTTCCAGGCTTCGGTGCCGTCGGCGGGGCCGGTGTAACGGGCATAGCCTTTTTCGACGCACCAGTAGGGATACATGAAGAGCTCGGCTGCGCCGACGCCGGTGATGCCGAACACGGCGATGGCGCTGGCCAATCCGGCGGGGGGTAATTGAAAGCTGAGGCCGCGCCCCAATTCATTCCAATTGAAGAATTCGGGCTTGACGGTGAGCATCATGGCGCACATGAAGGTGAGCATGGTGAACAGGCCGACCTTGATGGTGGCCAGTTTTTCCACGCGTTCGTAGCCGCCGCCGAGGAGAAGGAACAAGGTGACGATGGCCAGACCAGGGACCCAGAGGTTGACGGAAATGCTGGGCATTAGTTGATTCAGCACCTGGGCTACGCCGGCGAACATGGCGCCGATTTGGAAGAGGGTCATGATGACCATGAAGGCCCAGGCCCAGACGATCCAGTTGACGCCGGCCTTCGGGCCGGGGACGTGGTTAAAGCCGGCGAGGCCGGTTTCGCCGGTGGCGATGGAATAGCGTCCCAGTTCCGATTGCACGAAGGGTTTGATGAAGCAACTGATGAGGATGACCCAGAGGGCGACGTAGCCGACCTCGGCGCCGAGGGTGGTGGTGGCGATCAATTCTCCTGAGCCGACGATGGAAGCGGAGAGAATCATGCCCGGGCCGATGCGGCGCAGCATACCGCCGAAAGTTTGCGGCGGTTGTTCTATATCCGCCGTGTGAAAGGCGTAGGGATCGTACACAGCATTCTGGTCCGTCTGCTTGGCCGGTGCGGTTGTGGACATCTCCGCTATGCTATCGCAGGTTTCGCTCGCGCGTCTCACTTGCTGTGAGAGAATAGCGGGACCCCAACGAACTCATGACGCACCGCAACCGTGTTCTGGCCCTGCTCTTTCTGCTGTTCGCGATCACCTATCTGGACCGGGTATGTATTTCGGTGGCGGCGCCGCGGATACAGGCGGAACTGAACATCGACCCTGTGGGGTGGGGCTGGGTGACGGGGATGTTCACGCTGGCCTACTGCCTGTTTGAGATTCCATCGGGAATGATGGGGGACCGCATCGGGCCGCGGCGCGTATTGACGCGGATTGTGCTGTGGTGGTCGGCGTTCACGATGTTCACCGGGGCGGTATCGAATTACTATCTGCTGCTGGTGATCCGGTTCTGCTTTGGGGCGGGGGAAGCGGGAGCGTTCCCCAACTCGTCGGTGGTGGTGGCGCGCTGGTTTCCTGTTACGCAGCGGGCGACGATATCCGCGGTCACGTTGATGGCGGCGCAGGTGGGGGGCGGACTGGCGCCGCTGCTGGCCATCCCGATACAGACGCGGTTTGGGTGGCGAGCCTCGTTCTTCGTGTTCGGCATCCTGGGCGTGGTTTGGGCGGCGGTGTGGTACTGGTGGTTTCGCGATTCGCCATCGGAGATGAAGGGGGTGAGCCGGGAAGAGTTGGAAGCGGTGGAGCCGCCGATGCCGGGCAAGGCTCACCGTCTGCCGTGGGGCGTGGCTTTGCGCAGCCGTAGTGTGCTGGCCACCTGCGTGACGGTGGCCTGCTATGCCTATGTGTTCAATTTTTTCCAGACCTGGTTCCACACATTTCTGGTGAAAGCGCGCGGCTTCAGTGAAGGAAAGCTGTGGATGTCGGCGCTGCCGTTTGTGATTGCGGCGGTGTCCACCATGCTGGGCGGGGTGCTGAGCGACTATCTGGTGCGGAGGATGGGGGCGAAAGCGGGGCGGCGCGCGCTGGGGGTGGTGTCGCTGTGCGCGGCTGGGGTGTTCACCGTGGCGGCGATGATGACGCGGGGTCAGGCTCTGACCGTGGTGTTTCTGGCGCTGGTATATGGGGCGATCACGTTTCAGCAGGCAGGGGTGTTCGGGGTGTTGCTGGATATCGGGCACAAGTACGCGGGTGCGATGGGCGGGCTGCTCAATACGGCGGCACAGGCCGGCGGGCTTCTAGGGTCTGTTTTGTACGGATACATCGTGAAGAGCACCGGCAGCTATGAAGCTCCGTTTGTTCCGATGGCCGCGGCGTTGTTGCTTGGCGCGGCACTGTGGCTTCAGATTGATGCTTCTGAAGAACTCGCCCCAACGCCTTTGACAGGTTCCGGCTCTTGATTCCGTTTATAGATTGAGAGCGGACGGGCGCCTTAGGGGCGGAAAGGAACTCAAATGGAGCAACGTTTTGTCCTGGAACTGGAGGGCCGTCTGGCGGGCAGAATGTTCTCCGCGGAGGGAGGCCTGCGGAAGCGAGCGGTAGTGGAGGATGACGGTTTGGGGAGTCACTCCCGATTGGACCACAGCGGCTCGCTTGACATTGAGCCGATGATTCTCCGGGTGGGAACCGGCATGTCCAAGGACTTCTATACGTGGATCGGGGGCGCTGTGAACTCGAAAACCTATATGCGCAGGAATGGTGTTTTGATACAACTGGACACTCATTCCAAGCCCTTACGCATGCAGGAGTTTGCCGATGCGTTGGTGACGTACGTCGAGTTTCCGGATCTGGACCGGTCTTCCTCGAAGGAGGCGATGCTCAAAGTAGTGGTGCAGCCGGAACGGGTGAGGCTCAGCGGGAAGGCTGTGAGTAACCTTGGGGTATATGCATCCAGCTTGCCGAAGGCGTGGAGCGTGAACCATTTTCGGATGTCGATCGACGGGCTGCACACCGATTGCGCGCAGATCAGCGCGATCAAGGGAATCAGAGTGAAACAGGGGTTCAAGTCGCACTATACGGGTAGCGATCGCTTCCCGGCTCTTGTTCCAACCAAACTGGAGTTTCCCAACGTCATCATCGAACTCCCGCTGGGGTACGGCAAGGAATTCCTGAAGTGGAGTGAGGACAGCTTGAATCCGAGGAAGACGCAATCCATCTTGAAGAACGGCACCATCGAATTTCTCGGCGCAGGTTCCGGCAGCCCCTATTTTCTATTGACCCTCAATAATATGGGGATGGTGTCGATGTCGAAAGGGGCAAGCTCGTATCGGATCGAGCTGTATTATGAGTCTCTGAGCATGACCCCAGGCGCCTCAGCGGTGAAGTGAACCGCGGATTTAGCGGGAATGATCGACTAGGCGGTTGAGGAAACGCATTTCGTCGCGCAGGCCGTTGACCGCGCCGCGGGCTTCGCCGATGAGCAACCACGATCCGTAGAGCAGGCAGAATGCGCCGCTGATTCCCAACGCCACCGGGAGCCAGTGCAGGCCGCCGCGATTGAAGAGGGCGTCGAGGCCGATGGCGACGCTGGTGAGCACGAAGAGGCCGGAGGCGATATAGAACACGGTGATGGCGCGCTGGAGCACGGTGGCGCGGCGGCTGAGCAGGCGCATCTGGTCCATGAGCATTGCTTTGCGCTCTTCGAGCATCTCCAGGTGCGTTTCATGCATCATCTGGTCCATGCGATCGGCGATGGCGCGCACGCGGTCCACCACGCGGCCCAGCCGGATGGATGTGGAGAGAACGAACGTGCCCGAGGCCGAGAGCAACAATGCTGGGGTGATCATTGCGGTGAGCACAGCCAGTGCTTCGGCCAGGGTGTCGACGGTTTGCGTGGGGATGAACGGGTTAGGCATGGATCACCTCGCGGGCGCCGGGTTCGTTTTCCAGCAGGGACATGAGGATGAGCGACCGGTAGCCGCTATCGGTGAGAATGCAATCGCGCATGATGCCTTCCTCCTGAAAGCCGAGCGCACGGTAGACGCGGCGCGCCCGTTCGTTTTCGGGGTATACGTCGAGCCACACGCGGTGAGCGTGGAAGGTGAGGAAGGACAGGCGGAGGATGAGGCGCATTGCCTCGCGACCGAGGCCATTGCCGGGTGCGGCCATGGCAATCCGCTTGATGAGGATGGCGCGATTTTCATTGGCCAGCCCGGAGAGGATAGCGAAGCCCGCGGCGTGGCCTTCGTGTTCCACGATCCAATAGCCGAAGTCCGCGTCTTCCAGGCAGCGTTCGTGATCTTCCAAGGGGTCAGCGCCGGTGAATCCCTCGGCGCAGGTGCGTTCCTCGAGCGCCATCAGAAATGGCAGATCGCCTCTCGTAGCCCTTCGTAACTCAACCATTGTTTACCAGCATAGCGGGCGCGCGAGGATATATACTGCCTCTCATGAATCCTGGGCGATTGTTCCTGGCCAGTTGTATGGCGCTGGTCACCACGTCGATGGTGTTTTCCATTCGCGGCGACATACTGGACGCCTTGGGGGCCGACTTCAAGCTGAACAAAGAGCAGATTGGATTCATTCTGAGCCCTGCGTTTTGGGGATTCACTGTGTCGATTCTGATCGGCGGGTCGCTGGTGGATTTCTTTGGAATGCGGCGGCTGCTGGCGATTTCCGCCTGGGGATATATAGCGGCGGTGGCGGCGATCGTGCTGGCTCCGCGCCCGTCGGCTCCGGTGGCGCCGTTTTATACCGATCCCGGATTTCTGATTTTGTACGGAGGGATGCTGACTCTGGGCCTGTCGCAGGGTTTGGTGGAAGGTGTGATCAATCCGCTGTGCGCCACTCTGTATCCCCACGACAAGACGCACAAGATGAACGTGCTGCATGCGTGGTGGCCGGGCGGGTTGATTTGCGGAGGACTGGTTGCGTTTGCGCTGACGAAGATGATGGGACTGGATGCAGCCGGAGTTGGCGCGGGGCTGCAGACTCTGGGGTGGCAGGTGAAACTGGGGACTATTCTGATTCCCGCTGCCGGGTATCTGGTGTTGATCCGGGGGCAGCATTTTCCCGCTACGGAGCGCGTGTCCGCGGGTGTCTCCACAGCGGAGATGCTGCGGGAATCGATGCGCCCGATGTTCCTGCTGCTGTGGGTTTGCATGTGGATGACGGCGGCCACGGAACTGGCGCCCGACCAATGGGTAGGCTCGCTGATCACGCAATTGACCGGGATGCAGGGGATATTGATTCTGGTTTATACGGCAGGGCTGATGTTCGTACTGCGGTTCTTTGGCGGGACGATGGCGCACAAATTCTCGCCCTTTGGGTTGCTTTCGTTGTCGGCGATTCTGGCGGCGGCGGGATTGTTTTTGTTGGGGGGAGTGAAGACGCCCACGGACGCCTTTCTGGCGGCGACGCTGTTCGGGATCGGTAAGACTTACTTCTGGCCGACGATGCTGGGCGTGACTTCGGAGTTGTTTCCTCGTGGCGGTGCGTTGCTGCTGGCGATCATGGGCGGGACTGGGAATCTGGCGGTGGCGTTTGTGCTGCCGGTGATGGGCGGATGGTACGACACGGCGGGCGCGGCTGCGGCGTTCCGCTATGTGGGCGTGTTGCCGGTGATTCTGATTTTTGTTTTTGCCGGCTTGTTCCTGTATTTCCGTTCGCGTGGCGGATACCGGGCGGAAGAGCTGAATGCTCTGCAGTCGGCCGCGGCGGCGGATTGACGCTTTAGACCTCCACTTTGGAGGCAGATGCGTTCCACTTCGCGCGGCGGCCGGTGCGCAGGGAAATATTGGGCAAAAACTTACTTGACACACCACGGATTCTCCTGCATACTTGATTCATGGCCGACGCTCCCAAGACACTTGCTGACGCGATCCTGTACTTTGCGAACCCTGACAACGCGCTGAAATACATGGTGTCCCTGCGGTGGCCGAATGGTGTCACTTGCCCCTACTGTGGCTCTGAGAAACCGATGTTCCTCGCCACCCGCCGCATTTGGAAATGCCGTTCGCGTGAATGTCGGAAACAGTTCTCCGCCAAGGTTGGGACTATCTTTGAAGATTCCCCGTTGCCGTTGGACAAGTGGCTCACTGCCACATGGTTCATTGCCAACTGCCGCAACGGAATCTCTTCCTACGAAATCGCCCGCGATCTGAAGGTCACCCAGAAGACCGCTTGGTTCATGCTCCATCGCATCCGCGAAGCCATGCAAGACGAAACCACTGGTGGGATGCTTGGCGGCGAAGTGGAAGCGGACGAAACCTTCATCGGCGGCAAGGCCCGCAACATGCACGCCAAGAAACGCAAAGAGAAGATCCAGGGACGCGGGCCGGAAGGTAAGGCCATCGTTGCCGCTGTTCTGGAACGCGGTGGCCGCGTTCGCGCCAAGGTGGTGGACAAACGACGCAAGGAACAGCTTCAGCAGCTTGTACGGGAGAATGTGACTCCCGGCTCCGCTCTCTACACCGATGAACTGAAGTCTTACGATGGACTCTCCGCTGACTTCGAGCATCAAGTCATTAACCACGCAATGCAGTACGTTGACGAGCAGATCCACACCAATAACTGCGAGAACTTCTGGAGCCTCTTGAAGCGGAGCCTGAAGGGCACTTACGTTTCGGTCGAACCGTTCCATCTGTTCCGCTACGTTGACGAGCAGGCTTTCCGCTACAACATGCGAATAGACAGCGACGGCGAAAGGCTCAGCGATGCGGATCGCTTCCACTCCGTTTGCAGACAGGTTGTAGGGCGTCGGCTGACTTGGAATCGGCTCACTGGTAAAACTGAACCCGCTCCCCTGTAGGGGAAACGTCAGGGACGCGGCAAGCGCTCGCGTTCCTGAACCTTCGGCGAGTCCGAAGCCGAAGTCTTTTTCACATTCTTGATTGGTTTCTTCGTGACGAGAATACTCATAAAGCGGTCGAAGTTCTGGAACTCTGATCGGCTTGGATCTGGAGCCGGATTGATCTTCGTCCGTGGTCTCATCGTGCATTCTCCTTGCCCACCAGTTTGCCTGATTCATTGTACTCCTCCATAGAAAACGCGAACGTCCTCCTAGCTATCTCTGACGCTGCCTCCACTTCATCTAGTGCTTCAATGAAACTACTCTCGGTCAAGCTGGATGTTATCGGAAGTCGCTTGTTCACAGAAAATAGCGTGGGCCACTGCATGGCGTACCCCATTTTCAATCGAGATACCTCGTTCAAGGTCTCAAGAGCTATTCGGGTGCGTTCCTTTTCTGAAATTGCAGCCCAGATCTTTCGATGCGAATCTCCTACCGCGACGATCCGTCGCAGGATGATGTACTTCTCAAGATCCTTAGTTCTCAGCACTTCCACGCGAGCATTGTTATGCATGGTGATCTCGATATGAAAGATCGCGTCGTCTGTGGGTTGTAGC
Source organism: Acidobacteriota bacterium (assembly GCA_018268935.1). Classification (GTDB taxonomy): domain Bacteria; phylum Acidobacteriota; class Terriglobia; order Bryobacterales; family Bryobacteraceae; genus CADEFT01. The sequence continues at coordinate 121,196 of JAFDVS010000013.1, read as the reverse complement.
TTGCGTCTTCCTAAATGAAATGCGTCGAGCCACTCTCCTATTCTTGACTCCACATTGCTGACAGTGGCGGGCTCGGCACTCTGCGCTCGGGTCATACTCCGATAAAACCCAAAGATGCTTAGGCCCATGCTGACAACGAATAGGCAAACGAGCACAAGATACCGCGACACAGAAATAGAAAAACTGGAGGGATGCGTCTCAGAAGTTGCCATACCAACCTCTCTTCGATCCTTGAACAGTTGGTAACCGAATTGGGCAAGTTGCACCACGCCACCAACGCCACCCAGCGCACCAAATAGGAACATCCAAGATTCTGTGGACATTCAAAAAGCTTACCACTCTTGGTGCGTGAAGTAATTTATTGCCAAATATTGGCCAATTGGACTACCAGGGCAGCCTGGAAGCCCAGCACCATGGGTGCGGTGGGTTTGCGGCGTGTGCGCACGCACTCGAGGAAATTCTGCACGTGCAGATCGGTGGCCCAGCCGAATCCTTTTTCCGAACGCTTCTCCACCGCCGGTGTTTCCTCGGCTCCTTGTAGGAAGACGCGGCAGTCTTCGCGGCCGATGTCCATGCGCGCCTGATCGCCGTCGAGGTGATTCATCTGGTCATTGCGGCTTTTGTATTTCATCGCGGCGTAGTTGATGGAGAAGACGCCGATGAAATCTTCCGGATACTCGGCCGTGACCACGACGGACTCCGGCGTGTCGTAGCCTTCGCGATGGGGCTTGCCGGCGGCGGCGGTCACAGCCAGCGGATAGCTGGCGTTCATCAGCAGGTGGATGCCGTCGTAGACGTGCGCGCCCTGATCGGCAACAATGCCGCCCGCATAGGCGGCGTAGTTACGCCAGTTGCGAAAGATGTCGGGGTTGAGGGGGATGCGTTTCTGGAGCGGGCCCTGCCACTGTTCCCAATCGAGCACACCTTCCAGCTTTTCCACCGGGCGTCCGGTGACGTAGTTATTGAGCCACCAGGAACGGACCATGCGCACTTTACCGAGCTGGCCGGAGGCAACGATTTTGCGGCCTTCCTGGTAGAGGTCGTAGCTGCGGCGCTGCATGCCCACCTGGATGATCTGCTTCGTCTTTCTCTCCGCTTCCACCAGAGCCACACCCTCTTCGGGAGTGCGGCAGAGCGGCTTTTCCACGTAGACGTCCTTGCCGGCGGCGATGGCATCGAGCACCATCTGGGCATGCCAGTGTTCGGGGGTGGCGATCAACACGGCCTGGATGTCTTTGTCTTCGAGCAGGCGTTTGTAGTTGCGATAGGCTTTGGGTGCGCTGCCTGCTTTCTTCGCCGCGGAGATGCCGCGCTCCAGGTTAGGCTCATAGACATCGGCAATGGCTCCGACTTTGAGGCCGGTGTCTTTCTGGAAGACCGACATGACGAACGTGCCGCGGCCGCCGGCGCCAATGAGCCCCAGGGTGACCTGATCGGAGGGTGCGGCAGGGAGCGCCGCGGATCCAGCCATGAAGAATAAAGTCCTACGCTTCATATGCACCTTTCTATTGTAATTACAGCGAGAGTCACGTTCGCCGGCCTCGCCATTCGGTGGGCATCTCCAACTGGATGCGTTGAATACGTTCTTCCTTACCGTAGCGGATATGCCGGCGGATGGCTTTGTCGGCGGCATCGGGATCGCCCGTGGCTAATTGGGCGGCCAGATCGCGATGGAAATGGGGGGGCAGCGATTCGCGATGCGCGGCCACATCGTAGAACCAGTTGAAGGTGAGTATCTGGTTGCGCTCAATCATTTCGCGCAAGGCGCCGCAGCGGGCCCCTTCGGCGATCTTCATGTGCAGATCGAAGTGGTAGTTGTGGACGGCGTAGAGGAACTCGATGTCGTGCTGGCCGGTGGCGGCGCGGTTGAAGAGGGCATCGAGGTGTTCGCCCATGCGCTTCAATTCGCGTTTCTGCGCGGAGGTGGCGCGTTCGGCGAAAAGGCGCGCCGATTGCGATTCGAGGGCTTCGCGCACTTCATAGCGTTCGCGGATATCCTGCTCCGTGGGGACGCGCACGCGCGTTCCGGCGCGCGGACGGCTTTCGAGGAACCCTTCATTTTCCAGACGGCGCAACGCCTGCGCCACGGGCAGGTGGCTGATGCCCAGTTCCTGGGCCACGGTGCGGCTGGAAACGGGAGCGCCGAGAGTCAGCACACCGCGCAGGATTCTGTCGCGGATGACCAGGTAGGCCGCATCGGCGAGATTGCCGGACTCTCCGGCCAGAATCGGACGCCGGGATTTCATGAGCAACTACAGCGTCGCAAAGGAGGTGTAGATTGTCAATCTGTGATTACAATTCCGGGCGGCTACCTGCCGTACTTTTCGTTGTACTTGCCCTGCTCAGCGAACCCGCCGAGTTCGCGGCGCATTGCCGAATAGCGGGGATAGCGCTCCCAGATATCGGGGTTGCCGGTGAGGCGCGGGTCCTTCTGCGCGGCGAGGGATTTTTCGAGCGTGGCGCGCATGGCTTTGCGCGTAGCCGACTGTGCCGGATCGGCGGCGAGGTTGCGGAGGCACCCCGGGTCTTTGGACACATCAAACAACTGCTCTTCGGGGCGTTTGCCGTAGCCGAGTTCGAAGAGCGGTTTCACTTTGGGTTCGTTGCGATGGGCCAACATCCAGTCTTTGGTTGGTCCGCCGTCGATATCGGCGAACCCTTCCGGATCTCCAGCGGGCCAGCGGTCCGGCTTCATGTTCCAAACATAGAGGTGGTTGCCCTCACGCATGGCGCGCGCGGGATAACCGAGGTTGTCAAAGCGTGCGTGGGAATGCCGCTCACGGCCGGAGAAGATACGCTTGCGTTCGGGGTCAATGGCGCCGCTGCGTGTGGAACGAAGTAACGGCAGCAGGCTGCGGCCCACCATTTGCGGAGGTTTGTTCATGCCCGCGGCTTCGAGAAAGGTTGGTGCGAAATCGGCGAAGCTGACCAGATCGGTAGAGGAGCGGCCCCCTTTGGCTTGCGCCTGCCACATGGCCGCCAGCGGCAGGTGGATTCCATAGTCGTACATAGTGGCTTTCGATCCGGGGAACGACATGCCGTTGTCCGCAGTTGCCACCACGAGGGTGTTCTCCAGTTCGCCGCGTTTGTGCAGTTCTTCGAGCATACGGCCGAGGTGGCGATCGAAGTGTTCGATCTCGAGGTAGTAGTCGAGCAGATCGGAGCGCACTTCTTCGGTGTCGGGCAGGAAGGGCGGCACGACGACATCTTCGATGCGCTTGCCGGATTTGCGGCCGGAGCCTTTGACGTAGGCGCGGTGCGGCTCAGTGCCTCCGTACCAGAAGCAGAAGGGCTGATCTTTTCCGCGCGCCTGGAGGAACGCCTGGAAATTGCCGGCGTAATCGTTGGAGGAGAGCGCCTTGTCGAGCCCGGTGGCCTTCACCTGGTCAAACGACGGCCCGGCGGGATTGTGCGGCCAACCGGCTTCCCGGAAATTGCATGGACCTGCTCCCTTGCCGGTTAGGCCCACGAAGTAGCCGTTCTGTTGGAGGATTTCCGGATAGACGGCGAACTTGCGCGGGAAGAGGCTGGCGTGGGTGCCCGCTTCTTCGATTTGCCAGGGAAAGCGGCCGGTGAGCAGGCCGGCGCGCGAGGGGGCGCAGCCGGGGGAAAGGCTGTATGCCTGGCGAAACAACACACCACTCGAGGCCACGCGGTCAAACGCCGGAGTCTTGACGACGCGGTCTCCCATGGCACTCACATGCGGGTAGGATTGATCATCGGAGATAGCGAATAGGATGTTGGGCCGTCTGGCTTGCGCACCGCGGAGGATGGCGGGCGCGGCAGCGAGCACGGCGCGTCTGGAGACTGGAAGCATCGCCAGCGAGTATACAGGAACTTGTTATTCCCAGGCGCGGTCTTTGACGAAACTGCGATGTGCCGGCAATGGCTCATCGGTGTGGAAATGGCGCTTGTAGGCGGCAATCCAATCGCTGGCCAATTCCTTTTGTGCCTGTTCGAGATCCAACTGGCCGGCGCAGACCATGGCGCGGAGGCGATCTTCGAGGGCATCTTTCACGCGCGAGTTCCACAAGCCGCTGGAGTATGGCTGAGGCCAGAGGTTCCGCACATCCTGTGATCCGCCTAGCGATGGAGTGATCAGGTAGTCGACCTCATAGGCTTGTGATTGCGGGTTGCGAATTCCGTAGTGATTGAAGACGGTGATGGCGAGGGCAGTGGCGATCTTTGGGGATTCTTCCGCTTCGGAGGCGCTGCACACGGTTTCTCTACTGACGGGAACGGCGGCGCCTGGCGTAAGCACAGGGTTGGGCATGGTCAGGCCGGATTGTTCGGCATTGCGTGTTTGAAGCGCCACGGATGCGCCGATCAAAGCCAATGCGATGGCGACGGCGGCACTGAGGCGGGCCATGTGCAATTGGAAAGAAGGGGTTTTGGGTGCTGCCGCCAGGCGCGTGCGGAGGCGATGCTGCGCGGCCGCGCCTCCTTCAACCGGCTCGCTGGAAAGGATGGCGGCCGTCAACCCGGTCATGGCTTCGCGCAATTGCGCGTGTTGAGCACGGCATTGTGCGCAGGCGTCGAGATGCCGGCTGACAGCGATGCGGCGCAGCGCGGGCAACTCCGCATCCACGTAGAGAATCAGGTCCTGGTCGGAAATGTGTTCGCCTGCGTGCATGGGAGTTCAGCCTTCCTCCACGCGCTGCAGTTTCTTCAGCGTCCGCTCCATGGCTTGTGCCACGGACCCCAGCGAGATGCCGAGGATTCCGGCGATTTCCCGGTATTTCAGACCCTCCGCGCGGAGATGAATGCAGGCGCGGTCCTGCGTGGGTAGGGCGCGCACCACGGCAAGGAGCCGGCGCTGGCGCTGCGATTGTGCCGCCTGCGCCTCGGGGTTGGGCGATGGATCACAGTGCGTGTCGCCTTCGCCGGCAAGTGTGATGTTGCGCTGCATTCGGCTGCGCGCCCGCAGCCCCAGATTGTGTCCGGCGCGAAAAACCCAGGCTTTGAGGTTGGTGCGCGGCTTGCCTTCGCGCAGATGCCGGAATAGCGCGAGGAATACTTCTTGCGCCACTTCCTCAGCTTCCTGCGCGGGCAGGCTCATGGTGAAGAGATAGCGGAGCAGAGGCGTTCGCAACTGCGCGAAGAGCTGCGCCACTTCATCCTCCAAAGACACCGCGGCCTTCGTCCGCTCAATTCCAGCGGCTTCGAGCAGCGATACCCAATAGGTCTCTTCAGCGGGCATGATCCTCTCCAATTAGAACATGCTGCGCAACGGTGTTCACTGCCTGCTGGAGCGGGCCTTCGCCATCCACCTGGCAAACCCAGCCCTCAATGGTTTCCCATCTAGCCAACTGATCGCGAAGCAGTGCGGCATCGCGATTTTTCGCCGGATGCGTCCCCGCGGCGAGATCCGCTTCGATGCGGCGGAGCGCGGTTTCGGGGCGGCAGAGACATTCCACGACGAGGCACTTTGCGCCAATGCGCGCGGCGAATCCGCGCACCAGTTCCACCTGCGCGGCGCGGCCGTGAGTGCGGCCATCGAGAATCACATTGCGGTTTCGCTCCAGATGATATTGTGTTGCCTGCAGCATCAGCCCGATGACGAAGTCGTCCTGAGCGGTAGTGTACTCGGTGGTCTCGCCGGGAAACAGGGCCGCACGTACCAGGTCTTTGTTCAGAATGACGGCGTGAATCCTAGGCGCCAGGGACTGGGCCAAGGCCGATTTGCCGCTTCCGGGCAAGCCGCGGAGCAGGACGATCATGCCAGGACTTCGCGGATCACGTGGCCGTGGACATCGGTCAGGCGGCGCTGCAAGCCGTTGTGATAATAGCTGAGCCGCTTGTGATCGAGTCCCATCAGATGCAGCATTGTGGCGTGGAAATCGTAGATCGTAGTTGGGGTGTCGGCCTTGTAGCCCAACTCGTCGGTGCTGCCGAAGGAATAGCCCGGCTTCAAGCCCGCGCCCACGAAGAAGGAGGTGAAGCCTTCGGGATTGTGATCGCGTCCGCCTTCGCCGAGTCCTTCGCTGATGGGGAGACGGCCGAACTCCGTGGTCACGGCCACTAGTGTGTCTTTGAGCAACCCGCGCTGTTTGAGATCGGCGATGAGTCCGGCTACCGGCTTGTCGAAGGTGAGGGCATTCTTCGAGTGATTTGCAACCAGGTCTTCGTGCGCGTCCCAATTGACTCGCGGAGTTCCGAAGTGGCCGCCGTTGAAGAGCTGCACGCAGCGCACGCCGCGTTCGATGAGACGCCGCGCCAGCAGGCAGTTGTATCCGAACGGCCGCGATTCTTTCATGTTCAGCCCGTACATTTCCTGAGTGGCCTGGCTCTCGCCGGCAATGCTGGTGACCTCCGGCGCGGTGACTTGCATCTTTGCGGCGAGCGCATAGGACTTGATGCGCGCGGCCAGTGCATCCTCACCGGGATGATGCTTCAAGTGCTCTTCGTTCATTTCGGTGAGCAGATCGTAGGTGGCTGCCTGCTGCGCGGGGCTGACGGAAGATGGAGGGCGGAGATCGGCGATCGGCTGCTGTTCGCCGCTGAAGATGACGCCCTGGTGGGCTGCCGGAAGGAATCCGTTGCCCCAATTGGCGACGCCGCAGGGCGGAAGGCCGCGCGGGTCGGGCAGGACGACGAAGGACGGCAGATTGTCGTTCTCCGATCCGAGGCCGAAGCTGATCCAGGAGCCGACGCTGGGGAAGCCTTGAAAGATGTAGCCGGTGGACATCTGAAAGATGGCCGGCCCGTGGGCGTTGCTGCGCGACACCATGCTGTGGAGGAAGGTGATGTCGTCGACACGCTGGGCGAGGTGGGGCATGAGGCTCGACACCCACTTGCCGCTGTTGCCGTACTGGCGGAAGTCCCAGGGGCTTTGCATGATGGCGCCACGTTTGCCGAAGAAGGGCTTGATGGTGTTTGCGCCTTGCGTTTCTTTGCCGTGATTCTGTTTAAGCGCTGGCTTATAGTCGAAGGAGTCCACGGCGCTGAGGCCGCCGGGCAGCGAGATGAGAATCAGCCGCTTCGCCTTGGGCTCAAAGTGAGTGGCCTTGACGGATCCCTGGGCATCTGAGGCCATCAGTTGAGCAAGGGCAAGGCCGGCGCCGCCACCGCCAAATTCCCAGAGCAGTTCACGCCTCGTCGGCTTTCGCATTCTTTTATTTTGCTCCAGCCGGGGCGGCAAAATCATAGAGCGCGGTGGCGGTGCGGACCCAGATGTGACCATCGGCGATGGCTGGGGTGGCGAAGACCTCTTCGTTCATTTCGCCGGTGGAGCGGATGGACCATTCGCCACTGGCGTCGAGCACGGACACGTTTCCGTTTCTGCTGATGAGGTACACCTTGCCGTCGCCGGCGACCGGGCTTGCGTAGTATTCATCGAGCGCGTGTGGCAGGCGGCCCAATTTGATGGCCGCGCCGGTGGATGGATCGAGCGTCTGCAGGATGCCGCCGTTGCGAATGAGGTAGAGCACGTTGCGGTAGTGGAGGATGGCGGGCACGTCGGGCAGCGACTTCTGATAGGTCCACAGGACGTGCGACTTCGTCACGTCGCCTTCGCCATTGAGGCGGATGGCCATGGACGAATTGGTGGAGGTGCGGCGCATGCGGTAATACTGCCAGTCTTTGCCGTCGAGCAGGCCGTTCTTGTTGAGATCCTGCATGTCCCAGGTGCCGGGGTGCATGGCCTTCGGCACTTCGTCTTTGGAGAGCTCACCGTCTTTGTTCTGATCGTAATTCTTCAGCATGGCGGGGAAATCCGGCAAGTCCATGCGCTGATCGGGCTCGCCACCGGGCGCCCAGCCGTTGAAATAGAGCACGTCGCCGGCAATGACGGGAACGGATTTCACCTGGTAGGTGAGCCCCTGCACTTTCCAGATCAACTTGCCGGTGGCGACGTCGTAGCTGGTCATCTGATAGGAACCGGGGATCACTACTTCGGTCTGCCCGCGCTTGTTCCTGTAGGTGATCGGAGTGGAGAAGCTGTGCACCATCTCCGGCCGCTCGACTTTCCATTCGGTTTTGCCGGTGTCCTGATTGACGGCGATGAGGTAGGCATCCTGATCCTGATCGCAAATCATGATTACCTTGCCATCGGCGAGTACGGGGGAAGCGCCCATTCCGTGAAAGTTGGTGAACGGACCCATGGGGACTCGCCAACGCTCTTTGCCGTCCTTTGTATAAGAGACCAAGCCGTAGCCGGAGAAGAAGACGTAGACGTTGTTCGCTTCCGCCACTGGGCTGGGTGAGGCTGGATCGTTGAGCTTGTTTCGTTTTTCGTCGCGATGGCCCGGCGCTTCGATGCGCCACAGCAAGCGGCCCGTCTTGCGCTCCAAGGCAAAGGTGATCAGTTTTCCGTTCTCATGTCCGGTGAGGTAGATGCGATCGGCGGTGATGGCGGGCGACGATTTGCCCATCGGGATGGCGCTTTTCCAATGCACGTTCTTCTGCGCGGAAATCTCGTTGGGCAGAGCAGCGCCTTCGGCGATTCCCGATCCGTTCGGGCCACGCAGGCGTGTCCACTCCGAGCCTTGCAGCGTTATCGAAAGCAGCAGAAAAACGAGCATGCTGCTCAGTATATCCTCCCCCTGTTGTGATCAAATAGGACGCATGCTCAGTCGCAGGGAATTTTTTGCCACCTCCCTTTTTGTTCCCTTCGCAGCCACTGCTCAAACGCGGAAGCCCAATATTGTTTTATTGGTAGCTGACGATCTCGGGTTCGCCGAGATTGGCGTGCAGGGTTCGAAGGACATTCCAACTCCGCATATTGACTCGATTGCCAAATCGGGAGTCCGGTTCAGTCATGGATACGTTTCGTGCCCGGTGTGCAGCCCCACTCGCGCGGGCCTGATGACCGGCCGCTATCAGCAGCGTTTCGGTCACGAATTCAACCCCGGACCCGCTGCCGAGGCCAGTAGCAATTTCGGTTTACCGCTGACCGAGACAACTATCGCCGACCGCCTGAAATCGCTTGGCTATGCCACCGGCATGGTGGGCAAATGGCATCTCGGCTACAAGCCGGAGTTCCATCCGATGCGCCGGGGCTTTGATGAATTCTTCGGGTTTCCCGGCGGCGCCCATTCCTACCTGGACTGGAAGGATCGGGGCAGGGAAGGGAATCCGGTAATGCGCGGCACTACGCCGGTGGAAGAGACAACGTACCTCACCGAGGCCTTCGCGCGCGAAGCCACTGCGTTCATTGATAAGAACAAGTCGCGGCCGTTCTTTTTATACATGCCGTTCAACGCCGTGCATGCGCCGCTGGAGGCAACGCAGAAGTATCAGGACCGCTTCGCGAATATCTCCGATACGAAGCGGCGCACCTTTGCGTCGATGATGTCGGCGATGGACGATGCGATCGGAAAAATTCTGGACAAGCTGCGGGAGCACAAGATCGAAGAAGATTCGCTGGTGTTCTTTGTTGCCGATAACGGCGGGCCGACTCCGCAGACGACGTCCAGCAATGTGCCGCTGCGCGGCTTCAAGGGGCAGGTTTACGAAGGCGGGATTCACGTCCCATTCCTGGTGCAATGGAAGCGGCGGTTGCCGAAGGGTGTTGTGTATGACCAGCCGGTGATTGCGCTGGACATTCATCCCACGGCTGTTTCCGCTGCCGGTGGTGTGCCAGGTGCGAATCTGGATGGAGTGAATCTGCTGCCGTTTCTGACTGGCCAGAACAAGGGTGCTCCCCATGATGCTCTGTACTGGCGATTCGGCGCGCAATGGGCCGTGCGCAAAGGCGATTGGAAGCTGCTGGGTCTGGGGCAAAGTGCGGTTGAGCTGTACAACCTGGGCGCGGATCTTTCGGAGAAGAACAATCTTGCTGGATCGGAGGCGGCGAAATTGAAGGAACTTCAGACAACCTACGATGCGTGGAATGCGAAGAACGTCGCGCCGAAGTGGCGCACGGAGCGCCAGGGCCGCGGATTGAAGAAAAAGAAGAAGGCGTGACAAGTGTCTCTGCGTGGAAAGACTGTTCTGATTACTGGCGCCAGTCGCGGGATCGGCTTGGCCATCGCGCTGCGGGCCGCCCGCGATGGGGCGAATATTGCCATTCTGGCCAAGACCGCGGAGCCGCATCCGAAGCTGCCTGGAACCATTTACACGGCCGCGGCAGAGGTTGAGGCGGCAGGGGGCAAGGCGCTTCCGATAGTTTGTGACATTCGCTTTGAGGAGCAGGTGCAACAGGCGGTCGCGCAGACCGCCTCGCACTTCGGTGGGATCGACGTGTGTGTCAACAACGCGAGTGCGATCTCGCTTACCGGCACGGAAGCGACGGACATGAAGCGCTATGATCTGATGCATTCGATCAACACACGGGGCACGTTTCTGGTGACGAAGAGCTGCATTCCGCATTTGCGCAAGGCGGCGAATCCGCATGTGCTGAACATTTCGCCACCGCTCGAGATGAAGCCGAAGTGGTTCGCGCCGCATGTGGCGTACACGATGGCGAAGTATGGGATGAGCCTGTGTGTGTTGGGCATGGCGGAGGAATTCGCGCCTGATGGCATCGCAGTGAATGCTTTGTGGCCACGCACGCTGATTTGGACGGCCGCGGTGGCGAATGTGGTGGGCGGGGAGCGGATGAGGGCGGGATCACGCAAGCCGGAGATCATGGCGGATGCGGCGTATCTGATGCTGACGCAGCCTGCACGCGAGTTCACGGGCAGATTCTGCGTGGATGAGTGGTGGCTGTCGTCGCAGGGTGTGACGGATTTTTCGGGGTATGCCGTGGATCCGGGCGTGGAGCCGATTGAGGATTTCTTTCTTCCGGAGACGTGGGGTTAGAAACCGCTGGACTTACCGTCGCGGCTCAGAAGCGCTGAGCATACGCAGCACTTCCTCGGCTTCCCTCCGTACATCAGCGTTTCCGGCGGCTGCGGCTTTGCGCAGATATTCTCGGGCGCCTGTGCCGTTGCCTGTCGCCGCTAGTGCCGAGCCCATCCCCAGCAATGCCCGGTCGAAGTTCGGCTTCGCTTTCAATGCTGCTTCATAGCGGCGAATCGCGATCAGCCATCCACCGCGGGATGCGGCGATGCTGCCTAATGCTTCCTGTGCTTCGGCGTGATTGGGACGGAGCCGAACCGTGGCTTCCATCTCTTTCTCCGCGTCTGCAAAGCGCTGTGCGCCCATCAATGCCGCTGCGTAGTTGAAATGTGCACTGGCGGAATCGGGCGCCAGCCGGATCGCGGCTTTGTGCTGATTGATTGCTTCGTCGAGTTGGCCGGATACGGCGAAGGCATTTCCGAGGTTCGATCGGGCGTCGGCGAAATCCGGGCGGTGGCGCAAGGCTTCGCGCAGGGCGGCCATTGCTCCTGCTGTGTCGTTCTTCTCCATCAGCACGAGGCCCAGGGAGTTGTGCGCTTCGGCGAAATCCGGGTCCAGTTCCACGGCTTTGCGCAAGGAGGAGAGGGCGTCGTCCAGCCGGCCTGCGTCGCGATAGGCCTGGCCGAGGATCATCGCCACCGAAGCATTTTCCGGCGCTAATGTTTTGGCGCGTTCCAGGACGGGCACGGTCTCCAACGGCTTTCCGGTGGCATGCAACAACTCACCCAGATTGCGCATGGCAGGCACGAATTGCGGGTCGAGGGCCAGCGCGGTTCGGTAGGTGGCCACGGCTTTCTCGTGTTGTCCGTCGACGGCGTAAGCCTGGGCGAGGCCGAAGACAGACCGGGCGTCCTTTAGCGGCATCTTCTCCAGGCGCGCAATCCCAGGCTTGAGGTTGCTTCGCTGTACCACCTGCGCCAGTGCCAGGTACAACTCTTCCTCTCCTGACGCCGTGCGCGAAGGATACAGCACCACCTCACCGCTATAGCCGTCTCCTGGGCGCTCATGCCGCTCTTTCAATTCCGCCATCGGCTTCGCGAGTTCCGGCTTGCGCTGGATCTTGTGATCGGTCACCGAGGCATGCACCACATCCTCAGTGCGGCGCTTCGGCATATGGCAGGAGGCACAGCCGCCGCCCTTGGCATGCTGCAACGAACCGGAATGGCACTGCTGGCAGGCCTTCTGAATGCGTGCCATATCTTCGCGCGCAGGGCGGTGCGCATCGTGGCAGGTGGTGCATTGCATCTTGCCGCTCTTGAGGAAACACGCCGATTGGCGCAGCCGGTACACGGAACTGACGATTTCGAATTTGTCTTTGCGCCCTTCGCCGTGATCGAAGTGCAACAGGAAATCGGAGAGCGGCTTTCCCACATCGTAGGAGAAGGCGCCGCGGCCGAAGCGCACCAGCGAGTTCGGCAAAGGAAGCGAAGTGGTTTCCAGGTGGCACTGCATGCACACTTCGAAGCTGCGGTCCGCGGACAAGCGGGCGGGGTTTACGATCGCCGCGCGCGCCGCATCCTTTTGATTGGCAGTCGCTGCTTCCACATGGGCGCGTCCCGGGCCATGGCACCGCTGGCAATCAATGCCCTCCGGCAGCTTCTCGGCGAACAGGGGCTCGCTTGCCGGTGTCACGTCGCGATTGGCGGGATAGGCGTTGTGGCAGAACATGCAGTCCGTGGATATTTTTCGGCGGAAGCCTTGATGATCGGGCCGGTCATAGCCGGGGCTCATGGCGAAGTAGCCGCCCTTTTCGGCGTACCAGGCGACGGGCAATTCGGCGAGCCGCCCCTGCGGTGTGCGGTGGAGATAACTGCGCGCGGCATTGCCGGAGCCCATTACATAATGAATCTCCGCTTCGAGCACATTCTCCTCAGCGCCGGCGGGTCCCTTCTGCCAGCGGCGAAGGAAATATTTCCCCTCCCGCGCCGACATGCGGTAATAACGTTCTGAGGGTGCGTGATAGAACTCGTTGCCCTTGGTCCAGTTTTCGCGCTGCATGCGGTCCGGTGTGGCTTTGTAGAAGGCCTGGGCCATGCCGGAGCGGGAGTAATTTTTGGCGATCTCGGCATGGCAACCGGCGCAGAGTTTGGCATCGACGTAAGCGTGCGTGGGAGGCGGCGTGGGGGCCTTGCGGCATGAGGCCAGCAGTAATAAGGACAGGAGGAGCGCCCAAGGCATCAGAACCAAGGTTATCACTGGCCGTTGAAATCTGAAATCTGAAATATTTTACTTGCGTCTCTTCTCTGCTCTGTGACAACATAGAAAACTAAAGAAGCACGTCTCGCCATGAAGCGCCGTCATTTCCTCTCCGGCACAGGAGCCGGGTATTCGCTCGTCGTACTCGCCAATCAGCTTCCCGCCGCGCCGTCACAGGCCTCGCCGGCGGAGATCCGCAAGGCGTTTGAGCAGGTGGCCCCGGCCAAGCCGCGCGAGCGAGTACATCCCAACGAACCGAACATGACGTTGGTGGACATCGAGACCGATGTCCTTGTTGCGGGTGGCGGATTGACTGGTGTTTGCGCCGCGCTTTCCGCTGCGCGTCATGGTGCGAAAGTGGTGCTGGTGCAGGATCGCTCGCGGCTCGGGGGTAATTCTTCGAGTGAAGTGAAGATGCACGTGGTGGGCGCTACGAATCACAAATCGCGTCCCGGTTGGCGCGAAGGCGGCTTGCTCGAAGAGATCCGGCTCGACGATGCATTCAATAATGAACAGCGTTGTTGGGAGATGTGGGATCTGCTGCTTTACGACAAGGTAGTCAGCCAGCCGAACATTACTCTGCTGCTGGAATCCACGTTGTACGCGGCTGCAACCAAGGACGGGATGGTGCGCGAAGCACTGGTGCGCTGCGACAAGAGCGAGCACATTTACAGAATCAAGTCGAAGGTGTTCTGCGACTGCACCGGCGATAGCCGCCTTGGTCTGGAATGCGGCGCGGAGATGACCGAAGGGCGCGAGGCGCGGTCGCTCTATAACGAGTCGCTGGCGCCTGAGAAGGCGGACAAGGAGACGCTGGGATCGAGCATTCTGTTCACTTCGCGGCTGTATCCGAAGAAGATGCCGTTCACGCCGCCTGCCTGGGCGCGCAAGGTGACGAAGGAACATTTGAAATTCCGCGGCACGAGTTCGTGGGAGTACGGTTACTGGTGGATTGAATGGGGCGGCGACCGCGACACGATTCGCGACAATGAGCGTATCCGCTTTGAGTTGCTGTCCATCGTGATGGGCGTTTGGGACTACATCAAGAATTCCGGCGAACACCCCGATAGCGACCACTATGCGCTCGATTGGGTCGGCATGATGCCGGGTAAACGGGGCAGCCGGCGCCTGCTTGGCGATTATGTGTTGAAGCAGCAGGATCTGGAAACGTCGCACCCGTTCGAAGACGCGGTTTGTATCGGCGGCTGGCCGATGGACGATCATCCGCCGGGTGGCTTTGATCGCTCTGATTTGCCGCCGGCGCAGCAGATCAAGACGAAAGAAGTTTTTACGATTCCGCTGCGCAGCCTGTACAGCCGCAACATCCGGAATCTGTTCATGGCGGGCCGTAACATCTCTGCCACTCACGTTGCTTTCACCTCCACTCGGGTGATGGCCACGTGCGCGGTGGAAGGGCAGGCCGTTGGCACCGCCGCCGCCATGTGTGTGCGCAATAAGCTTCTGCCTCGCGATCTTTATAACGACAAGAAGCGACTGCGCGAGTTGCAGCAGACGCTGCTGCGCGACGATCAGACCATCACTACCATCCGCAATGAAGACGCGCGTGATCTGGCACGGCAGGCTAAGGCCAAGGCTTCCGGAGAGCGCGACAACACGCCGCCATCGAATGTGCTGAGCGGTTATACGCGAGACATTCCGAAGGGCCCCGTGCATCAGTGGAGCGCGAAGCTGACGGCGGAAGGCGCATGGCTCGATCTGGAGTGGGCCAAGCCCCAGCGTATCGGGCAGGTGCAGATTACGTTCGATTCCGGGTTCCAGCGCGAACTCACGCTTACCAGTTCCAATGCCATCAATCGCGGCATCGTGCGCGGGCCGCAGCCCGAGACCGCGCGCGACTTTCAGTTGCTCTATCGCGATGGCAAAGGCGCCTGGAACAAACTCGAGGACATCAAAGGCAATCACCAGCGATTGCGCCGTTTCCAATTCTCCGCTGTGGACGCAACTGGGATTCGCGTTCACATCACCGCTACCAATGGCGATGAATTAGCCCGGATCTTCGAGATCCGGTGTTATGCTTGACCCAATCAGGATTTTTCGCAACATGCTTCTGGGAAAAACTCGCACTCTACTTCTGGCCGCTTTGTCGGCACTCCCGGTGTTCTCACAGCAAGGCACCGGCACCATTTCCGGCACCGTGTCCGACGCGCAGAACGCTGTCGTGACCGGCGCGGATATCACGGTTCGCAACGTCGGAACGAACTTCACGTTCAAGACGAAGGCCAATGACGCAGGGTTCTATACGGCTCCTGGCCTGGCGGTAGGGGACTACGAAGTCTCCGCCGAAATGCCCGGGTTCAAGCGTTCCGTTCGCAGCGGCATCACGTTGCAGGTGAACCAGAACGCGCAGGTGGATCTGCGGCTGGAAGTTGGCCAGGTGGCGGAAACGGTGGAAGTATCGGGGCAGGCTCCGCTGGTGAACACTACCAACGCCACGGTGGGCGAAGTGATTGAGAACCGCCGTGTCGCCGACCTTCCGTTGAACGGACGCGGCGCGCTGGCACTGACGCTGCTCACCACTGGTGTTGTCTCGAACGCTGGTCCGACGAATTCCGGCTTCGGCGATCGCGGCATTCAGATCAGCTCGATCAGCATTAACGGCAGTCCGAACTCGATGAACGCCCAGATGCTGGACGGATCGAACAACATCCTTAGCTATGTCGGCGAAGTGGGCGTGCCTCCCGCTGTGGATGCCGTGGAAGAATTCAAGGTGCAGTCCGGCAGCATGTCTGCCGAGTTCGGCTTCACCGCCGGCGGCACGGTGAACCTGGTCACTAAATCCGGCACCAATCAGATTCACGGATCGGTCTACGAGTTCCTCCGCAACGACAAGTTCGATGCCAGGAATTCCTTCGCCACCACCAAGCTTCCGTTCCGCTACAACCAGTACGGCGGCACGGTCGGTGGCCCGATCCGGAAGGATCGCACCTTCGGCTTCTTCAACTACGAAGATTACAAGTCGCGCCGTAGCAGCCCGCGTATCGCGTCGGTACCCACTGCCGCCTGGCGCGCCGGAGACTTCAGCGATCTGCGCGCCGCCAACGGCACCGCGATTCCGCTCTTCGATCCCGCCACCACGCGCACGAATCCCAATGGCGCCGGCCAGATCCGCGACCTGTTCCCCGGTAACATTGTTCCTCGCGCCCGATTCGACTCCATTACCCCGAAGATCGTCGATTTCTGGCCGCTGCCGAACCGGACGCCGCAGAACGCCTTTACACAGGCGTTGAACTTTCAGGATGCGGGCAAGAGCCTGATCGACTGGCGGCAATGGAATTTCAAGGTGGATCATCGCTTCAACGAACGCAACTCGATGTTCGTGCGCTACACGTCCGCTCAGCACAAGCCGTCTTCGGATTCCTTCTTCACGGATCCCACGGTGGGTGCGAATCGTTTTGACGATCAAACCAACCGCAATGCCGTGGTCAGCGATACGCACACGTTTTCGCCGACGCTGCTCAACGACCTGCGTGTGGGCGTGATGCGGCAGTCGTTTATCTTTGTGGCCATCAACTACAACAAGGACTGGCCGCGCAAACTGGGTCTGCCCGCCATCGTTCCCAATGACCAGATGCCTCTCATCAACGTTGGCTTCGGTGACATCGGCGGCGGGGCTGCCGGCAACCGCGGCTCGTTCAACTGGGACATCCAGGACATGGTGACCAAGATCTCCGGCAATCACACCGTGAAGATCGGTTACAACCATCGCATTCTGCAAGGCGGCAATCTGCAGGGCGCGGCGCTTTCCGGCAACTATTCGTTCAACGGCCTCACCTCGAATCCGCAGGTGCCCGCAGGCACCGGCAATAGCCTCGCGCAGTTGCTATTGGGCGAAGTCTCCAGCGCAACCATTGACCGGATTCTCGGCAACAGCTGGCACGGTTTCTCGTCCAGCGCCTTCGTGCAGGACGATTGGAAGGTGAACCGACGCCTCACCCTGAACCTTGGTTTCCGGTGGGACTTCCAGCAGAAACCCTACGAGCGCCACAACGGCCAGATCAACTTTGATTACCTCCAGCGCGATCCCGTCTCTGGGTTCCAAGGGCGCACCATCTACGCGGGTGTGGATGGCGCTCCTCGCACCTTCTTGAAGGAAGACTACGACGATTTCGCTCCGCGCTTTGGCTTCGCCTGGGACATCTTCGGTTCCGGCAAGACCGTGCTTCGCGGCGGCTACGGCATCTTCTATCCGCCCATCTTCTGGCGAGACTTCCTGGGCAGCACGCAACTCTTCTCCACCACGCAAACTGCCTACGTCGCCACGGCTCCGGGCCAGCGCGCCTTCCGCTTCTCGCAAGGATTCCCCACCGCGCCGCTCGAATCGCCCGGTTCCAAGGCTGGCCCCAACGCGCTTCTGGGCCAGGGTGTCAGCACATTTGAAAGCGACTCCACCACTCCGCTCACACAGCAGTGGAATGCCTCGCTGCAACATGAGCTGAAAGGCTGGCTCTTCGATCTGACCTATTCCGCCAACAAGGGCAATCATTTTCTCGCTGCCGGGTACAACATCAATCAGATCACTCCGGAACTGCGCCAGCAGCTTGGACGTACCTTGCAGGATGTCGTGCCCAATCCTCTGGCCGGACGTGTCCCCGGCGGGCTCGGCGCCGCTACCGTCACCAGAGAGCGCCTGCTCTTACCGTTCCCGCACTATCAGGGCGTCAGCATCAAAGGTCCCCGCTATGGCAACTACATGTCGCATCAGTTGCAGGTGAACGCCAAGAAACGCATGACCAACGGTCTTCTCGTGCACTGGGCTTACACCAATGGCAAGAAGATGAGCGACGGCGTTGTGGTGCCCGTCGACTTCGGTCCTGTGGAACAGACCAATGAGAATGGCTACCAGGGCGGCGGTCTCTTCGACCGCAAGCTCAACAAGTCGGTGGATGCCGCCGACGTTTCGCAGCGCAGCGTTCTCAGCCTGCTTTATGAACTCCCGTTTGGCAAGGGCAAGTGGTTTAACCCCGGCAGCGAAGTAGTGAACAAGATTGTGGGCGGCTGGCAGATCAACATGATCAACGTGATCCAGACCGGGATTCCGCTGACCGTGCGCGGCGCGAACAATTTTGCCGCCGACCGGCCCAATTCCACAGGAAAGAGCGCGAAGGTTGACAATCCCACTCGCGACCGCTGGTTCGACACGACGGCCTTCGTCAACCCGCCGGATTTCTTCTTCGGCAATGTCGGACGCACCACCCCGGATGTCCGCCACCCCGGAGCCGTCAACTTCGACGTTTCCGTGATCAAGAACACTTACATCAAAGAACGTTTCCGCGTCGAGTTCCGTGCCGAGGCTTTCAATATCGAAAACCGCGTGAACCTTGGGTTGGTCAACGATAACTTCTCGCCCGGCGCTGACGGCCGCAACAACAGTTCCACATTCGGAACGGCGAACAGTTCGCGCGATGCGCGCATCGTGCAGCTTGCAATGAAAGTGATATTCTAGGCGCGTCATGAAGATCCCCAAAATCCGCTGGTGGATCGCGGGGCTTCTATTCCTCTCGACGGTCATCAATTATGTGGACCGTCAGACGCTCTCGATCGTTGCGCCCCGGCTTACCAAAGAGCTGGGGCTGTCCGCACTCGAATACTCTTACATCCTGAACGCATTTCTGGTTGCCTATACGCTGATGTATCTGGGCTCGGGCGTGCTGGTGGATCGTTGGGGCACACGGAAAGCGCTGGGCGCATTCGTCGGCTGGTGGTCCATCAGCAACATGCTGCATGCCTTCGCCGGCAATGCCCTGCAACTCGGGTTTTTTCGGTTGCTGCTTGGGCTCGGTGAGCCGGGCAACTTCATGGCCGCGGCCCGCGCCATCTCCGAATGGTACACGCCAAAGGAGCGTGCGTTCGTCAACGGGCTGGTGCAGGCCGGTGCATCCGTTGGCGCCGTGATCGCTCCGCCCCTGGTTGTATTTCTGCTGAAGTTCTACGATTGGCGCACGGCGTTCGTGATTACGGGCGCGATGGGGTTGTTCTGGCTCGCTGCATGGATGTGGCTCTACCGCCTGCCGAAGGAGCATCCACATATCACGGTGGAAGAGCTGAACTTGCTGGAAGCGAACCAGCCCAAGCATCCGCCGGCGAAGGTGCCGTGGCGTTCTCTGCTTGGCTACCGGCAGACGTGGGGCTTGTTGCTTGGGCGATTTTTCTCCGATCCGGTGTGGTGGTTCTACCTCTTCTGGCTGCCGAAATTTCTTTCCGACAAACGCGGGTTTTCCATGGAGCAGATCGGGATGCTGGCATGGCTGCCGTATCTCACGGCGGACCTCGGTTCGGTGACGGGTGGGGTTCTATCCGGCGCGCTGGTCAATCGGAAGTGGGAAGTGCTGCGCGCGCGCGCCACCGGCATGTGGCCCTTCGCTCTGCTGATGCCGCTTAGCATTCTGATCCCTTACACTGCGTCCGACACGATCGTGCTCGGCATCATTTGCGTTGTTACCTTTGCACACATGGCATGGAAGACGAACATCATGACCATCACCAACGATATCTATCCGACGCACGTAGTGGGCTCGCTTGCGGGCATCGTTGCTTTCGGCAATGGCTTGGGCGGCACGCTGTTCACCTGGCTCACCGGCTGGATTGTGCAGCACTACTCTTACGACGCGATTTTTATCGTGATGGGATTCATGCACCCTACGGCTTATCTCGTGTTTCGCCGCCTGGTGCGGGAACCGATTCAATTAAAGGAGGCATAAGCGCATGAGACGGCGCGCATTCCTTCCCTCGCTTGCCGGGGCACTCGCCCAGGCCGCATCCGGGCCACTGAAGATCACCAAGGTGGAAGCGTTCGTCATTCGCACGCCCAACACGGCGGCCACGAATGAAGACCTGATGGTAATGTACCCGCGCGGCGCGATGACGGGCGGTGTCGGTTTGTTCAACCGGCTGGATCACGCTTCGCCTTCGCGCTCGAAACAGTTTTCGCAAGCCGTGCTGGTAAGGGTTACCGCGGGTGGCATCAGCGGATGGGGCGAATGCCACGCCCCGGCTGCGCCGCGGGTGCATCAGGCTGCGGTCACCGACATGCTTGCGCCGGTGATTGTGGGCGAAGACGCGCGTGACGTGGAATCGCTGTGGGATCGGATGTATTCCACCCAGCGTTTGCGCGGGTACTCGAACGGTTTTTACACCGAAGCGATCGCCGGCGTCGACCTTGCGCTGTGGGACATTCTGGGCAAGTACATGGGCCAGCCGCTGTACCGGATTCTCGGGGGCAAGTATCGCGACCGGATTCCTACCTATCTCGGTCTCGGCGGCACGTCGATTACTGCTTTGAAGGAGAACACCGCCAAGGCGCTGGAGCAAGGTTTCACTACTGTGAAGATGGGCTTGGGCAAAGGCGCGGGCACGCGTGACATGGCTCGAGTGCAGGCTGTGGTTGATGTGATCAAGGGCAAGGGGCAGTTACTGCTCGATTCCCTGGGTGCTTTCAAGTTGCATGAGGCCATCGTGCTGGGACGGGAACTGGATCGGATGGGCTCCATCGGCTGGTGGGAAGACGCGCTGATGCCAGAGGACACGATCAGCTATCCGCAACTCGCCGCCGCGCTCGATGTGCCGATTGTGGCCGGCGAAACGCTGTCGAACCGTTTTCAATTCCGCGATCTGTTCATGAACAAGGCCGTGGATATGATCAACCCGGACATCTGCCGTGCCGGCGGTGTTACGGAGTGCCGCAAGATCGCGATTCTTGCCGATGCGCATAGTGTGTTGTGGTCGCCGCATGTGAGCATGGGCACCGCGCCTTACATGAGCGCGTCGATTCATCTGGCTGTCGCCACGCCCAACTGCGTGATCATGGAGGGCGGGAATAAGAACCTGGGGCCGATGGGGAATGAGTTGCTGAAGACTCCTTTGGAGTACACGCCGGGGTTTGCGGTGGTGAATGACAGGCCGGGGCTCGGTGTGGAGTTTGATGAAGCAAAGCTCGACCGCATCATCGTTCGATAGATCCGTTCACGGCGTTGAGCCGCCCGCTCATTGATTTCTTTCGCCCGTCTACAATCAATTCCTCAAGCAATCGTGACCTCTCCATCTAAGCTTGCATTTTGCTCGCTCTCGCATGGATTGGCAACTTCTCATCGCCGTTGGAATCACCGTGTTTTTGTGGCGGGACGTGTGTCTGTTGTCGGCCGCCCGCTCCGTCCTTAGCCCCGTTTACGGTACTGTTCAGATCGCGGCATTCCTTCTGTTGGGAATCTTTGCTGAGACCATTTCGCGCGACGAGGCCTTCCGGCTGCTTCGCGATCCGCGCCTGTGGATACCGGCTGTGGTTCTCCATCTGGTGCTTTGGGCGGTGCTCTTTTACGGCCAACGGAGGCAAAGGGACTGGGTTCGCCAACTGGCGATGTTTCCGAACCCCATCTTCCTCTTCTCGGCAGGCGGGTTGGTGTGGCTCATACTGCGGACCGGAATCAGCCGCGACGGCTGGGTCGCCGGATTGCTTGCGGCGGCTGCATGGATCACGGCTGTGCTCGCGCTTGCCGCGGTTAAAAAACATTTTGCTCCTTCCACGTTTCCAACGTCGGTCTCCTTCGCCGCCACTTCCAACCTCACTGCAATCCTGCTTGTTCCTCTGGAGCAAAGCGGATCTACCGGAGATGCCATGAATGTCAATACTATTCACGACCTGCTCTACTTTCTATCGAATCTGTTTTTGCTGCCGACCCTGTTCGGCACACTGGCGGCGTTCGCGTATGGGACGTACGCGGTCGGGCAGTTCCTGAGCGAACTCACCGATCACCGGGCGAACCGGAAACTGTTGCGCGATCTTTTCTCCGGGCCGCCGACCGAAGCGCGGTTCCGCGAAAAGCCATGGCGGGGGCACTTCGCTGGTTTTCGTAATGCTCGCGAAAAGCACGCTGAGTTCCCCGCCATGCTGGATAAACATGTCTCCGAGTTGGAACATCGCCTCACGGGCCGCATCGAACGGCTGGGCATCATGGCGAAGGTAGGCCCGATGCTGGGGCTGATCGGCACGCTGATCCCGCTGCAACCGGCGCTGGCAGGGCTGGCGCGCGGCGATATGCAGGCGATGGGCGCGAACCTGCAGATCGGATTCACCACCACGGTGCTGGGTCTCATCGCCGGCGGCACCTGCTATGCCATCAGCGTCTTCCTTCGCCACTGGTACCAGCAGGATCTCACCGATATTCATTTCCTGAACGCCCTTTGGGCGGAACCTGACGGGAGTCTCTCCGATGCATCACTTCAATCGCCGCCTACCGCGGCAGTCCAGCCCAATGGCGACGGACTGGCGCAAGGCAGGGAAGCGTTTCGCCGCGCACAGCGATGACAAAGATCCTCTCCTCGGCCTCATCAATCTGTTCGACGCGAGCATGGTGCTGGTGGTGGCAATGCTGCTGGCGCTCATCTCCAAAGGGAGCATGGCCGAAGTGGCCGCGCGGCTCAGCCAGCAGGACGTCACCATCGTCACCAACCCTGGAAAACCGGATATGGAAATGATCATCAAGCGAGGGCAGAAAATCGAGAAGCTCAAGGCTACCGGTGAAACCGGCAAGGGCAAAGGCGAGCGTCTGGGCACAGCCTATCGCATGGATTCCGGCGAAGTCATCTATGTTCCCGAAGGAGGCAAGCCGTGAGGAAGCTTCGCGCCGTTGCGGTTGCCATCGCGGTTCTGGGCGCAGGCTTCGGTCTGTACCGCTACCTGACCCGCCCCAAGCTTGCCTTCCTCGGTTTTCCGGGGGCTTACATCGGCCTGTTCATGGAGGCATCGAGCCACACCGGCATCAAGTACGACTACTGGGGCCGCAAGCAGATGGACGATGCCAAACTGAAGCCCAACTCTCTGCTCAACTACAAAGCCATCTTCGTCTCCGGCCGGCGTGCTGAGCCGCTCACCGATCCGATGAAGGCCGCGCTACAGGCGGCGCACAACCAGGGCATCAAGATCATCGTCTTCCCGCGGGAATCGGAAAAATCGCTTGGCGTTGGCAATGCGCAGTGGGAAGGCAGTGAGAAGCCGATTCTGCAGTACTTCGATTTCGGCGGCGGCGAGAACATGCGGCGCATGTTCCGCTACGCATCGGCCACCTATCTCCGCGACAAGCAGACCGTGGAGCCGCCACTACCCACTCCGGAGGACGGATTCTATCATCCCGATGCGCCCCGGCATCACCTGACGGCGGAAGACTACCGCAAGTGGTACGCTGCCTCAGGCAAATGGAAAGACGATGCGCCCCGCGTATTCATCGATTTTGCCGATGGTTGGAAACTCGGCTCCACGGCGGGCACGAACGCCATCATCCGCGCTTTTGAGAAGAAGGGTTTCAACACCGCGTGCATCTTCGGCCGCAACAAAACGGTGGAGTTTGCCGCCGCCTGGAAGCCGGACATCATTCTCTCGCGCTCGCACGGGCGCTGGTATCAGGGCAATCGCGGTGTGGAGATTCTCACGCGCCAGATGGATGTGCCCGTGATGCGCGGGCTGCAACTTTTCTTCTCCGGGGAAACGCTCACCGAGTACAAAGCCACTAGCGCGGGCATCCGCGGGGCGGGGCTCGCCGTCGGCGCCATCATCCCGGAACTGGATGGGGCCATTGAGCCGACGCTGATCGAAGGGCTCGACGCCGAATGGTACGGCAAGCGATTCGAGGCTGTGCTCGACGAACGTCTGGACAGGCTCACCACCCGTGCCCAGCGCTGGGTTCGATTGCGCAAGCTTCCCAATGCGGAAAAGAAGATCGCCGTCATCTACGTGTCCGGCATCGGCAAGGGCAAAATCACCGCCGCCAGTCTGAACGTTCCGAACAGCATGACGCGCTTTCTCGGCGGCCTGGCCGCTGCCGGCTACAAAATGAGCCGCGTCCCCGCGGATGGAGAACGGCTGGTAGCCGAGATGCTCGACAAGGGCCGTAACATCTCCGAGTCGCAGCCTGCCGAAATGGAGGAACTGGGACGCAGGAAAGATGTCCTGCTGCTACCGGCCGAGCAATACGAGCAGTGGTTCCGCACCCTGCCTGAGGCGCTGGCCAAGCAGGTCACCGATGCTTATGGTCCACCTCCCGGCCGTTTCATGGTCATCGAACGCGAGGGCAAGAAGTTCTTCCTCATTCCCAAACTCGACTTCGGAAACGTGATCGTTCTTCCGCAACCGGCGCGCGGCGCCAACATGGACGCCAAGCTGCAGCACAACGACAAGGTTCCGCCTACACATCAATACCTGGCCGTGTACTGGTGGCTGCAGAAGGAATTCGCGGCCGATGCCATCGTGAACTACGGCACGCACGGTACGCACGAGTTTCTTCCCGGCCGCCCTGTAGGCCAACTCGATGACGATTGGTCAGACCGCACGCTGGGCGCGATGCCGAACGTTTATGTCTACATCATGGACAACATCGGGGAAGCGCTGATCGCCAAGCGGCGCGGCTCCGCTGTTACGGTGAGCCATCAGACTCCGCCGATCGTGGCATCCAGCATTACCGCTTCCGATCCCGCGACGGGCGAGATCTACCGCTCCACGCAGCAGTTCATCGCGCAGGAAGAAGGAGCGCTCAAGGAGACGCTGCGGCAGCGCATCCGCGATCTCAGCGTGCAGAAGAAGTACGACCGCGACCTCAACAAGGACTGGACGAAGAGCGCGCCAAACGACGCCGATATCCAGGACCTGGATCTTCACATCCACCTGTTGAACGAAGACCGGATTGCTGTTGGCTTGCACACGCACAGCAAAGCGAACGAGCCGGAGGAACTGGCGCCTGTGGTAGCGGAGATCCTCGGCGACGAGTTCGCGGCTAAGTCAGGCGGTAAGCAGCGCGCGATTGAAATGGCCCGCGCGGCTCTGCTGCGGCCGGCCGGCGAGGCTCCCTCCCACCCTGTTATCACCAAGGGCCACGCGGGCAAGGAGCGTGCCGCATGGGCCGCGCCCACTTATCAGAAAACCGCTGAGGCGAAGCCGATTCCCGGCAACAGCGACGAAGGCCGCATCGCTTTTCTGAAAGCCGGATTCGCGGGTACTGCGAACGAAATCCCCACCACGCTGCGCGCCCTGGAAGGCCATTACATCCGCCCCGGCGGCGGTGGCGATCCGGTGCGCAACCCCGCATCGCTTCCCACCGGGAAGAACCTCTATGGCATCAACCCGCAGGAAGTGCCCACACGGGCGGCGTGGGAACTCGGCCGCAAGCTGGCTGAGGATATGATTGCCGCCGAGAAGAAGAGGCTTGGCCGCTATCCGACCAAGATCGGCTTCACTCTCTGGAACACCGAACTCATTCGCCACTATGGCGCGGACCTCGCCCAGATTCTTTATCTGATGGGCCTGCAGCCGCGCTGGGATCAACGCGGCATGGTGGAGGGCGTCGACCCCATCCCGATGAGCGAATTGAAGCGCCCGCGCATCGATGTCGTCATCCAGGCAGCGTCTCTGTTTCGCGACACATTCCCGGATCGCATGGAGTTTCTCGATCAGGCCGTGCGTCTCGCCGCGGCTCTGCGCGACGGTGAGAACTACATCGCCACCAACAACGAGAAGAACGAACAGCAACTGAAGGATGCGGGGCTCTCCGCCAAGGACGCCAAGCTTCTGGCCGGAGCACGCGTCTTCTCGAACGCTCCGGGAGGTTACGGCACGGGCGTGATCGACGGCATTGAAAAATCCGGCAATTACGAAAACTCGAAGCCGATTACGGAGGACTACCTCATCAAGACGGGCGCCGTGTACACGGCCGGGGCCGAGTGGGGCAAGTACGTGCCGAAGCTTTATGAGCAGCAACTGAAGGGAACGGACTCCGTCGCTCTTTCGCGGTCCTCGAACGTTTCCAGCGCGCTCACACTGGACCACTATTTCGAATATCTGGGCGGCATGACCATGGCCATCCGCGATACCACCGGAACATCGCCCGAAACTTATGTTTCCGACGTTCGCGACGCGAAACGCGCCGTCATGCTTACGGCGCAGCAGGCCCTCACTAATGACATGCGCACGAAGTTCTTCAACCCGAAGTGGATCACTTCGCTGCAAAAGGAGGGCTTCTCCGGCGCGGTGGAAATGCGCGAGACCACGAAGAACATGTTCGGCTGGCAGGTGACCAAGCCGGAGGCGATTCAGCCGCACATGTGGGACGAAGTGGAGAAGATCTACGTTGAAGATTCGCTCCAACTCAATCTGCCGAAATGGTTCGACGAGAAGAACCCCTTCGCCTATCAGGAAATGACAGCCACGATGCTGGAAACGGCGCGAAAGGGCTACTGGAAGCCATCGAAGGAAGTGCTGGAAAAGCTGGCCAAAGAGTACGCGCAGTCGGTGGCCAAACACGGGCCCGCCGGCGCGACACGGCTCAATGACAACGCCGCTTTCGAAACCTATCTGACCCAACAGTTGAACGCCCCTGGGAACCAGGAAGGCATTCTGCTCAGTTCCAATTACCGCAAGGCCATGGAGCGCTCCACCGGCTCATCCAAAGTGCTGGTCGCCGGGCAGCGCCTGGTGAAAGAAATGGCCTCCGCACAAACACAAGACGTGGTCCGTTACTCGGCTACTACCGCCGGTGTCGTGCTTGCACTGGGCGCCATATTCCATTTCGGATTTCGCAGGAGAACACGCATATGAAGTTTGCTCTCGTATTGGCGCTTACCGCGGCGCACGCATTCGCCCAGGGAGACACCTCATCGATTTCGGGCACAATTCTCGATCCAGCCGAACAACCCGTGGCCGGGGCGCAGGTTCGGCTTATCGCCAAGAGCGCGGCGCGGGAGATCTCAGCCCTCTCCACGGACGCGGGTGTTTTCCGCGTGCCCTCGTTGCCCACCGGCATCTACACGCTCAGTGTGGAAAAGGAGGGGCTGAAGAGCTACCGCCTCGACGATCTGCAACTGGTATCGGGGCAGGATGTGTCGCGCACCATCCGGCTGGAACTGGCGAGCGTGCAGGGCGAGGTCACTGTAGTGGGCGAACTGCCGGAGATTCAGCGTGACAGCTCCGCCGGTGTGCGTGGGGCCAGCTATTCACCGAAGGAAGTCGAGAACGTTCCCATGCTCGCCTCGGGCGTTGGCCGCAACTATCGTGCGCTCGCCTATCAGACGCCGGGAGTCGGCTACTCCCGCGCGGCGCATGCTCCGTTCACGGTCAACGGCAACCGCCCGCTGGGGGCTATCAACACAATGGTGGACTCGGCCGAATACAACGATTCGTTCTCGGGCAATGTGCTGGGGCGCGGGATGACGGAGCAGCCTGTGTCGATGGAGACCGTCGAAGCGTTCCAGCTTCAGACCTCCAATTTTAAAGCCGAATACGGGCGCGCCAGCGGTTCGGTGGTCAACCTGATCACGAAGCGCGGCGGCAATGAGTGGCACGGGTCGCTGTATCACTTCTTCCAAAACGAGGCGCTCAATGCGCGCAACGCGCTGCTCACCAGCAAAGCGCCGCTGCGAGTGAACATGCCCGGCGCCACCATTGGTGGGCCGCTTCGCAAAGACCGGCTCTTTCTGTATGGGGGCTACGAGATCGCGGTGCGCAATGCGTATCGCGCGTCCTCGATCATCACCACGCTGACCGACGCCGAGCGTGCCCGCGCGGTGCCCGCGGTGAGGCCGCTGCTTCGTTACTATCCGGAGCCGAATATTCCCGGCACCAACCTCAACAGCCAGGCGATCGCCAGCCCAACCACCACGCCCACCGGACTGCTGCGTCTGGACTACGCCATCAACACGGCGCACCGGCTCGGCGGCCGCGCCAACTTCGTGAAGAACATCGGCGGCCTGCGTGAGCGGCTGTGGGGCGGCGACGCCGAATCGGGCAACAATTCCCGCTCCGGCGTGTTGACGCTGGAGTCGGCACTGTCTTCGCGACTGTTCCATCAACTACGGGGAACGTACACGCACTTCCACTCGACGGTGGAACCGAACTACCCTTCTCTCGGCGACCCCGCCGTCAACGGGCAAGTCGGACTCATGGTGGTGACCGGACTGCAGATCCTTGGCCAGTTCCGTTCGCGCAACGTCTCCACGTTCCACAACTACACGGTTGCCGACGATGTCACGTTTTTCCGCGGGGCACACATTCTGAAGGCGGGTTTCATTCATCGCCTCACTCAAGCCAATAACGAAGCCGATCGCAACTTTAACGGCACTCTAGTTTTCCCGTCGGTTCCTGCGTTTCTCGCGGGGCAGCCCATCTCCTACTCCCGGGCCGTGGGCGCATCGCGGATCGACATGCGCAATCGCGAGTCCGGTTTCTACCTGCAGGACGATTGGCGCATCCGTCCTTCCTTCACGCTCAATCTCGGCCTGCGGCACGAATATTACGGCGTACCCAGTGAGAAGTTCCAACGCATCGGCAATCTCTACGCCCGCGATGGCAACAACTTCGCGCCGCGACTCGGTTTCGCCTGGGACGTTGCCGGACGCAGCGCCACGATTGTGCGCGGCGGCTATGGCGTGTTCTACTCGCCTCTGCAGATGGACTTCGTGGGCCAGGCACGCTTCGCCCCGCCGCTGGTGACGACGTTCTCCCGTTTCCGCCCGACGTTCCCCGACTTACTGGCGGGCGCGGCGATCGGCTCGGATGCGTATGTGCTGGATCGCGGCATCCGCAATCCCTATGTGCAGAACTGGAACCTCACCATCGACCGTCAATTGTGGAACGCCGGCACGGTGCTGAGCGTCGCCTACGTGGGCAATCGCGGGCTGCGTCTGCCGCTGACCGCACGTCCGAACGGCGGTGAGAATCTCACGCCGGCACAGCGACCGGACCCGACGCGCGGCGTGGTGAGCTATCTTACTGGAGCTTCCGCGTCCACGTATCACAGCACCCAGGTTTCCCTGCGCACGGTGGTCCGCAACCGGCTCAGCCTGCGCGCCGCCTACACGATGTCCCGTTCGATCGACAATGCTTCCGATTCTGCTTTCAATCCGATTGACGAGCGCAATTACCGCCTCGATCGCGGCCTATCCGACTTCCATCAACCGCATCTGTTGACGTTCTACTGCGTCTACGATCTTCCCATTGCCTCGCGGAACCGCTGGCTGGGTGGGTGGCAACTGGTGGGCTTGTTGCTGTCCCGCAGTGGAACCCCGTTCTCGCTGGTCTCCAACACAAACACACCGGGCGGCACACTCAATAACCGGCTCAACGATTTCCCCGGCAGTATTGACCGTAATCCCCAAGGGTCGCGCTGGTTCTCACTCACCCCGAGCTTCTCCGCGGCCCAACTGCTGCCAGCCGCCGGCCTCATCGGCACCTTGGGCCGCAACACGGAAATGGGTCCCAACTTCGCCGATCTCAACATTGGTCTGCACAAGAGCGTCAGGCTCAGCGAAAGAATCGGAGCTGAGTTCCGCGCCGAGGCATTCAATACACTGAATCGCGCCAACTACGACGCCCCGATCAAC
The DNA here is from genome assembly GCA_018268935.1 of Acidobacteriota bacterium. Lineage (GTDB taxonomy): Bacteria > Acidobacteriota > Terriglobia > Bryobacterales > Bryobacteraceae > CADEFT01. The sequence continues at coordinate 91,844 of JAFDVS010000013.1, read as the reverse complement.
AACATCGGCAACGCGGCGTTCGGCACCGTCCTTACGGCCGCCGATCCGCGTCAGTTTCAAATGCTGCTGCGTCTGACGTTCTGAGGACTATTCGGCGCGCAGCGTTTCCATCGGGTCAATGCGAGCGGCGCGGCGGGCAGGCAGCCAACTGGCGATGATTGCCGCGGCAATCAGGGCGGCGGACGCCAGCAGGTAGGTTGCGGGGTCGGCCGCGCTCACGCCGTGGAGCAGCGAGTGCATCCATCGTGTCAGCACCAGCGCCGCGGTGATCCCCACTCCTGCGCCGGCGCCTGCCACAAGAAAGCCCTCGCGCAGGAAGAGCTGCGTAACGCCCTTTGCCGAGGCGCCGAGGGCGATACGAATTCCGATATCGCGCCGCCGCCGCGACACCGAGTAAGCGATCACTCCATAGATCCCCACTACTCCCATCAATAGCGCCATGCCTCCTGCGATGCCCAACAGCGTCAATGCGAACGAAGCCCGCGCCAGCGATTGCCGGTAGTATGTCTCCAGCGTCCGGATATTCGCCAACGGCAGGTTGGCGTTGACACTCGCCAGCGCCTGCCGCAGTTCCTGAACGAATGAAGCGGATCCGGCTCTTGGGGTGCGAATCAACAGGTCGACGTGGCGTGAGCGGAGCAGCGGCCAGTAGACCATCTTCGGGGCCGCGTTCTGCAGTCCGTCATCGCGAATGTCCCCGAGTACGCCAACCACCTCGGCCCAGTCCTCCCGCAGATTGCGGCGAACGCGTTTGCCGAGAGCTGCCTGCGGGCTGCTCCACAGTTCACGCGCCAGATTCTCCGATATGAGACAGACGCGCGCATGAGAATGCAGATCGGTCCAACTGAGATCGCGGCCCGCGATGAGGCGTCCGCCGATGGAAGCGGGGAAGCCCGGTGAGACGTCGCGCATGCTTCGCACCGGCGGAAGATTCCCTTCGCCGTAATCGTGATCGGCCACCAGCAGCGGATTCCGCGCGGTTCCCTCCATCGGCGGGCTGGAGGTGATCGACACGGCCGTCACTCCAGCGAGCGCTTCGAACTTTCGCAGCACCGCCTCCTGGGTGCGAAACACAAGCATCGAGTCGGAGAGCAACGACGAGGGAATGGAGACTCGCACGGCCTGCACCTGATCGGGATGGGTGAAGCCCGGATCCACTCGGCGCAGCGATTGAAACGTGCGCAGCATGAGGCCGGAACTCACCAGTAGCACCGTGGCCAGCGCCACTTGCGATGCCACCAACAGCGTACGGGTGCGGCGCCGCTCTCTCGATTCCGTTGCCCAACGTGCGGCGACGCCTGCGGCAGCGGGCCGCGCATAGCGCCACACGGGAATGAGCCCGAACAGAATGCCGCAGCCCAAAGCGACGCCCGCGGTCAGCGCCAGGGTCCAAAAATCCACGGAGACACTCTGTAGCCGCGGCAGAGAGGTAAACGCGCTTCCTTTCAGCACCTCAATGGCGATGAAGCACAGTGCCAGCCCTACTGTTCCTCCGCCTAATGCCAGCATCACCGATTCCAGCAGCAGTTCGCGCGCGATGCGCATCCAGCCCGCGCCCAGCGCTACTCGCACGGCTAACTCTCTTTGGCGCGCATCGGCTCGCACCAGCAGGAGATTCGCCACGTTGGCGCAGGCAATCAGCAGGAGAAGGGAGACGGCGCCCATCAGCACCCATAACGTTCTGCCGGAATCGCCAATCAACTGGTCTTTCAGCGTCCGTAATCCGGGTGCGATGCGCGCATCGGCGAATGCGTTGGCGGCGAAGCCCCGGTTGAGCGGGAATTTAGTTGGGGCCAGCGGCAGGCAGCGTGCGACGTCCGCGTTGGCCTGTTCGAGTGTCACTCCGGGCTTCAGCCGCGCGATGCCATCTTCGCTGAAGGCGATGAGCACTTCCTCTTCTCGCCTGAGCCGCCTGGGAATTACCAAGGACACGGGCTCATCAAGAAATTCAAAGTCAGCGGGCAGCACCCCGATGATCTCATGCGGGTTGCCATCCACCACGATGTGCCGGCCCAGTGCGGATGACGCACTGCCGAACCGGCGATTCCCATATTCATCGGAGAGGATCACGGTACGCGCCGCACCTGGGGCTCCATCGGTGGGAGTGAAGCCGCGGCCCATCGCGGGCTGCACGCGCAAGACGCGGAGAAATTCGTGGGTAACGAACAGCGTGCGTGCTTCCTCCGGTTCGCCCATTCCGGTTACCGTGGCCCGTCCGCCGTTCCAGATGGCAAGATCTTCGAATACCCGTGCTTCTTCCCGATAGGTGAAGTACAGCGAGGGCGACATGCGCAGGTACTCGAGGTTGATACCCGGCGCACGATGCACCAGGGCCACCAGCCTGTCGGATTCGGGGTAGGGAAGCGGGCGCAGCAACACACTCTCCATCACGCCGAAGATCGCCGCGGTTGCGCCAATGCCCAAGCTGAGCGTGACCACCGCGGTAATGGAGAAGCCGGCGCTGCGCGACAAGCGCCGCAGTGCGTAGCGGGTGTCGCTCCACAGGCTCCAGAGCGCATGTTCCCATCCCGACTCGCGCACCTGCTCCCGCACGGCGACCACACTGCCCATCTGCATTTGTGCGGCGCGGCGAGCCTCACCGGCTGTCATCCCGCGCGCTTCGAAGTCGGCGGTCATCTCTTCAAGAAAGTGACGCGCTTCCTCATCCACTGCGCTGTCCGCGGACTGGCGCTTTGCCAGGACACGTAGCCCATCCCGGAGGCGGCGCCACAAGGACATGTATCACGCCTCCGCTTTCAGCAACCGGGCAATCGCCGAGACGCGGCGGTTCCAGGTCGTGGTCTCTACATCCAATTGCTTGCGCCCGGCGCGGGTGAGCGAATAGTATTTCGCTTTACGCGCGTTCTCGGTCTGTTTCCATTCGGCATCGAGCCACCCCAGCCGCTCCAGCCGCTGGAAGGCGGTCATCAAGGAACCCGGATTCACCTTGAACACGCCCTTCGAGACCTGCTCAATCCGCCGTGCCACTCCGAAGCCATGCATCGGCTCCAGGCTCAGCGTCTTCAGGATCAGCATGTCGAGCGTGCCCTGAATGACGTCGGTGTTCGCTTCATCCATGTTTCCAGGATGCGCCTGTTCCTATTGATTGTCAAGATATGAAACTCAAGAGCAAAGCCATCTGTGCTACAACAGTGGCGTTGCTCGACAAAGTATCGGCATTCATCCGGCGGCACGATCTCATCCACCCTGGCCAGCGCATTGGCGTTGCTGTCAGTGGAGGGGCCGATTCCCTCTGCCTGCTCCATGTTCTGCTGGAACTCCGCAAGCAACTGCCCGTTGCGATTCACCTCATTCACGTCAATCATCAACTCCGCGGCGATGCCTCGGAACAGGACCAGGCGTTCGTGGAATCGCTGGGCAAGGAATACGGGCTTGCGATGCATGTGCATCGCGCCAGCATTCCAGGCGGCGAAAACCTGGAGCAGGCGGCGCGCCAGGTGCGGCTCGATTTCTTCCGGGAACTGCGCTCCACCCTCGATCGCATCGCCACGGGACACACGCTTTCCGATCAGGCGGAAACCGTGCTGTTTCGTTTCCTGCGCGGGGCAGGCACCTCGGGGCTCGCCGGCATCCTGCCCGTTACGGCCGACGGGCTCATCCGTCCGCTGCTGTGTGTTACGCGGGCTGAGGTGGAGCAATACCTCACCGCCCGCAACTTCGGCTGGCGCACCGATGCCACCAACCTGCAGCGCGACTTCACGCGCAATCGTATTCGCCTGGATCTGCTGCCCGAACTGGAGCGGGACTACAACCCCGGGCTCACTGCCCAACTGGCGCATACCGCCGACATCGCCCGCGAGGAGGAAGAATTCTGGAGCGGCTATCTGGCCCGGCATCCGCTTCCGCGGAAACAGGACGGGGCCCTGATTCTGCCCACCACCACACTGCAAGGTCAGCCTAAGGCGGTAGCCCGGCGGCTGTTGCGCGAAGCCATCCGCCAAATCAAAGGGGACCTGCGGGAGATTGAGTACAAGCATGTAGAGATTGCCTTGCGGCTTGCCCTGCAGTCCGAGGGCGCCGGCCGGGCTCATCTTCCTGGCATCGATCTGTTCCGGTCCTTTGACTTTCTCCGCCTTGCCCCCCTGGGGAGTTATGCTCCGGAGCGCCGTGTCATTTCACTTCCACTGGCTGTTCCCGGGGATACACCACTGCCGGAAGGGGGGATCGTCCTCCGCACCTCCCTCCTTGACAGCTATAATGAGGACAAGGCGGAAGAAACCAGTTGCAAGCTACTGGATTTGGATCGCATGGAGGGGCCATTGACTGTCCGGTACTGGCTACCGGGCGATTCCTATCTTCCCGCTGGGGCGACGCGCGTCCAGAAACTCAAGGATTTGTTTCAGTTACACCGGATTCCCTTATGGGAACGGCGGTTTTGGCCGATGGTAGAATCGAGTCAGGGCATCGTTTGGTCGCGGCGTTTCGGACCTGCAGGGTTCGCGGCGCCTGTTGCCACGTCCGGCCGTCTGCTGAGAATTGATGAATTATCTAATGACTAGTGGAATCAAACCGGCTCAAAGTTACGTCTATATCTGTAGTTGCGCGTGCGTGTGCGATCGTCTGATTAGGGAGAATCATGAATTCCAACGTTAAGACCGCTATCTTCTGGGTGGTGCTGATTTGCGTCGCCGTCCTTTTGTGGACGGTGGTCAAGCACGGCAAGAACAAGCCGCCCGCCAATCTCACCTTCTCCCAATTCCTCTATCAAGTGGAATCGGGCAAAGTGAAGAAGGTTGTCATCGCGGGTAATGACGTCTCCGGCGAGCTGAACGACGACAATCAGTTCCGCACCACGGTTCCCCTGAACTACCCCGACATCTATAAGCAACTCCGCGACAAGAACGTCGGCATGGAGATCAAGGAAGCGGGCACCAGCAACTGGGTTTCGATCCTCATGAACGTGGTCCCCTTCGTCCTGCTGCTGGCCTTCTGGATCTTCATGATGCGCCAGATGCAGAGCGGCGGAAACAAAGCGCTCTCCTTCGGCAAGAGCCGTGCGCGGCTCCACTCTTCGCAACAGAAGAAGGTCACCTTCAAAGATGTTGCCGGTGTGGATGAGGCCAAGGAAGAACTGCAGGAGATCATCGAATTTCTGCGCGAGCCGGCCAAGTTCCAGAAGCTGGGTGGCCGCATTCCGAAGGGCGTGCTGCTCATCGGTTCCCCGGGTACCGGAAAAACGCTGCTCGCCCGTGCGATCGCAGGCGAAGCCAACGTGCCGTTCTTTTCCATCTCCGGTTCCGACTTCGTGGAAATGTTCGTTGGCGTCGGCGCCAGCCGCGTCCGCGATTTGTTTGAGCAGGGCAAGAAGAACGCGCCTTGCATCATCTTTATTGACGAAATCGACGCGGTCGGACGCCATCGTGGCGCCGGGCTCGGCGGCGGGCACGATGAACGTGAGCAGACGCTGAACCAGTTGCTGGTNNTTCGAGTCGAACGAAGGCGTCATCCTCGTGGCTGCTACGAACCGTCCCGACGTGTTGGATCCAGCGCTGCTGCGTCCCGGCCGTTTTGATCGCCGCGTTGTAGTGGATCTGCCCGATGTGCGTGGCCGCGAGAGCATCCTCAAGGTACACACCAAGAAGATCCCGCTGGGTGACGATGTGGAATTGAGCGTCATTGCCCGTGGTACGCCGCGCTTTGCCGGTGCTGATCTCGCCAATCTCGTGAACGAAGCCGCCCTCATCGCCGCCCGCCAGAATCGCAAAGTGGTCACGATGATCGACTTCGAAATGGCGAAGGACAAGGTGCTGATGGGCGTGGAACGCAAGAGCCGCGTCATCAGCGACGACGAGAAGAAGCACACTGCTTTCCATGAAGCAGGCCACGCGCTGGTTGCGGCTAAGATTCCGCAGGCCGTGCCGCTGCACAAAGTCACGATCATCCCCCGTGGTATGGCGCTCGGCTTGACCATGTTCCTGCCCGAAGGCGACCAGGTGGATTACACCAAGGAACAAGCGGAAGCGCAGATCGCGGTTGGCATGGCTGGCCGTATTGCCGACGAGATCTTCTGCAACATGAAGAGCGCCGGCGCCAGCAACGACATCGAACGCGCCACTGAACTGGCCCGCAAGATGGTTTGCGAATGGGGCATGAGCGAACTCGGCCCGTTGAGTTTCGGCAAGAAGGACGAGCAGATCTTCCTCGGCCGCGAGATCAACACGCACCGCGACTACAGCGAATCGACGGCGATGAAGATCGATGATGAGGTTCGCGCGCTGGTGCAGAAGGGTTACGATCGCGCTCGCGCCATCATCGAAGATCACCGCGAAGCGATGGTCCGCGTTGCCGAAGCGCTGCTGGAGCGCGAAGTGCTGGATGCCAACCAGGTGCGTCTGTTGATCGAAGGCGAGTCGATTGGCCCTGTGCGCACTTCCGGCGACGGCAAGCCGCAACCGGCGGTTCGTCCCGAAGGCGGACTCCGCGTTCCTGGTTTGATGGAAGGCGCCGGTCCGCAACCCGCGTGATTCCTCGATTCCCTGTTTACCTGTTCGATGTCGACGGCACGTTGGTAGACTCCGCCGCCGACATCTGTGGTGCCGTGCGCGAAGCTCTCGCCGGGACTCGTGCGCGTGTTGTGGATGAGGCTTATCTTCGCCGGTATATTGGGTATCACCTGTTCGATCTGTTTGAAGATCTGATCCCCGATGTGACGGAGGAAGAGAAGCAGACTCTGCTGGCCAACTACCGCACGATCTATCTTGGGCGGAAGCACTCTTCTACTCGGGTCTATCCAGGGGTGAGCGAGGCGATGGCGCGCATTGGCGGGCGGAAGTCGACGGCTACTACCAAGTCCACGCAGACTGTCCGGTCGGTGCTGGATCAGTTCGGATTGCTGTCGCATTTTGATCATGTGCAGGGCACCGATGGTTTTCCGGCTAAGCCTGCTCCTGACGTGATTCACAAGTCGCTGGAGGTGTTCGGGGTTCCTCCGGATCAGGTGCTGATGATCGGCGACGCTGCTACCGACATGGCCGCCGGCCGCGCCGCTGGAGTGAAGATCTGCGCCGTGCGGTGGGGGTATGGGAACCACGAAGAGATGGCTTCCTATAACCCGGATTATTGGATCGACGACCTCTCTGCTTTGGCCGGCTGACTCAAATCTACGAGGCAAGGCGCTAAGCTATGGATGTGGTGACACTAACCATCCTAGTCATCGCGTCGTTGGGCGGGAAACTCGCTCTCGCGCAACCGCCTGTTCTGGATGCCCGTCCCCTCCTCCACGCTGCAAAATTGGAACCGGCCGATTCCCTTTACAGCGCACTCACGGAGATGTCACTAGCCATTGTCGTTGGCAGCAATCTCGCATCGGGAACGGCAAGCGCGGAGCACACTCCTTTGCCTTTCGACCTGCTGGGAACAACCGTATTTTTCAACGGCACCCCTGCCCCCTTGGTATCTGTCAGTCCGGAGAAGATCGTTCTCCAAGTCCCAAGAGGTCCATTCTTGTCGAGCCCACCGGATTGGTCGGTCCGGATGACGGTCTCCCATGCCGGGGGCAGCGCCTCGGCAGCCGTGTTTATTGGCGGAAGCAGATTCGGCATTTTCATGAACGAGAATCAAACATGCGGAACGGGTGAGGTTTACAACTTGAAGAACGGCTCTTTGGAACTCAACACCCCGCGGAACGCGGCTGAGCCCGGAGGGTTGGTTGTTGTCTACGGCACCGGTTTGGGCCCTGTTTCGTACCCGGCGGTGGCGCCAGGAGATGCCGCGCCGAGTGACCCACCCTCCAGGTTTCTCAGCGCTTTGGAGGCGCCTCGGCTTGGCGATCCGGAACTCAACATCTCTCTCGGCGACCTCCCGTGGGTGGGGCGAGTGCCAGGCTTGGTCGGCGTCGATCAGGTCAACATCCGGGTGTCTCCCCGGGCGCCCGAAGGTTGTGACCTGCCATTTTGGCTCCCAAGAGGAGACCGGACGAGCCAGGCGGTTCCGATCAGCATCCGCCGCGGAGGAGGCCCATGTCCCCCATCGCTCCCTGCACCCACGGGTCTACTTCGTTGGGAGAAAACCATCGCCACGGGGTCGCTAGCGTTTCCGCCCGAGCAGGACGAATTTGTCCTCGATTTCTCGCGCACTCCGATCCCTGTTCCCGCGCTGCCCATACCCCCAAACGCACAGCACCTGGTCAGCGTTCCCCACTTCACTACTCGTTGCCCAGTGATGGACAACTACGCCAAGCATCTGGAACTCGGAGGTATCCAATTGCTTACGCCCTCGGGCGCGGCCATCGAGCCGGAATTCAACCCGGTTGGACCAACCGAGTACCGTTCTAAGCTTCCCCTGGGAAGTATTCAGCCAGGGAATTCCACGGTGCGCGGCGGAGCGTCGGTGGAAATCGGGCCGTTCGAAACCAGTCTCTCCATCCCGCCACCGATCCGGGTCAAAACAGACTTGCGCCCCGGAACGGTTTTTGTGCTGCCGTTTGCAGCCCGCGGCTTCGGAAACATCGTCAAAAAGATCGAATGGGAAGGCGGCGACCCCGACAGCGCGGTTATGGTCCGTGTACGAACGGGAGCCAACGACCCCAGCCGCCCGAGCAGCTACACATTCCGCGGCTTCTTCGCGGAAGCGCGACGCGGCGAAGTGGAGATATTCTTCGGCCCCTCCACCCAGGGTTTGGAGATCGAAGTCTGGAATTATCGGGAAACCAGGCTCGGCACAAGCGTGGTCGTAGACGGCATTCCCGAACCCGTAACGCACGGCTGGCGCTATCGCTATGTCTTTGCGGGACTCGAAGCCCGGTTCCAGTAAGCTACTTCAACCGCCCCAGCCGATCCTCAATCGCTTTCTCCAACCGCTGCTTCCGCTCCGCAGTCAACGACGAATCGTTCCGCACCAATTCCTTCGCCTTCGTAGCCGCCGCCCGAGCCTTGTCCTTATTCCCACTCGCTTCATAAGCCTCAGCCAGCGAATCCTGAGCATTCGCCGAATGCGGATACGCGGACACAGCCCACTCCAGTACGGCCACAGCCTGCTCCTTATCCCCGCCTTGCAGCAACGTCGCCCCCATCATGTTCAACGTGCTCTCCTTCACCACCGGAGCGCTGCGATCCAATTCCTGTGCCGCATTCAATAACTGCGCCGCGCCCACCTTCTTCTCGCGGATGTCATGAAACGCCCGCACGGGTGACGGCGCCGGAGCCCTATACGATGGCTTCACCGTCCCCTTCTTCTCGGCAATAGCCAGCGCCGAAGGGTAGAACTGCACGAACGTATTCTCCACCGCTCCGTTCGGCGTGTGGCACGAATGGCATCGCGAGTTCTGCCCGAGCTCCTTCGCAGTCTGCTTGCGTGGGCGCAATCCGCCGGAGAAATCGAAGTACGCCCAGCCGGTGGAAAAGCGCTTCGTATCCTTCACTGCGATCTCCACTGCAGCGATATCGGTCTGGTAGAACCCACCCTTGTTGATGGACCCCTGCGATGTGGAGAATCGTACCTCCAGTGCGAACATCGTTCCTTCGGGCCACTTGCCCGTCTCCTTGAACGATGCGAATGCCGCCGGCGTCACGTAGACGTTGTCGAACATCGGATTCTCCAACGCCATCGCCGCCGCAGGGCCGTACGTCATTCCCAGCCCTGACGAAAGGAACACCCAATCGCGGTAGTTTTCCGGGAAGGCCAATTCGCCCGCGTCACTAAACCGCGGCAGATCGGCGCCAGCCGCCAAAGACACACCCAGCGCAAAGGAAATCAGCAGTCGCATGCCTACCAGGGTAACGGGTTTTGTCGAAACCCGCGACCTGCCTTGCGTAACACTTCCTTACCGCGCCCTTACGGTTTCCTGGATGCTCCTGCGTGCTCGATTCCACGTGCACAGACATAACCGGCTGCACAACAGCCAAACAACAAGGAGCCCAAGCGAAATGAAACGCACCACCTTCACCATGACCCTGCTGAGCGCGGCCATTGCCACCGCCGCGCTCGCGCAGGACCCCATCAGCCTGCGCATTGTATCCATCGGCGATTCCTACGCCGCCGGGGAAGGGAACCCCAACAGCATCGCCGCCAATGGCACTGCGGTCTGGTCCAGCACGCCCTGCCACCGTTCGTTCAACAACGGGCGGCGCATGGCATCGGATCGCATCAACGATCTTCCGAACGTCTCCACCATCTTCAGCGACTTCTCCTGCACTGGCGCCGGCATCAACGAAGGAGTGCTTGGTCCCATGGATAGCTCCGCCCCGGAGACTCCCAACGCGCGAGTGGGCGCGCAAATGACCGCGGTTACCAACGAGGTGCGCTCCCCCATCGACATCCTCATGGTTTCGATTGGCGGCAACGACGTCGGGTTCGCGCCAGTGGTGAAGGAATGCATGCTGCCCACCGACTGCCGCACCAGTCCCGTGGTGCTCAACGCCATCCAAGGAATTACGTCTTTCCTGCCGCAGCGCTACGATGCACTGGCCGCGCGCATCGCCAATTTGAATCCGCGCTTCGTCTACATCACCGAGTATCCGGGTGTGTTGAAGCGCAAGGATGGCGCGTTCTGCGGCGGCTTCGACGACCTCTTCGTCCCCACCGGCGATTTCGCGGGCATGGCCATGCGCTTCATCTCGCAGGAAGAATCCGAATTCCTTCTGGACCGCTTCATCCGCCCCTTGAACGATCAGATCCAGGCTGCCGCCGCGCGTCACGGCTGGCGTTACATCGCGGGCCCGGAAGACACCTTCACGCCGCATGGCTTCTGCAACGCCGCCGGACAGCGCTGGGTGAACACGCTGGGTGACTCGTTCCTGCGCCAGGGCACGCACACCGGCACCGCGCATCCGAATGTGGATGGCCACCGCGCTTACGCCGACGCGCTGATCCGCCGCGCCACACTCGATTTCAACCTGCCGCTGGAAGCGCCGCGGGTGGTCGATATCCGCGAACGCAATGTGGGCCTGGATATCCCGATTGCCAGCCCAGGGGTGCGCAAGCAAGTGCAGGCCGAGATCAACCAGGTGCCTTCGGCACTGACAGCGACGCTCCAGTTCCGCTTCCGCCGCCTGTTTGAAACATCGGTGCCGGCGTTCGTCAATCTGAACATGACGGATGCGGGATCGGGGCGCCTCAATCTCTTCCAGGGCACCATCCCCGGATCGGAATCGCTGCTGCCTGGAGAACGCATCGAATACCGGGTGCGGGCCACTTCCACCTTCAACGGGCAAAGCCGCACCACAACCACTTCCATCCGCTCGATCACGCTGGGCGAAGTGCTCGATCAATAAAGACGCCGCCGAAGAAACAGGCCGCTCCTTCGGGGGCGGCTTTTTTCATTTTGTGGAGACGTCAAAACACCACAGCCGGTCCTGATCGCGAACGAACAGCCGCCCGTTCGACAGCACCGGATAAGACCACGCCATCTCCCGATTGCGCGAATGCGTAGGCCGGTCCGGCGGCGTGAAGCGTCCCTTCTCCCGATACCCCTCGGTGCTTGCCTCCGCCAGTGCCACTTCCCCATTCTCCGTGTGCACGAATAACAAGCCCGCGGCATATAGCACCGATCCAGGGCCCAGCGAATCTTCCGCCCACAGGATTTTTCCCGTCTTGAAATCGGCTGCCGCGAGTCCCTTCGGATTGGTGCCGTAGAGTGTGCCCTTCACCAGCACCTGCCCGCCGAGCGTATTGGGAGCGTCGCGCTCGAAGTACACTTCCTCCGCCGACACACCATCGCCGCTCGCATGCAATTGCACCAACCCGCCGCCGAAGCGCCGGGCATTCGCGCTGTATACGTATCCGCCGTCGGCCACGGGAGTGGGGATGTTCGCCGGACCCGTGGCGGTCTTCGCGTAGCGCCAGAGAAACTTACCCGTCTTCGCATCGACGCCGACAATGCCCTTATCCACAAACTGCACGTACTGCCTGCGCCCCGCGGCTTCCGTTGCAATTGCTGAGGCATAGGCGGCCACATCGCCACCCGGCACCGCCGACTTCCAGATGAGTGCGCCGGTCTTCTTATTGAGCGCCACCAGCGTTGCCTCAGCGCCGCCAGGAGTGGCCACCAGCGTGTCGCCATCCACTAGCGGCGATTCGGCGTAGGCCCATTTTCCGGGCTTTCCGCCGAAATCCGAGCGGAGGCTCTTTTTCCAAACCACCGCGCCGTTCGCGAGGCGCAAACACACCAGATCCCCATCCGAACTCAACGCGTACAGTACATCGCCATCGATCGTTGGAGTAGAACGCGCCATGGGGTACGAAGGTTGTTGATTGGGATCACCCACGTTGCCGATACGAACGGTCCAAAGCGTTTTGCCCGTCGCCGCATCCATGGCCTGCACGAACTCGTTGTCCATGCCCTTGTTCGCCAGCACGTACAACTTGCCGCCCGCTACCGCCGGCGTGGCGTAGCCTTCGCCCAGATCCTTCACCTGCCACTGGAGCTTTGGCCCTTCCTTCGGCCATTGGCGCAACAGCGCTGTTTCCGTGGAGATTCCGGTTCTCGCCGGACCGCGCCACTGTGGCCAATCCGCAGCCATTGCAAAGCCCAGCGTCACCAATCCCAGTGCAATCATCGGTCGCACAGTCATGCGCTCTATTCTCCTACTTTCTTCGCCACGGCCATGGCGCGCTTCAGATCCAATTCCGCCTGCGCTCCGGGGAACGCGCCCGCCGTTTCCCGCGCCATTTCCAGGGCACGCCGCACTGCGGCGGAATCTTTGCGCATTTCGCCGTACTCCAACCTTGCATACATCATCTGTTGCCGGTAGGAAAAATTCCGCGACTTCGCCAGTGTCTCTTCGAACATGCGCAACGTGGTTTGGTAGGGTGCCTGCGCTTCGTCATGACGCCCTATCCGCCGTAGCGCGGACGCCAAACCCCACCACGAATTAGCCGCATCATCCAAGTGCCGCAGCAGATTGGGTTGCTTTGCGTACACCGCTTCCGTGAGGGCCAGTGACCGCCGGTATTCCTCCACCGCCAGTGCGGGCTGGCTCATCAGATACACGGCTCCCAAACAGCGGTGCGCCAGGGCGAGATCGATCTTGGCCTGCACGTTCGCCGGGTCCGCATCGAAAGACTTGCGAGCCCAGCGAATCGCTTCCCTGCAATGCCTATCGCCTTTTGCGGTGTCGCCCAGACTGATCAACTGGGGATGCGCATGATCGGTGCCGAGGTACCAGTGCACGAGAAACGCCTGGCGCCAATAGGGCTCATGGTTGGGATGCCGTGTCACGTTGCGCATGCGTATCTCCAGCACTTTTTCGTCATAGGCCACGGCTTCGCGCGCGTCGCCAATGCCTCGCATCACTTGCGACAGATCCGCGTAGACCTGCGCCAGCACACTTTGGGTCCGCGCCGACGGCTGGCTCGCGTCCCACTCCCTGGCCAACTGCAGCGCCCGCTGCAAATTGGGCAGCGCCTTCGAAGGCGACCCGGTATCGGCATCCGCCACCGCCGCCGATTGCAGCGCGTAGATCAATCCGTACCATGCATCGAGTTTGTCTCGACCCATGTCATAGAGCCTCTGGGCCAGCTCCAGGCGCTTGTGGCGCATCGCGCGGCCCTCTTCCAGGCGCCCTTCACGCTCCAGCAGCGCCGAGACACGCAGATTCAGAATCGCCAATCGCAACACTTGCGGATCAGCAGGCGGAAGCTTATCCAGCAGGGTTCGCGCCTTGGCGTAACTGGCGATGGCATCGGTGACCCGGCCTAAGTTAGCGCTTCCCGGCATGCCCTGCACATCGCCCAACCTGTGATAGGCGCCGGCCAGTTCCATGGCCAGCTCCCGATTGTTACCCGCTTCCGCCGCGAGGCTGTCCAGGTACTCCTGCGCGGTGCGCACAATTGCCTCGCGCGCCTTCGTGGCGCCAGGTACGGATTTGATGGAATCGTATTGATCGAACAACATCACGGAAGCGAGCTTTCGCACCTGCGCGAATCGCCTCTCGGCTGTGTCCGCGTTACGCTGCGCCACGCCCGTCTCGTGGACCGCCATCCCGATGCCGCCCACCACGCCCGCTATCGCCAGCACGGCTGCGGAGAGGCTCCCTTTGTGCCGCGCCAGGAACTTGCGCGCGCGATACGAAGTACTGCCGGCATGCGCGGCCACGGGCACCCCATCAAGGAAGCGCCGCACATCCGCCGCGAACTGTTCCACCGAGGCATACCGGCGTTCCGGCTCCTCGCGCGTCGCCATGGCGATGATTGCGGTCAGGTCTTGCGGCAACTCAGTGCCAGGCTCACGCAGCATCTCCCGCAGCACCGCACCCAGCGAGTACACATCCGTTGCCACCGTTACCGGCTGCCGCTCCAATTGTTCCGGACTCGCGTATTCCGGCGTGTAGAAGGTGTGCTCCTCGGTGGTCATGGCCAGCGTCTCTTCGTGATCCGCCTCCAGTAATTTCGCGATGCCGAAATCGAGCAGTTTGACTTCACCCGCTTCGGTCACCAGGATGTTCGCCGGCTTCAGGTCGCGATGAATCACCAGGGAGCGATGCGCGCAAATCACGCCTTCGCAGATTTGCAGGAACAACCGCAGCCGCTTGCCGATGTGCAATGGCCGGCAATGCTCCGTGACAGGCACGCCGTCGACATACTCCATCACCAGGTAGGGACGGCCATCGGGGAGCGCGCCGCCATCGAGCAAGCGCGCAATATTGGGGTGTTCCAACCGCGCCAGGATTTCGCGTTCGCGCCGGAAGCGGCGCAGCAAGGCGTCGGTGTCCATGCCGCGCTTCAGCACTTTCAGCGCCACCTGCTTGCTGAAGTCCGATGTACGCGACGCCAGATACACCACGCCCATGCCGCCCTGCGAGATCTCTCGCTCGAGCGTATACACTCCGACTTGTTTGGGAACCCCGTCCATCCCCTCTCCCCACCATCCTATCGCTGATTCCCCGGCTTTACGCTGATTGCGGTATGCTGGCGGGCAAGTGGAAAGGACCTTATAAATACTCCATGACCGAGAATCCATCCCATCCTAAATCCCGCCGTGAATTCCTATCCGCAACTACCCGCGTCGCGAGCGCCTCTGCCCTCGCCGGAGTTGCTCTGCCGCATGTTCACGCGGCGGAGAACAACACCATCGACGTGATCCTCATTGGCGCGGGAGGCCGCGGAACGGGCGCGGCCATCAACGCGCTGTCTGTCGAAAGCGGACCCAGCCGCCTGGTCGCCATGGCCGACGTGGTGCCGGCCAAGCTCAATTCGAGCTATGACAAACTGAAGTCACAGTTTGGCGACAAGGTGGATGTTCCACCAGAGCGCCGTTTCCTTGGCTTTGAGGCCTACAAACAAGCCATGGATGCGCTCAAGCCGGGTGGTGTTGTCATCCTCGGCACTCCGCCAGCCTTCCGCTGGGTGCACTTCAAATACGCCATCGAGAAACGCCTGCACACGTTTATGGAGAAACCCGTCACTGTGGACGGACCCACCACCAAGCGCATGTTTGAGCTGGGCGAACTCGCCTCCAGCAAGAACCTCAAGGTCGCGGTTGGACTGATGGTCCGGCACTGCCGCGCGCGCCAGGAACTGCTCAACCGCATCCGCGACGGGCAGATCGGTGAGATCGTGGCCATGCGCGGGTACCGCATGGGGCAGGGAGGCGGCACTGCTCCGCCGAAGCCGGCCGGAATGCCGGAGGTGATGTACCAGCTCAGCAAGTTCCACGCTTTCCTCTGGGCCAGCGGCGGCGTGTTCAGCGATTACTATATTCACCAGATTGATGAGTGCAGTTGGATGAAAGGCGCATGGCCGGTGGAAGCGCATGGCCTTGGTGGCCGGCAGTATCGCGGCGATTCGCTCGATCAGAACTTCGATACTTACTCCGTGCAGTTCGTTTATCCCGATGGCTCGCGCCTGTACTTCGATGGCCGCAACATGGCCGGAGCGCGCGACGAATTCGCCAGCTACGCACACGGATCGAAGGGCTCGGCTGTAATCTCCACGCTCTCCCACACACCCGGCATTTGCCGCATCTACAAAGGGCAGAACATCCCGCGCGTCAACAACCGCAAAGAACTGCCGCTGCCCGCCGACCCCAATCTGGTGTGGGCCTTCCCGCAGCCGGAAAAGAGCCCTTATCAATGGGAGTGGGACGATCTGATGGAAGCGATCCGCAACGACAAGCCCTACAACGAAGTGCGCCGCGGAGCGGAAGCCAGCCTCGTCACTTCGATGGGCCGCATGGCCGCGCACACAGGCCAGATCATCACTTTTGAGCAGATGCTCAACTGTCCGCACGAGTTCGGGCCTGACGTTGATAAGCTCACTCCCGATGGCCCTGCACCTTTGCAGCTGCAGGCCAACGGCAAGTACCCCATGCCCGAACCCGGCATCAAGAAAGACCGCGAGTACTGATCGCGGCCATCGCTACATGGAGCCGTCTACACCGGCCCACAGGTTCATCGTGTTCAGCTCTTCGCGCCCGCACGCCTTCAGATAAAGGAACAATTGCGTGCGGTACGCCGTGTGACCGCACACGATCAAGCCCATGATTGTCGCACCCGTGGATGCCTTGAAGCCGAACAATTCCACTTCCTTGCGGAAATCAGCGTCGCTCATCGCGCCGATTTCGCTTGCGTAGAACGCTGCCTGCGATCCGAGGTTTTCCACCAGAGCATCGAAGTTCATCGCCTCGGCGGCCTTCGATTTCGCCTCCCAAGCCGCGCCGTCGAAATTCCCAGTCTGGCAAGCAGGCAGAAGCACCGGCCCCATCACCGTCAAATACCGCAGCAACTCGATCGTGCTGCGCTGTTTTGGGGTCGGCCGGTAATCCAGCATCTCCGGTTTCACCTTGGAACACAGATGCAGCAGGATATGAATCTCATGCTGCAGCTTTCCAATCAGTTCTTCTTTGGTCAATACAGACATGCTTAACAGGATAGCTCTAAGCGAGTCTGTACTTCTCCAGCGCGGCCTCATCCAGCGTCACGCCCAGTCCGGGCTTGTCCGCGATGCGGTAGTACCCGTCCTTGACCGTGAATGGCTCCGCCATGCAGTCATCCTCAAGGACATGGGTGATGGCGATGGCGTATTGAATGCCGGGGAACGCCGCGGTCTGATGGGCCTGAAACACCTGCGCGATTCCGTTGTCGATGGAATGCTCAATCCAGATGGGGCATTTCGCCGCCACTGCCTTCTCCGACAATCCGCGCACATACTTGCCTAACTTCGGAGTGCCGGAAATCCAGGCATCCAGCAGTTTTTCCCGCGTCCACAAATCGAGGTCGATGCCATCCACATGCTCAGAGAGTTGCAGCGGCAGCCTGCCCTTCAACTTGCGGTACCCGTCGATGTCCGTGCGCGGAATGGGCGATTCGATGGCGAAGTAGTTTTTGAATTTGGCCAGTTCCTTCGTCACCGCGAGTGTTTTCTCCACCGTGCCCCAGGTGGAATTCGCGTCCACCCAAACGCGCATGTCTTTGGGTATCGCCGCGCAGATCGCCGCTGCCTGCTCAATCGGATCGTGCCACGGCCGCGCCTTCACTTTGTGCACCCGGTAGCCCAGGCTCGCGCCCAACTTCGCCTCCGACGCCATCAACTTCGGCGGAAAGCACTGGCTCCACCACGTCGGGATGACGCGATCTTTGGCGGAAGGCGAAAGCAGCTTCGACACCGGCTTGCCCGCGGCCTTTCCCATCAGATCGCAGATGGCGATCAGCACACCGCGCAGCGAATCGTCCTCCACAAACGAAGCAGCCGGCTGGCCCATCATCTTCTTGAGCAGCGCTTCCGATTGCGCCAGCGGCATCTTCGTTTCGCCGATGCCCATGAGTCCATCACTGGTGTAGAGCTTGACGAATTGCAACACATAATCGGATTGATCGCGCTTCTGGTATTTCCAGCTTTCCATCCAGGCTTCGCGCACGCGTTCGGCAAAGGGCACACGCACACTGTGCAGTTCAAAGCGGCTCAGCTTCAACTCGCGCGCCAGCAGGCGCGAGCCCAGCAAGGCAACCAGTGTGCGCCGGGAAATCATGCCTGTGGATTCCCAAAGCGAAATTCTGCCGAAAGAACGGTATTGCTCATCAGCATGGCGATGGTCAATGGGCCGACGCCGCCCGGCACGGGTGTGTATGCGGCGCAATTGCGGAATGCCGCCGGATGCACGTCGCCCACCACGACACTGCCGTTCTTATCGAAGGCGGCCAGCCGCGCGGCGTCTCCTTCGAATATCCGATCGACGGCGGCGCGGTCTTTCAACCGGTTGATGCCGACATCGATCACCACTGCGTGCGGCGCAATGAACTCGGGAGTGAGAAACGCCGGCCGCCCGATCGCCGCCACCACGATATCGGCTCTGCGGCACTCTTCCGCCAGGTCGCGTGTTTTCGAATGGCAAATGGTCACGGTGGCGCTTTCATGAAGCAGCAGCATTGCCATCGGTTTGCCTACGATGTCGCTGCGGCCTACCACCACGGCTCGCTTGCCGGCGATGGGAATCTGGTAGTGCGCCAGCATCTTCATGACGCCCGCGGGGGTGCAGGGACGGAACCACGGCCGCCCGGCCATGAGGTGACCCGCGCTCACCGGATGGAAGCCGTCTACATCTTTCATCGGATCGATGGCCATCAACACCTGCTGCTCGTCGATCTGTGCCGGTAGCGGCAGTTGCACCAGAATTCCGTCGATGTCCGGACGCGCGTTCAAAGACCGCACCAGGAACAGTAACTCCTCGGTGGTCACATCATCCGTGGGCATGTGCTTTTCGCTGAACATGCCCAATTCCTCACACGCCTTCACCTTGCTGCGAACGTAAATCTCGCTTGCCGGGTTATTGCCCACCAGCACAACGGCCAGCCCCGGCGGGCGCTGCAGTTCTTCCAAAGCCGCAATGCGCGGCTTCAACGACTCGAGGATCGCGTCGCGTACCAGTTTGCCATCCAATATGTCTGCCATGAATTATTCGCGTTGCCGAATACGGAAATGATAAATCAATGCTCCCAAACCAACCGTAAGCGCCGTGGCAAGCGTTACCACCGGCGCATTGGTGATGCCTACATAGTACATCCAGGCGCTGACAATCAGAAAGAATCCGGGCACCAGTGGGAATGCGAAACTCACCACCGGCAGCTTTCGCCAGTTCGGCCGCCGGCGGAACACAAAGATCGAAGCCACGGCCAGTCCGGCAAACAGATTCAGCGTCACCGCGATGTACACAAATAGCAGGCCGAACGGGATGAATGTCATCAACATGGACAGGATGCCCTGCGCCACAATCGCGTTCACCGGCGTGTGCCAGCGCGGGTCCACTTTGCCCGCGGCCGCAAAGAACGCCCGGTTCTTCGCCATTGCGTAATAGACGCGCGGGCCGACGGTCACCATCGCGTTCACCGTCGATACCAACCCCGCGGCCATCAATGCTCCGAACAAACCTGCAATCTCAGCGCCGAACAATTTTCGCGCCGCGATGGTTCCAATGGCGATCTGCCCTTTCATCTCTTCGAGCGGCAGTGCGTAGATGAACACTGCGTTCAGGGCGACATATAGAATTGCCACCAGGATTGTTCCGGCGGTCAATGCGATGGGCAGCGTGTGCTCCGGTTTGCGCAATTCCTCGGCAATGTAGGTGGCCGCGTTCCATCCGCTGTAGCCGCCGTAAATCCAAAACAGGCTGATGCCGAACTGCGACAGGATCGGGGTAGTGGATGTGCGCACAGCCGACTGGCTGAAGTGATCCCAACTGCCGTTGCCCGCGGCGAAGCCCAGCACAATCAGGGCGACAATCACGGTAATTTTAAGCGATGTGAATACGGTCTGGAACTTTGCCGAACGCTGCACGCCCAGCACATTCAATATGGTGAGAAAGACGATCAATGCGCTTGCCGCCAGTTGCCCGCCACCCACCACAATGTTCCACGATCCGAAGCTTGTTTTCCAGATGGCGTTCTCAATGCGCAGCGCCGGAATGAAGTATCCGAGATACTCGCTGAACGCCAGCGCGCTGGTGGCAATGGGTGCGGAAAAGCCGGCCACGAAGCTGATCCATCCGGTCATGAATCCCCAACTGGGCCCATAGGCATTGGTCAGGTACACATACTCGCCGCCCGAACTGGGGAAGTTCACGCCCAATTCCGAGTAGCAAAATGCTCCGGCCAGCGCGCACAAAGCGCCGATGACCCAGATTCCCAAAACCAGAGACGGATCCCCTAAATCCCCTGCCAGAAACCCGCTCGTGGTGAAGATGCCGGTACCGATCATGTTCGACACCACCAGCGCCGCGGCGCTCACTACGCCAAGCTGGCGAAGCAGTCCTGTCGATGGAATGGGGATGTTCGTGCGCGATGCGGTCCGTTCCTGAGCCATGGGGTCTTTTTATTGTAGGCGGATTCCACCCGGACTTGTCCTCAGCCGCATTTTGGTTCAGGCTGAAAGCATGAAGGCCGCGGTTGCAACAGCGCTCCTGCTCTTTGCCGCGGACGCCTATGAGAAAGCGAGGCTTACCATGGTGAAGGAACATCTGGAAGCGCGTGGCATCCGCGACGCCCGTGTCCTTGCCGCCATTCGTGACACGCCACGCCACGAGTATGTCCCCGCCGAACTCCAGGCCCACGCTTACGAGGATCGCCCGCTGCCCATTGGCTACAACCAGACCATCTCCCAGCCCTACATTGTCGGGCTGATGACCCAGCTGCTCGAAACAAAACCGGAGCATATTGTTTTGGAGCTCGGCTCGGGCTCCGGCTATCAATCGGCGATTCTCAGCAAGCTTGCCAAACACGTCTATTCCATTGAGATCGTGCCGGAACTGGCGGCATCAGCCACCAAGGCGCTGCAGCGCACGGGCTGCCGCAACGTCACGGTCCGTCACGGCGATGGCTACAAAGGCTGGCCCGAACAGGCCCCGTTTGACCGCATCATTCTCACCGCCGCGCCGCCCGAGATCCCGCAAGCCCTCATCGATCAACTGAAGCCCGGCGGGAAGCTTGTCGCACCGGAAGGCGAAGCCGAGCAACTTCTCATGGTGATCGAAAAATCGGCCAACGGCGCACTCAGCCGCCGCAGTGTCATCCCCGTTCTCTTCGTTCCGATGGTTCGTGGTACAAGCGATAAATAACCATGCTCCATCGCCGCTTGTTTCTGGGATCGCTCACGGGCGCTGTCATCGCCCAATCCGCAAAGCCGAAAATCGGCCCCAGCCGGGGCTCATTGGTCGTAGTCGGTGGAGGCACTATGCCACCGGCACTCATCCATCGTTTCCTGGACCTCGGCGGAGGCAAGAACGCGCCCTTCGTCTTCATCCCCACAGCGGGGGACGCCGATCAATACGACGAGAAATGGCTGGGCACGAAGTTTCTTTCGAAAGCCGGCGCCGAGCACATCACCATCCTCCACACGCGGGACCGCAAGGTGGCGGATAGCGAAGAATTCGTCGCTCCTATTCGCAAGGCCGGTGGCGTGTGGTTTGGCGGAGGCCGCCAGTGGCGCCTGGTCGATTCCTACCTCAACACGCGCACACACAAGGAACTATGGAAGCTGCTCGACCGCGGCGGCGTCATCGGCGGATCGTCCGCCGGAGCTACCATTCAAGGTTCCTATCTTGTGCGCGGGGCGCGCGAAGGCAACACCATCATGATGGCCCCCGGCTATGAACAGGGCATGGGCTTCCTGCGCAACGTCGCCGTCGATCAGCATCTGCTGAAGCGCAATCGCCAGGATGACCTTGTGCCGGTGATTGCGAAGCACCCGCACCTGCTGGGCATCGGCATCGATGAAGGAACCGCCATCATCGTGCAGGGCGATACGGCCGAGGTGATGGGTGACAGCAAAGTAGCTGTCTACGACGCGAAGTACGGAACCGGCCCCGATGGAAAGAAGTATTATTTCCTAAACGCGGGAGACAAGCTCAATCTCGCTTCACGCCGCCGCCTGTAATCAATTCTTCTGGCCCGGACCATCCACGCGCCCGGCAAGCGGTTTCACAATCCCGTTGCCGCAAACGCCCACACCCACCTGCGACAGAGCCTGCAGAAAATTGAACAGCACCGAATACACCAGTTGCTCCGTCACCGGCTGCTTACCGGGAAGCCGGAAATTCGCGGGCAGCTCTTTGGTGATTTGCACGCGCACGGTATTCGGCAACGGCCGTCCTCCGCGATCGCGTGTGTTGGCGACTTGCAGCGGAGTCTGCAGCACGTTGCCCGTGTTCCCATCCACATAGAACTGGCAGCGCGAAAACCACCCCAGATTGCTCGGGTCGGCGGCATCAAACAGCAGCAGCGGCGATTGCCGCTCCGGCGCCGACAATTCCACCTGCAGCACTCTCCGCTCGTCGATAATCCGGCACTCGAAGCCAGCCTGCTTGGCGATGTCCGTCACCAATTCCGGCTCCAGTTCGAGCAAAAGGATCTTGTGTGTCCCAGCCTGCAACACCTGCATGAATTCTCTATTCTACCATCGCACCGCCGCGCCTCTCGCACGTGCGCGCAAAGCATTTTCGTATGCGGCCAGCGTGCGTCCATCAAATAGTACGAAGATCGCCTCTTCCACCGTCGTCCGCAACTCCGCCAGCCAATCGAAGACGGTTCCGATGGCGATGGGGGCCGCTTCTTCCAGCGGGTAGCCATACACGCCCGTGCTGATGGAAGGGAAGCTGATTCGCTGCAGCTTCCGTTCCTGCGCCAGTTCCAGACAGGTGCGGTAACAGGAAGCCAGTTGATCCTCCTCATTGCCGCGCCCGCCTTGATAGACCGGCCCCACGGCGTGAAACACGAACTTTGCCGGCAGATTCCCCGCCGAAGTGGCCACCGCGCTGCCTGTCTTGCATCCGCCTTGTGCCGCCCGAATCTGGTTCAGCTCTTCCATCAACGCCGGCCCACCGGCGCGGTGAATGGCTCCATCAACACCACCGCCGCCGCGCAATCCGGAATTCGCCGCGTTGCAAATCGCGTCCACCTCTACCTGTGTGATATCGCCCCGCACCAGCCGCAGGATCCTGCCGTTCGGGAACTCGTGTTGCATGCTACAACACTCGCACAAACTCACCGATGATGCGGAACGTATCCGACTCCTCCTCCAATTCCCAAGCCTCAAACTCGGGATTCAAAGGCTCCAGCCGGATCATCTTGTGTCTGCGTTCGGCATCCTTCACTCCCCACTCGCTGCGGTAGCGCTTCACTGTGTAG
Source organism: Acidobacteriota bacterium (assembly GCA_018268935.1). Classification (GTDB taxonomy): domain Bacteria; phylum Acidobacteriota; class Terriglobia; order Bryobacterales; family Bryobacteraceae; genus CADEFT01. The sequence goes on along the minus strand of JAFDVS010000013.1, from coordinate 68,775 downwards.
CGCCCGCCCGATTCCGAAATGTCGCGCCGTTCCACCAGCAGCAGCTTGCCCGATCGCGATCCGGTCACTCCGGCGCGAAAGACGCAGAGGCTGCCATCGGGAATCTTCGGCTCCATTGACCGGCCGGTGATGCGCACCACGTACATCCCCTCATCCAACCGCAAGCCGGCGGGCGTCTCCACCCACTCTTCCGCGTCCACTTCGTTATCTTCCAGGAAGCGGCCCGCGGCCACGCGCGCCGAATACATCGGCAAATGCGTGCGGAAAGGCAGCACCTTCGGCCGGACATGTTTCTGATAGAGCCGCTCCACCGCGCGGTCGAGATTTTCCAGCATGACGGGTTCGGCATCGGTGATGCGCAGCGTGTTCGAAAACGATTCCTCACACATCCGCAGCCATTCGCCGATTCCAAACTCCCGCGCCTTGTCTTCGAAGTCATCCGCCAGCGCTTCCAGCACTTCGCTTTCTTCGCCCGCGAACTCTTCCCAATCGCGGCGGAAGCGCATGCGGTAGGCGCCGTCGGAATCGGCCAGAATCACACCCACCGCCACAGCCGGCTCACCCGGCAAGGACACTTCCAACAACCAGAATTGTCCTGAGGTGGTGGTCACCATACTTATCGCTTCGGCAATTGCCGTTTGGCTCTTAGCTCAACCTACAAACCGACGGGATAATAACCCGTCCTGGCGCGAATCTTTACCAGCGGCAGCTTCGGCACACGCACTTCCAGCTTGCGGAACACCTTGTCCTGATCGGTGTTGTCGGGGATGTAGCGCATGATGTACTGCGTCGTGATTTCGCCGGCGACGGCAGCGATCGACCGGAAAATGCCGCTGGCGATTTCCGCCGCGTATCCGCCCGTGCCCACCTTCAGCGCATAGTTGCCTTCATCGGACGGCGTGGAGAGATAGCCGCTCACGTCCTTATACAAACCCTGCAGCGGATAGAGCACACGTCCGCCCGTTTCGAGCGCCAGCTTCTCCAGGATTTTTTCGCCCTCTGAGCTGAACCCGAATGCCACCGTGCTCACGCCGTAGACCGTAACCAGGTTGCGCTGCGCCAGTTCCAGCACTTCATCCATCGTCTTCTTGCTGGCGTTGTCGTGCCCGTCGCCGATAATGATCAGAATACGCCGCGGCTCAATCGGTTCGCCCTTCACCAGACTGCGACGTGTGCACGCCATGTAGATGGAATCAAACAATGCCGCGCCGCCGCTTGGCTTCAGCTTGGCAATGCGATCCGTAATCTGGTCGGAATCCGAGGTGGTGTTCACCATCAACTCGGCTTCGGTGTGATAGCCGATGAGGTAGCCGCTGTACTTTTTGTCCCCGGGCAGCAGGTTCCACACCAGTTCCTTCGCCGCTTCCTGGTACGTCTTCCAATGCAGACGGCTCTGGTTGGAGAGATCGAGCAGGAAGCCGACCACCACCGGCTGCTTGCCTTCGCGCGAGAAGTAAGAGATCTTCTGCTTCCGGCCTTCGTCGAAGATTTCGAAATCGCCCGCATCCAAGTCGCTCACGAAGCGGTTCTTTTCGTCAGTAACCGTTACCGGCACAATGACTTCGTTAACCGAAACGCGGATGTTCGACTGCGGCGCGGGTTGCGCCTGCGGTTGTTGCCCGGGAAGTGTCGCGGCCGCGGCAGCGGCGAGTGTAAACGTACGGCGAGACAGCATGGTAGCCCTTAGCCTTCAGTATAGGACGTTTCCCGTAACTTAAACGAGTACACCGGCGAGCGGACCCGTGCTATCGGCGAATCGCTCCACCGGAGTCCCGAACGCATCGAGCATCGACACAAACAGGTTCGAAAGCGGAGAATCCTTCGGATAGACCAGGTGCTGTCCGGAAGCGATGCGCCCGCCGCCTCTGCCGCCCAGCAGCAGGGGCAGATTGTGCGGATCGTGCCGGTCCCCATCCTTGATGCCGCCTCCAAAGAGGATCATCGAATGGTCCAGCACAGTCGAATCGCCTTCCTTCATCGCGGCCAGCTTCTTCATGAGATAGCCGAACTGCTCCACGTGCCAGCGATTCACCAGTTGATACTGTTTCTGCTTCTCGGCGTCTTTCTGGTGATGGGACGCGTCGTGGTGCCCGATTTTGACTCCGTCTATGAAGGAAAAATTCTGGTTGCTGACCTCGTTGTTGAACATGAAGGTAACAATGCGCGTGGAATCCGTTTGAAACGCCAGCGCCATCATGTCCAGCATCAGGCGCACATGGTCGGCGTAGTTCTTCGGATCCACTTCGGCGGGCTTCGCCGCGGCATCCAGCTTCACCCGAGGTTTCCATTTCGATTGCCCGGGCCGGCTGGCGCGTTCAATCCGTTCTTCCAGAGACCGCACCACCGAGAGATATTCATCCATGCGGTGCTTGTCGACGGCGCCTAATTCCTGGCGCAGGGCGCGCGCGTCTTCCAGCACGCGATCGAGCAGCAACTTGTCCTGCTTCGCCTTTCCCGCTTGCGGTTGGCCCGCACGGAACAGCCGTTCAAACACATGCGCCGGATCCAGTTCCTTCGCCAGCGGGCTGGTCGGGCCGCTCCAGGCAATGTGAGATCCGTAGACGCGCGTGTAGCCTACGTTGCGATCGACGCCCGTGGTGACCGGCGCCACCGCCAGTTCCAATGACGGGAACGGCGTCTGGTGGCCGGCCTTCTGCGCCGCTACCTGATCCATCGAAGTGCCGTTGGCGCTGATATCGACACCCAGCGTCTTGGTGATGGTGGTGGAGGTGAGCCATCCGGAAATCTTGACGTAATGTCCGTCGCCACCCACGCTCGCCTGATTCCACAGGTTCGTCAGCACCAGCAACTGGTCTTTGAAATCCTGCAACGGCGTGAGCGTAGGGGACAGTTCAAAATTCTTCCCTTCGCCCTGCACATCCCAACCGGAAGGCAGCATGCCGTTGGGGACATACATCGCCGCCATGCGCACCGGATTCACCTGCTTCACGGTAGCCGCCGGCGCCATCGCCTCCAGCCAAGGCAATCCGATCGCCGCGCCCGCGCCGCGTAACAGCGTTCTTCTCGAAATGGGGAATTTGCTCATTCGATTTTCAGATCCTCAATCCCGATTGCTTGTCTCAGTATATTGCACAGGCAGATTGGCCACTGTCCCCGCTTTGTAGCGGAAGGGAATGCTCAACACAATTTCATTCACCAGCGTGTGGGCGCTGTAATCGGTCTTCTCCAGCTTCTCGATGATCTGGTCCACCGTGCACGATTCTTCCAGCGTCAACCCGCGTCCCAACGCATAGCCCAGCAGCTTCGATGTGAGGTTGCGCAGGAACAGTTCTTTCTTCTTCAGCACCAGGGCTTTCAATTGATCCGGCCCGTCGAATTCCGAGCCATCGGGCAGCACGCCCTTGCTGTCGATGGGCTTGCCCGAGTCTTCGGTGCGCCAGCGGCCCAGCACATCGTAATTCTCCAGCCCGAAGCCGAGCGGGTCGATGCGATTGTGGCAACTCGCGCATACCGGATTCTGCCGGTGCGTTTCCAGGCGCTCGCGCAGTGTCTTCGGCGGCGCACCGGCCTTGTTGTCCTGCAGTTCCGGAACGTTCGGCGGAGGCGGCGGCGCAGGCGTTCCCAACACCGCATCGAGCAGCCATTTGCCGCGCAGCACCGGCGATGTCCGGTTCGGCAGCGACGATACTGCCAGCACCGCGGACATGGTCATGATTCCGCCGCGGCGGCTGTTCTCCGGCAGATCGTAATGCTTCGGCTGCTGCCGCAGGTCTTTGTTCGGGAACCCATAGAACTTCGCCAGCTTGTTGCTGAGCACGGAAAATTTCGAGTCGATCAGGTTCAGCAGTGAGAGGTTGTTCGCCAGAATCTCCTGAAAGAACAGGATCGGCTCATAGCGCATGCCGGAAGCAATCTCTTCGTCGTAGTATTCGGGGAACAGTTTCTTGTCGGGCTTGATGTCGCGGCCCAGTTCACGGGTGCCAAGCCACTGCTCGACGAAACTCTCGGCGAACTCAGTGGACTTGTTGTCCTTCAACATCCGCGCCACCTGTTCACGCAACACCGCCGCATCCTGCAGCTTGCCCTCCGCGGCCAGGTCCGACAGCGTCTTATCCGGCATGCTGCCCCAGAGGAAATACGATAACCGCGCGGCCAGTTCGAAATCGTTCAGCCTTGCGGGTTCGCGGCCGTTGTTCGCGCTCTCCACGCGGAAGAGGAAATGCGGAGAGATCATCGCCGCCTGCATGGCATACAGCACCGACTCATCGTAGGAATCGCCGCGTTTCTGAGCCACGCGGAAGAGGTCCATGAACTTCTGCTGCTCCAGCGCAGGCACCGGTCTGCGGAAGGCGCGAGGCAGAAACTCGGCGAGAACCTTTTCCGCGGCTTGCTCCGGCGTCAATCCCGCGCCCGGTGCGGTGTTGAGGAAAACCTTGCGCGAACGGGGCTCCTTCACTGCGTAGCCCAACGCCGTCTTCGCTGCTTCTAAGTACTTCTCCGCATGAATCGGCGAAAGGAACAACGTCTCCACGGCGTTATCGAACCCTTCACCGCCCGCGCCATCGGCCGGCAACGCGTGGCCCGCATTCACATGCAGATTCAGCAGATCGCGCACCGTCGAAGAGTACTCGCTGCGGTTCAGTCGACGTGTAAATGCCAAGCCCGGCGATATGCCGTCCGCGCAGGCCGACTTGCGCAATGTCCCATCCAGCCAGTTCGAGAATTTGTCCTTCAACTCCAGCGAAGGCGCCGGTGAGCCCTTGGGCGGCATCGCGCTATCGCGCACGCGATTCAGCACCGTGGTCCATCGACGCGGCTCAGCCAGCACGCTGTTCAACGTCTGGTAGCGCTCGATGTCAAACTTCGCCAGAGCGGTCTTCCCCTTGTGGCAGGCTGCGCAGTACGTGGTCAGCATTTGCTGTGCTTCGCCGAAGGAAAAATCGGACTGCGCCTGCAGGCAAAAAACAGGCAGCGCCAACAGGGTAGGGAAGTAGCGCGTCACTTTCATTAGAGATTCTTAACCATTTTACATCCACCACTGCTACCATCACAGTGACCCACTTCCTGCCCATGAGTTACCGCCTCAAACTCCAAGCGGCTTTCCTACTCCTCGGCCTTGCTGCAGTCGGCATTACGGGGTGGGAGGCATCCGTGGGGGCCAACGCGGCTCTGCGCGCGGCCACGTATGACCGGCTCACCGCCGTGCGCCAGACACGCTGCCGGCAGATTGAACGCTACTTCGAAGATCTCCGCAACCACGTTCTTGCTCTTTCCACCGACGAATCCACTATCGCCGCCATCGAGGAGTTCGATCGCGCCTGGAGCCAGATTCCCGCTCCGTCGGTTGAGACTACGCACCTGCTGCAATCTCATTACGCGCAGCATCACCCGAAGGAGATCCTCACCTGGTTTCCGGCGGACCGGCGCACCATTGCCCTCCAATACCACTACATCGCCGCCAACCCGCACCCGCTGGGCGCGAAGGATCTGCTGCTCAGCGCCCCTCAATCCGGCCCTTACGACCGCACCCACCTGCGCTACCATCCCACGCTCCACCGCTACCAGAGCGCTTTCGGATTTTACGACATTTTTCTCATTAATGCGCAGGGCCGGCTGCTCTACAGCGTCTTCAAGGAGATCGACTTCGGCGGCGATCTTCGCGCCAGGCCTTACAACACCACTTCGCTCGCCAAGGCATTCGAACAGGCCATCGCCCTGGGTGAGCCGGAAACCACCGTCATTGAAGACTTCGTCTTCTACGCGCCATCTCACATGACGCCCGCTTCCTTTCTCGCCGCACCCGTCTGGCGCAGGGGCGAAGCGATCGGCGTTCTCGCCATTCAGGTCTCCATCGAAGAAATTGACCGGGTCATGACCGCCAATCGCAACTGGAGCGAGGAGGGCCTCGGGCGAACTGGCCAAGCCTACATCGTGGGCCCCGACGGGACACTGCGCAGTGATTGGCGGACAGAACTCGAGAATCCGGCCCACCATTCCCGTCCCGGCCATACCATCGTTCTCCAGCAGAAAGCCTCGCCCGAAGTGGTTGCCCTCATGCATACCCGCACTCCGGGCACCGACATCGGCCTCCGCGATGCAAAGACTCCCGTGCTGCGCTCCTACGCCCCACTCGATGTGCCTGGCCTGAACTGGTGGCTCACCGCCGAGATCGATTCCGAGGAAGCCTTCGCGCCCATCGCCCAACTCCGCCGCCGCATTTTTCTCTACGGCATCGGCATCGCCCTCGCGCTCATTCTCGCCGCCGGTTGGATCGGGCGTTCGGTCACCAAGCCTGTTCTCGCGCTCGCCTCCGGCGCAAGGCGCTTCGGCGCCCAGGATTTCAGCGTCCGCATTGCTGTCACCTCGCGCGACGAAATCGGACAGCTTGCGGAATCGTTCAACGCAATGGCCGCCGATCTGCAGCGCACCACGGTCTCCCGCGAACAACTCCACGGCATCCTCGAATCGCTGCTCAACGCAGTGCTCGTCGTGGATGGAAGCCGCCACACGTCCACCGCGGACTTCCTGGACGCGCCCATCACCTTCGCCAATCCCGCGGCGGTGGAACTGCTCGGTGGCTTTGCCGGCAAAGTGCTGGGCAATCCGCTCCGCTCCATCCTTCCCGAGGAGACCGAAGCGTTACGCACCTTGTGGCGCCCCTTGCTCGATCAGGGCCGGCTGCCCGCCATCGAAACTATATTCCTGCCCTATGGCCGGACACCCGTGCCTGTTCTTCTCACCGCTGCCTTCGTCACCGGACGCAAGGGATCCGACGCGGGCATCGTCATCGCCGCGCAGGACATCACCGATCGTAAGCTAGCCGAAACCGCGCTGCGTCAGAAACAGAAGGAACTGGAGCACCTCGCCGGGCGATTGATCGAAGCGCAGGAAGAAGAACGCAGCCGCCTGGCTCGCGAACTGCATGACGACCTGACGCAGCGGCTCGCTGCCGTAGCCATTGAAGCAGGCAATGCGACACGACTGCCGCCGGTGGAGCGCAACGCATCGCTTGACCGCATTAAGGATCAGATGGCGCGCCTCAGCCAGCACGTGCACGGGCTTTCGCGGCGTCTGCATCCCTCTACGCTCGATGACCTCGGCCTGGTTGCCGCCATTGAGTCCGAATGCCGCGGCTTCTTCGAACGCGGCGGCGCACCCGTCGACCTCCACGTGGAAGGCGATTTCACGCCGCTGCCCAAGGACACGCAACTCGCGCTCTTTCGCATTGTGCAGGAATCGCTGCAGAACATTCGCAAACACGCCGAGGCGAGCGAGGTTTCCATTCGCCTGGAACGCGGCCCGGCCGCGGTGAAACTGCAGGTGAGCGACAACGGCAAGGGCTTTCTTCGCAGCCAGCCCGGGTGGCGCGCTGGTGTCGGACTCGCCAGTATGGAAGAACGCGCCCGCCTGCTCGATGGCAGCCTGCACATCACCAGCGCCCCTGCTCAGGGCACACGCATCACCGTCAGTCTTCCGTTTGAGGAGCCCGCATGACAAAGCCCCGTATCCTGCTTGCCGACGATCACAAGATCGTCACCGAAGGCCTACGCGGCCTGCTCAGTGAGGACTTCGATCTCATCGGCCTTGCCGCCGATGGCCGCGAACTGCTGTCCAAAGCGAGGGAGCTTTCGCCTGATGTCATTGTGGTCGACGTGTCGATGCCGCTGCTCAATGGCATCGATGCGGTGCGCATGCTGCGCGAAGAAGGCAGCACGGCGAAAGTCGTTTTCCTCACCATGCACTCCGATGCCACGTATCTCACCCGCGCTCTGGATGCCGGGGCCTCCGGCTACGTACTCAAACACGCCGCGTCCGATGAACTCATCACCGCCATTCAACAAGCGCTCCGCGGCCAGACGTTCCTCTCTCCGCAACTGCGCACCGCCCCCGTCGAAGAGTTGCTGGATGAAACGCGGCGCCGCCTCAAGCCCGCCATCGAGCTTACGCCGCGCCAGCGCGAGATTCTGCAGCTACTCGCCGAAGGTAAGTCTGCGAAGGAAATCGGCGCCATCCTCAACATTTCCTCACGCACCGTGGAAACGCATAAGTACAAAATGATGGACGACCTCGGCGTCACCACCAGCGCGCAACTGGTGCAGCACGCCATCCGCCACGGGCTTGTCTCCGTCTAAGCCCCTCGCAGGAATGCACTGATCTTCGGCCACTGTTGCACCAGCGTGATGGCCGAAATCCCGAAGTAGAACACAGAGCACCCAATCAACCCGGCGATGTTCAACCAGCCAGGCCGTGTCTCCTTCGGCAACAGTGTCAGCAGCACATAAAGAGCATGCAGCCCGCTCACGGCGATGGCGATGTTCATCATCACTCCGCTTGCCACGGCCAGCATCAGCGGGTTCGGCGTGATGCGTAGCGCGAACAATCCCCACAATCCGTAAGCCACCAGGATGCCGTAGTAGATGTACTTCACCTTGTTGCCTTCCACGCCGCGCAGCTTGCCCACGCCCATCCAGATCACATCCGTCCAGCGCCGGCACAGCGTGTCCAACTGGCTCACCTGGGTCGGCGCCATGATCAGAAATCCGCACAGCAACGTGAGAAACCAGAAAATCTGTCCATGCTGATTGGCGATTGCCTGCGCCGACATCGCTGCTACCGAGTTCCCGTCCACCACTTTCACGCCGCGCACGAATTCATAAGAAAACATCGCGGGCAGCGCCATGCCGAGCATGCATCCCGGCGCCCACAGCCAGAGCTGATCGCGCTGGATGTGGCGCAGCCATCCGCGCCACTTCGTGAGATTGCCTTCGGTCAGTTCAAACGTCTTGCCGGTATGCGTCAACTTGATGTTCCGCCCGCCGATGGCGCTGGGAATCGCACCCACCTTCGGACCCATCCCCCAGCCCTTATCTCGCGCGTAATTGGAAAACGCTGCGTTGTTCATTCCTCCCGATCCCGCCACAGCAGCGAATGCCGCCAGAGTGGCCCAATTGAAATCGCCCTGGGGCAGCTTGCCGAATTGAAACAACCCGCTGCCGATCTCCCACCACGTCGACGGCGATACAAACAGCGCCACCACGATCCCCAGGTAGCCGAGAATCAGCACCAGTTTCGTCACCATCACCTTTTCCAGCGCGTTGTAGATCTTGCCGCCGAAGATCAGCGGCACAAAGGCAGTGAGGAAAATCGCGTAGCTCAGCGTGCGCACCAGCCCATCATCGGCAGTGGTAGGAATGCGGCCCAGAATCACCGCCGCCAGCGGCACCGCGGAATTCGAGGAAAGGTACGGCCACACTCCGCCGAGATCAAACAGCAAATAGAATATGGTCCAGAACTTCGGACCCGGCCACGTGCGAAAGAACCCAACGAAGATGGTTTCCCCGCAATAGAGCGCATAGCGCATCACCGCCAGGTTGTAGAACACCTGAAAGGCGATGGACAGCGTGGCCAGCCACATCACACTGCCGCCATACTGCGCGGTCACCAGCGGCCCGAACAGCCATTCGCCCCCGCCGATGTTCGCCCCCACCATCAGCAATCCGGGGCCGACTAACGAGGTGAGCCTTTGCGCAAACTGAGCCGGAGGAGCGACGAGTTCGTCCTTCTCCCAATGCGAGAAACCTTTGGGCATGAGCCGTTATCGTATCATTCACCCTACCTTCACATTCAACAACCGCGCCGCATTCGCGTGATACACCTTGCGCAGAATCGCTTCCGGCAGCCCCAGGCCGTAGATGCGCCAGCGCCCTTGCGGAGGCACCGCCGCTGGTGCGTAATCGAAGTACTCATCCTCCGTCTCCAGGAAGCGATAGTAGATTTCGTACAGCTTCGCTCCGAAGATCTGCTGCGGCGTCTGGATCCCGCCAGGCACGGCATCCGTTCCGAACAGTATCCGGTCCTGATACTTTTCAAAAAACTTCCGCGATGCACGAGGCTGCCGCCCCAACTCTCCGATGCGCGCGCCGATCTCCACATAGAAGTTCGGGTACTTGTCCAGCGCCGCGGCAACCTGCGCCAGATTCTCCGCCGAGTGCCCCACATGCAGTCCGATGAACTTCGTCTTTGGGTGGCGCGCCAGCACGCGATCCCGCGCCGCCAGAATGTCCGCGTTCGATGGATAGTCGCGCCCGTGAAACGACCAGTCGGGATGATTGTTCAATTCCTCAAAGCGCTCATTGAACTTGTCCGTCGGCAGGAAGAACGCCGCCGGATCCGACACATGAATCGCCACCGGCATGTCATGCGCCCCGCAGGCTTCCCACATCGGATCGAAGCGCTTGTCATCCACTTTCACCAGGGCGCCTGTGGTCAGATTCTCGCGCAGAAAGAGGCCCAGCGTCTTCAAGACTTTCAGCCCGCGCGCGCCGGCGCTCTTCGCCGCCGCAATCGCATCGGCCTGCTTCCGCGGATATCCAGGCTTCACCGCTTCGGCGAACATCGGCTCAGTGAAGGTGAGAAAGCGCCCCGGATGCGCTTTGTCATACTTCGCCACGCAATCCGCCAAACCCTCCGCGTATCCGCCGGTGAGATTCACCATCGTTCGCAGATTCTTCGCATCCATCACTAGAAGCAGATCCGCCGGCGCCGCCAGAAAACGCCGCGCCGCCGATACAGGCACACTACCGGCACTCTTCGCCGCGAAGGAGATATGCGTATGAATGTCGATCACCGGAAACCGCGCGCGCTCCACGCGAGTCTCCTTTACCGCCAGCATGCTGCGCGGTTCAAACTCGGTCACATCGAGCGGCTTCTTCTGCGCGAATGCCGCGCCACAGCCGGCCATCGCCAGCAACGCACTTCTGCGGGATTGCATGCTCCCTATTTTCCGAAAATTCGCGCGATGCGGGAATACCAGGGTTTCTTCTCTTCCGCCGGAGCAGGCAGCGGCACGGCAGTGGGAATCGCCGCGGGTTGCGCCGCGGGCTTCACCGCGGGTTCCTTCTTCACCATCCGCACGCGATACCCAAGAAACGCAAACGTCCGTTGCCAGCGCTGTCCCTCTTTGTCCTCAGTGATCAGCCTGAACCCCGGAGTCTGCATCTTCTTGTTGTTCTCCACTACCTCCACCGTTTCCAGCACCACCGGCAGATACCCCGTCACTTCGTTCTCGCGATACGCCGTCTCATAGCGGTGCCGCTTGGGGTTGTAGATGAACACGCGGAAGCCGTCGAAATCATGCTCCTCCAGCGGCTTCGATAGCGTCGTCCACAACCAGTGCTGCTTCTTCGCGGCTTCATCCTGAATCTCGCCGAGTGAGAAATAGGAAGTGATGCGCTTGCCTTCCGAATACTGCGCCACCTCATCGGGAATATTCATGTAGAGCATGCGCGACAGCACCCACCCCACCTTGCCCGGCCCCAACCGCACCAGTGACCAGTCATCGGCTTTGGGCTGGGGCTTGGATGGATCCGCAGGCAACTCCGTGCGCGAAAGCTCCTCCCAATCCTCAGGCAGCGCAGGCCCGGGAGGCATCGGCGGTGGCGGCACCTCCGGCTTTTCTTCTTCCTTCTGCTCTTCCTTACCTTTACCCTTTTTCTTCTTCTTGGCTTTCTTTGAAGGCGCCGGAGTGGTCACCAAAGATTGCACCAGCGGCCGGTAGGGCATGCGCTGCTCCACCTTTCGCGCCACCACATCCACCACGCCGCCGGGAGGAATTTGAAACGGGCTTGGCGAACTGCGGTTCGGCTCGGCATGCACGTTCAGGGCATCGAACACCTTTGCCTTCCCCTGCACTGGCATCGTCGCCGCCGCCTCGATGGTGCGCTTCAACTCCGCCATTTGCGCGCTGGTCAGCAGGTGCTTGCCATCTACCCAGCCTTCAGCCCCACCCATGTTGCGCACCTTCACCAATGCCCGCCGCGTGGACAGAAGCTCCAGCCTTTCGCCAAACTTCATCTCCGCCAGCTTGTCGGATCGAGACGATAAGTCGCTGCGCAGAATCACACTGGCAGGCCCCACGTATGCCTCTCCGATGGCGCGCGCCTTCGGCGGCTCAGAACTGCACGAGATGAGCAGGCACACGAAACCTGCTGTCAAAAAACGACGGTTAAACTGCATCGGCTCAGGCGAAGAATAGCTCCCCTCAGTCTATCAACATCTCCCACCCCGTAGCCGCTAATGCGCCAATAGGTATAATAAATACTCCGGTTCCTGCCCCATGAAGATCGACATCAAAACCGTTCCCCAGGCCGCGCCGCCGTCACTCGATCCGAAGAACATCGCCTTCGGCAAGATGTTCACTCCGCACTTTTTTTGCTGCGAGTATCGCGGTGGTCAGTGGCAAAACGCGCGCATTGAGCCTGTCCACAATTTCTCCCTTCATCCCGCGGCTCTGGTATTCCATTACGCCCAGGCCATTTTCGAAGGTCTGAAGGCCTATGAGCACGCCGATGGCAGCATCGCGCTGTTCCGTCCTGAGATGAACGCGCGCCGCTTCAACGCGTCGGCCGCGCGCATGTCGATGCCGCACGTGGATGAGCAACTCTTCCTCGATGCGGTGAACGAACTGGTCAAAGCCGATCACGCCTACACGCCGCCGTTTCCCGGCAGCCTCTATGTCCGCCCCACGCTGATCGGCACCGAACCGTGCATCGGCGTAAAGAGCTCCTCCGAGTTCATCTTCTTTATCCTCACGCTGCCCGCCGGTTCCTACTTCCCGGAACTGCCCTCCGGCGCTGGCGCCGTGGATGTGCTGATCAGCGAATCGGTGGTGCGCGCCGCTCCTGGCGGGACTGGACACGTCAAAGCCGCGGCCAACTATGCGGTCACACTGCAAGTGATCACCCAGGCGAAGGAAGTCGGCTGCGCGCAGGTGCTGTTCCTCGACAGCAGCAGTGACCGCCGCGTAGAAGAGATGGGCGGCATGAACATTCTGTTTGTGGACAATGGGGATTTGGTCACGCCCGCCCTCGGCGGCACGATCCTGAACGGCGTCACACGCGATTCCATCCTCACGCTCGCCCGCGACATGGGACTCAAGGTCCGGGAAGAAGCCTATGGCTTCGACGACATGCTCGCCCGCATCCGCTCCGGCCAGATCAGTGAAGTGATGGCATGCGGCACCGCGGCCGTCATCACCGGCATCCGAGGCTTCAAGCTCGAAAGCGGCGACCGTATTCCTGTGGGCGATGCCGCCCCTGGGCCGGTCACCAACCAGTTGTTCGAACAACTGCAGGGCATCCAGTACGGGCGCATTCCAGACCGTCACGGATGGGTGACGCAAGTCGTTCCTGCACGCGCCGCCGTCCGGTAACGTCTCAATTCCTGTTATCCTGCTAGGCAAGAATTGCTTCAGCGGGCCACCCGCTTCACGTCAAGGGGTTAATATGAAGTTCCTGTCGATTGTACTCGCCTTCGCGGCGGCGCTGCCGCTTTCCGCTCAAACCACAACAGGCACCGTAACCGGATTCGTCACGGATGCCGGCGGCGCGTTGATCGCCGAGGCCTCGGTAAAGCTCACGAACACCGGAACCGGGCTTGTGCAGACTACCGTTTCCAATGAGACCGGAAGCTACGTATTCCCTCTCGTACAACCCGGCAGCTACCAGATCACGGTGGAGAAGAGCGGCTTTCAAGTCTTCGCGCGCACGTTCAACATTGCGGTTACGCAACAGGCACGCATCGATGCGCAACTCACGGTTGGCCAGGTATCCGAATCGGTCACGGTGTCGGCTGCCTCGGTTGTGCTGGAGCCTGATTCTTCCAACCTGGGACAGGTGATCACACAGCGCCAGGTGGTTGATCTGCCACTCAACGGGCGCAATCCCTTCGCGCTGGCCGCGCTCACGCCCGGCGTGACACCGCTTGCCGGCTTCGGCGCAGGTGTGGCCCAACAGCGCGGCGCGGCGCAGGCCGCGGGCGCCAACAACTTCCTTTCCAACGGCGGCATGACCGGCGCCAACGAAATCCTGCTCGACGGCATCCCCATCACCGTGTGCTGCCAGGGCCAGCCTGCTCTCATCCCCACCATCGACACAACGGAAGAGTTCAAGGTACAGACCAACATGTCCCCCGCCGAGTTCGGACGCACCTCCGGCGGCATTCTCAACATCGTCACCAAGAGCGGCACCAATCGTTTCCGCGGCACGGCGTACGAGTTCTTCCGCAATGAAAAGATCGACGCCGCGAACTTCTTCGTCAATCGCGCAGGCACGAATCCTATTCCCGGCCGGGCCGATCGCCGCACGCCACTGCGCTACAACCAGTTCGGCGGCTCGCTCGGCGGGCCCGTTCTGGTGCCCAATGTCTACAACGGGAAAGACAAGACATTCTTCTTCTTCAACTACGAACAGGTCTTCCTGCGCCGCAGCCTCTTCCGCACCTTCTCCGTTCCCACCACGCTCATGCGGACCGGCAACCTCAGCGAAGCTCCGGCTGATATCTACGACCCGGCCACCGTGGTTGCCAATCCCGCCCAGGCAGGCCGCTTCCTTCGGTCTCCGTTCCCCGGCAAAGTCATCCCCGCCAATCGCCAGGTGGCGCTCTCGCAGAACATCCTCAAACTGTACCCGGCTCCGCAACGCCCCGGCATCGTCAACAACCTCGATTCCGTCGCCAGTTCGCGTGATGACGACCGCCAGATCTCCATCCGGCTCGATCACAATTTCTCGCAGCGTAACCGCCTCTTCGGCCGCTACAGCAAGTTGAACAACGATCACTACGAGCCCAATTACTGGAACAGCGTCGCCAGCCCGGCAGGCTTCAATCAGTTCATCAAATCGCACACCGTGGTGCTCGATCACGTCTTCACGTTGCGGCCCACGCTGGTGCTCAACACGCGTTACGGCTTCGCCCGCCAGCGCAACTTCCGCGATCCTTATTCGCTCGGCACTGACCTCGGCTCGCTCGGCTTCTCGCCGCTCTACGTGAGCCAGGTGCAGGAGCGCTTCCTACCGGTTATCGGCATCAACGGTTTCAACGGCAACGATGAATCGGGCAACCAGCGCTTCACACGCTACTCGCACAACGTGGCCACTGCCATCAGTTGGATCCGCTCCCGCCACACGATGAAGTTCGGCTGGGATGGCCGCGTCTTCCTCGATCACAACGCGAGCCTCGGCAACCCCGGCGGCAACTTCTCCTTCAGCTCGACATTCACCTCGGGTCCCGATCCCATCACCGGTGTGCCCGGAGGCCAGGCGCCGTACCTCGGCTTTGCTTCCTACCTGCTTGGTATTCCCACCGGCGGACTGCTCACGTTCTCTGACGCCACTTCGCAGCAGGGCTTCTATCACGCCCTGTACTTCCAGGACGATTGGAAGATCTCGCAAAAACTCACCATGAACATCGGCTTGCGTTGGGAAGTGGAGACCGGCCCGTCGGAGCGCTTCAACCGCATTGCTACCGTGGAGCCGGATATTGTCTCTCCTCTGGCGCAGCCCACTGGGCTCCCACTGCGTGGCGGACTCGTCTTCCGTGGCGTCAACGGCGCTTCGCGCCAGCGCTACAAGACCGACGCCGACAATCTCGGTCCGCGCCTTGGGCTCGCCTATTCGCTCAATCCCAAGACGATCTTCCGCGGCGGCTTCGGATTCTTCTACACCCCCGGCCTTGTGCGCCTGTTCAATGCGGGCAACCCCGGCTTCACGGTCACCACGCCATTTGTTTCCACCATCGACAGCGTGACGCCGGTCGGCAGCTTCGTCAATCCGTTCCCCACCGGGCTTCAGCCGCTCGCCGGTAGCTCGCAGGGCGCTGCGACGCTGGTCGGCACCGGCATCGCTGCCCTGAAATACGATACGCCGCTGCCGTACTCCATGCAGTGGAACTTCGGTGTGCAGCGCGAACTGCCCGGCGCCACCGGGCTCAGCGTCACCTATGCAGGCAACAAGGGTGTGCTGCTCCCCGTCAACGTCGGTCTCAACGCCCTCAACCCGATTCACTACGGCGCCATCGGCGACGCCAATCGCGTGGCCGATCTCAATGCCCTGGTCAACAATCCGTTCTTCGGCATCATCACCTCCGGCCCGCTCGCCACGCGCCAGGTGCAGCGCAATCAGCTTCTGCGCGCCTTCCCGCACTTCACCGGCTTCGGCAACAACTTCGTGGGCGCGGGCAACTCCAGCTATCACGCGCTGCAACTCAGCGTGCAGCGCCGCATGACCAACGGCTTCCTCGGCACGTTGAGCTATACGTTCTCAAAGAACCTCGGCGATGTGAACATGCTGACGACCTCGTTCTTCGATGCGGGCCAGAACCCCGGCTATCAGAACGAATTCAATCGCGCCGCCGATCGCAGCGTGCTTGGTTCCGATTTCCCGCACCGCCTGGTGATGAGCGGCGTCTACGATCTGCCCTTCGGCAAAGGCCGCAAGTTCGCCGCTGATTCCCGCAAGGCAGTTGACCTGATCATCGGTGGCTGGCAAGTGAACGGCATCTACACGTTCCAATCCGGCCAGCCGCTGAACTTCGGAGTTTCCGGCACGCCGCCTTACGCCGGGGGCCGGGCGAGCTTCACTTCCGCTTCCGTGGAAGCCGAAACCAGCGGTAGCGTTTCCAGCCGTATCGGCGGTGTTTCCGGCGGCCCCGGTTATCTCAATGCCGATGCGTTCCGCCGCCCCAACTCCTTCGAGTTCGGCGATACCCCGCGCCTCGATTCCCGCCATCGTGGACCGAAGACGTACAACCTCGACTTCTCGTTGATTAAGAACTTCGCGTTGTATGAGAGCATGCGCCTGCAGTTCCGCGCCGAGGCGTTCAACCTGACTAATACTCCGATCTTCGGATTGCCGAATACTACGGTGGGCAATCCCGGCTTTGGGATCATCGGCGGTCAAGCCAATCAGCCGCGCAACATGCAACTCGCGCTGAAACTGATTTTTTGATTTTCGTGTCGCGCGCATGGCTGTCACCAAGCCGGAAATCGGAAGCCCTCTTCCACGAAGTGCTGATCGAATGCGAATGCCACCTGCGAGCCTCTGACGCGCGAGACCGCAAAGCTGACGCAATCCACCAGGCTGAGCTTGCGCCGCTGGGCCGCCAGCAGGGCAGCCATAGCCGTCGTGTGTGTGGATTCATCCACCCAGACGATTTCCATCACCGGGAGAATGTCCTCGCTGATAGAACGAACTGCCTCTAACCCCAAACGGGCCTGGGCCAGCGCACAACTTTCCACCACCACGTAGCTGGTGGTAAAAAGCGGATCATTCGAATCGAGCAAAGCAAACCAGCAGTTCTTCGCGGTTTGGTGGTTTGCATCACTCCGATCCAGTATTGCGAA
Organism: Acidobacteriota bacterium; assembly: GCA_018268935.1. Lineage (GTDB taxonomy): Bacteria > Acidobacteriota > Terriglobia > Bryobacterales > Bryobacteraceae > CADEFT01. The sequence continues at coordinate 51,638 of JAFDVS010000013.1, read as the reverse complement.
GATCGCTGAGGTGTCGACGAAGGTCACGACTGGCTCATTGCTTCTGCCAGATACCTATCGTGTTCGGCACTGACATCCGACTGCGAAGATGCGAATCGTCCGGCCGCACTCTTGGCCCTGGCTCGCTTTCGGTCGCTGCTGATCCCAGCCTCGCGCTGCAGAAAGGAATCAATACTCATTCGGATGAGTTCGGCCACCGGACGTCGACGTTCGACCGACATGGCGCGGAGAACGGCAGCCTGCTCTTTCGTGATCTGAATTTGAGTTCGAATCATCTGCCATCATGATAGCGCAAAGCGATTACATGATAGCATCTCTAGCTTGCCCAAGTGCCGCGGCCTTTCCGCAGTGTCTTTTTGAGTACTATTGAAGATACAAAAAATTCCATGGTCCATCTTGCTGCGAATTTTCGCCACTGCCTGCAAGACCCCTTTAAAGCCTCGCATGCGTCGCCACTGACGCAAGGCTACAACGGTTTGCATTGAGGTGTAGATGGACCAGCAGCGCTACCAACAGGTCAAAGAGATCGTTGCCCTCCTACTGACCGCGGATTACAACGAACGCACGACGCGTCTGGCGGACTTATGCGGCTCCGACCAGGAGTTGCGGCGTGAGGTAGAGAGTCTTCTTGAGGCCAGTGACGAAGCCGGCGCCGGGTTCTTGCAGGATCCGGCTTACGCGGCCACCATTATGCAGTCCGGATCCACCAGTGCGCCGCCGGCTGCACTGGAAGGACAGCGCATTGGTCCCTACCGAATCCTGCGCGAGATCGGGTCCGGTGGCATGGGCGTTGTTTATGAGGCGGTCCGGGAAGATGAGTTTCGCAAGAAAGTGGCGATCAAAGTTGTCAAGCCGGGCATGAACACAGCACAAATCATGGACCGGTTTTACAGCGAACGACGCATCAGCGCCACATTGAACCATCCGAACATCACCATGCTGCTGGACGGCGGCGCCACCGCGGACCAACGCCCGTATTTCGCCATGGAATATGTCGACGGAGCGCCCATTGATGTTTATTGCAGGGAAAAGTCCCTCACGCTCCGGCAAAGGCTGGAACTGTTTCGCACCGTGTGTGGGGCGGTCCACTATGCTCATCAGAACCTGATTGTCCATCGCGATCTGAAGCCCTCAAACATTCTCGTAACAACGGATGGTGTACCCAAACTCCTCGATTTCGGCATCGCGAAAATCCTCGACCCCGTAGGCGTCGAAAATGACGGCTCCGGCATGACGGCGGCGTTTCCGGTGATGACGCCGGACTATGCCAGCCCGGAGCAGGCGCGCAACCAGCCGGTTACCACGGCCACTGACATTTATTCACTGGGCGCCGTGCTGTATGAGTTACTCACCGGAAAGCGTCCGCACCAATTCACCTCAAACACTCCCCGTGAAATCCAACAAGTAATTTGCGAGTCGGAAACACCTGCGCCGAGCCAGGTATCGGCGAACCGTCATCTGGCTGGTGACATCGACAACATCGTGCTGATGGCGATGCATAAGGAGCCGATGCGCCGCTACTCCTCGGCCGAGGAATTATCGCAGGACGTGCAGCGCTACCTGTCGGGAATGCCCGTTCGGGCACGCAGGGACACAATTGGCTATCGCGCCGGCAAGTTTGTGCGGCGGCACAAAGCAGGCGTGGCGGCCGCTGCTGTATTCGTGTCGGCCTTGACGGGCGGGATTGTTACCACCACGCGCCTTGCCACCATTGCCGCGCAGGAACGGGACGAAGCAAACATGCAGCGGCAGCAGGCGCGCAGCCAGCAGCAGGAAGCCTTTCGCCAGCGCCAGCAGGCGGACAAAAGCAAAGACGAAGCACAGCGAAGGGCCATGGAAGCCGAATCCCAACGCCGGACGGCTGAACTGCAAACGCGGCGCGCCGATGAGGAAGCATACCGTGCCAACCTCACAGCCGCCCACCTGTTGATTGAGGAGAACGAGTACGATGCGGCCCGCGCGCGGCTCTTTCAATCGCCCACCGGCCTGCGTGGCTGGGAGTGGCGCAATCTGTTTCAACGAAGCGACAACAGCGTGACCAGACTGTTCGCGGAAGCCGATGAGCTGGATTCTACTCTGGGCTCTAACACGTTTCTTTCTTCATTCGCATTTGCGAAAGACTCCGGCTTGGTCTGGACCATGTATGGCACGGTTCATCGTTGGGAAGCCAATTTCGCCGCCAGACCGGTGCTCAGCGGGTTTCCGCGGATTGCCGCCATCAGCCGCGACGGATCGAAGATCGTCGCCGTACCGCGCAGGGGTGGCGGCAAGATCGCAGTGGTCCTTGATGCCGAGACGGGAAGCACATTGTCCACTCTCCCCGCGCACGATCAGGCGATCACCAGCGTGTCCATCACTCCTACCGGAAACCGCATCGCCACCGGGGATGCATCCGGTGAGCTCCGCATTTGGAATCAGGAAACCAACAGCCAGCAAACGCTGGGACGTGAACCAGGCAAAGCCATACGGTGTATATCGGTAAATGGTGATGGGACCAGGGTTGTCGCCGCCTTCTTGCAGGAGCCGGCCGTCAGCCTCTATGACGCAAGGTCCAAGGGCAAACTAATCCTGCCCTACCACAAAGGCGGTTGCGCAGCCACCGCGTTCAGTCCGGATGGCAAGCTGCTAGCAACCGTTTCGCACGATCCCAAGGTCTGGGTTTGGGATGTGGCAACGGGGAGGAGTGTTCGCGTATTCTCCGGCCATACCGCGCGGGTTAACGCTGTTACCTTTAGCCCCGATAGCCAGCGCGTGGCAACCGCGTCGGTCGACCAGAGCGTGCGCCTTTGGGACGTCATGGAGGGTAACGAACTGCATACCTTCACCGGCGCGAGTGCGGATGTTCACGTACAAGCACTGGCCATTTCGCCCGATGGCTCGCATGTTTTTGCCGGCGGCACATCGGGCGAGATTCTTGTCTACAAGATGCCCTTGTTCATTACCCCAGGTACGGAAAGGGTCGATATCAGCCTGGATGATTCCACCCTGGCTTCGGTGGGTACGAAACGCGATATCACACTGTGGGACCGCAAGACCCATCGACAGATTGCGCACTGGCCCATTGGCTTTTCCGGCTGGGCGGTGAAATTCACCCCCGATGGAACAAAGGTTGCCGTTGGGCTTGTGGATGGACGCATCATGCTCTGGGACGTTCGTACACGGAGTCTGATTCGGGAATGCAAAGGGCATACGGGAACTGTCCGCTCCATCACCTTCAGCCCGGATGGGAGACAGATGGCTTCGGCCGCTTTTGACAAGACCATTCGCCTCTGGGACTTAGCATCCGGAAAGGAAGTCGCCCGGCAGCAGTTGCCGGAAATTGTGTGGTCGATCCAATTCAGCCCCGATGGACAGATGCTGGCAACCGCGTCCGGAGACGTGTTTGCTCCCCACCGAAACGGGCCAACCTTGCACCTTTGGCGTACTTCCGGCTTGAGTCCGCTGCGTGCCTTCCGGACTCGGCCCACTCATCATCCCGCCGCCACTCAAATCGCCTTCAGTAATGATGGGTCTCGCGTCGCCGCCGGAGAATGGGACCCGGTAGACCCGGCGATTTGGGTCTGGGACACAAGCACGGGCGCGGCTCTCGGCACGCTCACTGGCCACACGATGGGAGTCTACGCCGTTCAATTCAGCCCCAATGGAAAACTCGTATTCTCAGTGGGCGCCGATTGGACTTTTCGAGTGTGGGATGTCGATCGCTCCGAACTGGTGTACAAGTATCCCGTACCGCGCTGCAATTCCTATGACCTGCAGAAGAACAAAGATGGCAGCCGTGTTTATGCGCTCGGTTACTGTCGCGGCAGTGCCACCACCGTGCAGGTATGGGATTCCAGCCTGCACTATGCCCCACGGACCATCGAGCTGGTAGATCGTGTGCAGAAATTGGATCCGCTGCGGACTGGCCAGATGCGGCGCCTGCAGGCGGAGCCGAACCTCAGTACAGAATCGCGCGCGCAGGCCATGCAACTGCTCTTGGGCCACGGTGGACATTTCGTCACCATAAAGTTCCATGAGAATGTAACGGATCTTCTCCTTCGCGCCCAGCAGCCGCGGGCCGCTTACGACAAAGCGATGGTGATGGCCGAGGAGGCGGCAAAGCGGGCGCCGCACTGCTCGGTGTATTTGACCGCGCTGGCCCTTGGGCACTATCGCAAAGGCAACTATCCGGAAGCCAGGAAGACAATCCTCCGGGCGGAAGCAATCGCAGAGCCGTCTCCAGATCAGCTATTGGTACAAGCCGCGGTGGAGGCGCATCTCAGGCAACCCGACCAAGCGCGGCGAACCCTGGAGCAGTCTCGCCAATTGCGCGCCGCGTTTGGGCCGAATGTGCATGGGTACGCCTCCTGGCGCACTTTCAGCACCGAGGTGGAAACTCTGGTCGCGTCCCGTTCCTATCAGTAGGCGTTGCCGGCCAAACTCACTCCGCCCGCTGCTTCATTTCGCGAAACAGCCAGGCGCGCGCGACCGCCCATTCGCGCTTGACGGTCATCGGAGAGATGCCCTCCACTTCCGCCGTCTCTTCAATCGAAAGCCCGCCGAAGAAGCGCAACTCGACGATACGGCTTTGACGTGCATCGAGGGCCGCCAGCCGCGTGAGACATTGATCGATCTCCAGTATCTCGGCGTGGCGGTCAGCGGCGCCAACCTCTTCGTCCAAGTTGAGCCGGATCGCCCCGCCGCCTCGTTTCGAGGTTTGCCGGGCGCGGGCATGATCCACCAGTACGCGGCGCATGGCGCTTGCCGCGGCGCCGAAGAAATGCAGCCGGTCGCGGAAGGAAACCAGCTTCGGGTCAACCAGCCGGAGAAAGGCCTCATGCACGAGTCCTGTGGTTTGCAGTGTGTGACCGCGGCGCTCACGGCGCATCTGATTGCGCGCAATCCGGCGTAGCTCTTCATACACCAAAGGAGAGAGGCGATCGAGGGAGCCCTCATCGCCGGCAGCCCAGGAAATCAGGAGTTGCGTAATGTCCCCGGGACGCTCTGGCATTCGAGTAAGTCTATCGTAGTAGCGAACCGGAATGCCGGTGGAATTTCATTGTTCTTTTCATGGTCCGGTTTTTTACGGAAAACCGCCACTGCTAGCAGAACTCAAAAAAGGAGTGACCATGATGAATAACAAAATGCGGCGGAGGCAATTCTTTGCCGCGGGCGCGGCTACTGCCGGCGCAGCTCTGCCGAGGGTGGCGAAAGCGGGGAAGTTCGCCGAACGCTACCGGTTCGTGAGCGAGCATAGCTCCGGATTCTCATTTCTGGTGGATGCATTGACTAACCCGCTGACGCCGAACGCGGCAATTGCCGACAGAGTGAGGAGCGGCGCGTTACGGCAGCGCGAGCGCGTGGAGTTTCCCTATGGCGACGGGGATACCATGCGTTCCCTGGCGTACTTCGAGGATCCAGCCAAACCGTTTTCCGCCGATAACGAGGTTCCATCCGGAGATCCCAGGATACTCATTGAGATCTTCACGGATGTCACCAGCGTGTTGGTGAAGAATGAGCCGTTTCCCCACCTCGTGGTGATCGGCCTGATTGTCGAGAATCCGACCAGCACGTTCTTCGGCAATCTGACCTCGCGAGTGATGGTGTTCTCGGCCGCGCTCGATGCGGCTGGATCAGACAACCTGTCGCTGGTAGTGTCATCGACGGCCAGCAGTCATGTGTTGGGTGCCCGAACCGGATCGGGGCGATTGCAAATTAGCGAAGGAGGCTTGCGATGAATCGAAGAACCTGGCTGCTGGCTGCTCCGGCACTCGCTGTGGCTGTGCCGTCCGCACGTGCGGAGCGTCTTCTGGCAATGCGGCTGAAGTTCGACATTGAAGCGAAGGTGCCGCCATCTGGATTGCTGACGCCCTCCCCACTGGAGTTTACTCCGGAGGTAGGAGCGGCGCTGGCTGCCGGGACGCTGGAGATTCGCGTGCGATACCGGTTCCCAATCGCGGGACGCGATGTCCTGGCGATTCAGGTGTTCCTTGTCCCTCCATCCGCGCCGTATCCCCTCCCTGAACCGCCTGCGCCCGCTGACCCGTCGTCGGTGGCCTACTTTGAGGTTCGCGTGGATGAAGTGCTGCTGGCCGACCGGCCCAATGCGATCGTCGCCATGGCTGGCCCGGTGGTCAGTACTCCGGGGTCACCGTTTGGCGATCTCACGGGAGTTCTTTCGTATCTCAATTTCCAATATGTTCCCGGACCGCCGCTGCGGTTTCGCGCCGTGTTTGGCGGTAGCGCCGGTGTCATTACAACGAATGCGGCAAGCGGCGCCGGCACCCTGGAGTGGAAATTCCAAATGCCGTAAACGCATCCGGGAACGCCGGACACCTAAGCCTTCAAATGGAAATAGCAGTGAATATGGGGCACGCCGCGGAAGTACCACACCATTTCCGGCCCTTCAATCTGCCACGTGTCCCAAACCTGATCCGACCCGATATCGTACTTGCCGCCATACCAGGACACCTGCAGCCGGCTGAGCACATTCTTCTTCTTGATCGTGTCGATGGTCGCCTTTACATCATCCTCACGGAACATCGCCATCATGCCACGCATCGTATCGAGCAGCAGCTTCTTCTGATCACTGCTCAGTTCGGAGCAAGGTAACCCCTGCTTCCGCGATGCAATCTGGATCACTGCATCGGGCTGCTCCCCGCGCGGCTCTGCCGAAACCAATCCCAACTCCCGCTGCCGTCCATCGAGACCCTGCACAAAGCGGTTGAACAGCTTGCCCTGGTACCAATAGGGATTGCCGGGGTGCTCCTTGACCTCGTTAAAGTTGTCGCGCATGCTGTTCACCGGGTGAGGATAGTGCCCGTAGAAGATCGGTGCTCCGCCGAATCCCTGCCCCTTGTCCGACCGCGCGTTGCAGCGCCGTGTCACATGGTGGCCGGTGAAGATGAACTCGAAATCCTCATCCTCCGGGGTGCCGAAAAAGCCCGCCGACGGAGCATTCTTCGCTTCCCCGTACTGGTCAATCAACACCTGGTTGTTCACCGCATCGCGATACTCCGGGTGGTGCAGATTGTCGAAAATCGTCCGGATCAGTTCCTGCTGCTCGCGCGAGAAACTGTTGGGAATCCGATGCTCGGGATGGATGTACCACCAGTTGCTGATGAACTGGCGCTTGGGGTCATTCGCCGCCAGGCAGAGCTTCGATCTTTGCTCGTCGGACAGGCTCTTGTATAGCTGCGTGGCCAGCGAATCGCTCTTGGCCTTGCCGGCCGCGAGCAGGTTGTCCGCCCCTGTCATTAGCGACAGGCCAGCCGCTGCGCCTGCCTGGATCCAACCACGACGGGTCATGTTCATCGCGCACCTCTTGGGATTGCCAGTTTCCGCCAGTATATATCAACCTGCGCTACTTGCTGGCCGCAACCTCCAGCACCGTGTGCCAGACGAATTGCACCAGCCCGTACAGCGAGTCCTCACTCAGCCGCTCCACGTCGCTATGCCACCCGTGTTCGGCGAACTCCGCTTCATCGAAACGCGGGCCGATTCCATACGCCTGCACACCCTTGGCGCGAAGCTGCGCCAGATCCGTTGAGCCCGTCACCATCCCCGGCACCGTGATCGCGCCCGGGTACATCCGGCGTTGCGTCGCCTCCAGGGCCCGCCACATATCCGTGTCCAACCGGCTGGGCGGCGCCGAAGGCCGGCCCGGCGCCATCGGCACAATCTTCACCGCCGGATCCGAGATAATCCGGTCCATCTCCGCATAAAACGCCGTCATGTTCTCATCCGGCAACGCGCGGATATCCAGCATCGCTTCAGCCTGCGACGGGATCACGTTCTGCCGGAATCCGCCGCTCAGAATCGTAGGTGAGATCGACGTGCGCAGCACGGAATATTTCCCCAGATCGTGCTCCGCGAAGTAGTTCTGAATCGCGGCCGTCTTCCGCGGATCCACCAGCCCGTTGTATCGCGCCGCTTCTTCCTTAGGGCTGATCGTCGCCAGCCGCTCGAAGAAGGTGCGCGTGACATCGTTCAACCGCATCGGCGGCTCCCACTTGCCGATCCGGCTTACGGCGCTTGCCAGATGCACAATCGCGTTGTCGCGCCGTGGCCGCGACCCGTGCCCCGACGTGCCCGTCGCCACCAGCCTGGCGCGGCGCGGCACCTTCTCCGTGGCTGCAATTTCCACGAATCGGACACGCCCGTTCTCGGAATGAACGAACCCGCCTTCGGCCAGCGCATATTCCGCTTCGATATCCGGCCAATGCTTCTCCACCAGGTAGTCGATCCCGACATTGGTGGGGCTGGTTGAGCTTTCCTCGCTCGCCTCGGCCACATAGATCACATCGCGGTCGAGTGTCACCCCCAGGCGCTTCAGCATCAGCATCAGCATCAGCCCAGCCGCTACACAATCCTTGTTGTCCGTAGTGCCTCGCCCCCAGATGAACCCGTCCTTGCGCACCGCACCGAATGGATCCACCGGCCAGCGCTCGGCCTGCACGCCGACGGTGTCCGTGTGCCCCAGGATCAGAATCGGCTTCTTGCGTCCATTGCCTTTCAGCCGCGCCACCAGGTTCGCGCGGCTCGGTTCGCGCGCGAACACCTGGTAGCCGATTCCCTCCCGGTCCAGCACACCCTTCAGGTAGTTCACCACCTCGGTTTCGTTCCCCGGCGGATTGCTGGTGTTGATGCGAACAATGGACTGGTAGTGGCGCAGTGTCTCGGCATTCGTCTTCTCCCAATCGACGGCGGGCTCCGCAGCCCTCATGGCCATTGCGAGGAAAAGGAACGCAGCTTGGAACATGCGCTTTATGGTACCAAGCCCTCCAGCGCCTTCACCGCCGGCGGGAATCTCAGTTGGTGGGGGCTTGCAAGGGAAGAGTCAGTGTAAATGTGCTGCCGCGGCTCACTTCACTTTCCACCGTGATGCGGCCGCCCAGCAGCGAAGCCAGCCGCTGGCTCAGGTACAGTCCGAGCCCTGCCCCCTCCGTCCGCGCTCCGCGCACGCTCTGCGCGCGCCAGAACTCCGAGAACAGCCTCGTCAGATCCTCCTGCCCAATCCCCACTCCCGTATCTCTTACCCGGAACCGCACCAGTTCCTGCTGCTCTTCGCTTTCCCCTATCAGGGAGACTTCCACTTCACCCACGTTCGTGTACTTCACCGAATTGCTCACCAGGTTGCTTAGGATTTGCCGCAGATACCGCCGGTCCGTCCACAGTGTCACAGGGGTTTCACAACGCCTTGCCACCAGCGCCAGCCCTTTTTGCTCCGCCTGCGTTGCCAGATCCTGATGCACCTCCTGCAGAATCTCATCGCCATCCACCGCTTCGATTTCGAGCTTCGCCATACCCGAATCCAGGCGCGCCAGATCCAGCAGGTCGCTGATCAGCGCCTGCAGGTGGCGCCCACTCCCCAGTATCCGCTCCAGATGCCGCACCTGCGTGTCCTGCAGCGGGCCGGCAGTCTTCATCAGCAGCAGGCCCGTTAGTCCGATGATCGCCGTCAGAGGCGTACGCAGTTCATGCGACATGGCCGCCAGAAACCGGTCCTTGGCCCGCAGCGCTTCCTCCAACTGCAGATTCCTTTCCTGTAACTCCGTCTGGTAGAGCCGCCGCTCGCTCACGTCCCGCAGGGTTGTGCACAACAAGATCCCGTCGCCTGTTTCCACGGCCCCAATGGAAACCTCCGCGGGCACGCCGCCACCATCCGCCCGGTACACCGTGAATTCCCGATGGCCCCGCCGTTTCTCCTTCATTGACTCCATGCCCAGCCATTCCGCGAATTCCACCCCGAAATCGCTCGACATCAGCGACGCTAACGGCAGGCCGAAAATCTGTTCCCGCCGCAGTCCGAACAACGCTTCCGCCTGTGTGTTCACCAGCACAACGAGCCCATGTAAATCAACAACCACGATCGCGTCCGGCGCCGATTCCAGGACGCTCAGCAGTCGCTGGTGCGCCCTTCGCCGCTCGGTGAAATCCTGCGCGATGGCGCTCGCCGCCGTCACTTTGCCTTCCCGGTCGTGAACCGGCGAAAGCGTCAGCAGCACATCCATCTCCCCGCCGTCCTTCCGCGTTGCCGTGGTCTCCAGCCTCGCCACCGCTTCCCCGAAAGCAATGCGCCGCAGCACGGCCTCAAACTCCTGTACCGCGCCGGCCGAAAACACCGTTTGGAACGGTTGTTGCATCATCTCGCTGGACTGGTAGCCCAGCAGCCGCTCCGCGCCCTGGTTCCAGCTCAGAACGGTTCCATCCAACCGCACGCTGGCGATGCCATCGGAGGAGGTCTCCACAATCGAAGCCAGGCGTGCCTGCGACTGATGGTTCGCCTCCACCTCCCGCAGATCCGTCACCACCGCGCAGAACCGCTCCGGATTGCGTCCCGGCAACAGTTGCACCGAGATCTGAGCGGGCATGCATTGCCCGGCTGCCGATTGCAGCGATACCTCCGCCCGTGCCGGGGCTCCCCGCGCATCCTGCAGCAAGCTATCGAGCTTTCCTTCATCCAGCCGGCACAACAGGCGCCGCAGATTGCTTCCGATGACCCGCTCCAGGCCCAGCCCCAACAGCGCGGCGAACGCCGCGTTGGCGTATACAATCATCCCATCCCCCGCCAACGTCAGTGCCCCTTCGCTCATCGCCTCCACCAGCGCCCGGTAAGGATGCTCCTCCGTCACCGCGGCGAAGATCCGCTCCCCTGCCGGGGTCCGCAGCACCAGCGCATCTACTTCGCCTGCCCCAATGGCGGCGACGACATCGGCAAACGCCGCAGCCGACCCCGTGCCCGATCCGCCGCCTGCCGTCCTCGCCATTCTACGCTCCCGCTATCAGGTCCAGCCCCACCAGCACCCGGTCTTCCCTGGATAGATCGCCGATCACCCTCCTCACCGGCGGCGGCAGCCTCCGGATGAGCGTGGGGACGGCCACCACTTGTTCCATTTGCGCCAGCTCCGGTTGCTGGTAAATGTCGCATACCTCCAGTTCGTAGCGGCCCTTCAGATGCGATTCACATACGGCTTTCAGGTTCGCCACTGCCGCCGTTGAGCGTGCCGACGGGCCCGCCACATACAGCCGCAGGAAATAACGCAAGTCCGGCTCGCCGCCATCCTCGCGCACGCGCTTTCCGGCAACCGCCGGTTTCCTCTTCATTTATCCTCCCTTGATCACTGCGGGAATCAACCCGTCATTGCCTGACCGGCTTCTGGCAACGGCATCCCGGTCTCCGCGAAACGCCTCTTCCTTCCATGCCAGTAACGCAAACTCAGTCTCCATCCGCGAGCGCTCGCACTCATACTCCGCCTTCATTGCTGCAATCCGCGAGGAGAGAATCTCTTCCCGGCTCAGCAGTTCCTTATTCAGCGACTCCAAACGCCGCTTCGCCACACCTTGCTCGCTCCTCAGCCGCCCTTCGTAGCTCGCTCGCGCCGATCCCGTCAATACGCCGTCCGGCCCGATGCATACATCCACCAGCCGGATACCCTCGCTCGTAATGAGAAACTCCCGAACCTGGTTGGAATGCGCCATCCCGCGTGATTTCCGTACATACACCGCGCGGTTCCGTTCCCCCACCTGTTCCACATCGCGCAACTCAATCCAGGTGTCGATCAGCGAGGATATCCCCGCCGACGAGCCGCCGTCCGTGCGCGTGTCGTGGTGCAACGCCGTCAGCAGCGTGGTGTGCCCGGACGACTTGCAGAAGTCGATAATGCGCGTCAGCGTCGAGCGCACTTCCGACTCTGTTCCAATCACCGCAAGGTCCGTCGCCGGATCCAATACCACTACATGCGGGTCGAAATCGTGAACCGCCGCATGCAGCTTCGCCAGGTGTGTTTCCAAACCGCAGTAGTGCGGGCGTATGCAATGAAACCGCAGCCGCCCGGACCGCACGAATTTCTCTATATCGAGCCCGATCGACCGCATCCCGCGCTCGATCTGCTCCGCCGACTCCTCGTAGGCAAAGTAGAGTGCCCTGTTCCCCTTGCTGCAGGCGTGGTGCACAAACGTTGCCGCCAGACTCGTCTTGCCTGTCCCCGCATGGCCGGATACCAGCACCGTGCTGCCACAGTAATATCCTGATCCGCCCAGCATTTCGTCCAGTTGCGGTACCCCCGAGGAGATGAACGTCTCCAGCGCCGGCTGCCTCAATTCAAGCGAAGTCAGCGGCACCACCACGATCCCCTGTTCGTCGATCATGAACGGGTACTCGTTCGTCCCGTGCTTCGATCCCCGGTACTTCACCACCCGCATTCGCCGCGTCGCCAGTTCCTCCGTGATCCGGTGGTCCAACAGGATCACGCAGTCCGACACATATTCCTCAATCCCCCGCCGCGTCAGTTGCCCCGCACCGCGCTCGCCCGTAATCACCGAGGTCAAGCCCAGGTCCTTCAAACAGGCAAACAAACGTCTCAACTCGCTCCGCACCAGGATGTCATTGGCACAGGCCCCGAACAGGTTCTCAATCGAGTCCAGCGCGATCCGTTTTGCCCCTACTGCCTCAATCGCCCGTTTGATGCGGACAAAAAGCCCTTCCAGATTGTACTCGCCGCTCTCGATGGGCGCGACCGGGTCGATTTGGACTTAGTCGATGCGCAGCAGTTTCCGCCGCACCAGATCGTCGAGATCAAACCCCAGCGAAGCAACATTGCGCGTCACGTCCTGGGCCGTTTCCTCAAAAACTACCAGAACCCCCGGCTCGGCAAACTGCGTCGCCCCGCGAACCAGAAACTCCACCGCCAGCAGAGTCTTCCCACATCCGGCCCCGCCACAAACCAGTGTCGGCCGCCCCCGCGGCAGGCCCCCCGATGTCAGCTCGTCCAACCCTCGGATACCGGTGGGACATTTCCCCAAAACCGCCGGATACGTCTTCCCCCTTGCCTTACCGCTTCCGCCGTTTGCAGCTTCCTGCACGCGTGAACCACTTCGAGCATGCATAACCGATAAGTGGTTTCATCTCGTTGATTTTCTCAAACTTAGTTCAAAACCACCGCGTCCGGCACAGCCCGGGGGACCCGCAAACCCGCCGTTTCCTAGCCCGCCGGGGCCAGCATGTGCGACTCCACTAACCGGATCAATTCCTCCGGTTCCACCGGCTTGGCAATGTAGCCGTCAAACGGCGCTCCGCTGCGCCGCAACTCCGCCAGTTTCGAGCCGAACGCGGAAAAGGCCAGAATCGGCACCTTCCCTCCGTTCGGCAGCCTCCGCAGGACCTCCACCAGTTGTCCTCCATCGGCATCCGGCAGCATCAGATCCAACAGGATCAGGTCACACCGGTTGTTCGATAGCCATTCAATGGCGTTTCGGCCCGTCTCAACCAGTGCTACCTTATGGCCCCGGCTCTCCAGTGCGGTTTGCACGATCTCGCCGGCAATCGGATTATCTTCCACCGCGAAGATCAAATACGACACTGTTATGCTCCCGTCTCTAAAGTTTGATTTCTGAAGTTCCCACCCTGGCCTGGCTTTGGTTGCCCGCTATCCGGTGCAGGATTCCTTCCAGCAAAGCAAGAACGGAAAATGGCCGTCTCGGCGCAGGCATCTGCAGCAGATCCCCGGCCACATCCACAATCTCGGCCAACAATCGCGAGCCCGGCTGCAACAACGTGTTCAGCCGGTTGGCCGCCTTCACCGCCTTGGCGTCCTCCGGCAATACGGCGCTTACCTCCCGCCGCACCAGGCTCGCCACTTCCCCAGCCTCCATATCTCCGTTCGTAAAGCGGTTCACCAGGATGCGCAGATGCCCGAATCGCGTCCCCCCTGCTTCCAGATCCCGCAGCCACCGCGAGATCAGCCCCACCGACGTCGCCTCCGGAGTGCTTACCATCACCGCCCGGTCAGCTTCGGCGATCACGGCCTCCGCCACGGCGTCAATTCCCGCCGGCAAATCCACCACCACCACCTCGTACCGCTCTCGCGCAAACTGCAGTAACCGGTAGAAATCCCAGCGCGAGCCCCTCAACCCCGCCGCCGATCCACCCATCGGCAAAATGTCGATTCCGTCGAACCGCACGACCGCACTCCCCCATCCGTCCATCAGGCTTCCGGCGTGCAGCAGCACTTCCCCTACCGGAAAACGCGGCTGCAGACGCAGCGCGTGGCAGATCGCTCCCGATCGCAGATCCGCTTCGATGTAAAGCGTCTTCCGCTTGTATGCCCGCACCGCCGCTCCGGCCAGATTGATTGCTACCGTGCTGGCCCCATCCCCGGCCTTGGCCGGCATGACCGCCAGCACCTGGCAGGCTTGCTTCGCGCCTCTCCTGCGCAACGCCGCCCGTACCGCGCGGTCCAGTTGGTCGGCGTCGAACGGCAGCGTCAGCACCGGCCCCACTGCCTCTCCCGCCACCCTCGCCAGTGCCTCCGCATCCGGCTCCACGCCGATCGGTACCAGCACCGTCCGCAGCCGCCGTGGCAGCAACTCCTGCAGGCAAACCGCCGCCAGTGACTCCGCTCGACCGACATCCGTCACATCCACGAATGCCACATCCGGCTCATAGGAGGAAAGCGCCGCCGCGATTTCATACCGCCGCGCCGCCCCTTCCATGGATTTGTGAATGCAGATGTCCCCAAATTCGGCGCAGACCTGCCGCACATAATTTACGAGTGCCGGGTTCTCTCCAACTATGATTGCCGATAGCATCTCGTCTATGCTCTTCGGCAAGAGAAACGGAGTCTTTACCCGAACTTACTCACTGTCCAATGCCGGGAACTGAAGCTGGCACCAATACGTGTTTGTCGTCCCGCTGGCCACGGAACGCGAGGTCACGATGCCGAATCCCGTCACCCCCTTCAATTCGCCAGACACACCCATCACCTCAATGTGGCTGGTGACCCTGGCTCCATTCGCCGAATCCACTACACCTTCGAACGTGCCGCGTTGAAAGATCACCAAACCGCCCTTCTTGCCGTTTACCGTGACATCGTTCAGCCGGTAGATCACCACCACCGGACCCTGCGGCACTTCGCCGCAACGGTTGGAGAGCGTCGTCGAGTCGATGGTCCCATTCTCGCCGGTGAGAAGACCGGTGAACGTCACCGACCCGCGCCGGGTGACCTTCAGCACGCACGGCGGATCCAGTGCTTCCGAGGGGTTGGTCACCACCGAAGAGAACGTCCCCGAACCGTTCACCGTAAGCGAATCCTGCCCGAAGATGGGAAATGCCATCAGCAATCCGGCAACACCGGCAACTAAATAACGAGTCATGATTGAGTCTCCTTTTTGAGACGCCCCTTTTCCAGAGGCGAACGGAGTCCAGTGTGCCCCCCCGCCGCACCTTGCGCCAAGACAGCAGCAGGTTATTTCCATGTATTTGCGTGTTAGTCTGTAAGCTACAGAAACGATGGCACCTGCTCCCAATGTTAGCGGCGGCGGTGCGGAGATCCGATTTGGCCCTTTCGCGGTGTACCCGGCGGAAATGGAATTGCGCAAACGGGGCATTCGCATCAAGCTGGCCGCGCGGCCATTCCGGGTCCTCCTTCTGCTGCTTGCCCGCCCCGGACAGGTGGTGGAACGGGATGAGATCCGCAAGCAACTGTGGGGCGAGGACACCTTCGTTGATTTCGATCGCAATCTGAATCTCTGCATCTCCCAGATCAGGACCGCATTGTCGGACGACGCCAGCGTCCCCGCCTATATCGAAACCGTCCCCAGAATGGGTTACCGCTTCATCGGCGGAATTGAAGCCTCACAGCCGGCGGCCGCGGACCCAATCCCCCAACCCGTGCCCGCTCGCAATCGCCTGCGGACCCCCTTGGCTGTGGCCGCCGTCTTGTCTTTGCTGCTGCTGCTGGGCGCAACCTGGTTGTTCCTCGGTCAGAGGGTGGTGCAACCGCCGCTGCGTATCAAGCCGCTCACCGGCTATGGAGGTCAGGTCAGTTCCCCATCCTTCTCACCGGATGGAGAACGCGTGGCTTTCAGTTGGCGGCCCAAGCCGGGGGGGCCAAGTCACATTGAAGTAAAGCTCGTCGACACCGGAGAGCCACTGGTGTTGACGGCTGGTCCGGACCGCGATCATTCCCCCGTCTGGTCGCCCGATGGCCGCAACATCGCCTTCGTGCGCGAGGATTCGACCACCCGCGCCGTTTGGACCACTCCGGCTCTCGGTGGCGTCCCGCAACGCGCCTACACATTCAATCAGCGCCTCATTTTCCACTGGCTGGGACAGCCCATGTCCTGGCTCGAGAATGGCGATCTGCTGGTTTCTGATCGTGAAGTCCAAGGCGGCGACACCGGACCGATTCTGCCGCTTCGGATCTACCGTGTGCGCGATGGCAACCGCGTCGCCGCCCTCACCAATCCGCCCCGCCATTGGTGGGGGGATGTGGCGCCTTCCGTCTCGCCCGACGGCAAGTGGGTCGCCTTTCTTCGCGGCGCCTCGTTTTCCATGGCCAGCCTCTATCTGCAGCAGATCGATGGCGCCCCTGGTAGCGAGCGACCTCTACTCGAAGGCGCCATGAATCTCTCCGGAGTCGGTTGGTCGCCGGATAGCCGCACCATCTGCTTCGGTGCGGAACTGGAGCAGGGAACCGGCATCTGGCGCGTCGCCCTGGATGGTGGATCGCCCATTCAGGTGACCGCCACCGCCCGTCTCCCCCTGGGGGTGACTGTCAGCCCCCAGAAGAGCCGCGCCGCTTTCACCAACATGGACGCGCGCGACGAATTGTGGACCATGCCCATTACGGCCAGCCCCGATTCGAGCTCCTCATGGCCGTCATCCG
Source organism: Acidobacteriota bacterium (assembly GCA_018268935.1). GTDB lineage: Bacteria > Acidobacteriota > Terriglobia > Bryobacterales > Bryobacteraceae > CADEFT01. The sequence continues at coordinate 34,992 of JAFDVS010000013.1, read as the reverse complement.
CGGGGCATGGCTTGCAAGCCAGAATCTCCCCAAATGGGCGAACCGTCGTGTTTGCTTCGAACCGCTCCGGATCGATGGAACTCTGGTCAGCCGCACGCGACGGCACTGGGCTCGTGCAGTTGACCCGGTCATCCGCCCAGCCGAATTCTCCCGCATGGTCGCCCGCGGGCGATCGCATCGCCTTTGCGGCTTTAGTGAATAACGACTCGGAGATCTTCGTCATTCCCGCCGGCGGCGGACGCCCCCTTCGGCTGACACAAAGCCCCGGACTCGATGCCCGCCCGGCCTGGTCTGCCGATGGACAGTGGATCTACTTCTCCTCCAAACGATCGGGCTTGATGGACATCTGGAAAATACCAGCCACCGGGGCCGGTGAAGCGGTCCGGGTCACCTATCACGGAGGGCATCAACCGCTCGAATGGAAGGGGCATGTCTACTACCGTCCAGACATGATCCGTCCGGGAATCAAACGCGTCCCCATCGCGGGCGGAGAGGAAATCGCCATCTGGAATGAGCCCTTTTCCGATTGGACCCCCGGCAAGGATGGAATCCACCTGCTCTCCCGCGGTGTCCTCGGCAGCCTTCATCCCGATCGCAACCGCTGGACACCACTCGTCACCTTCCACGGCATCGAGGTATCCGGGTTCGCTCTCTCACCCGAGGAACGAGAGGTCGTTTACACAAAAGTCTCTGACCGTTCCAGCCAGATTATGGTGATTGAGAACCTGCGCCTAACGCTCCGATAAGTCCATCAGAAACACCTTCCGGTATTCCTTGAACTCCTCCGGCAGCATCGGCCCCAGCGCCACCGCCTGATCCGCCGCTTTCCGCTCTTCCTGAAACGTGAACTCCACCGTGCGGTACGCCATCGCGCACGCCTCCACCATTTCGCTCAAATACACATCGCCGCTGTCCACTAAACCGCTCGCCTGTTCCAGAATCTTCTGCGATTGCCGCACGCGCTCGGCCGCGCTGTCGAATAACACCTGGTGCGCCCCCAACTCCACGTGCCCCGCAAATGCCCGCGTGAAATCCGCCCACCGCTCCAGGACGATCATCGCTCCATAGCGATGCTTGTCCATCTGCATCTCAAAGGCGAACGCCGAGCCCTTCCTCCGGTTCTCCATCCGCCGCAAAAACGCCAACGCCGAGTTCAACTCGCCGGAAAGCGTTTCCACGAACGCACTGAGGCAACCGAGAAACTGGTTCTCGTTCAACGAAAGGAATCGTGTGATCTGCAATCCCGGGGTCCTTACGAAGACAGGTGATCGCCGAGGGCTTTCACGAAATCGCCCGTGCTCAGCGGTTCGCCGTTGTTCATGCGATCGAGCAACCCGACGATGATTTCCTTCGCTTCGTCCTTGCCGAAGTTCTTGATGAACCCATCGAAGAAGTGTTCCCCCGCCATCGCGTGATTGATTTCGCTCTCTTTGTTGTGGTCCTGCAACTCCGTGAAATACACGACACGGAACTTCCCCGTGTAGGTGCTGTCGCGGTACACCTCGAACATCGTCTTGTCGGATTCAAACGCCATAGGTCAATTTCAAAAGGTAACACAGCACGGGCACTTACCGTACGATGCAGATCTCCTCGAGCGGCTTCTTCCCAATCGCCGGAACCGTTACTCCCTCAGCCGGATAGCCCACCGGGAGCAGCAAAAACGGCCTTTCATTGACCGGACGGTCAAGTATCCGCGTCAGAAACCCCATCGGATTCGGCGTATGCACCAAGGTCGCCAATCCCGCTTCATGCAGCGCCGCGATCAGGAATCCCACCGCAATCCCCACCGACTCCTGCACATAGTAGTGCTTGATCTTCTTCCCATCCTCCAGCCCGTAGTCGATCCGGAACACCACAATCAGGTACGGCGCCGTTTCCAGAAACTCCTTGTGCCAGTCCGTACCGAACGGCTCCAGCGCCTGCTTCCATTCCTCCGGGAATCGGTGCTCGTAATTTTCCCGTTCTTCCTCTTCCGCCGCCTCGCGGATCCGCCGTTTCAACTCCGCATCGCGCACCACGACGAATCGCCACGGCTGCTGGTTGGCCCCGCTCGGCGCCGACCCGGCAAATCGGATTGCATTGGCGATCAGTTCCCACTCCGCCGGCTTGGAAGAAAATTCCCTGACGCATCGCCGCTTGGCAAAGCGTGCCAGCAGCGCCCGGCTCCGCGCCAATTGTTCTTCCGCCGTCAACCGTTCAAAGCCAAGCTCCACTCGTTCCACGCTTACGAGTATCCCATCCCAATGCGTTGTTACAATCGAACCTTATGGCCAAACGACGTGGTTTCCTCCAATCTTTAGCCGTGGCTCCAGCCCTGTTCGCCGCCGGCGGCAATAAGATCCCCAACATCACGCTTCCGGAAGCGCAGGCGAAACTCACCAAGGAGCCCTTCGGCGATCTCCGCATTTACTTCGAAGGCGCCACCGACCAGATCCGCTCCATGACCGCCGGCAGCCTTCGCCTCAAAGCGGGCATGAGTCCTCACCCGCCGCACACGCACCCCGAAGAGGAATTCATGGTCATCACCGAAGGCACTGGCGAAATCTTCCTTGATGGCAAGACCACCAAAATCGGCCCCGGCTCCATGATGTACTGCGGCGCGAACAAATCGCACGGCATCACCAACACCGGCAAAACTCCCCTCCTGTTCTATTTCTACAAGTGGAAGGCATAAATGCAGAAACGCAAGCTTGGCAATAGCGACCTGGAAATCACCCCCATCGGCATTGGCGCATGGGCCATGGGGGGCGCAGGCTGGGCCTTCAGTTGGAGCGCCCAGGAAGACTCCGACTCCATCGCCGCCATCCACAAAGCGCTCGACCATGGCGTCAACTGGATCGACACTGCCGCCGTCTACGGACTCGGCCACTCGGAAGAAGTGGTTGGCAAAGCCATCGCGGGCCGCGCCAACCGGCCCTACGTCTTCACCAAGTGCGCCCGCATCTGGGATGAATCCACGCGCCAGATCGCCAAGTCCCTCAAGGCCGATTCCGTCCGCCGCGAATGCGAAGCGAGCCTGCGCCGCCTCAACACGGATGTGATCGACCTCTACCAGATCCACTGGCCGGAACCCGATGAGGACGTCGAAGAAGGCTGGTCCACTCTGCTCAAACTCCAGCAGGAAGGCAAGGTGCGCTGGATCGGTGTGTCCAATTTCAGCGTCGCCCAGATGAAGCGCGCGCAAGCGCTCGGCCCCATCACTTCCTTGCAGCCGCCGTACTCGCTGGTCAGCCGCGAAGTGGAAGCTGAAATCCTGCCGCATGCTCTCGCCAACAACATCGGGGCGATTGTCTATTCGCCAATGAAAGCCGGCCTTCTCAGCGGAGCCATGACCCGCGAGCGCGCATTGTCGCTCCCCGAAGACGATTGGCGCCGCCGCAACCCCGCCTTCCAGTTGCCCGCACTCGATCGCAATTTGAAGCTCGCCGAAATCCTCGGCGGCATCGGCAAACGCCACGGACGCACCACCGGCGAAGCCGCCATTGCCTGGGTTCTGCGCAATCCCGCCGTCACCGCAGCGATCGTCGGCATGCGCAACGCCGCGCAAGTCGATGGCGTCATCGGAGCGGCCGATTTCCGCCTCACACCCGACGAAATCGCCGAAGTCGAAGCGGTCTACACTACCGCTTCTTGAGCAACGATGGAGCCTGCCGCCCAGTTTGCGCCCGGCTCCGTTCCGCTCTCTGCCGCACCGCCGCGCTATCGGCGAAATTCGGAGCCAGCGCTAAATACGCATCGAATGCCTGCGTCGCCCGCGCGAAATCCTTCCGCCCTTCGAAATAATTCCCCAATTCCAGATACGTCGGGGCGTAATTCGGATTGGCATTCAGCAATTCCCGCGCCGTGCGCTCAAAATCCGCGCCCTGTCCGGCCATCCGGTATCCACGCAGGAGAAACCACCGCGGCAGCGTCGCCCGTGGATACAGCTTCACAGACTTCTCCAGGTACGGCAGCGCAGGCACCGGTTGTCCCGCATTCAAAATCGCCTGCCCGATCTGGAAATACGGCAGCCCCCACTGTGGATTCAACTCCGCCGCTTTGTCAAACGCCGCCCGAGCCTCCGCCGATCGCCCCATCCTTCCCAACGCCACGCCCAGCGCATTGTAGGCGCAAGCGAATTCCTTCTCCAAAGCAATCGAAGCGAGCAGGTTCTTCTCCGCTGCCGCGAACTCGCCCGCAGCAATCTGCGCCCGAGCCTCGCAGAAGTAAATCTTCGCCGGAATCATCGCATCGTTCGGACGCAGCGTCCGCAGCGCCTGAAACGCCTCCACCGCGCGCAGCAACATGGGCCGCTTCAGCACGATGGAATCCGACTGCACGTAGTCATTGACGCAAGCCTGCCCCAGATTCTCCAGCGCACCCGTCACCAGCACTGCCGCCGAAGGCTTGTACTGCGCATCCCAATTGTGAGTGCGGAAAAACTCCAGTGCTTCGCCTTTCCCCAACACCTGTCCATCGGCGATCATCCGTTGCAATCGAGCCAGCGCCACGCCCGGCAACTGCGCCACGTCAATCGACGTATTCGCCCCCAGCGCGAGTTGCTGTTCCAGCGACACGCCACCGGCCAGATCCACACCCAGCTTGTGCGCGCCAATCACGAGTCCATCCACCGTCAATTGCCCGGTTGGCCGCACCGCTCCGCGAAACACATCGTCCACATACACCGAAGCGCCCGGCGGCCCGATCACGGTGAGCGTGGCCGGATTCCTCGCCGCATTCGCCGCACCGCGCGGAGTCGCCGCCAGTGCCAGGCGCGGCTCAAAATTCCCCGCCACTCGCGGATTCTGCCGCGCGCCCGTCTGCTCGGCTACTTCTTTGCCCACAAACTCCACCAACTCCGAAGCCCGCACAAATCCGTCTTTCTCCCGATCCGCCTCGCCCTGCAGTGCCCGCAACAGCGAATAGGTGAACACTCCGTGCCCGCCGCCCCACCGGGCATCTTCATAACTTCGTTCCGTCCCGCGCGACGCCAGAATCTTCAGGAACATTCGATCCCCCGCCGCCAGTGCTTCCAGTGCCGCACCGGCCACCGGCAGCGAATCCGAAGCATCGGCCCAACCAATGCCGCCCGTATGGCAAGCATCGGCCATCAGCACCACCGCCTGCGCCCGAAGCCGTTTCCCGATGGTTTCATTCAACTCCCGAAACGCCAGCCCCGTCGCATGGAGATTCTGCGGATCCGAATCATGAGCTACAAAATAGGGCTCATTCCGCTCCCCGATCACGCCATGTCCGGCGAAGTAGATGTACACCACATCCCGAGGTCCAGCCACCGCCGGCAACCACTCCTGCAACGCACTGCGCAAAGCACCCAGCGTGGCATCCTTCTCCGTCAGCAACCGTACCTGTGTCGGTCCCAAAGCCCCACCCTGCGAGGCCCGCAGGAATCGCGCGAACTCCTCCGCATCCCGATGCGCGTATCGCAACTGCGACTGCGGAGGCAGGTTGCGATACGAGGAAATCCCCACCACCAGCGCCCACCGCTTCGACGCAGCCGTACTCTGCGGCTCAATCCGCTCCCACTCCAACTTCAAATCACGGGGCGTCTGCATCGCCCCCAGCAGCAAAATGTGTGAAAGAAGTACCCAGTTCAAAGCAAGTCCCCTCATGAACGCGATGTCCTCAAATGGCTGTCGCCCAAACCGTCTCCACACTGCATTGTGCGCCTTGCGCCCGCTGATGTCTTCGTCCCCCCACCCATACCGGCAATTTCTGTTTCACAATTCGCTCCAGCAATTGACGCGCTCGCACTGGCGAGCCCAAGGTTGCGCTCACGCGTTGTCCCGGTTCGTCCACCACGGTCGTCATAGTGCCATACCAGGACACGGCGACACATCGCCGCCCATCGGAAAATTCGAGCACAGGCTGCGCGGAGATACGAACATCCGCCCAGTTCAATCTCCGCAAATAAAGCGGTCCTTCTGTAGCCGGAGTGTTCGACAGATCATCCTCCACCGGATGCCGGCCTGCGGTCGGCGTCACAGCAATCCGGTTTGCACGGTGGGTGAACCGTGTATACATCGGATACTTCCGCCCCGCATGCTCGCCACCCACCAGGAGCCAGCGCCCGTTCCGCGCTTCATACAGCGATGTGATCCAATACCCATCATCGAAGGTCTGCCGCACCAGTTCGGCCTTGCCGTCCCGGTTCAAATCCAGCAGGTCCATTATTCCGGCCGCTGATGACTCAAAATACCCATCCACATTCCAAGGAACAGGCCGGCCCTTCTCATCAAACAGCAAAGTGACCATGTCCGAACTTGGCGCCCAGCCGTTGCCGCCGGTACGGCTAGCGTAGATGACATCCTGATGTCCATCGGCATCCAAATCCCCGGTGAAAAGTCGCCCTTCCTGGCCCGCCGCGGTTTCAAATGTCCATGGTAGATCTTCACTATCTTTGCCGGAGAATCTCACAATGCCATCCTCAAGAAGCCGCACCGAAACCGAACCAACACGCCGCGTCGCGCCCACTTGAAGTACCCCATAATGGAACTCACCACCTGACTTTATCCGGAACCGCCGTGCCAGTTCCTCGGCCCGCAAGGGCAAATACTCCAGCACGAATCCACACAGATGCATAACCCCTGGCAGCAACAACGCAATTAGTACGAACCTCATGAGCCTGGCTCCCATCGGTGTCTATCTCTGTTCATCCGTGGCGGCAACATCAATCGCCCACAGGCGCCTTTTCCCTTGTCTGCTACTTGGTGCCCGTTAGGAGTTCAGTCGCATTTATTCCCAGCGGCTTCGCGGGTTTTGCAGTCCGTCGCGGGCCGAAGGAAAGGTGCCTTCGGCTGCTCTCGGCTTCCAGGCGTTTGTAGTCGGCAAAGATCGCGTCGATATCGTAGTTGAATTTGGCCGCGTGTTCCTCGCGAATTCGCCGGACCTCTTCCACGATGTGATCTTCCATTCCCTCAGTTTCCCATCAACTGCTCTGGTGTGCAAAGGATTGGCATGCGGAATCCCAGTTCCAGGCAGACCACTTCGAGACGCTCTATGACCTCCGCGTTTGCGATGTGCTTGCAGTTCCACGTTAAAAGGAAGTCCATCCCTTGGGCTGTAGCCACGGCGACATGTAAGGCATGTTCGCAGCCTTCAGCGGGATCAGCCCGCGCTCCACAAAATGGCGAGCCAGCGTGCGGGCTTCGTCACTTAACACGAGTACGTCAATTCCCTCCAATTCCGTCAGACGTTTGGCCGCTGCCGACCCGTCGCCTCGCGCTGCTTCGCGCAACACAAGTTCTGATACGTATAACTCAAATCGCTGAGGATGGCCGGTCCACCATTCCGTGGTCAATTCCTGGTGAGCAGCCACAACAAGATCCCGGCTTGGACGTGCTGTCAAATAGCTCGCAACACTTGTTTCGATGTAGACCTTGCGCTTCATTTTGAGACCGGATACGCCACATCAAACCCCTTCGCCTCCCACCACAGAATCCTGTTCAACACATCACTAGGCACATCGTCCACATCATCCCAATTCATCTTCGCCGACTCCGCCGCCGCCCACTTCTCCTTCCCCTGCAGCGCCGTCAACGGAGGATTCATATCGTCCAACCGCACCCCCGGCTCAATCGCCTTGTACCCACTCAAATCCGCCTCCGCCGTAAACACACTGTTCATCGCTCGCGCATTCTTCAAAAACCGCGTCCGAGGCTCCAGCCCGAACACATCCTGAATGGTCCGCACCAGATTGATATGCGTGTAGTAATTCGAATCCAAAGCCGCCCGCCGCACATGCGGCCCGATCGCCAGCGCCACCGTACGCCGCCCCGACACATGATCCACGCCATTCTGCGCGTCGTCTTCCACCACCAGAATCAGCGAATTCGCCCAGAATCGCGACTTCGACACGCGTTCCACAATCTTGCCCAGCGCCCAATCGTTGTCCGCCACCATCGATGCTGGCCGCGGCGCCGTGGGGTTCCTCCCCTCCGTGTGATCGCTGGTCATGGTCACAATCGTCAGATCCGGCGCTGAAGTCTTCTCCCAGGCATCCATCCGCTCCGCGAACGCCTCCGCCCGAATCTGATCCGGCACTTTCATCGAGGACGGCGGAAACTTCTCATCGAAAATCGGCCGCAACGCCGGCACCACGCAGCGCGATCCAATCACCTGCCGCCACGTCCCTTTCTTGTAGTGCTCCCAATATTGCCCCCATTTGAGCATGTCCGTTTCATTGATATCCCGCATCAATCCATCCGGCCCGGGAGTCGCCGGCTCCGACACCGGCCCCAGCAACCGCACATTCAACGGCTTCTTCTTGTCCTGCCAGAAAAATCCCGCCGGAGACACCGTCAGCGAATCACCCATGTTCCACGCATACCCGCGCGGAGCGGCCTGCAACGCCCGCTCCACGTGATCACTGACAAAGCCCATCATCAGCCACTGATGCCCTTCGAAACTGATCGCGCCGCTCGAATAGTAGTTGTCCAGCAGCACATACTTCTCCGCCAGCGCATGATGATTCGGTGTCACCTCGCGCCCATACATCAGCAGCGACGCATCGCGATTCCCCTTCGGAATATCGGAAAAAACCTGGTCATACGTGCGATTCTCCTTGATCAGGAAAAACACATGCTTGATCCCCAGCTTCGCCAAATCCGCCACTCCGCCATTCGACGCAAACCGCGGATTCGCCGTGAATCCCACCTCCCGCGTCCCCGCCTTCAACTGCGCCGCGGTAGGCGCACTCACACTGGAAAGCGATCCCTCATAAGCCAGCGAGCTGTGTTTCCCCGGCGATTGTTCATCATCCCCTGTCCCTTTCACCGAAGCGATATGCACGCGTCCGCCCGCATCCACCTTCACCGCCGTCGGGAACCAGCCCGTGGGAAACTTCCCGTCCAGCTTCCATCCCGCCTTCGCCCGCCCAAACACCGCCACTGCGTTCTCCCCGCCGCATGCCACATACAGCCGCTTGCCATCCGGTGAGAAATCCACCGAATTCGGCAGAATCCCCGGCAATTTCGACGACGCATCAATCGCTATCGTCGACACCGCCTTCGTCTTCGTATCCACCACGGTCAACGAATCCGAATGCGCATTCACCACCACCAGCGTGCCGCCATCCGGACTCAGCGCCAATCCCGCCGGAGCCAGCCCGGCCGCCAGTGAGACCGCTTTCCCCGAAGCCGTATCGAAAACCTGCACTGTCCCCGGCAACACTGATCCCGCCTCATCCGTCGGCAGATTCACGCGCCCGCTCGGAGCCTGTTTCGCCCCATCATTCGCCGCGCCGCCGCGATTCGAAACATATAGCGTCCCGCCATCCGCACTCAACGCCAATCCAAACGGAGCCAGGTTCGCGGCCCAACGCGCCGTCACACGCTTTGCCGCCGCATCCACCACCGCAATTTCATTCGCATGATGCAGAGCAGCGTACAGCCTGCTGCCGTCGCGCGTAAACACCAGCCCCGCCGGAATCGGATGCCCGGGAATCTCCATGCGCTCCAACGCACCCAACTTCCCATCGGCCGCATAAGGAATCCGCAACAACGCATCCGGCCCATTGCGAGTCGCCTCGCTCGCCCATAACTCATTCGAGTTCGGGCGGAACGCAATCCCCAAATACGAAGTCGTCTTCGTTGTCACCCGGCTGATCTCACGCCCGGAAGCCAGGTCCACCGTCACCACGCTCGTCCCATTCAACACCGCCGCAAACCCGCCCGATGGATGCACCGCCATATCCGCCGGCCGCCCCTTGATCCGCGTCTTCAACAACCACGGCCGCACCAATTGCGCCGATGCCACCAGGTAAGCCTCGTTCGCCTGCTTACCCGCCACCGCTGTCGACGACAGCAGCCCCGAGAGATCCGTCTTCACCGCAGCCCCAATCGCCGAGGCCGCCACCACCGCAAGAGCCAACCGTGCGCGTGTCATCAACGGCCAGTATAGCCCTCAGGCCGCCGGTACCGCCCCAAATCTCCGCTCGCGACCCTGAAAATCCGCAATCGCCGCCTCCAGCGACCCGCGGTTGAAATCCGGCCACAACTGATCCGTGAAACAGAACTCCGCATACGCGCATTCCCACAGCAGGTAATCGCTCAACCGCTGTTCCCCCGCCGTGCGAATCAACAAATCCACATCCGGACCCAGCGCCGCCGTCATCTCCTCACGAGTCCGCGCATGCACAGCCGCCGCCAATATCGCATCGCGCGAAGAGTAATCCACCGCCAGCCGCAAATGGAGCCGGTTGCCGGCCATCGTTGTACTCTCGGCGGATTCGATCAGTGGGATCAGATCAGCCGGCAACCGGTCTCTTCTGCCAATGACGCTCAGGCGTACCCCCTCGCGCCGGCATTCCTCAATTTCCTGTACCAGGTATCGGCGAAACAGCATCATCAGCGCCGTCACTTCCGCGCGAGGCCGCTTCCAGTTATCCGATGAAAACGCATACAGCGTCAGCGTGCCGACTCCGAGTTCGCACGCCGCCGTCACCGTCCGCCGTACCGCCTGCGCCCCTTGCCGGTGACCAGCCGCGCGGGGCAGGGAACGCGCCGTCGCCCAGCGCCCGTTCCCATCCATGATGATCGCCACGTGCCGCGGCACGGCTCTCTCCGATGAAGTCCTTTGAGACATAAAGCGAATCGCCAAAAAAAGAGACACGCCATCCGCTTAGTGCGGATCGCGCATCGCCTTAATCAGAGCCTCCATATGATCCAGATATTGATTCAGCGCCTTCCGCCCCGCCGGCGTCAGCCGGAACTCCGTCTTCGGGACGCGCCCTTCGAAATACTTCTCGCAGGCGATGTAGCCCGCGTCTTCCAGCTTCCGCGAATGGATACTTAAATTCCCATCCGTCGTATCCAACAGCTTCTTCAACTCCGTGAACGTCAGCGAATCGTTCGCCGCCAGCGCACTCACAATCGCCAGCCGGATCCGCTCATGAATCAGCCGGTCCAGTTCCGGTACAGGCGGAGCCGCCGCCGTCGCACGCCGCGGCGCTACTCCATCCAACTTGCGCGCAACATTTTGTTTAGCCACCGTACCTCCTCGCAATTACCCATCCATAAATCACATGCAACACGCCAAACCCGGCTGCCAGGAAATAATCATTCCACGCCGGAGGCGCAAACAAACAAACCGCGCCCAGCCCAGCGAAACTTGCTCCCATCACCGGAACCACGGGCACGCTGAAAGCCCCCGCCGTCAGAACGCCTGTGCCATACAACAATAACCAAAGCCCAGGCAATAGCGCTGTATGCCCCGCCGGAAACAAGGCGACGGTCAACACCGCGCCCGCGAACAACGGCGGCACGAAGCTCAACAAAAACTTCCGCGCCGGCGCCGATGTCACGCTCTGCCCGCCCGCCAGCGCTTTGCGTTGCATGCAGTAGGCGCCAATGCCGATTGCCACCAGTGCCTCCACCAGCCACACTGTCAACCACCGCGTGGCATCCGCCTGCATGTGCGCCAAGGCCCCGGCCAACACCGCGGTCACGCCCATCGCCATCCCACCGTAGCCCGGCACCGCGGTGAAACTCGATGCCCGCTCCATCGTCTCGCGGATGTACCGCAAGTTGTCGATAGCGTGTTGTTGGATGGGAACAGGCTTGGGCCGCGCCGGTAGCATGTCTGTATCGTACGCGCTCAGAATGTTTCTGTCAAGTACTTTGTACTATAAATTAGTTCCGTAACTCAACCGTAACAAATCCGTCACTGTATCCTAACCCCCCATCCGTTGAATAGAATCAAGAGGATCATGTCCTCCCAACTGACCCTACCCACCGGACTCCCCCCTCAAACCCAAACCACGTTGCGTGATTTCGTCACTCGCGCCCAGGAATCCTTCGGCGCCAACCTGCTTTCCGCTGTCCTGTTCGGCAGCGCCGCCGAAGCCCGCCTCCGCCAGCATTCCGACGTCAACCTTATCCTCGTCCTGAAGTCCTTCTCTCCCGAACAGGCCGCCCAACTGAGCCCCGCGCTCACCCTCGCCCGAGCCGCCATCGACCTGCAAGTGATGTTCCTCGCCGAAGCCGAAATCCCCGCCGCCTTCGAATGCTTCGCCCAGAAATTCGCCGATATCGTTCGCCGCCACTTCGTGGTCTTCGGCCCGGACCCCTTCGCAGGCGCCACCATCAACCGCGAGGACGAAATCCGCCGCACGCGCCAGGTGCTGCTCAATCTCACCATGCGCCTGCGCGAGCGCTTCACCCTCCTTTCAGCCAACCCCGGCCTGCTGCAGCCCGCCATCACCGATTCCATCGGCCCTATTCGCACCTGCGCTGCCGCCCTCCACGAGATTGAAGGCAACTCGGCCAACTCCCCGAAAGAAGCCTTCGCCGCCACCATCGCCTCACTCAACACTCCCGAGTGGAATTATCTTCCCGAATATTTCTCCGCCGTGCGCGAACAAGGCCTACCCGCTTCGCCCGCGCCCGAGCTGGTCATCGCCCACTTGCTGGCGCTCTCCACCACTCTGCGCCAGCGATTGGAATCGCACTTATGAATCCATTCGATCTGCGTGGTCCGGAATTCCTGCTCGTCTACGGGATCGTGGCAGCGTTCGTCATCACCATAGCTTTCCGCATCCGCCTCTGGCGGGAGGATCTCAGCACCAAGCCGCTTCCCAAAATCGAAGATCCCTATCTCATTGCTTACCTCCGTGGAGGCAGCGAAGGCGCCGTCGAGGCAGCGGTCGTCTCCCTCATTGACCGCCAGCGTCTCGCGCTGGAAAAGCAAACCGTCGTCGCCAAGTCCGGCTCCAACATCACCCACCCGCTGGAACGCGCCGTGTGGAAGAAGATCAAACCTTCCACGGCGGCAAACGCCATCCGCTATATTCGCTGCGAAGAGGAGATGGCCGAATACAACGGCTTCCTTCTTCGCCACGGCCTCATCCCCAACCCCGAGCAACTGCAGCATCGCCGCTACCTCAACATCCTCACCACGCTCATCCTGCTCGCCTTCGGTGGCACGAAGATCTACATCGCCCTCGAACGCGGCCGCTCCAACATCGCATTCCTCATCTTCCTCATGGCCTTCTCCGTCATCGGTGGAGTTCTGCTCAACAATCCGCGTCTCACCTCGCGTGGCACACGCGCCCTCGATCAACTCAAAACTCTCCTTACTAACCTCAAACAACGCGCCGGCAAGTTCAGGCCGAATCAAAACACACAGGAACTCGTTCTCCTCACCGCCTTGTTCGGTGTCATGGCCGTGCCCGCCACGGCCATGCCGCTTCGCACCGCCATCTATCCGCAAGGCGTCGCTTCATCCGGTGACAGCGGCGGTTCTTCCTGTGGCTCTTCCTGTGGAAGCGGCTGTGGAGGCGGTGGCGGATGCGGAGGCTGCGGGAGCTAAACATGAATCCCTTCGACCTTCGTGGACCTGAATTCCTCGCCTTCTACGCCGTCCTTGCGACCGGCGTTCTGCTTCTGCTGTATGCCATCCGCAGCCAGCGCGAGGACGCTGAAGTGCTGCCCAAACTCGAAGACCCATACCTCATGGCCTATCTACGCGACGGCCCATCCGGAGCCACCGAAACTGCGCTCATCTCCCTCATTGACCGCAAGCTCATCGTGATCGAGAACGACCAAGCCGTGGCCCGATCCAACGCCGGTGTCAAACACCCTCTCGAACGCGCCCTGCTCAACGAACTCGGCGCGTCACGTAGCGCCGCCACCGCTGCCGGCATCAGCCTCGCCGATCAAACCGATGGCTACCAGGCCTACCTCACCAAAAAAGGCCTGCTCCCCGACGGCAACCAAAAGGCGGCGCGATTCCGCGACACCGCCCTCGCCTGTATCTTTCTCGCCGCTGTCTCCTTCACCAAAATCGCTATCGCCATTGCCCGCGGACGCACCAATTTCATCTTCCTCATCATCCTCACCATCATCAGCATCGTGGTCGCGTTCCTCATCGGCAACCCGCGCCTCACCTCACTGGGAAGCCGAGTCCTCGATCATCTCCGCACCTTGCTCAGCCGTCTCAAGGGCAACGCCGATTCCCTCCGCCCCAACGAAAACACGCAGGATCTGATGCTGCTCGCCGCGGTCTTCGGAGTAGCTGCCATTCCCCTCACGGCCATGCCCGAACGCCAGATGCTCTATCCGCAAAACACTTCTTCGGGCGACAGTGGAGGCGGCGGCGATAGCGGTTCCTCTTGCGGTTCTTCCTGTGGCGGCGGTTGCGGCGGCGGATGCGGAGGCTGCGGGAGTTAAAACATGAACACCCAGGATCGTTTCGGGCTCGGCTGGCGTGACGACCTCGCCGCCGGCATCCTCTCCAACCTTCACCGCATCGACGCCCTCGAAGTGATCGCCGACGACTACTTCGACGCCCCATCGAAAAAAGTACGCGCCATTCGCGACCTGGCTCAGCAGCATCCGGTCATGCTCCACGCCGTCAGCCTCGGCCTCGCCAGCACCATCGCCCCTGACCGCAAGCGCCTCGCGCAAATGGCGAAGCTCATCGACAAAGTAAACCCCGAATCCTGGTCCGAGCACCTCGCTTTCGTCCGCGCCGGTGGCATCGAAATCGGCCACATGGCCTCGCCCCCGCGCAACGCCACCAGCATCGACGCCACACTCGCCAACATCGCCGCCGCCACAAAGACAACCGGCGTCGCACCAGCCATGGAAAACGTCGCCTCCGTCATCGATCCGCCCGGCAGCAACATCTCCGAAGCCGCATGGCTCAGCAGCGTCGCAACAACCAGCCCAGGTGGACTGCTGCTCGATCTTCACAACATCCACACCAACTCCGTCAACTTCGGCTACGATCCCTACGCGCTGCTCTCCACCATCCCCCTGCATCGTGTGAAAACCATCCACATCGCCGGCGGCAAGTGGATTGGTAAGCGCATCCTCGACGATCATCTCCATCCCGTCCCCGATCCCGTCTACGCGATGCTCGCCTTCGTCGCCGTCCGCGCCACGCAGCCGCTCACCGTCATCCTCGAACGCGACGGCGCCTACCCGCCCATCGCCGATCTCCTCGCCGAACTCGATCGCGCCCGCCTCGCCGTCAACCAGGGCAGGGAAGCCGCCACCCATGAGTACGCCCGAGTTTGAATCTTTCCTCGCCCGCCTCTACACCGACCCCGAAGCCCGCGCGCGTTTCCTCAACAACCGTATCGCCGAGGCCCAATCCGCCAACCTGACCCCAGACCAGATCGCTTCCCTCGAACACCTCGACGCCGATGCCCTTGAAGCCGCGGCCCACAGCTTCACGCGCAAACGCCAGCACAAGTTACAGCACGCCAAACGGCGCTGGTTCCCCTTCCGGCTAAAATAAGAAAAGAGCACACCATGCGGTTCCTACCCATCCTCTTTACTGGGATCACTATGCTTTTGAGCGCAGCCGAACCTCAGCCCAAGGCATTTCCGTACGCTTACCAGCAGCACGATTTTCCCAACGGGCTTCGGCTCATCACCGTCCCCACGGATTACCCCAACGTCGTTGCCCTCTACATCGTCGTGCAAACCGGCTCGCGCAACGAGATCGAACCCGGCAAATCCGGCTTCGCCCACTTCTTCGAACACGTCATGTTCCGCGGCACCAAAAACACGCCGCCCGGCGTCTACGAAAAAGCCCTCAAACAAATGGGCGCTGCTTCCAACGCCTCCACCTGGGATGACCGCACCATTTACCACACCGCCTTCTCCAAGGAAGACCTCGAACTCATCGTTCGCCTCGAAGCCGATCGCTTCCAGAACCTCTCCTACCCCGAAGACGTGTTCCGTACCGAAGCTCTCGCCGTCCTCGGCGAATACAACAAGTCCAGCGCCGATCCTTCCGAAAAACTCAACGAAGTCCTCTACGACACCGCCTTCGACAAGCACACCTACAAACACACCACCATCGGCTTCCTCAAAGACATCGAAGACATGCCGAATCAGTACGCCTACAGCAAAACATTCTTCGATCGCTGGTATCGCCCCGAATACACCACCATCATCGTCGTCGGCGATGTAAGCGAAGCCGTCACCAAACCTCTCGTGCAGAAATACTGGAGCCAGTGGCAGCACGGCAGCTACAAGGCCGACATTCCCCGAGAGCCCGCCCACACCAAAGCCCGCCGCAATCACGTCGATTGGCCCACCGACACGCTGCCCATGGTCGTCGTCGCCCACCGCAACTCCGGCTACCTCGACGATGTCACCGATCACGCCGCCCTCGACCTCATCGGCCAACTCGGCTTCTCCCAGAATTCCGATCTCTACCGCAAGCTCGTCATTGAAGAACAAATCGTCGACTCGCTCGGCTTCAGCAACTTCGACAACTTCGATCCCAATCTCTTCCAGGTGATGGCCCGCGTGAAGAAGCCCGCCGACATGCCGCGCGTCGAAAAGGAGATCCTCGCCGCCCTCGAAACATTCCGCAACACTCCTGTTTCAGCCGAAAAACTCGAAGCCGTCAAGCAGCACTTCCGCTATGAGTTCGCCCTGCGCCTCAACAACAGCGAAGCCATCGCCAGCACCCTCGCTCACTACGTCTCCCTGCGCCGCACGCCCGAAACCATCAACCGCATCTTTGAGCGCTACGCCCAGGTCACGCCGGCTGAGCTCCAGCGCATCGCCCGCAAATACTTCGTCGAAAATGAGCGCACCACCGTGACGCTCACCTCCAAAACGAAGCAATGAAGAAGTTCCTGGTTCACAATTTCGGATGCCGCGCGACGCAAGCCGATGGCGCCGCGCTCGAAGGCATGCTCCGCAAGCAGGGCCTTGAGCCGGTTGCCGCCAACGCCGACGCCGACCTCGTCATCCTCAACACTTGCACCGTAACCGCCACCGCCGACGACGAAGTGCGCCAGGTCACCCGCCGCGTTCATCGTGAAAACCCCGACGCGCGCATCCTGGTCACCGGCTGCTACGCTCAGCGCGCCCCCGAACAACTCGCCACGCTCCCCGGGGTCCACTGGGTCGTGGGCAATTCGCACAAAATCCACATCCCCGATCTCGTCGCCGAAAACGCGCCCTACCACGGCCAGATCCACGTTGGCGATATCTTCGCCCAACAGGAACTGCTCACCGCGCCAGTGGAAGACGCCGCCGGCGATCGCTCCCGCCCCAACCTCAAAATCCAGGATGGCTGCAACAATCGCTGCTCCTTCTGCATCATCCCTTCCGTCCGTGGCCGCAGCCGCAGCGCCTCCATCGAAAGCGTTCTCCACCAGGTTCGTCAACTCGCAGCCAAGTACAAAGAGATCGTGCTCAGTGGCATCAATCTCGGACGCTGGGGTCGCGATCTCGAAGGCCGCCTGCGCCTCGCCGACCTCGTCCGTCTCCTTCTCAACGAAACAGACATCCAGCGTCTTCGCCTCTCCTCCGTCGAGCCGATGGACTTCTCCGACGATCTGCTTCGTCTCATGGCCGATTCCCCGCGTATCGCCAAGCACGTCCACGCGCCGCTGCAATCCGGGTCCGACACCGTCCTCCGCCGCATGCGCCGCAAATACCGCCCGCGCCACTACGAAGACCGCATCCGCAAAGGCCGCGAATGGATGCCCGATGCCGCCATCGGCGCCGATGTCATGGTCGGCTTCACCGGCGAAACCAACGAAGAGTTCGAAGAGAGCCGCCGCTTCATCGAAAGCCTGCCCTTTACCTACCTTCACGTCTTCACTTACTCCGAACGCCCCGGCACCGAAGCGGCCTCGCTCCCCAATCAAGTCCCCATGCACCTGCGCAAGCAGCGCAACAAAATCCTCCGCGACTTGGCCGCTGAAAAGAACGCCGCATTCCGCCGCGCTTTCCTCGGCCGCAAACTCAGCGCCGTCACCATGGACGCAGGCCGCACCGCCCTCACTTCCAACTACCTCCGCATCGAACTCACCCAGCCGCGTGAGGAAAACGAATTGATCGACATCCCCATCGGAGCACTCACCCCACAAGGGTTGCGCGAAGCCTCGCTTCTCCCCGTGCTCGAAACAGACAGGATCTACGCATGACACTCCGGACCACATTCATGGCCCTGCTCACCGCCACATCGCTCATTGCGGGAAAGACCATCGCCCAACCCGGCAAGTCCCCGCTCATCACCTTCCGCGTCGTCTTTCAGACCGGCGCCGCC
Source organism: Acidobacteriota bacterium (assembly GCA_018268935.1). Classification (GTDB taxonomy): domain Bacteria; phylum Acidobacteriota; class Terriglobia; order Bryobacterales; family Bryobacteraceae; genus CADEFT01. Next base: position 16,971 of record JAFDVS010000013.1, on the reverse strand, counting down.
TCCGATCCCAAAGGTAAGGAGGGCATCGCTTCGCTCACCGCCGCCATGCTCTCCGACGGTGGCTCAAAGAAGATGAGCTACCAGCAGCGCATCGACGCGCTCTTTCCCATGGCCGCTTCCATCAATTGGAACGTGGACAAGGAAATGACGGCTTTCTCCGCCGAAACCCACCTGGACAACCTGGAAAAGTTCTACGCCATTTTCCGCGAAGCCCTGCTCGATCCCGGCTGGCGCGAAGACGATCTCCGCCGCCTCAAAGACGACATGATCAACGGCCTCCGCATTTCGCTCCGCGGCAACAACGACGAGGAACTCGGCAAGGAAGTCCTCTACAGCACCATCTACAAAGGCCACCCCTACGAGCATCACAACGTCGGCCGTGTCGCCGCCATTCAATCCATCACCCTCGCCGATCTCCAGCAGTTCTACAAAGCCAACTACACCGCGGCCAACATCACCATCGCCGTTGCTGGAGGCTACCCCGCCGATTTCGTCTCCCGTATGGAAAAGGACTTCGCCGCTCTGCCCAAAGGGAAGTCCGTCAAACTCAAACTCCCCGCACCCTCGGCTGTGAAAGGCCGTCACCTCGTGCTGGTGGAAAAGCAAACCCGCTCCGTCGCCTTCAGCTTCGGCTTCCCCATCTCGGTCAAACGCGGTGACCCCAACTTCGTCCCCCTCCTCGTGGCCCAAAGCTGGCTCGGCCAACATCGCAATTCCGGCGTCCGCCTCTTCGATCGCATTCGTGAAAAGCGCGGCCTCAACTACGGCGACTACGCCTACATCGAGTATTTCCCGCAAGGCATGTACCGCTTCGAGCCCGAGCCCAATCTCGCCCGCCAGCAGCAGATCTTCCAGATCTGGATTCGCCCTGTGCAGCCGCCCACCGCTCACTTCGCGCTCCGCCTCGGCATCTTCGAACTCGAGCGCCTCGTGCGCGAAGGCATGTCCGAAGACGACGTCGCCCAAACCAAAAACTTCCTCTCCAAGTACGTCAACCTGCTCACCAAAACCAAGAGCGCCGAACTCGGCTATCTCATCGACAGCCAGTTCTACGGAATCCCCGACTACAACTCCTACCTCAAGTCCGCTCTTTCCAAAGTCACCCGCGACGAGGTCAATCGCGCCATTCGCAAACACCTCACGCCCCAAAACATGATCATCGCGGTCATCGGCCAGAACACCGCCAAACTCCGCGACGCCATCGTCCAGGAAACCGCTTCCCCCATGAAGTACAACTCGCCCAAACCCGACGACATCCTAGCCGAAGACAAACTCGTGGAAAAACTCAAACTCAACATCCCCGCCGCAAGCGCCAACATCATAAAAGCCGAAACACTCTTCGAGTAGCGCAGTGGCGCGGGCCTCCGGCCGGCGCGTAAATTTAAGATAGACTGTCCCGATGATCCTGCCCCTCCTGGTCATGAGTGCAGCCCTTGCCGCGGAAATCCCCGATTCCGTCGCCGTTCAAAGAGACATCGTCTACGCCACCTACGGCGAAAAGCAACTCCGCCTCGATCTCTACCGCCCGAAATCCAAATCCTCCCAATCCATCCCCGGCATCATCGTCATCCGAGGCGGTGGCTGGCGCAGTGGCGACAAGAATGGTTTCGGCGCCATCGCCGCGGGCCTCGCCGAACGTGGCTTCGCTGCCGCCAGCATCGAATACCGAGTGCTCCCCGAGTTCACTCTCAACGACTGCGTCAATGACGTGAAAGCTGCCGTCCGCTGGATGCGAGCCGAAGCGAAAACCTACCACATCAACCCCGATGCCATCGGAGCCATCGGAGGCTCAGCCGGCGGCCATCTCGCCGCTCTCCTTGGCGCCAGCGCCAAAGCAACCGATCTCGATGGTCCAGGAGGCCACGCCAACACCTCCAGCCGTGTGCAAGCCGTTGTCGCCATGGCAGGCGTCTTCGACTTCTCAGCCATGCCCGGCCGCAGCAACGAATTTCCGGCGAAACTGGCCCCGCTTACTCACCTCGGCAAAGACGCCCCGCCCTTCCTGCTCATTCACAGCGACGCCGATAAAACAGTCCCCATCGCCCAATCCCAGCAAATGCTCGATCGCTGCCGCCGCCAAGGCACGAAAGCCGAATTGATCACCATCAACGGCGCCCCCCACGCCTTCTGGAACATGCCCACCTGGCACAAAGAAACCATCGAGCACGCCGCCCGGTTCTTTCACGCTGTGCTTGCGCCTTAAAGCTCCGCCACGTACACCTGCGTATGCCCCGTGCGATCACTCGCAAACACCACCATCCGTTCACTCGCCGAAAACGAAGGATGCGGATGCGTCCACTGTGGCCCGTACACCGTATCCGTCGACACCTCCATCCAACTCAGCGCCCCCTGCTTCGCTTCGCTCCGCGCCCGTTCAAAATCCTCCTTCAGCGCATAGCGCGAAGTCTTCCACTGCGATCCTCCGTTGCTCGACTCCGACAAACACACAGCCCTTCGCCCACCCGTCGCCACATCAATCAAAAACAATCCTTCGTCCGGATGATTCGTATCGCACAGCACCAGCGTTCCTGCCCGGTTCGGAGTGATATGCCACGCATTCATCTCCACAATTGTCGAGATCTCGCGCGTATCCCACTTCATCCGGCACAACGCCCGAGGCCAGATCGTAAACACCAGATCGCCTGTGTTCCCCAGAAAAGTCTCATGCACCACGAACTCCTCATTGTCGTGTTGGTGCAGACATTCGAGGCCCGTTCCATCCCGCCGCACACGATGCATCCGAGGCGCCGGATCCCCCGCAAACTCAATCCACTCCGCATCGAGAGGATGCATCTGCGGATGGATCACCGTCCGCGGGAAGGGAATGAACTTCCATTCCGTCCCATTCGCATGCCCGCACACTAACCCGCTCTGCGCACCCTGCTTGGCCGCTGCTGTGATCCACTCCCCATTTCTGTCCGGCGACACTTCCCCCAACTGTGTCCCCGCAAACTCCACAATCACGCGCTCGCCGAGCGTCCGCCTGTCCAACTCGCACACCGATCCGCCGCGCACAAAGTAAATGCTCTCCCCCGAGGGATGAAACGCCGCCGAGAACGGATGTATCGCCGGCCCATCCGTCAACTGCCGGATCTCCCCATCGGGAAACCCCGCCTCAAACAACTGCGCCGAGCCCGTCCGGTACGACGTGAACAGCAACGTCCGGTCATCCGGCGTAAACGAGCTCTGCAAAAAGTAAGTCGCATGATTGATCGAAGCATGCGACGTCATCTGATGCACCAGCGCGTTCGTCTTCGCATCCCGGTAGGTCGAATGCTCCGAAGGAAACATCGTCCCGCGCCCCGTCATTGCAGTCTCCGCTTCGCCGGCACGAACACCAGAATGTGCTGCCGCGGCAATGTCGAAATCACTTTGTCCAACCGGAATCCCTCCGCTTCAATCTCCGCCTTCGCCTCCTCCACGGTCATCTTGTGCTCAAACCGGATCGGCACCTTCGGGTCTTCCTTCCGGTACTCCAGCAACACCATCCGCCCCGTCGTCTTCAGCGAGTCGCGCATCTTCCGCAGCATCACCTGCGGATTCCCGAACTCGTGATACACGTCCACCATCAGAATCAGATCAATCGCACCCGCGGGCAGCATCGGATCGTCGGCCTTGCTCACGATCCCCTCCACATTGGTGATGCCTTCCTTCTCCAGGTTCTTCTTCAAAGCCTCAATCATCCGGGGCTGGATATCCACCCCGTACACCTTACCGCTAGACCCGGTGCGCTTCGCCATGCGCCGCGTGAAGTATCCCGTCCCGCAGCCCACATCGGCAATCACCATCCCTGGAGTAATGCCGATCGCATCCAGCGCCTTCTCCGGCGCCTCCTCCTCTTCGCGTTCACTGCGCTCCAGCCATGGCGCGCCGCCGAACCCCATCACGTCCGCAATGCGCCGGTCGGTGATGGGGTGTTTTTCCTGCCCATACACCAATCCCAAAGCGAAGAGCACGCAAAAGGTGCCAGGCAACATCCGGCATCCTTGCAATCGGTACGGAAAAGGCTTCATAATCACGGGTGAATTAACAGCATGAAACAGAAGTCACCGGTGATTCAACCGCGCCGCACGTTCCTTGCCCTGGCCGGCGCCACGTTTCTGGGCATCTCCTGCGGTGGCCGCAGAGCAGGAGCCGGTGGAATGACCTTCCGCATGGGCGAGCGCGCCACCGTCGGCAAGCTCATCTACAACGTGACCCAGGCAGAATGGAAAACCAACCTCGGCGAGGGCGCTTCCGCCCGTGTGCCCGAACACCGCTTCCTGGTTATTCGCGTCACCGTTACCAACAGCGGGACCGAACAGGCCGCCATGCCTTTGCTCAAACTCTTCGACGCCAATGGCAACGAACACCGTGAACTCGATAACGGCGAAGGCGTCGAAGGCTGGATGGGCTTCCTCCGCATGCTCAATGGCGTCGAGACCCGCGAAGGCGCGCTCCTTTTCGATGTCCAGCCGGCTAGCTACAAACTCCAGGTCACCGATGGCGGCGACACCGAAAACGAAGTCGTCGCCTACGTCGACATCCCCCTGCGCATGGAGTCCGATCCTGTCCTCACCGAACCGCCGGCCATCGGCCCCGGCCCCAGCGGCAAACAGTGATCCGGCTATTCCTAGTCACGCTCTTCGCACTCGCTGCCTACGGACAGAAACTCGACGTCATCACCACGGTCTTCGCTCAATTCGAAGATGGCCCCGCTATCCCCGGGAAGCCCGACTACGTGAGCGGCGAAACCCTCTTCTTCAGTTGCCAGTTCAGCGGCTACACCAAAACGGAAAAGGAGACCATCTCCCTCGCCTACGAAATGGAAGCCCTCGATGAAAACGGCGTTCCGCTCGTCAGGAAGGAATCGAAGAACCTCGACACGGAACTCGCCCCTGAAGACAAGGATTGGAAACCCAAGGTCCGCTTCCAATTCGTTGCTCCAGACACCGCCCAGTGTGAAGACTGCCTCTTCCGCATCAAGCTCAAAGACAAACTCGCCGGCACTGAGGCCACTAAGGAAATCAAGTTCCGTATTCGCAGCCGCAACGTCGAACCCAGTAAAACGCTCACCGTTCGCAATTTCCGCTACCTCCGCACGGAGGAAGACGCAAAGCCCCTCGCCGTAGCCGCCTATCGCCCCGGCGACGAACTTTGGGCCCGCTTCGAAATCACCGGCTTCCAACACGGGGAAGGGAATCGCATTCAGGTCGAATACGGCCTCAAAGTCTTCCGCCCTTCCGGCAAACTCCTCTATGAGGAACCGAAAGCCGCGGTGTTTGATGAGTCTTCCTTCTATCCCAAACGCTACGTCAACGGCATCCTCAACCTGCGCCTGCAAGGACTCAGCGCCGGCGAATACCCCGTTGTGCTGGAAGTCCGCGACCTCGTCTCCAAACAGAATTTCGAAGAGCGCTTCCCCTTCAAGGTCGAATAAGAAACTCCCGCGTCCGCTCCCACATCGGCTCCAGAATGTTCAGCAATTCGTGATCCGATTCCTCTTCGTGTAACTCCACGTTCGGCTTGCCCGCGGCAAACTCCCGCGACCATTCCACCGGCACCACCGCATCGTTCACTCCATGGAAAATCAAACACGGCTGCGTCACCGCGGGATAGGCTTCATACTGCTCCCCATCGCGGATCAAATCGTACCGCAGCAACATCTCTTTCCCTTCGCCGTAGTGATAGAACGGCATCACTCCGTCAGTCTGCCACTGCCGCAGTTTGTCCTCTCCCAGGCTCACCGGCCATCGCGCCGCAAATCCAAATCCCGGCGCCAGCAGCACCACCCGCTCCACCTGCTTCGCGTGCCGGGCCGCATACAAAGCCGCCAGGTATCCGCCCAGGCTCGATCCGATGAGCGAAACATTTCGCCCCGCTGCTGTTTTTTCGATAACCTGCAACTGTCCAGTCAACGTCAGCCATTCAAACCGGCCCTCCGCCAGGTCCGGAATCTCCACCGCAACACCTTCCGCCGCCAGCCGCCGCGCAAAATACTGGGCCTTCTTCGACGTTGGCCCCGAAGCAAATCCATGCAGATAGATGACGTTCATTGTTTCTTCTTCTTTGTCTCCGCTGCGGGCTCGGCCGGAGGATCCTCCACCGTAAACTTCAATTCGCTGCTCGCACCGAAAATCTTGAAATCGCTGTAGGTGGCGCGGCTCTCGATCGTCAACACTCCGTTGACTGACTCCGAGTAGGTCACCGCGGCCGGTAACAGAAACCCATGCGAACTCATCACATAGTCGATTGAGGCATGATGCTCCAGGCTGTACGCCTTTTCTTTCCGCATCGCCGTCAGCGTCATCCGCACCGGCAGTCCATCCTGCTCCCGCAAATACACCATCCCCTGAAACCGGTGCCGCACCACCTGTTTCCCTTCAAACACAGTCATCGCCGCCCCACCGGCTTCCTTCTGCTCATAGGAGATCACCGCCACCCGGTCCGGCCCCACAAACTCCGCACGCAGGAATGCAAATTCGAAATTCTCCTGCGCCCGCCGCGTAAACATCAAAATCGCCTGCGCAAAGTCGACGTTCGCCAAATCCTTGAGCCCATACTTCTCAAATTCCTTCAGCATGTTTCTCTTCGCACGGTCCGCTTCGCCTTTCATCCCCATGGCCAGCGTCTCGCGCAGCTTCCCCGGCGCCTTCACGGTCTTCCCATCCACGCTCAGAACCTGCCGCAATTCATGCAGATTCTGATCGTTCTGGAACATCGTGTATCCATACTCGGAAACCAGCCGCCGTGTGCGGAACTTGGGCTCGATCGCCACACCCCGTTGCACAAAGCGCGGCGGCGGCTCCTTTGCCACCAATTCCAGCTCCTCCTGGCCGATCACTTTGCCCGCGGAACGCCCGAATGCTTCGGCCTCTTCCGCCAATCGCAACAGCAGTTTGTCCAGATTCGGATCTTCCGCGCCAGGCAGTGCGAACACCAGCATCCAGAGCACTCCGAGTACCATCCCTCCATTGTAAGGGCTGCCACCGTTTATAATCGGAGAGTGCCAAAACGGATTTTCCTCACCGCTCTCCTTCTTGCGCTCGTGGGCTGCGCCAAATCGGCCCCCCAGGACAAGGCCATCGTGCAGAAAGCACTGGTCGATTACCTCGCCGGCCGCTCCGGCATCAGCGTCGAAAGCATGGATATCGAAGTCACCTCAGTTACCTTCCGCGGCAACGAGGCAGATGCCCAGGTAACTTTCAAAGCCAAGGGCTCCACCGATGCATCCAATCTCATGCAGATGAAGTACGTGCTGGAACAGAAGGATGGCAAATGGACGGTGAAGGGCCGCTCCGGCGCCTCGGAGCACGGCGGCCCAGGCGGCGCCAGCGGCGGCTCCCAAGCCATGCCCGCCATGCCCCCCGGACATCCCCCCACTTCTGGCGCCGGCTCACCTGGAGAAAAAGCCGGAGAGAAAAAATGAAGCGAGTGGTCGTCCTTGGCGGAGGTCCCGCGGGAGCCTTCGCCGCCCATAAACTGGCCCAGTCCGGCCTGGAAACTTTCGTCCTCGACGAAAAACTGGCCTGGGAAAAACCCTGCGGCGGTGGCATCACCTACAAGGCTTACGAACGCTACCCCTTCCTCCGCGATAACGACACGCCAAAACAAATCGTCACCGAAACGTTTATCGCCGCGCCTCAGGCCGGATCCGCGCGCATGAACCTGCGCCAGCCCCTGCTCATCTACTCCCGCTACGACCTCAACAACCTCCTCCTCAAGCGCGCTCAGGCAGCAGGCGCCAAAGTCGAAAAGACGCGCGTCCTCGGACTCCATCGCGAAGACAAGCGCTGGCGCCTCAAAACGCGCCACGGCGATCTCGATGCCGATTACTGCATCGTCGCCACCGGCGCACGCAATCCCTTGCGTGATGTCGGCACCCAACTCCGTCCCGCCGACACCATGATCGCCCTCGGCTACTACGTCCCGGAGAACCGCAGCCACGTCGACATCCAGTTCCTTCCGCGTCTGGAAGGCTACATCTGGGTCTTCCCCCGCCAGGGCCATCTCTCCGTCGGCATTTGCGGCAAAGGCGAGCCCGCCCAAAAGCTCCGCGCCCGCCTCGAAGCCTACATGCGCGAGAAAAGCATCGACTACACCAAGGCCCAGTTCTACAGCCATCTTCTTCCCTCGCTCGAAGTCCCGGCCTGGAAAAGCAATCGCCTCGCCGGCGAAGGCTGGATGGCCGTGGGCGACGCCGGTGGCCTTGTCGATCCCATCACCGGCGAAGGCCTCTACTACGCCATGCGCTCCGCCGATCTCGCCACAGACACCATCATTCGCGACACTCACCCCGTCCACGAGCTAAGCTCCGTCTACCGCCGCGATCTCCACCACGACTTCGGTGAAGACCTCGCCTTCGGCGCCTGCATCGCCCAGCGCGTCTTCCTTGGCCGCTTCCTCTTCCGCGCCGTCCCCACGCGCATGGTGGAGTTCATGAAGCGCAGCCCGCGTTTCCTCGAACTGATGCAGGATCTCTTCGCCGGTACCCAGCCGTACCTCACCTTGCGCCATCGCCTGCTCCGCAATCTGAACGGTACGCTTCAGGAAATTATGATGAGTTTCATGGTGCAACGCATTGTGCCAGGTGATCAGAGGGCATGAAAACAGAACGATCCGAAGCTTTATTTGAACGCGCCAAAAAGACCATCCCCGGCGGCGTTAATTCTCCCGTGCGTGCATTCCGCGGTGTGGGCGGCGTTCCGCGCTTCATCCGCCGTGGCGAAGGCGCCCGCCTCATCGACGAAGACGGCAACAGCTACATCGACTACGTCGGCTCCTGGGGCCCGCTGCTGCTCGGCCATCGCTTCCCGGAAGTGATCGAAGCTCTGCGCAGCGTGCTCGATGTCGGCACCAGCTTTGGCGCGCCTACGGAGCGCGAAATCGAGCTCGCCGAAATGATCCGCGGCGCCGTCCCCTCCATGGAGATGGTGCGCCTCGTCAACTCCGGCACCGAAGCAACGATGAGCGCCCTCCGCGTCGCCCGCGGATTCACCGGACGCGATCTCACCATCAAGTTCGAAGGCTGCTATCACGGCCACGTCGACAGCCTGCTGGTCAAAGCAGGCTCCGGCATGGCGACGCTTGCCATCTCCGACACAGTGGGCGTGCCAGCCAGTTTCGCCGCCACCACCATCGCGCTGCCCTACAACAACATTCCCGCCCTCGAAGAAGCCTTCGCCGCGCACGGCGACAACATCGCTGCCGTCATCGTCGAACCCGTCGTCGGCAACATGGGCTGCGTCCCGCCGCTTCCAGGCTTTCACCAGGCCATCCGCGCACTCACCGAAAAGCACGGCGCGCTCTACATCTTCGACGAAGTGATGACCGGCTTCCGTGTCGCCCACGGCGGCGCGCAATCGCTCTACGGCATCAAGCCCGATCTCACCACCCTCGGCAAAGTCATCGGTGGTGGACTCCCCATCGCAGCCTACGGCGGCCGCGCCGACATCATGTCGAAAGTCGCGCCCGTCGGCCCCATCTATCAGGCCGGTACGCTATCCGGCAATCCCATGGCTGTCAGCGCCGGTCTTGCCATGCTCCGCCACCTTGCTGCCCATCCCGAAATCTACACGGACCTCGAACGCCGCGCCGCCGCCCTTTGCGCCAACCCGCCCAAGGGCATCACCATCAACCGCGTCGGTTCCATGTTCACCTGGTTCTTCACCGATAGCCCCGTCATCGACTGGGACACCGCCGCCAAATCCGACAAAGCAGCCTACGCCAGGTTCTTCCACTGGATGCTGGAGCACGGCGTTTACCTCGCGCCATCGCAATTCGAAGCGGCCTTCCTTTCCGCCGCCCACACCGACGACGATATCGCGCTCACGATCCAGGCTGCCCACGCCTTCTTCCATCAATGAGCCGTTTTGCTTTCGTCGCTTTGCTGAGTGTCATCGCCTCGGCCGGCCCACTCACCGAGATTCGCGTCGATTCGCTTCGCTCCACTGAACGCATCCGCGTTGCTCGTGATTCCGGATATTTCCCGCGCTCTACCGTCACCCGCGGCGGAGCCATCGTCATCCTGTACCGCGCCAACGCCGGCCATCAGGGACCCAAAGGTGATTTAGTCTCCATTCGCTCCACCGACATCGGACGCACCTGGTCCACGCCAGTTTCCGTAGCCGTCGACCCCGATGCCGACGACCGCAATCCCGCCCTCGGCACTGCCGCCGACGGCACCCTCGTCGCCGCATTCTACTGGCGCAAGTTCAACCCCGCCGATCCATCCGTGCCACCCGTATCCAAAATCGGCTTCGTCTATTCTTCTGATGAAGGCCGCTCCTGGACCAAGCCCGTCTGGGCCCCTGAAAACGCCTCCTGGAGAACGTACTCGCCTTACGGCCGCATCCTCACTCTCTCCACCGGACAGATGGTTCTACCCGTTTACTACAAATCCTCGACGTGGCTTCTCCGCTCCAACGACCACGGCAAAACCTGGGGCGATCTCACGCTGGTCTCCAACGACATGAATGAGACCGCCTACGCAGTCCTGCCCTCCGGCGAGTGGGTACTCGTCGGCCGCGAGTCAAACGGCCACGGCGCCAACTCGCTCGTGCGGCATTCCAAAGACGGCCGTACATGGTCCCAGCCAACGCCGCTCCTCACAGACCGCCGTCTCCCCTCCGATCTCGCTGTTCTTTCCGACGGCTCCCTGCTCGCGGTGCACGGCTACCGCACCATCCCTCGCGGCGCCCGCGCCGTTCGCTCCATCGATAGCGGCAAGACGTGGCTCCCCATCGACTACATCATCCACGATCGCGCCGAGCGCAACACCGACACCGGCTATCCATCGGTCGAAGTCGTCAACGGCTGGGTTGTCATCTGCTTCTACGACGCCAGCAACGCCCCCGACGGCAAAGCCGATCCCAAAGGCGCTTTCCTTGAAGTCGTGCGAATCCGTGAATCCGAACTCCTCCTCCGCCGCTGAAACTCCGAAAATCTTCACCCTCTGCCAATATCCCCATCATTCCTCCCTCAACCCTAATCAGAGTTGCCCATCAGCAACCAGCAGCACTCGATTTTCGGAGGTCCAACATGAAACTCGCCCTCTGCGCTCTTCTCGGCGCAGCCCTGCTCCCCGCTGGGCTCATCAACTTCGATGACGTCAGCGGCCCCGTAAACACCCGCGCAGTCCAGCAATCCAACCACTACTCCGCGCAAGGCGTCCTCATTCAGACCATTCTCAATGCCACCGACGGCCTGCAAGTCGGTGACACCTTCACCGCCACTCCCCGCGATGACGGCTTCGGTGTCGGAGCCTTCGCCACCATCAATGCCGCCACTGCCACATCCTCCCCGAACTTCGCCGTCTCCCATCACGTCGTCTGCGATCCCACCTGTCACGCCGTATTCGCCAGCGACGAACTCCTCTTCTCCTTCGACACGCCGGTAGCCTCCGCCAGCCTCGTCACCGATACTGCTAACCCCGAAGCCGCCGACGTTGTCCGCCTCATCGCCCTGAAGCGCCTCGGAGGCAATCAGTATCAGATCCTTGCCATCACCAGCGGCCTCGACAACGCTACCAGCTTCCCGGCCAATCAGCTCCAGGTAGCCGTGGACGGCGGTTTCACCGACCTGCTTTTTGAAACCACAACCGAAGCCGAGGGCATCGATAACCTCGACTTCACCAATGTCCCCGAGCCTTCCACCATCTCGCTCGCACTGCTCGGTGCCTGTGCGATCTACTCGGTCAGGCGCATCACATCGGCCGCGATCTCGAACGAGCGCAGCCGCAGCCGGTGCTCATAAAGGTCGGACACGAAGATCACCTCATCCACCGCGGTCTCCGCCAAAAAGCCCGTCAGCCGCGCCCGTAGCGTCTCCGGCCCGCCAATCGCCGCGACACTCATCCGCGTCTCCACGGCAAAGCGCTCCGCTTCGCTCCATCGTCCATCCATGCTCTCCACCGGAGGCGGAACAAACACCGCCTCTCCGCGGATCAATCGCAGATGCCGCTGCTTAGCCGAAGTCGCCAGCCGCTCCGCCTCTGCGTCCGATTCCGCCGCCACCAGCGGAACACCAGCCATCGTGTACGGGCTCGCCAGGTAAGCCGAAGGACGAAACTCCGCCCTGTAAATCGCCAGTGCATCCAGCAGCAGCGCCGGAGCAAAATGGCTTGCAAACGCGAATGGCAACCCAAGCTGCCCCGCCAGCTTCGCACTGTACGTGCTCGACCCCAACAGCCACACCGGCACTTCCGTCCCCGCGCCCGGATACGCCATCGGACGCCGCCGTCCCGTGCTCACCGGCCCCAGGTACGCAAGCAAATCATCCAATTGCCGGGGAAAATCTTCCTCGCTTGTCTTGTACCCCAATGCATGCGCCGTCAGTCCATCCGATCCCGGAGCGCGCCCCACACCCAAATCCACGCGCCCTGGAAATAAAGTCTCCAGTGTCCCAAACTGCTCCGCAATCACCAGCGCCGCATGATTCGGCAGCATGATGCCGCCCGAGCCCNNGCCGCGCTCGCAATGCCCGGCATGCTGTGATGCTCCGCCAGCCAGAATCGCGTATAGCCCCACTGCTCGGCTTTCCGCGCCAGATCCACTGAGTTGCGAAACGTCTCCGCAATCGAACCGCCTTCACACACCGGAGCCAGATCCAAAACAGAATACCGTGCCATGCTACTCCTTCAACGCCGCCTGCAATCGCCGTCCCGCGAACCATGCCACGGCGAAAAAGAACACCAGGCTCGAGCTCACCACAATCCATCGCACCTGCGGCGGCAGATACCGCGCCTCCCGCGGAGCCATGTCATAAGCCAGCGTTCCCTTCAACGTCACCACCGCGGCAGCACGCTTCTCGGCGCGATTGTCCACCACCACCACATACTCGCCCGGCGTCGCAATGTACGATTTCAACGACCCGCTGCGGTCAAACGGAGTGGCCGCAATCTCCACCACATCCCGCCCCGCGCGAAACCGGCTCTCATCGGTTTGCGCCATCACAATCAGCCGCACCACTGGCCCCGACGCCGGAGCAAGATACTCCACCGCCAGCGTCGCCGGCCGGTTCTTGATGGAAAAATGCAGTGACCGCGTCTCCGTCGGTGGCACGCGGACGCTGCGGTCAATAATCGCCGTCGGTACAACGGCCAGCAACAATGCGAGAACAATCATGGAAGCGCGGTGTGGACAATCCGTCCACCCACTACAGTCATCATCACACGGGTCTGCGGAATCTCTGAAGCGGCCACCTGCATAATATCCTTCGACAGCACCACAAAGTCCGCCAGCTTATTCGCTTCCAGCGTCCCCTTGCTGTTTTCCTCAAACGCCGCGTACGCCCCGCCCTTCGTCCAACTCTCCAACGCCTCCTGCCGCGATAACACCTGGTCCGGCATCCATCCCTCCCGCGTCACCGAAGCATAGAATCCCGGCATCGGCGACGGCTCCTCCACCGGAAAATCCGATCCGTTCGCAATCCGCACCCCCGCCTTCAGGAACCGTTGCCACGCGTAGGCGCCGCGCACCCTGTTAGAGCCCACTCGCTGCTCCGCCCACCGCATATCGCTGGTCGCATGCGTCGCCTGCACACTCGCAATCACGCCATACTTCGCAAACAGCGGGATATCCTCCAAAGACACTACCTGTGCATGCTCCACGCGAAACCGCTTGTCATTGGCCCCGCCCAGCGCCGATGCATACGCATCCAGCACCGTGCGATTCGCCAGATCCCCAATCGCATGCGTATTCACTTGAAACCCGCGCTCCACCGCCTGCTTCGCCACCCGCGCTATCTGTTCCTGATTCAAAATCAGCAAGCCCCGATTCGAAGGTTCATCCGTGTAAGGCTCCTTCATCGCAGCCCCGCGCGAGCCCAGCGCTCCATCCGCCATCAGCTTGATACTGCGCACCGTCAGCCAATCTCCCACCTCGGGACCCTTCTTCAACCACGCCTCCCAATGCGCCCCAGCCCCGCCGATCATCGCATACACCCGCGTCAGCAACTGCCCCGAAGCAATCAACTCCCGGTATGCCGTAATCTGTTCCGCTCCCACGCCGGCATCATGCACCGACGTCAATCCCAGCCGCGCGCACTCCTGCGACGCCCGCAAAATCCGCCGCTTCGTCTGCTCCAATGTCGACTCAGGCACCTTCCGCGCCACCAGCCCGATCGCCCGGTCAATCAACACACCTGTCGGCTTGCCCGCCGCATCGCGATGAATCCGTCCCCCCGGCGGATCCTTCGTCCCCGCGTTCACATCCGCCATCTCCAGAGCTTTCTCATTCACCCAGGCCGCATGTCCATCCACGCGCGTCAACAACACCGGATGCTCTTTCGAAACCCGCGACAACTCCACCGCATTGGGAAACGCGCTCCCCGGCCATCGCGTCTGATCCCACCCGCGCCCGCGAATCCACTCCCCCTTCGGCCGCGACTTCGCTGCCTCCGCCACCTGCGCCACTACTTCACTCGATGACTTCGCATTCCGCAGATCCAACATCTCCAGGCTGTCGCCCAATCCCGCCATATGCACATGGCTGTCGATCAACCCCGGAACCACCGTCATCCCCTTTACATCCACCCGCCGCGTACCCGGTCCCGCCAGCCGGCTCAGATCATCCCCCACCGCCAAAATCCGCATCCCCTTCACCGCAATTGCCCGAGCCTTTGGCTGCCCCGCATTCACCGTGTAAACATTGGCGTTCTCCACGATCAGATCCGCCGTCTGCCCCCACGCTGCTTGTGCCAGCAGGGCTACAATGAAAATCATGCAAGACAGTATGGCACAGCCGCGCATGGATGCCGCGGTGGATCTGGTCGGTTGGAAGAATGGCGTCGCCATCACCTGCGCGGTGCTCCTCGCCATTATCTTTTTAGTAGCCGGCGGTTGGAAAACCATCGATCCCTTTGGCGCATCCGCCCGGCTGTCTCAAGCGAAAGTGCCCGGCTGGCTCGCCCTCCCCGGCACCATCACACTCGGCGCTCTCGAAGTCTTCGGCACCATCCTCATCCTCATCCCGCGCTTCCGCCGCTGGGGTGCGCTCCTCATCGGAGCCATGACCGTCTTCTTCATCGGCTGGGTCGGCTTCTACTACGAAGCCCTCGCCGGAGCCGAATGTTCCTGCTTCCCCTGGGTGAAGCGTGCCGTGGGCCCCGGTTTCTTCATCGGTGACGGTGTGATGCTGCTCATGGCTGTGCTCGCATACATCTGGGCCAAGCCCTCCGCAGGCCTGAAGCAAGCCACCATGATCCTCGGTGGAGTCGCCGTCTTCTCCGCCGCCTGTTACGGCGTCGCCTACTCGCAGAACAC
Organism: Acidobacteriota bacterium; assembly: GCA_018268935.1. GTDB lineage: Bacteria > Acidobacteriota > Terriglobia > Bryobacterales > Bryobacteraceae > CADEFT01. The sequence continues at coordinate 1,730 of JAFDVS010000013.1, read as the reverse complement.
CGGCGCCAAAGCCCCTGACGCACTCAACATCGATGGCAAACAAACCCCCATCAACGCCGGCAAAGTGTTCCTCTATTTCTACGATCCCGAATGCTCCCATTGCGACGAAGCCGCGCGCCGCATGGCCACCTGGAACTGGAAAGACACCAAGGTCGTCGGTATCCCCACCCGCGTCCCCCACTTCGGCAAGGACTTCATGCAGTCCACCAAGCTCAACGCAGGCAACTCCTCTGACGTCGATGCACTGAAGAAGCTTTTCCCCTTCGGTGATCCGCCCTACGGAGTCTCGCTCGAAAACGGCCGGCAGAAAGCCTCGCACGTCATCTTCGACAAGTCCGAACCCCAGGCCGCGCTCAAAGCCTCCGGCTTTATTGAGTAACCCACTGGTTCGTATAAGTCGACGCCGCATCGATCTGCGCCGTCTTCACCTTCTCTAACGACACCGCCAGCACCTTCTGCAATGTCGCCGGACCGTCGGCCGGCATCTCGCCCGTCGGCGAATACATCGGCAACGCCGCCCGCACGGTCTCCGCATACAGCGCCTTGTCCTCTCCCTGAAAAGCCGCCGGCATCTTTGCCCCCACATCTCCCGGATTGGTCTGTATGAACCGCAGCGTATTCTTCAGAGCGCGAGCCAGTGCCGCCGCCTCCGAAGGATGCGCGGCCAGCCATTCCTCCGTTGAATACAACACCGCCGCCGGATACTGCGTCGTCCCAAACACCTGCTTCACTCCATCCTCGGTACGTGTATCGGCGAGAATCCGCACCATCCGCGCCCGCTGCGCCAGAATCGTTATCGCCGGATCCGCCATCACCGCCGCATCCACCTTACCCCGTTCCATCGCCGCCACGGCCCCCGCCGACATCCCGATCCCGCTCACACTCACATCCCCTGGCGCCACTCCATTCTGCGAAAGCAGATACTTCAGCATCAAATCCGTTGACGACCCCGGAGCCGACACGCCCACCACCGCCCCCTTCAAATCCGCAATCGTACGAATCGTCTTCTTCGTTGCAGGCGACACCACTACAGCCAATCCCGGAAACCGCTGCATCGTCACAAAGGCCCGCAATTTCCGCCCCTCGGCCCGCATCTGAATGACATGATCGAAGAACCCGCTCACTACATCCGCGCTTCCGCCCAGCAAAGCCTCCAATGCCTTAGCCCCGCCCGGAAAATCGCTCAACGTCACACGCAACTTCTGTTTCTCATACTCCCCCAACTGTTGCGCCAAAGTAGTAGGCAGATACACTAACTGAGCCTGTCCGCCCACGGCAATACGCACCTCACCACCGCCACCACCAGACGAACCGCACCCCATCAACGAAACGAAACACAAGGCTAATCCCAATCCGCGTTTATCTGCGTTCATCTGTGGCCACCTCCAAAAACTCCATCCCCACCCGATGCATCTCCTCACTCACCCGATCCGCCTTCGACAGCAACCCAACACCCAGCCCAATCGCCGCGGTATAAGCCCCCCGATCCTCCCCATAATGCGAAGCCGGCATCTTCGCCGTAATCTCCTCCGCACTATGCTCGCGCATAAACGTCATCGCCGCCATCACCGCCTCTCGCAACTTCCCAGCCTCCGCACCATGCCCCCGTAACCACTCCGGCGACGCCATCAATACCGTCCCCGGAAAAGCCCCCACCCCATGCACATTCATCATCCCGGGGCGAGTCCGCGTATCCGCCAGCAGCCGCACCCCCCCAAATCGCTTCTCCA
>JAFDVS010000139.1 GCA_018268935.1 Acidobacteriota bacterium | reverse complement strand
GCCGTGGTCGATATGGGCGATGATAGAGAAATTGCGGATGAACGACGGATCCATGGGGTAGAATGAAGGTGTAACTTTTCATTATCCCACATGCCCATTACGAAGATCGAAGGGAATCTGGAAGCGCGCGGATTGCGTTTCGCCATTGTGGTGACGCGATTCAATAGCATCATTACCGACCGTCTCGCCGCCGGAGCCGTCGACGCTCTGAAGCGCACCGGTTGCGCCGAAGACGATATCACCATGGTTCACATCCCCGGTTCCTGGGAGCTTCCCATCGTCACCCGCGAACTGGCTGAGTCGAAAAAATACGATGCAGTCATCTGTCTCGGTGCAGTCATTCGTGGAGACACTCCGCATTTCGATTACGTCGCCGGCGAAGCAGCCAAGGGCATCGGCCAGGTCGCCGCGCAATGCGGTGTCCCGGTTGCCTTCGGCGTTCTCACCACCAATACAGTGGAACAAGCCATTGATCGTGCGGGCGCGAAAAGCGGCAACAAGGGCTTTGACGCCGCAATGACTGCCGTCGAAATGGCCAACCTCATGCGCAAGTTGCGCGGCAAGTAGCTCCGCCCATGCCGTCCCGCCACCGTTCCCGACAGCGCGCACTTCAGATCCTGTTTCAGTTGGACCTTCGCAAGCTCTCCGCTTGGGACGCCCTGGACAATTTCTACGATTCTCTTCACTCCAGCGAGCATGAGCAGGAAGACGAGGCGGAAACTCGTCCGCCCCGTGACGAGTTTATGGAGACTCTGGTCCGAGGCACTGCGGGCGAAGCCGGAGCGATTGACGAGAAAATCACTGCTCATTCCGCCCACTGGCGCATGGAACGCATGCCCGCCGTTGATCGCAATATTCTGCGCATGGCAGTGTACGAAATGATGCACCAGGGCACGCCCGCCGCAGTGGTGATTGACGAAGCCCTGGAACTCGCGCGCCGCTTCTCCGGCGAGGAGTCCGTCGGATTTATCAACGGGGTCCTCGATGCAGTCCGGCGCGATCTGGGACAAGACCGAACCGCGTCCGGTGCCACCGGCTAAATGCTGTGTATCGCGTCATCGCTTGGGAAGCCGCCTTCTGCTTCTCCATGTTCCCCACCATCTATGCCGTTCACTACGCCTGGCCCGTCAACGGACTGCTTCCTTTCTTCGTCGTCGTAATACTCGGCGCTACAATCGCCCTGACCTTCTTCCACATCCTACCCGCCGTCTTTGCCCGCAACATTCTTACGCTGCAATCCAACTCGGAAAAGTATTTCCAATACTTCTCTGTGGCATGGTTCACTGCGGGTGCCGCTCTTGCGTTTGTTTTGATGACGGCTGGAGAACAGATGCACTTCATCTACATCCCCTACGATCAAACGTTCCGGATTGTCGCAACACAGATACTGTTCGCGGTCCTGTTGATCGGCGTGTCTGCCGTCGTCATCCGGCTGGAGAGATTCGTAGCGCCTGTGCTCGCGGGGGCAGGACTTCTGTTCGGCATCGCGTCCTGCGTCGTGCAGTGGGACGCAATCGGCACGCCGATCGAAAACATCCAGACGGGGGAGTCGCTGCTGGGTGACAACCGCGACGTCCTTCTCGGAATGATCGTGGGCGCGGCGCCGGCCGCCATCTTCGCCCTGCAGTTCGGCAAGCGGATGCCATCGCGCCGAGCGATCGTTGGGACTGGCATTTGCGGCATGTGGCTCCCACTGGTGCTCTCCGTGTCTCTGATGTCGTACGCCAAAGTCCTTGGCGCCCGCATCTACTGGAAGCCATCGATACCCATAGGTGAAAACTACGCCTACACACTCATCAACAAGTTCAGTGAGCCCTCACTTGTTCTGTCTCTCTTCAGCCTCGCCCCCATGGCGTGTACCGTGCTCTGGGTGCGGGAACTTCTTAACATCACATCGCCATCCCGCCGCAACCTCACCATCGTCTCCGCTCTACTGGCATCCGCCTTTCTCGTTCTCCACTACGCCCAATACCAAACAAACGCTATCCTGCGCACCTGGCTGTGGTCCGTCTTCCTGGCCCCACTTCTATTTGGTGACTGGCGCATCTCCAGACGGAAGGTCGTCCACTCGCAAATCCACTTCGAACCTGGTCACTAGTCCTGCGCTCACATCCTGCGGAACAAACCGGTACACCAGAACTCCATTGCGCTCCACCGTTATGCGATAACGGTCGGGAGGCAAATCAACCGACCCGAAGAACCCCGTCCCATCGGTGGTCACTACGCGCTCGGTCTCGCGTCCTGTATCCGAGGTAATCCGCACCGTCAACCCATCGGCCCAATCCTGGGCTCCAGCGATCCTCACCTCACCCATCAAATGTCCCGCCACCGGAGCTGTCAACCAAGCCAACCGCGGCGCCTCCGCACGCGTAGCGAAGAACTCGCCCACCGCGCGATAAAAATCCCCATTCGGTTCCGTAGGAGCCCCTGCCGTCTCCAGATTCGTCGTTGCGTAGCTGTAAAAACTCACACCCAGTGCGCGATTCCCAGCCGCTGATGGCAACAACGCACGCTTCAACTGCTCCATCGAATCCGCGATCGGATTCAAGTAGACGGCCGGCCCGATGAGAACCGCCCGCTTGTACTGCCGGTCCTTTTCAAACTCAATCCACCGGTCGAAAAACGAAGCATTTGTCCGCTCGCGAAAGTAGTTCATCGGGATCGCCAGATCCAAAATGCCTTCCTGCAGCCACGACACCCAATCCTGGAATACGGTCACATAGGCATCCGTTCCGCGGAAGGCCGCATCCGTCAACGGGCCGTTGCCCCAGGTAATCAGCGCGGCGCTTACCTTTACTGCCGGCTTCATCGAATGGGCACGCAGATAGATCTGCCGCATCAGGCTCGTCACCTGCCGCCGCCGGAATTCGGAGAACTGCGCGTCATTCCGCGCCGGCACCGCCGCCCGGTTCTCCTGCCGCAGAAACCGCTCCAGCGCCTTCCAGTTATATCCGTACGACGCATCCTCCGGATACCGGATGTAATCCAGATGGACTCCATCCACATCGTATTTTTCCAATGGCTCAAGAATCACTCGCGCCAGATACCGCATCGCGTCCGGATGCCCCGGATCAATCGAAGCACCCACTGCGCCAGTGGAGCTCACGGTCCACCAGCGTTCCTGCGCCGGCGCGTTGGGGCCGTGCTGGTAGTACAAATGATTGGGATCGCGCGGCGGCGCGATTGTCGACGGCCAAACCGGATACACCACAGCCCACGCATGTACCTCAATCCCCACCGCGTGCGCCCTCTCAATTAGATACCCCAGCGGATCAAAACCAGGCGACACGGCTGCATCTTGTGCCGGCGGCTCTATATCACTCCGGTAATAAACATCGGCACGCCGCCGAGTTTGCACGAAAATCGCATTGGCCCGAGCCGTCGTCAAATTCTCAACCAGTTGGTCGACCTCGGCTGGAGTCTTGTACCCGGAATGAAATGCATCCGCCCAAAACGCACGGTACTGTTGAGCCTGAACCAGCGTGGCCACGAAAAACAAAAACAGAAGCCGCATACCTTTACCGGTATATGTTCCCACAATGAACAGGAAGTGGTGGCCCCACTCCCTGTTCTCCCAGTGCTTCTACCATCTAGTGCAGATCCGGCAATACCAGGAACGCGAATGGCGATCCACCGCCCTTCGCATCCACTGCAATCACAGTGCGAACCTGCCCGGCGCTAAGCGCCAGCCGCCCGCTGTCGATAGCGACAGTCTTCGTTCCCGCCACCGCCACGCGTGCCTGATACGTTCCGGCCGGCACTTCCAGATAGTCCGATACAGCCTTGAACGGCACACCGGCCAGAGTCGGCGTTGCAAGAACTCCATACGGCGCCGTCGCGTAAATGTCCACAGTAGGGGCACTCGGAGCTGCATGAATCGCTCGAATCCGCACTGCTCCCGCCGCTGGTTCACTGTTGTTATCCGCGATCAGCAGTAATTCGAGATTCGCCACCTTGCCCACCGCAATCGCCGTGAAATCGTTGCCCGCCGACAGTTCCGGATTCGCCTGCAGCACGGTCGTCTCCGTGCCGCTTACGTTCACGCGGATATCATAACGGCCCGCGGGCACGGAAAGATAATCCGAATACCCCAGAAATGGCACGCCTTCCAGCACCTTGGCGCCGTTCACCAGCACATCCACCGCCGGGGCGTCCGGCGATCCGTGCACTACACGAATGCGCGCATTCTGCGCCATCAAAGATCCGGCCATCGCCACGCACACTAAGAGTAGCTTCTTCACAATGGTCTCCTCGCTGTTTGAGATCAGGGAATGCGGCGCCGGTCAGCGCCGCTAACTGAGGAGATGATGCAATGTGGACAAAGTTGTAGAAAATCGCGCGCCCAGCTACTTCGCCTCAATCCGGTACAAATGCGTTCGCGTCCGAAGAAAGAACGCCTTCCCGGCAATCGCAGGCGACGCCAGGAATCCGTCATCTAGTTTGTTCTCCGCCAGCACCTCAAACGTCCGCCCCGGCTTCACTACCGTCGTCTTCCCATCTTCGCTGAAGAACCACAGCTTCCCATCCGCATAAACAGGAGACGCCGAATACTCGCCGCCAATTCGCTGTTGCCACACTTGTTCACCCGTCTTCGCATCCACCGCGGTCGCCACGCCCGCATCGCCGATCATATAAATCAGGTCGTCCACCAGCAGTATCGACGGCTTGTTCGGCACACTCCGCTTCACACGCCACGCTACGTGCGAATCCGTAATCAGGCCATTGCCACCCGTCTTCACTGCCAGCAACTGCCCCGCTGAAAACCCCGATGGGAAGTACACCATCCCATGCCCAATCACCGGCCGCGTGCTGGCCGAATGCTGTCCCCTTTCCTCCACCCGCCACAGTTCCTTACCGGTCATCGGATCATACCCATAAGCCGCCTTCGCCCCAAGACTGATCATCTCCCAACGCCCGTTCAATCGCTCCACCTGAGGCGTCGCAAATGCTTTCCGCAAATCGCCATCAGCCGCTGGCTTGCCGTTCTTATCGAGATCCTGCCAGTCAATAGAGCGGTCAGTCTTCCATACCGTTTTCCCCGTCTTCTTGTCCAACGCCATCACAAACTGTTTGTCGCTGCCGTCGAAATGCATCAACAGCAGGTTGCGAAAGATCACCGGCGATGACCCCGCTCCGCGAAAATGATTGCACTCAATATCCCGCCGCTCCCACACCACTTTGAACGTCTTCGTATCAATGGCCGCAGTGCCCGCCGACCCGAACGTGATGTACACCCGCCCTTCCTCAATCGCCGCCGTGGGGGAAGCGGCGGTGTTGAACGCGTGGATGAACTGCGGCGTCGCTACGTCGAACAGTTTCCAATCCTTGAGAATCTTCCCCGTATCGCGATCGACGCAGATCACGTACAGTTCCTTCGCATCCTTGCTTGCTGATGTCAGCCAGATCTGCTTACCCCAAACCACGGGTGACGACCAGCCCCGATCATGAATCGGAGTCTTCCAGACCACATTTTGCGTCTCGCTCCATGCAAGCGGCAATCCCTTCGCATCGGAATGCCCCGTCCCATCCGGCCCGCGAAACTGCGGCCAGTTCTCCGCCGCGAACACCACACCCGCCAGCGCCGTCATCCACACAAGCATCTTCATAGTTCTTCCCAGGATTATCTCATCGCAAGACCACATCCCAAACCTTCGCCCGCCGAGCCTGGCCTTGCGGCCCCTCCACATACAAGGTCACCACATACTCCCCACCCTTTTCATACACATGCTGCGGATGCCGCTCCGCCGATGTTTTTCCATCCCCAAAATCCCATTTCCACGAGGTAATCTCGCCATAGGAGCGATCCTCAAAGGCCACCAGCCGCCGCCCCATGTCCACCACCTGGAACGACCATTCCGCCTCAATCCCTTTGCGCAGCGCACGCTCCACAGGCATCAACCGGAACGCCACCAGGTCGGAAGCATTTCCATACATGGATGTTTTATGCGACAGGTTCCAAAACCCGCGATACTTCGGTGATTTGTCATCGTCGTAGTCCAACACAGACCAAGACAATCCGATCACCTTGTTCTCCACAAACTTCGATTCCACCGATCGCGCCGGCCCCTCATACGCCGCATAATCAAACGCCGTAATGTAAAACTCCAGCGTCAGCTTCCCGCTCTGCCCGTGCCGGAAATTGTATTTGTACGCCGCATTGGCATACGGCAACTCCCGAATCCACGGCTGGCACCCCCACACCATCGTCCAATCCTTCCCCTCCGCCGGTGTGAAGATGTGATAGTTCTGTGCGTGCACGCCGTGAAAGCTGAAATGCGCATCAGTCACCGGCAGCCCGTTCGGATGCATCTGCTTAATAAACGGCCCGCCTGACAGATCGCCATCCACCACCACTTCGAAGATGTCGTTATGCAGGTCGTTGCTCTTGAAATCCCAGTAGTTGTCCGACGCCTCATAGAGGAAGTACAGCCGGTTCATCCCCTTCACCCAACCCACCTTCACCTTGACATCCAGGTCTTCCTTCTTCCACACCGTGCCGTTTACCGTATCCTTCAACTGATCGCTCCCGATCGTGTAGGACTCCGGCACCATGGCCCAGTCATCCGTGTTCCCATCAATTCGCGGAATCGCATTGGCAGGGAATTGAAACACCTTGAACTCCACCCCGGGCCGTTCCAACGCGAACGCGCTCACCGCAACAAGGAAAATCAGTGCGAAAGACATCCCAGTAGCATAACGCCTGGAAAACTTGAAAGAATAGGGAGCGATGCATCCGTTGCTCCGCACCCTGCTTGCCACAAGTGTCTGGGTACCGGCCCTCGCCGCCGCGCCGCCAAACTTCGCCACCGACGTCTACCCCGTGCTGATGCGGGCAAACTGCACCGGATGCCACAACGACAACGGCGTCGCTTCCGCCACTCGCCTCCGTTTCCCTGAAGAAAAGCCTACACCGGAAGTGCTGACGCCGTTCGGAAATTCGCTCGCGATTTTCGTCGATCGCAACGCCCCGCAAAAATCGCCGCTGCTTCTCAAACCCACCGGAGCCATGCCCCACGCCGGCGGCAAACGCATTGAACCTGGCACGCCCGATGAAGCCGCCCTCAAAGCGTGGGTCGACTACCTTGCCACCGCGCCCCCTGAATCCCTCATCACCACCAAGCCCGCCGATATCTATAAATCCGTAGGACCCATCGTCCGCCGCCTGACGCACTCGCAATACAACAACACCATCCGCGATCTCCTCAACGATCAGTCACGCGTCGCCGATCAATTCCCTCCGGAAGACTATGTCAACGGCTTCCGCAATCAGTACCTCGCGCAAAATACATCGCCGCTGCTCGCCGAAGCCTATGCCGCCGCCGCCGAAAAGCTCGCCAGGAAAGCGTTCCTTGGCGGCGATTCGCAACACCTCATCCCTTGCGCACCGAAATCCTTCAGCGACGCGGCCTGCCGCGATCGGTTCCTCAACACCTTCGGCCGCCGCGCATTCCGGCGTCCCCTGCAACCCAATGAACTCGCCCGCTATCAGAAGCTTTTCACTGCCGAGGCCACCGAAGCAAAGCAGTTCCTCGCCGGAGCACAAGTCGTCCTCGAGGTGATGCTCCAGTCCCCCAACTTCCTCATGCGCACCGAGAACGGCCTCGACCCCCAACAGCGCCCCTATGAAATCGCCGGCAAGCTCTCCTATTTCCTGTGGAACTCCATGCCCGACGACACGCTCCTCAACGCCGCTGCATCAGGTGAACTGAATACCGCCCCCGGACTCGAGCGCCAGACCCGCCGCCTCCTCCAGTCTCCGAAAGCCAAGGAAGCCGTCGACGAGTTTCTCACCGAGTGGCTGCGCTTCGATCGCCTCCAAGGTACGGTGCGCGACCGCCGTCTCTATTCGATGTTCACACCGGAGCTCACCCTGGCCATGACCGAAGAGACGCGCCGTCTTGCCGCCCACCTCATCTGGTCCAAGGGCAACTTCATGGAGTTCTTCTCCGCGCCTTACACCTTCGTCAATGCCGATCTGGCCAAGCTCTATAAGTTGACCGAGCCGAAGGAAGAATACGGCCGCGTCACCCTGCCCTCCGAAACCGAAAGAGCCGGCGTCCTCTCCCAGGCCAGCTTCCTCACCATGACCAGCAAGCCGGCGGAAACCTCGCCCACGTCACGAGGCCTCTTCATTCGCGAACAGTTTCTCTGCCAGGACGTGCCCCAACCTCCCCCTGGCGTCAACGCCAACCTCCCCCCGGTAACCCGCGAAAAGCCGATGACACAGCGCGAGCGCCTTGGTGTCCATTTGAGCAATCCTAGCTGCGCCAGTTGCCATACTTTGATCGACCCCATCGGGCTCGCCTTTGAAAAGTTCGACGCCATCGGCGGCTATCGCCCCAAAATGAAGCTCACCATCTTCCCCGGCCGTGCGGAAAGAAACACCGAGGCCAAGAACGTGGAGTTGGAGATCGACACCAAGGGCCATGTGGCCGGCCTGCCCAACGCCGAGTTCACCACCCCCCGTGAACTTGGTATGATTCTGGCAGATAGTCCGGCGTGTCAGCAGTGCGTAGCCAAGCAGCTTTTCCGCTACATGGCCGGGCGCCACGAAGGCCGTCCCGATAAACTCATAATCGGGCGCGCATTCGAGGACTTCAAGAAGTCTGGGTTTCAATTTACTGAGTTGATGGTCTCCCTCACCAAGTGGAGCACCTATCCGCCGCAGAAGGTGAACTGACGATGGCATTCGTACACACGAAGGATCGCTCCCTCTCTCGCCGCCTCTTCCTCCGGGGCGTTACCACGAACCTCGCGCTGCCACCCCTGGTGGCGATGTTCAACTCCAACGGCACCGCCTACGCCGCCACCAACGCGAAGCCCGTCAACCGCTTCGTCCTCTGGTTCAACGGAAACGGCATCGTCGAGCGTTACTGGATTCCCACCGAAACCGGCAGCGACTTCGTCATGACTCCCTGCCTCTCCCCGCTCGCTCCTTTCCGCAACGATATCCACATCGTCACCGGCCTCGACAACCCGGCCGCGCGTCTCCCCGGCCCCGGCAACGATCACCACCGCTCCATGAGCGCCCTCATGACCGGCACCCAATTCACCGGACGCGGCGCAGGCGGAGCCTCCATTGACCAGCACGTCGCCGCCAAAGTCGGTGGCGATTCCCGCTTCCGCTCCATTCAAGTTGGTGTCTCGCAGGAATCCTTCGGTGAAAGCGTCCAGCGCAACATGAGCTGGGCCGGTTTCGATCGCGCCCTCCCGCCGGAGATGCTGCCCCATAAATTATTCGATCGCCTCTTCGGCGCCCGTGACCTCGGCTGGGTCAACCGCAAAAAATCCGTCCTCGACGCAGTACAAGAGGACGCCGCCTCGCTCCGCAAATCTCTCGGCGCCGAAGACCGCAATCGCCTCGAAGAGCATCTCGCCAGTGTCCGCGATGTCGAGCGTTCCATCGCCAGCCTGCCGCCCAACTATCGCAAAGTGGATCCGCCCGAATTCGACGGCGACATGAAGGATTGGCCCCGCATCGCCAAGTTGCAAAGCGAACTGCTGGTGCACGCCTTCGCTTCCGGCCAGACGCGGGTAGCGAGCTACATGCTGACGAAGTGTCAGGGTTTGACGCGATTCCCCTGGCTCGGCTACACCGCCGCCCGCCATCACGACTACACGCACCGCGACGGCAAAGCCCCCGGCGCCGACACGCTTGACGGCCAGCGCATCATGCGGGACATCTGCCGCTGGCACGTCGAAGAATTCGCCTGGCTCCTCGGCCGGTTGAAAGCGACGCCCGAAGGGGACGGCAACCTTCTCGACCGCACGTCGCTGGTCTTTGTGCACGAACACGCCGAAGCGAATGATCACAAGAACAATGGCCTCAGCGTCATCATCGCCGGCCACGCTGGCGGACTCGTCACAGGGCACCATACGCGTACAACAGGCACCATCGGCGATCTGTATATGGCCGTCGCCAACCGAGCCATGGGCACCGCAATGAAAGAATTCCCTAGCGCGAGGAAAGAACTCAGCGGGTTGTTTGCCTGAAAATTGTAGGCCCGTCATGATATCCTGACCGATACATGTTCACCGCTCGGTTCGTACAACTGGTCCTTGCTTTCGCTTCTCTGCCGCTGATGGCCGCGCCCGTAACCATCGTTTCGTATGACATTACGGATGCTGCGCTGAGTGGGCACGGCGGTCCTTGGGCACACACCTACTCTGGAACGATTACTCCAGGCGCCTCTTTTACCAATAGCGGTTTCTCAGGAACGATCGCCACCTATTCCGGGGGATCCGGGACTCTGAATGATGGCGTGCTCGGTGGGATTGCTGCATCGCAACTCTTTGTGCAAGGTTCGCCGACGACCGGACCCACCATCAACCCGGTGCTGACGTTGCACCTTTCCGGTTCATTCGTGATCAACTCCATCTCCATTTTTGGCGGAGAGCACCAGAATGCCATTCCAGGCTGTTTCACAGGCGTCACCGTCGGGATCGGCAGCAGTTCCTCGGCAATCGCTACCACGGCCTTTGGTACCTCTGCCGGTTCGTGCTTTCGAAATGATCTGGCTCTTATAACCGGCAGCGCGCTGGACGGGATAGCGACTTCCACCATTACGCTGTCCCAGTTTACGGGCCCCCTTTATTTTAATTGGTTCTCGATTACAGAGATTCAGATCGACGGTACTCCGGCCGATGGTGCCATTCCGGAGCCAAGCCAGACTGCCCTGATTGGATTTGGCCTTTCTGCAATGACTTTGCTGCTGCGACGGCGAGCAAAGTCCTAATCAGTAAGCAGATTTCTGGCGTTGCCCAAAAAGGGAATTACCAGGCAGAACACCACATTCCGATTCGCCCCAGCCTCTCTCGCCTCATCCGGGCATAGAATAAACTCATGCTCACCCGGCGCACCGCCCTCTCCCTCCTAGCCTCCGCCCCGTCCATCCTCCACGCCCAGCGCAAACCCGGCGACAAACCCAACCTCCTGTTCATCTGGACAGACCAGCAGCGCGCCGACACGATGGCCGCCTACGGCAACACCCGCTTCCACGTCCCCACCATGAATCGCCTCGCCAGCGAAAGCATCGTCTTTGATCGCGCCTACGTCACTCAACCCGTCTGCACTCCCAGCCGATCCTCCGTCATGACCGGACTCTGGCCCCACACCAACGGCTGCGTCCACAACAACATTCGACTCACCACCGAAGCCAAAACACTCCCCGAAGTCCTGCAGGACGCCAACTACCGCACCGGCTACTTCGGCAAATGGCACCTCGGCGACGAAGTATTCCCCCAGCGCGGCTTCGAAGAGTGGGCCGCCATCGAAGACGGCATCTATCAGTCCTACTACAGCGAAGGCCGTGACAAAACCGCTCGCAGCGCTTACCACCACTTCCTCGTCCGCCAGGGCTACACGCCCGACTCCAAAAGCGGCTTCAGCCGTAAGTCCGTCACCAAGCTCCCCATTGAACACTCGAAGCCTTCCTTCCTCGCCCAGGAAGCCTCGCGCTTTATCATGAAGCACCGTGCCGAGCCCTGGCTCCTCTACATCAACTTCCTCGAACCCCACACCCCCTTCGGCTCCGCACTCGACGATCTCCACACCGAAGAAGAAGCGCGTCTCCCAGACAACTTCGACAAGGTCCCCGATGGCGGCGATTGCGCTTGGTACGAAAAGCGTCGCCAGGGTTTCCATCAACCCAAAACCGAAGGCTTCGACATGTCGAAACGCGAAGGCTGGCAACGCGCCTCCCGCAACTACGCAGGCCTCTGCTCTCTCGTCGATCAAGCCCTCGCCCGCATCCTCTGGGCACTCGAATCAAGCGGCCAGGCTGAAAACACCATCATCGTTTACACCTCCGATCACGGCGAGATGATGGGCTCCCATGGACTCCTCACCAAGTCCGTCATGTACGAAGAATCCATCCGCATCCCCTACCTCATCCGAGTCCCCTTCAAACACCAGAAGCCGATGCGCGTCACCAACCCCGTAAGCCACATCGACACCATCCCCACCATGCTCGATCTCCTTGGCCGCAAAGATTGCTGCGGCCAGCAAGGCGAAAGCCTCACCGGCTACTTCACCGGCAAACGCAAACCCTCGGACGTTTTCATCGAATGGAACACTTCCGGTTCCAACGGCGAAGACGGCGGTCCATCCGCGCGCACCGTCATCACTCCCGACGGCTACAAACTCGTTCTCCACGATAAAGACAAACACATCCTCTTCCACCGCGCCAAGGATCCGCTCGAACTCGCCAACCTCTATTCGCGCCCCGAACACGCCGCCAAAACCAGGGAACTCAGATCCAAAATCACCAACTGGCAGAAGAGCAACAAAGATAAACTGGAACTTCCCGTCTAACGCATGCAACGCCGCACACTTCTCAAAGCCTCCGCCCCGGCCATCATCCGAGCCCGCATGGGCGCCGCCGCCGATCGCCCCAATATCCTCTGGATCCTCGCCGAAGACATCGGCCCCTGGTTCAGTTGCTACGGCCATTCGATCGTCCAGACACCGAACATCGACAAACTCGCCGCCTCCGGCGTCCGCTACACCAGGGCGTTCACCACCGCGCCCGTCTGCTCCGCCAGCCGTTCCGCCTTCAACGTCGGCCTCTATCAGATTCACGCCGGCACTCACAATCACCGCAGCCATCGCAAAGACGGATTCACGCTCCCGCCCTACGCCCGTCTCATCAGTGAGCGCATGCGCGACGCCGGCTACTTCACCTGCAACATCCGTCAGTACGCCCCCGGCATGCAAGGCAGCGGCAAGACCGACTACAACTTCACCGTCAACAAGCCTTGGGACGGCACGCACTGGAACCAGCGCAAACCCGGCCAGCCGTTCTACGCCCAGATCAATTTCACCGAACCCCACAAAGGCCCCGCCTTCGTCGAAGCACGCAAACAGAAGGATCTCATCGACCCGGCCAAAGTCCCGCTGCCGCCCTACTTCCCCGATCACCCCACCGTCCGCGACGAAGTCGCCAATTTCTTCGACGCCATTCACCTGTTGGACAAGAAGGTCGGCGTCCTCCTCGAAACGCTCGACCGCGACAAAGTCCTCGACAACACCGTCGTCTTCATGATGGGCGACAACGGCACCTGCCTCATCCGAGGCAAGCAGTGGTGCTACACCAAAGGCGTCCACGTCCCAATGCTGCTCCGCTGGCCCGGCGTCACCAAGCCCGGCACAGTGAACGAAGACCTCACTCTCTCCCTCGATATGACCGCCACCTCGCTCATGGCCGCCGGAATCCCCATCCCCGAACAATTCCACGGCACGCCTCTCACCGGCCCCAAAGCAAAGAAGCGCGATTACCTCTTCACCGCCCGCGACCGTTGCGACATGACTGTCGACCG
The DNA here is from genome assembly GCA_018268935.1 of Acidobacteriota bacterium. Taxonomy (GTDB): domain Bacteria; phylum Acidobacteriota; class Terriglobia; order Bryobacterales; family Bryobacteraceae; genus CADEFT01. The sequence continues at coordinate 1,691 of JAFDVS010000139.1, read as the reverse complement.
CATCCGCTCCATCCGCGACAAGCGCTACAACTTTATCCGCAACTTCATGCCGGAGCGCCCCTACACCCAGTACAACGAATACATCCTCAAATCCTACCCCACGCTAACGGTCATGAAGCAACTCCACGAGCAAGGCAAACTCAACCCCACCCAACAGCTCTTCATGGCCCCGCGCAAGCCTGAACTCGAACTCTACGATCTCCAGAACGATCCCCACGAAGTGAACAACCTCGCCGCCAAACCCGAGCACAGCAAACGCGTCGCCGACATGGATCGCCGCCTCCAAGCCTGGCTAAAGGAAATGGACGACAAGGGAGCCATCCCCGAAAAGCCCGAAGCCCAGCAACTCTGAAACTCAGCGATCTAGCCAGACGAGTCAAAGCCCGAGGCCGCGAGGCCCTCACCGCGAAGCAAAAAGCCGCAAAGCCAAAACCTTGATGACATCTGGCGTTACGTCGCTGTCGAAGCCGGCGATGGCCGGATGATCGATGAAATCACGGCGCGCGACATCAGAAATAGGCCTGGAAAGAGAACTAAACCCCACCACTCACCGCTTCAAAGACCGGTCCAGCCAAACCCACCCCAATTCATAAAACCCCAGCGACGTCGTGTGCACCAACTCGGGATCATGAAACAACGTCTTCACCCCGGGAATCCGGTCAAACACCGCCCGAATCGTACCCGCCGGACACACAGCATCACGCCCTCCGGAACTCACCACGGCAGGAACGCGTAACTCCCCCACCAATCGCAGCGGATCGAAATAATCCAGCGTCGCCAACGCCGCCTCATCGTTCTTCCCCGCCTTGTCCAATATCTGTTTCACCAGCGACCCATCCGTCCGCGCCGCCTGCCGGAAATCGCACAGAAACGGCACATGCGCCGCCACCACCTTCACCCGCTTATCCAACGACGCCACAGCCAGCGAAATCCCGCCCCCTTGGCTCGTCCCTGCAATCCCAATCCGCCCCGCATCCACATCCTTCCGCGACACCAGGTAATCAATCCCACGAATCACGTCCGCATACGCCAGTTGATAATAAGCACCCTCCGGCCGCGCGATCCCATACAGCAACTTCTCTCCCTCCACCATCCGCGGAAACACCTGCAGAATCGCATACCCGCGCTGGCACTCCGCCAGCATGATTCCTTGCTGCAACCCGCCATATCCAGGCACAGTCACAATCGCCGGAACCGGCCCCGAAGCCCCAATCGGCATCGCCAGCAACGCCCGCACACGCACCCCACCCAAAGAGCGGTACATAACCTCGTACGTCTTATAGGGCAGAGGCTCCCGCAAATCCTTCACCGTAGCATCCACAGGCTCCGCCGCCAGCCGCTCCAGCGTATTCCGCCAAAACCGCGCCACATCCTGCGCGAAAGCCACGCCCGCGTACGTCGCCAACAGAAGCAACAACCTACCGTAGAATGCCATCATTCGGAGGATCCACCACCGGAGCCACGCCCGCCTTCTTCAGCACTTCCTCAAACGCCTCCACCGTCACCGCCGATGGCTTGAAATTCCCGAACCTGTACCCAGCCGCAATCGTCAACGGCCGCCATCCGTAATTATTCTTCTGATTCCAAACCTCCACCTTCGCCCCGCGCGAAGCCAGGTATCGCACCACCGAAGGCAGATTCTTATACGCCGCTCCATGCATCGCCGTCTCGCCATTCGCGTCCACGGCATT
>JAFDVS010000138.1 GCA_018268935.1 Acidobacteriota bacterium | reverse complement strand
GTCGCCTTCCTCGGCGATGACGACTCCCACCTTTTCAATGGGGTAACGGATTTTGCCGCTCATGATGAGCCAGTATTCGGCGCCTTCGGGATGATAGTGGCCCTTGTTCTTTTCGTCGAGCGGCGGGAGTTTCGAGTTGTAGCCGTAGATGAAGTTGGCGGTGCCGCGGTCATCCTGGACGATGCGGATGGTGCCTTTGAGTTTTCCGCTGTCGACGCCGGCGGCTACCTCTTCGTAGGTGGTGTGGGGCTTGTTGTCNNACGTTCCCAGACATTTTTGACACGCGACTGGTAACGGGTTTTGATGAATTCGATGCCGGGGAGTTTGGGTGCGTCGGCCATTTCGGCGTACATGGTCTTGGCGCCGGCGATGTTGGTTTCGAAGATGAGCGCGGGAGTGGATCCGATGACTTCGTAGGAAAAGAACGTCTGGAAGGGTACCTGGACCATGGAGCCTTTTTTCGCCATGACCGGCGCGGTGTCTTCGATGTCGAAACGGACTTCGCCTTCCATCACGACCCACCAGACGCGTGTGTCGGGATGCATGGCCTTGGGGTGCTTTGTGCCGGGAGGGAGGAAGAGGTACTCGCTGCGGAGATGCTTGTCATCGACGATGACTTCGCGCCATTGCTTCTGGCCTTTATGCCTCGCTTTCAGATCGGCGAGCTTGGTGTGGGGTTTGTGGGGCGCGGTGTAGACGGCCGGTTGACCTTTGGGAGCGTAGACGACCTGCGCCGAGACGAGGGCGGTGCCGAGGGCGGCAAGATACAGGATTTTCATTGGGCTGATCTCGGATTCTATCAGGCATGCGGGCTATCATGGAAGGGCGATGGCGAACATACTTCCCCGGCTGCGAATGAATCTGGACTTCATGCCTTCTCCCGTTGAGGACAGGCCGGGGCTGCTCATTCGCGATCCTTTTCAATATTCCGAAGTGACGTTGATTGTGCCGCCGGTGCTGGTGGAATGCCTGGAGTACTTCGATGGCGAGCGGTCAGAGGAGGATCTGCGGGCGGCGTTGTTTCAGATTACGGGCGACCTGCGGGTGGGGGAGTTGCAATCGCACCTGATGGAGAGTCTGGCGCAATCCGGATTTCTGGAAGACGAGACTTACGCGGAACTGCGCGATGCGCGGGAGAAGGGTTTTGCCGAGTCGCCGGAACGCTATGCGGCGCATGTGGGATCGGCGTATCCCGACGATGTGCGGGAACTGCGGGAGACGATGGAGCGCTACTGTCACGGTGGTTCGCCGGCTCCCGCTTCGCTGGTTGGCGTGGCTGCTCCGCACGTTTCTCCGGAGGGCGGCTGGCTATCGTATCGCGCTGCTTACGCCGGGCTGCGGCGCGAGGACTACGCCGATCGCACGTTTGTGATTCTGGGTACTTCGCACTACGGTGAGCCGGAAAAATACGGGTTGACGCGGAAGACGTGGAGCACGCCATGGGGGACCGCGCGGCCGGCTACGGAGTTGATTGAAGAGCTGGCGGAGAAGGCTCCCGGCGCGGTGAATATGGAAGATTATTGCATCGCGTTTGAGCATTCGGTGGAATTTCAGGTGGTGTTTCTGCAGTACCTGTTCGGTCCGGATATCCGCATTCTGCCGGTGTTGTGCGGGGCATTCGCCAAGTCGATTTACGTGGGTGGGATGCCGGAAGAGGATGAGAATGTGAACCGCTTTATGGGCACGCTAGGTGAGATCGGCGCGCGGGAAGGGAACAAGCTGCTGTGGGTGCTTGGCGTGGATATGGCGCACATGGGACGGCGCTATGGCGACAATCTCACGGCGATGGCCGATTCGGGGGAGATGGCCGTGGTCGCCGGGCGCGACCGGTTGCGGATTGATGCGATCAATGCGGGCGATGCGAAGGGATATTGGGATCTGGTGCAGGAGCGGCGCGATGATTTGAAGTGGTGCGGGTCATCGCCTTTTTATACTTTTCTGCGCGCCATGCCGGGATTGAAGGGGAAGCTGGAGCGGTATGAGCAATGGAACATCGATCCGCAGAGTGTGGTGAGTTTCGCGGGGATGCAGTTTTCGAAATAAGCTAGAGGAATGGCGAGACTCGCTTTGGTGTTCTTTGCTATTTCTGCAATTGTGTCTGGACAGAGTTCGGAAGCGGTGCTTTCGGGAACGGTGGGCGACACCAGTGGCGCGGTGATGCCTGGGGTTGCGGTTGTTTTGGAGAACGCGGCCACCGGTGTGCGTCATGAGGGGAAGAGCAACGATTCCGGTGTCTATGTGTTTCCGGGGCTGCAACCGGGCATCTACCGGCTGAGCGCGGAGCAGGATGGATTCAAGCGCGCGGTTTACAGCGGCATCAAGCTGGAGGTGGGTGCGCGGCTGCAGTTGAACGTGAAGATGGAAGTGGGCGCGGTGGCGGAATCGGTGCAGGTGACTGCCGAAGACGCGAACTTGCTGGGCTACGCGACGGCCAGCGTGGGCGGCATGTTGAGCGGGCAGAAGGTGCTGGATCTGCCGCTGCCGGCGCGCAATGCGCTGAGCCTGGTGTACACGCAGGCGGGGCTGTTGGGGGACAACTTCGCGGGTTCGCGGATTGCCGCGGTGAATGTGACGCTCGATGGGGTGAACGTGCAGGATCAACGGAATAATAATGGCGTGTCTTCGCCCGTGTTCACGAGCGTAGACCGGGTGGAGGAGTTCCGCATTATTACCGCGCCTGCCGATGCCGAGTTCGGAAGGGGCTCGGGTCAGGTGCAGATGCTGACGCGCTCGGGCACAAATCAATTTCATGGCAGTTTGTTTGAATTTCACCGCAACACGGTGTTGAACGCGAATACGTGGTTCAACAATCAGCGGGGCACAGACGCGCGCACTGGGGAGCCGATTTCTCCGCGGAATAATCTCATCCGCAACCAGTTTGGGGGACGCATCGGGGGGGCGATTGTGAAGAACAAGACGTTCTTCCACTTTCTGTATGATGCGCAGCGGATTCATTCGAGCAGCGCGGTGACGCAGACGGTGTTTACGGAAGCGGCGCGTCAGGGGATGTTTCGGTTTTTTCCGGGGGTACGGAATGGGAATGCCGAATCGCTGAGTCCTACGGTGGATCTGCTGGGCAATCCTGTACGGCCGGGTACGGCCACGGGCGATCTGCAGAGTGTACGGCTGTTCGGCTTGGATCCGAATCGCACTGGCGCCGATCCCACGGGTACTGTGCAACGGCTGTTCGGCGTGATGCCGCTGCCGAACAACTTCCGTACGGGCGATGGACTCAATACGGCGGGGTACACGTGGCGGCGGCCGAGCATCGACAATTTCGATGTATGGAACGTGAAGTTCGATCACACCTTCAGTTCCGCGCACCGGATCAGCTACACGTACAACATTGAGGATGAGTACGAGTTCAACACGCGGTATGAGCAGCGCTTTCCGGAAGCGCCTGGCGGCAACATCAAACGCCGCGATCATTTTCATACGCTGGCGTTTTTGTCCACCTTGCGATCGAATGTGTTGAACGAATTTCGTGTGGGTGTGCTGCGGCCGGATTATCGCGCCTATGCGCCGTGGGAGTTGGAAGAGAATGCGAACTTCCTGCCCAAGGCGGGGAGTACGGCTTACATCCCAGTGTTCAACCTGGTGAGCAGCGTGGTGGTGGATGATGATGATCCGGTGCGGCTGTTTTCGCCTTTCTATCAGTTCACTGACAATGTCACCTGGATTCGCGGGAAGCATGCGTTCAAGGGCGGTGTGGATGCGCGTTTCCCCTCGTCGAACAGCTTCAACTCCTCCGACGTGATGCCGCGCGTGAACTTCGGCACCGGCGGGACGGCGATTCTGAATCTGGAGCGGATTGCGGGGATCGGGCAGAACCTGGCCAACGCGCGCAACATGCTGAACGATCTTTCGGGGTCGGTGGCCAATGTGGTGCAGGCGTTGAACGCAACCGGCGGGGCTAAACCTGCCTATGAACCGGGGTTGTACAAGTACCGGCATTGGAAACGGAAAGAGCTGTCTTTGTTTTTCAAGGATGACTTCAAGGTGACGCCGAACTTCACGCTGAACATCGGTGTGCGGTGGGAATACTACGGAGTGCCGTTTGATCCCAACGGGCGTACGGCGAGCCTGGAAGGCGGCTCGGCGTCGATCTTCGGATTGTCGGGAACGAGCTTCGCCGATCTCTATCAACCGGGGCATCTGACGGGGTCACTGACGCGGGTGAATCTGATCGGGCCGAAGACTGCGAATCCGGGGAGGAAGCTTTACAACGAGGACTATAACAACTTCGCCCCGGCTGTTGGCTTCAGTTGGGCGCTGCCGTGGTTCCAACGCAAGACGGTGTTCCGTGCGGGCTATGGGATTGCGTATGAGCGGCAATCGCTGCGTTTGGTGGACGTGGTGAGCGGCGATCAGCCGGCGCGGCGCGAGCGCGTGGTGTACACGCAGGCCGACTACATGGATATGCGCAGCGTGCGTTTCCCGCTGGCTCCGCAGGGTGTCCCGCTGGAAACGATTCCGGTCACGGATCGGTCCCAGACGGTACGTGTTTTTGATCAGGGTTTGCGGACACCGTACATCCAGAATTGGAACGCGACGCTGCAGCGCGAAGTGGGGAAAGGGATGGTGGTGGAGGCACGCTATGTCGGCAGCAAGGCTACCAAGCTGTTGCGCGGCGCGGATGTGAATGAGCGCAATATTTTCGAGAACGGGTTGTTGGATGCGTACCTGGTGACGCAGGCGGGCGGGAACTCGCCGCTGCTGGACCGGATTTTCAACGGGATCAACGTGGCGGGGCTCGGAGTGGTGAATGGAACGACGATACGCGGTTCCGACGCGATGCGCGCCATCAGCCTGACGCAGGGGTACCTGTCGGGGAATAATGTGGCTACGTTTGCGGAATACCTCAACACGAATACCGCGTTCACGAATGTGCGGGGCGGATTGTTGCGGCGCGCGGGGCTGCCTGAGAACTTCGTGATGGCGAATCCGCAGTTTTCTTCGGCGCGGCTTACGGGTAACTATGCAAACTCGACGTTTCATTCGCTGCAAATGGAGTTTTCGAAGCGCTTCTCCAGCGGCTGGACGTTCCAGGGCAACTACACGTTCAGCAAAGCGCTGGGGGAAGAGGATGGCGATGGCGACTCGCTGAATTTGAGTTATCGCAGCAGCCGGGACCGGAGCCTGGATAAGAAGCTGCTCGGGTTCCATCGCACGCACATTGCGCGGACGAGTGGCACGTTTGAGCTGCCGATGGGTCCGGGGAAACTGCTGTTCCGCAACGCGCGCGGATTCTGGGCGCGGCTGGTGGAGCGGTGGCAGGTGGGCAACATCATCAACCTTTTCAGTGGCGACCCGATTACGATTACGTCGGGACGCGCTTCGTTCAATTCGTTCAATGCGGCCAGCACGCCTGCGTCGGCGGCTACGGAGTTGGAGAAGAATTTGGGCGCGATTGTGCGTACAGGCCGCGGTGTGGCGTATTTCAGCGGCTTGCAGCAGGTGCGGGATCCTTATGTTGCGCGAATCACGGCGGTGAATGGGATACAGGCGGCGAGCACGATGCAGGCAATTGCCGATGCATCGGGGAGGCTGCTGCTGGTGAATGCCGTGCCTGGGAGTCCGGGAACGATGGGGGTTGGCTTCTTTGAAGGACCCGGCGCGGTGCGCTTCGATTTGAACGTGGTGAAGCGGGTGCGGATGACGGAGCGGCTGACGCTGGAACTACGCGGAGACGCTATCAGCGCGCTAAACAAGCCGAATTTCAGCAATCCGAACGCGGACATCAACTCTGTGAATTTCGGACGGATCACGGGCACGGATGACGGGAATCGGATCATGGTGGTGAGCGCGAGAATCAACTTTTAAACGCTTGGCCCACTGGTGCTGTGGGAAAATAGCAACTGTGACCGGTCACGAAATCAGACAAACATTTCTCCAGTTCTTCGCCGAGCGCGGCCATCGCATTGTGCGCTCTTCTTCGCTGGTTCCCGCCAACGATCCGACGTTGCTCTTCACCAACGCCGGGATGAACCAGTTCAAGGATATTTTTCTGGGCATGGAGAAGCGCGATTACGCGCGCGCCACCACGTCGCAGAAGTGCGTCCGCGCGGGCGGCAAGCATAACGATCTGGAGAATGTGGGCTACACGAGGCGTCATCACACCTTCTTCGAGATGCTGGGTAATTTCAGCTTCGGCGATTACTTCAAGGCCGATGCGATCGACTTTGCGTGGGACCTGGTGACGCGCGAGTACGGGATGTCGAAAGACCGGCTCTATGTCACCGTGTTTCGCGAAGACGATGAAGCGGAAGAGCTGTGGCAGAAGGTGGCCGGGGTGCCGAAGTCACGCATCTTCCGGCTGGATGAGAAGGACAATTTCTGGCAGATGGGCGAGACGGGGCCTTGTGGTCCCTGTTCGGAGATTCATTTTGATCTGGGGCCGGGCACGGCCGAGCCGGGCCGCGAGCACGAAGAATTTCCGCTGGACGGCGGCGGGCGCTTTGTCGAAATCTGGAACTTGGTGTTCNNTCGACACGGGCATGGGGCTGGAGCGTACGGCGGCCATTCTGCAAGGCAAGCTTTCGAACTTCGATTGCGATCTGTTGTTCCCGATTGTGCAGCGGGGCGCGGAGTTGCTGGGGCGCGAAGTGGGCGAAGATGCGCGGGTGGATACATCGCTGCGCATTGCCGCCGACCATGCGCGGGCCACGGCGTTTCTCATTCACGATGGCGTGTTGCCGTCGAATGAAGGACGCGGCTACGTTCTGCGCAAGATCATGCGGCGCGCCATGCGCAATGCGCGAATGGTGGGCATGGAGGATCCGTTCCTGTATCAGCTCACCGGGTTCGTCGCGGAATGGATGAAGCCCGCCTATCCCGAATTGATGGAGAGCATCCAGCGGGTGGCTCGCGTGGTGAAGGATGAAGAGCATCGCTACGCCACGACGTTTCAGGTGGCGGAGAAGGTGTTTCACGATGAAGCGAAGTCGGCGCAGGGCGGTGTTCTGCCCGGGCCTGCGGCATTCAAGCTTTACGATACATACGGATTGGCGTTAGATGAAATGCAGGAAATGGCCCGCGAGCGCGGGCTGAGCATCGATCTGGATGCGTTTGAGCATGCGATGGAGCAGCAGCGGCAGCGCGCGCGGGCCAGTTGGAAGGGGGCGGAAAAGGCTCAGGTGGCGCCTGCGTATCAGACGCTGCTGGAGAAGGGCCGCACGAAGTTCCTCGGCTACGAAACGCTGCATAGCACGGGGTCGGTGGTGATCGGGCTGCTGGATGCGAACAAGGAATTGGTGGACATGCTGGCGGCGGGGCAGAGCGGGGAAGTGGTGCTGGACCGCACTCCGTTTTATGCCGAATCGGGCGGCCAGGTGGGCGATCACGGGGTTCTGATGCGCGGCGAAGACAAGGTCGCTTCGGTGGAGAACACCTACCCCGCGGTGCCAGGGCTGAGCGTGCACAAGATCACGGCGCATGCGGCGATTGCGTTGGGCGATGCGGTGGATTGCCAGGTGGAACAGAGCCTGCGGTCTTCCACAATGCGCAATCACACGGCGACGCACCTGTTGCACGCCGCGTTGCGTTCGGTGTTGGGTACGCATGTGAAGCAAGCCGGCAGCGTGGTGGAACCTTCGCGGCTGCGCTTCGATTTTTCTCACTACACGGCGATGGATCCGGAGGAGATCGCGCAGGTGGAGCGGCTGGCGAACGAGCAGATTCTTCGGAATCGGGCGGTGGAAACGAACCTCATGGGCTTGGATGACGCGCTGAAGACGGGGGCGATGGCTCTGTTCGGCGAGAAGTATGGCGACAGCGTGCGGGTGGTGACCGTGGGCGATTTCAGCCGCGAATTGTGCGGTGGGACGCACGTGGGCCGAACGGGCGACATCGGGCTGTGCAAGATCATTTACGAGGGCAGCATCTCGGCGGGCGTGCGCCGCATTGAAGCCGTTACGGGCGAAGCCGCGCTGGAGCGGTTCCGTTCCGCATCGGAGTCGCTGGCTCGGGTTACTTCGGCGCTGCGTACTTCGGAGACCGATCTGTTTGAGCAGGTGGACCGAATGGTGACGCACCAGAAGTCGCTGGAAAAGCAGATTGAGCAACTGAAGTCGAAGCTGGCGCAATCGCAGATCGGCGATTTGGAAAGCCAGTCGCGCGAGATCAAGGGCGTGCGTGTGCTTGCGGCGCGTGTGGATGGCTTCGACCGCACGCAGTTGCGCAACCTGGCCGATTCGCTGCGCAATAAGTGGCGCACTGCCGTGGTGGTGCTGGCAAGCGCGGAGGATGGGAATATCGCGCTGGTGTCGGCGGTGACGAAGGACCTTACGGGCAAGGTGCATGCGGGCAAGATCGTGAGTGGCTTGTCGCAGGCCATCGGAGGCAAGGGCGGCGGGCGGCCGGATCTGGCCGAGGGCGGTGGCAAGGATGCCGCGGCATTGCAGGGTGCGCTGGGCGGCGTGTATTCGAACGTGGAGGGAATGCTCTAAAGTGGCGGACGTAGTCATTGTTGGGGCGGGGCCTACGGGTCTCGCCTGCGGGATTGAACTGAAGAAGCGCGGCATCGACGTGGTGCTGATTGAGAAGGGCTGCCTCACCAACTCGCTCTACAATTACCCCACCAACATGACGTTCTTCACCACGCCGGAACTGCTGGAAATCGGCGGCATTCCGATGACGTCGTTGAATGAGAAACCGAATCGGACCGAGGCGCTGAAGTATTACCGGAGGGTGGCGGATTACTATCAGTTGGATATCCGGCAGTATGAAAAGGTGCTGCGGATGGATGGCGGCGACGGCGCGTTTACGGTGCATTCGATGGATCGCTTCGGGAAGGCGCAGGCGCATGCGGCGAAGAAGATCATTCTGGCGATGGGATATTACGATATTCCGAACAAGCTGAACATTCCGGGCGGCGATTTGGAGAAGGTGATTCACTACTACCGGGAGCCGCATCCTTACTACGGTCTGGAAGTGGCGGTGATTGGAGCGAAGAATTCAGCGGCGATTGCGGCGCTGGAACTGTTCTGGACCGGGGCGAAGGTAACGTTGATTCATCGAGGCGAGCGGATTTCGGACTCGGTGAAGTATTGGATCAAGCCGAACATTGAGAACCGGATCAAATGCGGGGAAGTGAAGGCGTACTTTCAATCGTCAGTGAAAGCGGTGTATGCGGATGCGATTGATGTGGAGACTCCGGAAGGGATGGTGCGGGTGAAGAATGACTTTGTGTTCGCCATGACCGGGTATCGTCCGGACTTCGAGTTTATGGCGGCGCATGGGATCTTTTTGGACGAGGCGACACAGAAGCCACGGACGAATGCGGAGACGTTGGAGAGCGAAGTGAAGGGGATTTATCTGGCGGGAGTGGTGGTGGCGGGGGTGCACACGAACGAGATTTTTATAGAGAACGGGCGATTTCATGGCGCTATGATTGCCGAGTCGATCGCCCGTCAGGTTGGTTAGTTGGTGATGTCGTGGGTACGGCTTTCGCCGCGCACGGGGATGTAGACTTTCTCCCAGGCGCGATGGGCCGGGTGGTTGTCATAGGCTTTGAAGGCGGCTTCGTCGGCGAACTCCATGACGAAGGCGGACTGCAGCGGGGTGCCGCCGGCGTCGCCCTGGACCTTGACGCTCTTGAGCCACACATTCTTGATGCCGGGCATTTCGGCGGCCATCTTTTCGACGCCGGCCAGGGCGGCCTGCTTCTGGGCGTCGGTGGTACCCGGCTTCCAGTAGAGAGTCACCACGTGAATGATGGACTTCGGCTTTTTATTGGTGTCGGCGCCGATCAGCAGCCCCGCTCCAAAGATCGCCAGCATTCCGCCGGCCAGCAATGCGCGACGCATCCAGTTTGTTTGAAACATCTAAGCTCCTTTTTGTTTTGCCATCGGAATGGGACGAGCGATCCGGATTCCGCTCCACTCCTCGCTGACGAGGATGGAGTTGGCGGGATTGCTCGTCGAATACTTGATTGTGGCGGGACCGAGCAAGAGGGTCGCATCCCGCGGAAGGACATCGAGAAACGGCGTCAGATCCTGGACTACGTGATAGGTGACTCCGCCGACATCGTAGTTGTAGCCGACGAGGGCCCCGTGAACGTCGGTGATCTCCGCCTCGACGATACGCCCTCGGGCGCTGAGGAAGAGACGGCGAGCCCGTTCCATCTCGTCGGGTGAGCGGCGGCGGCCGATGAGGAGCCATCCACCGAGCACCAGAAGGACTCCGGCAACTGCACTGAGAATCACAATCGCCGCGTTGGGACTCATGCGTAGCGCTACAGTATAACGCAGGTTCTAGCGAGTTGCGCCGGAATCCTGGAAAACTTTCGCCCAATCCTTGAGGAATTGATCGAGGCCCTTGTCGGTGAGCGGATGATTGAAGAGTTGATCGAGCACCTTGAAGGGCATGGTGCCGATGTGAGCGCCGGCCATGGCCGATTCCTGTACGTGGATGGGATGGCGGAGAGACGCCGCCAGCACCTGGGTTTTGTAGCCGTAGTTCTTGTAGATGGTGCAGATGTTGCGGATGAGGTCCATGCCGTTGGTGGAGATATCATCGAGGCGGCCGACGAAGGGGCTGATGATATAGGCGCCGGCCTTGGCGGCGAGCAAGGCCTGATTGGCGGAGAAGCAGAGCGTGACATTGACGCGGATGCCTTCCTTGGCGAGTGCGGCGGTGGCCTGAATGCCGTCGCGGGTGAGCGGCGCTTTGACGACGATGTTCTTGTGGATCTTCGCCAGCGCGAGCCCTTCCTTGATCATGGTTTTGGAGTCCGTGGCGACGACTTCGGCGCTGATGTCTCCGTCGACGATGTCGCAGATCATCCGCACCTGTTCTTCGAGCGGCCGCCCCTCTTTGGCGATGAGCGACGGATTGGTGGTGACGCCATCGACAATGCCCCAGCTTGCGCCTTTGCGCAGTTCGTCCAGATTTGCAGTATCCAAAAAGATTTTCATAATCTCTAGCCCTTTACTACCCGGTTTTCCAAGGCGCCAACGCCTTCAATTTCAACTCGCACGAGATCGCCGGGCTGAATGAGCCCGACGCCTGGAGGTGTTCCGGTGGCGATGAGATCGCCCGGCTCCAGGGTGAGAAACTGCGAGATATAGGAAACAACCACGGCCGGCGGAAAAATCATGTCCAGCACGGTGCCGTCCTGCTTCTGCTCTCCATTGACCCAGGATCGAATGCGCAGTTTCTCGAACTCGACATCCTGCTTCGGAACAACCCACGGGCCGGTTGGGCAGAACGTATCGCAACCCTTGGCCCTGGCCCATTGGCCGTCCTTCTTTTGCAGATCCCTGGCAGTGACGTCGTTAATAACAGTGTATCCATAGATGAAGCTGCCCGCCTCTTCGACGGAAACATTGCGAGCCTGGCGTCCGATGACCAGTCCGAGTTCGCCCTCGTAGCTGACCTGCTGGGTGAAGGGAGGATAGACGATGTCGTCGCCGGTTGGGATGAGTGAGGAGAGCGGCTTATAGAACAGCAAGGGTTCGGCCGGGACGGGGTTGCCGAGTTCCTTGGCGTGGTCCACGTAGTTGCGGCCGACGCAGACGATCTTGGTGGGCCACACGGGAGGGAGAAGGCGAACGTCGAGGAGGGCGTGCTCGTCCATTCGCTCCAGGTTCCAGAAGGAATCGGTTTCATAGACGCGGTCGCCATCGACCAGGCCATGGCGCACCAGCGGCGAACCGTCAGGCGACGTGGGCCATGCTTTCCTGTTCAAACTGAATCGCACATGTTTGGTCATGAATGTTTTTCCTTTTTACGGCACTGTCACTGCGGTTTCCGGGGATTTTTCACTTTCGTTGCCTAGCTGATCGACGGAGGTCACGGCGTAGCGGTAGGCTGTTCCTGATTGGGCCATGCGATCGCCGTAGGAAGGGGCTTCGACGAGGTCGGCGATCTTCTGCCATTCGCCGGTGCCGGTGGCGCGGTAGACGCGGTATCCGCGGAGATCCTTTTCGAGATTGCGTTCCCAGGCCAGTTCCACGCTGTTCACACCGATGAGGGCGGCCAAGCCGACGGGGACCGCCGGGGCGAACTTATCTTCGATGTTGACCGGTAATTCGTTGGAGGGTTCGCTGACGGCTTGGCGTTCGCCAGCCTCCTGAAAGCCGGTGACGCGATAGATGTAGGGTTTGCCGAACTCGGCGGTGCTGTCGGTGAACGTGGCCTCTTTGGTCTGCCCGACATTGGCGAAGTCGGGGTCCTTTTCTCCTTTTCGGGCAATGCGGTATTGAGAGGCGTTGCCGGACCAGGTGAGGACGATGCCGGCGGCTGATCCGGTGGCTTTCAGTTGCTCGGGTTTCGTCAATGGCGGGATGACGCGAAAGTTGACGATGTTCGACCATGCGGACCAGCGTCCGCTTTTGCCGCTGATGCGCACCATTGCGATTGTTTGTTTGCCGGCCAGATCGCCGGCTTTGGTTTCCACGGTAAGGACGCCGTTTGCGGCCTCAGTCGAGTCGGCAGGGACACGCGGTACGGCCGCGGCCCAGGCATCGGCTTGAAATTCGCCTTCCGGCGCAGGGCCCATGCGCAATTCTGCTTCCCGCAATTCGGTGATCGTCAGGCCTTCGGTGGTCAATTTAGGCAAGGTGAACGAGAGCCGGAGCATTGCGCCGCGCTGCATGACGGAAAGATCTTCCACGCGCATGGGGATGTGCAAAGCCGGCGGCTGCGGATCGCCAACATATCCGCATCCGGTCATCAGCAACAGCACTGTAGGGAGCGCGGGACGCATCTTTCATTCTAGCGTCTTTCGCTGTGTTTACTGCGTTAGATCGAGCACTCCGTAGGGGCCCAGGGATTCGAGGGTGAACTCGGTGTAGTCTTTGCCTGTTTCCAAGTCTTTGAACTTTGGAGCGATGCCTCCGTAGAGATAGGCTTTGATGTTGGCTTCGCGGAACACGCCATGGACGCGGAGGCGCAGGTATTCGACGGGCCGTTGTCCATAGTTGATCAGGTGCAGTCGCACGCGGTTGCCTTCGCGGGCGGCGACGGCGAGAGTGAGTTCGCTGCCGAAGAGGCGGAGGACGCGTTTGTCGTCGCCGAGCTTTTCGCGGATGTCCTGCATGGCTTCGTAGGCGTTGGTCATTTTCGCTGTGAGTGCGTAGTCGCCCTTGGTTGCCACGCTGTAGGGGATGCTGCGGCGTGAGAGCAGATTCATCACTTCGCCCGCCTGGAAGGAACCATCGTCGCTGACAGTGAAGTTCACCCAGGGCTTCGATGGACCGCCGGGGATCTGTTGGAGGAACGCCGTCATTTTGTCGAAGTCGGCCTGTTGCTCCGGGGCGATCTGGAGGGCGAGTTTGACACCGGTGCTGTGGGCTTCGGCCATGGCAACGACAACGCTCTTGCCCTTGGTGTCGCAAAGGTAGCTGGCCTGATGGTTGCGTTGATAGCGCCAGAGATTGGAGTCGACCCAAGGCGAAGATGTGGCCATCGCCATGTTCATGCGGTAGCGCACGCCGGGGGCGGTGGCCTTTTGATAGCCGGCTGTGTCCGTTCCGGTGAACAGGATAGGGAGAGCGGCTGCGAAGAGCGCGGGCCAGGTCACAGATTGATCTCCTCCAGTTTGATCTTCTTCAAATCGGCGACGCCGAGCCCGAGCGAGCCGGCGAACTCGATGTGGAAGGGCTCGCGGATGTAGCGGTTCTTGTTGGGGTCGAGGGCCTTTACGTCCTGGGTGGTTTTGGGATCGCGGTCGAGGACGGAGACGGCGCCTTCGGCTTTGCGTTTGGCTTCGACGACATCGCGCATGACGCGATCCATGGCGACGGGGTCCGTGCCGAACATCATTTGTTTGGGGAAGAAGGCGAAGCGCTTGTCGCGCTGGAATGGGCCGCCGTGCCAGATGCCTTTGAGGCCGTCCATGACGTGGAGTACGGTGCGGGAGCGAATCGGTTCGACTGAGGCGAGAGTGCCGATGAAGGTTTTGGTGTGCGTTTTGGAATAGGCGTGGGAGCGGGCGACGTTGTGGAAGTTGCCGTAGGCCATGTTTTTCAGGCAGCCGGTGACGCCGGAGGCTCCGTGGTCTTTCATGTTGGGGACGTTGATGATTTTGGTGAACTGTTCGGTGACCATGCGGACGGCGTTGGAGCGGGTTTCGTCCTCGCCGAAGAAGTTGACATCGACGTAGACGCGGGGGTCGTATTCGGCGAGGCGGCCACGATAGGGCTCGACGGCGTGAATTTTGACGGGTTCTTTGATGTAGCGATCGTAGTGGATGGATTCGAGTTGATCGGGGAAACGTTCGTAGATGGTGATGTTGGCGGGTTTGACACCGACGGTGGTTAGATTGCGCACGATCTCGGCGACGACGATTGGGTGGGACATGATGCGCGGTGCGCCGGAGGCGTTGACTTTGATGCCGACGATGTCTTGGGGAGTGATGAAGCGGCGCCAGGAATCGCGGGGATCTTTGTCGCCGGTGAGTTGGGTGAGGCCGCGGTTCATCATTTCGCGGACGACGTCGGGGTTGACTTGTTCGTCGGATTCGCGGATGCAGTTGGCGGAGTTGGCGCGGATGACTTTGCCGGGTTGTTCGAAGTGGGCGACGGGCTTGTAGGGGGTGACAATTTTGTAAGTGGGGTCGCCGTCGCCGGCGCGGGAGAAGGCGGCGTGGGCCGCGGCGGGAGTAAGGAAGAAGAATCGGCGGTCCATTCTTTGATTGTAACGGAGGGCGGGTTGGGTATAATGGGAAGTGACCCACCGTGCAGCCGTGGCGCTATCGTCTAAGGGTTAGGACAAGGCCCTCTCAAGGCTTAAATACGGGTTCGAATCCCGTTAGCGCTACCAAATAACTCAATCATAATCAATGAGTTCGGTTACCGTCTTCGCGAATTCTGCTACACTCCGCTACACTCGCGTGATCGGGCTTCACTTGCGAATCTGACTCTTCTTTCCCCTGGCCCTCCGCTGATTGATCACTTTTCCATTCACCACAGTAAGCCCATACTTGCGCATCAGGTCTTCGAGGGGAATGTCCGTATCGGGCGGATCGTTAATTCTCTCTCCTGCAACCATGAGATCGGCTTCGTCTTCAGTCAGGTACGGGAACTCCGCATCCATGTAGATTCTATCCTCGGACCGTTCAACTGCTTTATCCCTTGCGGGAGCCATCAGCATCAACCCCAGCGCAAGAGTGCTCAGTGCAAGCAATGCCTCCTTCGCTTGCTTCCGAGCGTCGATCTCCCGCAGATGGGCAACGATTGCGACCTCGGAACGGTCCGGGTTAGCCTGATCGATCACAACCAGGTTGGAGCTGTAGTACCGTTTCAACTGCTGGGCCAAATGCGGATAGCACATTACGATCATGTTTTTGCGTAACGCGATCCCCTTGTTGAGTTCCTGCCGGCATGCCTCCGTCATTGTTTCTCCGATGAGGCCCAGCACGATTTCGGATTCGTTCAATTTGTGTCCGGTATCGGAACCGAGATCCTGCCCCAAACTTCGCGTGTGGGCGGGCGGAACGTAGATGGTTAGGCCGTTGGCGACTCCCAGCGCTTGCAGGCGCAACGCCGTCACTTGATCGTCAGCATGCCCATAGGAGATGAATACCTTCATCGGTTTCCGCATCGTCGTTCCCCTCTCGTCGATTGTATGTTTAATGCTTCACGCTGAGCCGCTCCACCGCCTCTTTCCTTGCAGCGTCCCACTTCTGGGCGGCTTCTTCATCCTCGCGCTGGAACGAATGCGCATAGATCGAAGCCGTCACGTACGTCGAGCTGTGCCCCAGCCTCTTGCTCACGGTAGGGAGGGGAACGCCGGCCGCGAGCATCTGCGAGCCGTGGGAGTGCCGGAAAATGTGTGTGGCGCCGGGGAGGCCTGCGCGCCTGGCGATCGCGGAGGCGGCCGCGGAGACGGTATCCGGTTTCCAGTACTCGCCATCCGGACCGGCGAAAACCAGGTCAAGATCCGTGCGGTAGTCCGCGCCCATCAAGTTTCGCGCGTTCGCCTGGCTCTCTCTGTGATCGCGGAGCTGCTTTACCGTGGACTTCGGCAAATGCACCTGGCGAGCTTTTCTGTTTTTTGTGCTCTTCAGCCGAAGGCCTGCTTTCGTTTGTTCCAGAGATTTGTTGATCCACGCAATCGAGTTCTCTAAGTCCACGTCGGACCAAGTCAGGGCGAGGATTTCACCGCGCCGGCATCCCGTACCGTTGGCGAACTCCAGAATCTCGTAGGCCCAATGGTCCTTCGCAAAGCTCAGCAAGGTCTCCACTTGGCCAGCATCATGCGCTGGCGCTTCCTTGCGCTCGCCCTTCGGCAGCACACAGGCGGTCGCAGGGTTCCCCTGGACGAGGTTCCATCGTACGGCAGTATTGAGAGCAGTCTTGACGAGCCCTGCTATGTGGCGCACTGTTCGCACTGAGAGAGGCCTCGAGGCTTTTGTAGTCCGGTGACGGCCGCCGGAGTCCTTCAGCCTGTTGTATTCTCGCTCGAGGTGCAAGGCCGTAAGGTCGGAGAGGCGCATTGCCTTTACCGTGGGCTTCACATACTCCCAAAGTTGCCGGTATCGTTCCAACGTCTTCGGTGCGCAATTCCTTGTTGCGTGCTGCTCGAACCACTCGCTCATGAAGTCGTCAAAAGTGCGTGGGGATGGCGCTGGAGTTGCAGGAGCCTTCATCTCTCGGAGCTTCTCATTCTTCGCGTCGTCGGCTGCGCGCTTGGTCTTGAATCCGGATTTGAAGATGCGTTTCTGTTTGCCTTGCTCGTTGCGGCCGGCATAGATCGAGTATGCCCATGCCCCGTTCTCTCTCTTGTACACAGTGCCATTCATTTTGATTCTTCCTCCGATAGAACAGGCGTCACATTGTCCAACGCAAACTTACTTGCTCGAACTCTGCGGAGGTCTTCCTCCGTCTCGTCCCGCATAGCCTCCAGCACTCTCCTTGACTCCGCCGGAATATCTAGCTTAAGCACGTAATCGAACATCACTTTTGTTCGTTGAAACACCCGCTCCGTGGCCTCAACGCCCTCCTGTAGATGTGGGTGGCCCAACTCTTCATTAAGGGCACCAGTAAACAGAAGCTCCAACTCTTTGCGGCCATGTCGGCTTGCAAGGGCGGCGAGCTCCGCTAATGCACGGCCCTTAGGCGCTACCAATGTTTCGTATCGCTGGATCGTGTTGAGGCTCTTGCCGAGAAGCCGTCCAAACTCCGTTTGAGTCAACGGTTCACCCGTTGGCGTCTTGATCGACATGCGTAAGTTTTTAACAGCAGTGCGGAGAATTTCTCTTGACATACATCATGCATGAGGTATTGTGAATAATGAATGGTAACTCACGAGTGGAGGATAACACGAAATGAAACAGACGAGTAGAGTAAACCGACGTGACTCAAGTGTTAAGAAATGGTGGACTCCGGAGGAGATGCTACGAGATGGGGCGTATCCGTTTGGTCGCACGCACCTTTACCGGAGTCTTAAGAATGGCACCGTGCCGAGCATTCGGGTCGGAAAGAAATACGTGATTCCAATCAACGCCTTTAACGCGTGGCTGGACAGTTGTGGCGGCGTGCTAAAGCAACTCGCGCAGTAGAACGGGTCAATACTGATGAAGCCTTGGACCCCACAAGAGATCCGCAGATTCTACGCGCAAAGACTTCCAAAGCTCAAAGCGCACGGGAAGGAATGGCGAGGCCCTTGCCCCATTCATAAGGGCACGCGTGATAGCTTCGCCGTGAACGCAGCGACCGGCCAGGCGTATTGTCATAGTGAGTGTGCGCGCGGCTGGTCAATGGTGGAACTTGAAGCCGAACTTGCCGGGTTCGACACCGCACAAGCCTGCAAGGAAATCGCCAAGCTGGTTCGACGGTCGGAAACGACCAACGGTCATGGGGCGAATGGCACAGGGAGGAGAATTGTCGCGACGTACCCTTACGTGGATGAAGCCGGCGTGGTGCTCTTCGAGGTTGTCCGCTTCGATCCGAAGGACTTTCGTCAGAGACGCTCAATCAATGGCAAGCATGTGTACTCCCTCGGTGATGTTCGACGCGTGGTCTTTCGACTGCCACAGGTGATCGCTGCCAATGAGGTCCTCATCGTCGAAGGAGAAAAGGACGTTCTCAGCCTCGAAAAACTTGGCTTCATTGCTACTACCTCTCCAATGGGTGCGGGCAAGTGGAGAACAGAGTATGCGGAACATTTCGCAGGCAAGCGGGTTGTGATCATTCCCGACAATGACGCGCCAGGAGAGAAGCACGCTGCCGAAGTCCTCCGGTCGGTGGAGCCAGTGGCACGTGAGGCTATGATCGTTCGTCTGCCGGAGAAGGATGCAACCGCATGGATAGAGAACGGTGGCACGTTTGCAAGTTTGCGGGCGTTCATCGATGAGGCGTTGGCGAACCGAGCACAGAGTGTCCCTTCATGGTTTCGCCTTGAACCCGACGGAGTCTATTTTGTGGACCCAGAGGGAAAAAGAAAGCCCCTGTGGATATGTTCACCAGTCAAGTTGATTGCACGCACTTGCGACCGGAATGGGCACAACTGGGGAGTTCTTGTCGAGTGGCGCGATGGCCGGGGGACACGTCATCGATGGGCGGTACCGAAAGAAGAGATGAAGGGAGACGGAACGGAGATTGAAGGCACGTTGCTGAACCGAGGGCTGGATATCACTCGCTCGCGAGAAAAGAGACTTCTGTTGGACTACCTCAACCAACGCATTCCAGCGCATGTGTTCAGCACGTCGCGCGTGGGTTGGTCGGGCGAGTCTTTTGTGCTGCCGGAAATCACCATCGGACGCAGCAGCGGTGAAGATGTGATTTTCATCGGAGAGATTGATGCCAACCATCTCAAAGTAGCAGGGACACCGGAGGACTGGAAAGAACATGTGGGCCGATTCTGCAAAGGCAATTCGCGCCTTGTCTTTTCCGCCTCGTGTGCCTTTGCAGGCCCGCTTCTCGAACTCGGGAATTTCGACTCGGGCGGATTTCACCTGGTTGGCCCAACCTCTTGCGGGAAATCGACGGCATTGGTTGTTGGGGGCTCTGTGATCGGCGGCGGCGGCCGCAACGGATTCGTGAATTCCTGGAACACTACAGCGAACGGATTGGAAGCCGTTGCCGAAGCGCATAACGACTTGACGTTGTTTCTTGACGAGCTCGCGCAGGTGGATCCCAAACAAGCATCGGAAGTCGCCTATTTGTTGGGTAACGGATCTGGAAAGGGCAGAATGTCCAAGTCCATCACGGCACGGCGGAAACTGACATGGACGATGCTTTTCCTTAACGCCGGCGAAGTGACTTTGGCGGAGCACGCGAGCACGGCCGGGCGCAAGACGAAAGGCGGGGCAGAGGTCCGGCTACTGAACATCCGGGCAGATGCAGGCAAGGGACTCGGGATCTTTGAAACGACGCACGGAACAGACAGTTCCGCTGACTTCTCGAACTTGCTGCGTGCAGCGGCCAAAAAGTACTACGGGGCACCGTTGCTGAGCTTCCTACGTCATGTCGTCGATGTCCAAGTAGCAGTAGGCGAGCGATGCCGCAGATTCGTGAAACAGTTCGTCGGTAAGGTAACGCCGCGAGACGCCGCCAGCGAGATAGGGCGAGCAGCGCAACGCTTCGGCATTGTTGCGGCTGCCGGCGAGCTTGCCTCCGAAATCGGCCTGACTTCGTGGGATGCCGGCGAGGCCGAGCGAAGTGCAGCCACTTGTTTTAAAGCCTGGCTCAAGGAGAGAGGTTCTGTACGATCGTCTGATGACGATGAAGCCATCCGCACGGTGCGGCAATTCCTGGAGCGCTATGGCCAATCACGGTTTCCAGATTCCAGAACGGTAAGTGAGACTATCGTCACAGAGCGGGCAGGTTTTCACAAAAAAGCTGAAGGAGATGAGCCGGAATGCTTCTATATTTTGCCAGAGGTTTTCAAAAAACAGGTCTGTGATGGTCTCAGCTACAAGGCCGTGGCGGCGGCTCTCTATTCGCGAGGATTCCTCAAGCGCAATGAGGATGACCGCTGGACGTTCAAGGTCCGCATACCAGCTCTTGGGACTTGGGACCGGCTTGTTAGCGTGTATTGTATACCCGCCCGGATTTTCGAGGAAGACGATTAGCCGCATTTTTACCGGGAACGTTCGGGAACGTTGAGTCTATGTATGTATTTTTTCAATAGCTTGATATATACACTAACAAACGGGAACGTTACGGGAACGTTACGGGAATACGGGAACGTAAACCGGGGCGAACGTTCCCGAAAAAGGTAACGTTCCCGGTCCAGAAAATGCATCGGGAACGTAGTTAAGTCCTTTTGCATCATGCTACGTTCCCGCGTTCCCGAACGTTCCCGGTGAAAATTGATAGATGTCGGGAAAACGGGGAGTAGGGACAGACCGCAAGGAAGGGTAGAAACCTCAACCGACACCTCGAAATCGAATCAGCGATGCTCGCTTTCGGCCCGGTGACTCCGTCTGGAAACCCGGTGCGCTCGACGTGTTGTTATACACGGCGATGAAGGCGAGAGGATAAAACACAGAAAGAAAGGTGGACCATGGAGCAAGTGAATACAAGCCGTAATTTCGACGGACCGGAATATCTAATCCGCCAACTAAAGAGTGAATTAAGCTTTTTCGTGGAAGAGGCTTCCCTAACGGAATTGTGGGTTATGCGGGAGGCTTTGATGAACAGGAGCGCATACAGCAGGCCGGAAGTTCCGATTCTCCAGGCATTTGCAGAACTGCTCGACCGCAACCAAACAAGCTTTATTGCTGTCGAACCTGAAATAGCGGAACGGGTGAAGGACTTCGTCATTGATCTGCGCAAGACCGTGACACGGGGAGGTTTCGTCAATGCATAACACCACTGCGGCGCGGCGCTTCGTAGAAACGATGCACAAGACACAAATCATGCGAGAGGCGGCGCAAGCCGCTGAGCGGGCGATGGCCCAAGAGATGAGCCCGGAAATCTGTCGCATTCTGTTGTGTGAGTGGGCAAACCGTCTACGTTCCGGCAACTGGGTTGATCGCTGGTTTTGTATGCCGGACGCGCTTCCCCTTGTCCTCATCATGCTGCGGTGCCGGTTGCGCCTGGCCCTTCGCCTCACCAATGCGGAGATTTATTTCGTCGAGTACTATCTGTCGAACGCTGATGAGGTGGCCATCCATGGAGGTATGGCGTAAATGCTACGGATTTATCGTCGTCACCTGAGGCGTTGTCCCTATCGGGCACAGGGCAGACGCCACACCCGCTGCGAGTGCCCCGTGTGGGCTGTGGGAAAGCTTCACGGCCAACCCCTCAGGCAATCGCTTTTAACAACGGATTGGTATAAGGCTGAGCGCATCGTTGAGGATTGGGAGCGGGGCATATATGCCAGCAAGCGCGTTGAGTGTCTGGCCGATGCCATCGGCCAGTTTCAACGCGACGCCGAGGGCAGAGGTCTGCGCAAGCCGACGCTGAAAAAGTATCGAATACTCTTCGACCGGCTGCAAGCTTGGTGTGCAGAGAATCATGTGGCCCTGCTCGCGGACCTCACACCAGAAGCATTACGGGCCTTTCGTGAATCGTGGAGCCTTTCGAGCGGGATCACATGGAATAAGAATCTGGAGCGGTTACGAGCATTTTGCGGGTTCTGTGTCGACTCCGGCTGGATGGAAAAGAACCCCGCAAAAGCAGTGAAGCGTTCGACAGAGACGCATCTGCCTACGCTTTCATTCAGCACTGAAGAGGTTGATAGGATCATGGAGGCGGCGGATGCGCACTGCGAGGGGAAGAGCGGGCCGGAACTGTGGAATGCGAAGCGGCTGCGCGCGCTGGTGCTGGTTCTTCGGTGGACCGGGCTCCGCATCTCCGACGCTGTTATGCTTCGCGTGGACCAAATACAGGGGAATACGATTCTCCTTCCCTACCAGGTCAAGACCCGCGTTGTTGTTCGTGTACCGATTCCGGCTGTAGTGCTGGAGGCGCTGGAAGAGATCCGAACATCCGACGGAACGCATTTCTTTGCGCCTGGCGCGGGGATGCATGAGACAAGATCCGGCAACTGGCGGCGGCGGCTTCGCTGGCTTTTCCAGAAGGCGGGTATAGAGGATGGGCACGCGCATCGATTCCGGGACACGATTGCCGTTGAATTGCTGGAAAGCGGTGTCCCAACCGAGCGCGTGTCCATCCTGCTTGGGCATACGAGCACGCGAACAACGGAACGGCACTATTCCCCCTGGGTCAAGTCGCGGCAAGACCAGCTTGAAAAGGACATGGCAAGAATTTGGAAGAAGGCGAAAAAGGAGGAAGAAGAGAAAGAGTGCTACGAAAATATAAGATCGTGATACGCTGATCGCAGGGAACGCCCATACCGTAACTGTTCGGTACTGTACCCGTGAAAGGACACCCACCATCAAATGCCACGAGTGAAGAAAATCACCGAGATTCCGAGTTCGAGTTTGCCGGCCGAAGCCCAGATGCCGGACGATCCTTCGCAGCTCGCAGAGCCAACCGCTGTTCCGGAACCAGCGGCTTCCAAGCCAGGCTTCTTTGATGTGCTGGCTGGTATGACATCGGAGGAATGGGAGCGGCATGTTGTCTATCTGTATCGGCTCAGTCCTCGGATCGACACGCAAAGCGAATCAGCGTACATCGAGAAACGGACATCCGCTTTTGATGCAGAGGATGTATTGCAGTCCCACGGCAGCGGGCGATACATGGCAATCTTGAAGGACACCTCGCTCCGCAAGAAGGTCACCGACTACAAGTTTTCCGTTTATCATCCCAACTTGCCACCGAAGGTAGATCCTGCCCATGTACTTCGCACTCCGGAGAATGATTCGTTTTGGCAGAGCTGGGGACGGAAGGCAGATTCACCAGCTGCAGCGACGCCAGGAGCAGGGCAAGGAAACGGCATGACAACCGCAAGCCCCGATGAGGCCGCAGTTGCAGCAATCAAAGAGATGGCGGAGGTGGCGAAGCGCGCGCAAGATGCCCCGGTGCGTCCGATTGCAGATCCGCGGCTCATGGAATTGTGGGAGAACACTGCGAAGGATCGAGACGAGCTTGCGCAACGCCTGGCCGACCGTCAATCCGGAAGCACGGTTGATCCAATGAAGCTGCTTGACCATGTTTTTACGACTGCGGAGCGCTTGCGCGGGCCAGCTCAGCAGGAGAATCCCATGCAACTCGTTCGGGAGGTGCTCAGCACCGTCAAGGCGATGCAGGACGCAGGGCCGCAAGGAAATGCGGCAAGCCCGATGGCCAGCTTTAAGGAGTTTGTGGAGACTGCGCAACTGATGCGGGAGACGTTCGGTCCCCAGTCGCCGACGACCGCGGAGAACCAGCAGGAGACAGCTGAAAAGGCCACACAGCCAACCTGGATACAAGCACTAGGCGCGATCGCGCCGGCGTTTGCGCCACTCGTTCAGGCCTTCGCCGCAAAGCTGCTCTCTCCTCCCCCGCTTGCTCCCCAGGCACTCCCGCAGCCCCAACCTCCGGACACGAGGCCGGAGCCAACGACGACAGCAGCCAGCCCGTCGCCTCCATCGTTCATCGAACAGATTGCTCCGCTGGTGCTCAATGCTTTGTCGATAGGCGCCGATGGTGCACGATTCGCTGATTCGGTGTGTGTGATGTATGGACCGATGGCGTACCAGACAATCTGCGCGCTTGGCCATGACGGAATCCTCACGGCGATGAAGGGCTATGCTCCACTCTGGCAGAGGCTCGCGTCTGTCGAACCTCAGGTTGCGCAGTTCATCGCGGAGTTTCTGAGCTATGGAGAGCAAGGGGATGAGCAAGAGCAGCCAGCTGCGGCGGCCGCTGCACCCGCAGCTTGACCAGGTCGCGGCAAGGGTGAGTGAGTTTGCTCGCCAACTGCGCGCGGAGTTCGCCGACCTGATTCGGGAGGATGCGCACGGGTTCAAGGTTGCTGTTGTGCGGCATGTCCAACACGAGCTCCCGCCGCATGCCGGCCGGCCGACGTCGCCGCACCTGGATCGAGCGGCGGCACTACGCGCAAAGGGGCTCACCTGGCGCGAGGTCTGCCGCTTCATCAATCCTGAGTTCCACGCGTATGAACGCTATCGCCAGCAGCACTTCATGGAATCTGTCCGGAAGGCGCTTGCCGCAAGGAAGCGCCGGCCAGCGCTTCAGCCCACCATTGCCGATTGACCAAAAATCTTGTTGACGACCAATTTTGGTTGTTCTGGGCGAGCAGCAAGCAATGGGAAGCGGATTGGTACCCCCCCAAGGAAACGGATGCTCAATGTTTGGACTTCCCCGCGGATCCGGCAGCCCCGAAGATGGGGTTGATGCGATCCATAACGCGAGAGACAGCCGAGGCGAAAAAGCAGAAAGCCGCCCGCTTCGTGCGGTCGGTGCTTGGGGATGACGAGCGAGCTTCCCAGATCGAGGCCGAATCGGCCGATGACTATGCAGAGCGTAAGGGATTCGCAATCTCCAATCCGAAGAGGAAGACCATGGCAACAACTACCACCAAGGACGATTTGCAGAAGCAAGTTGACGACCTGCAGGAGGCTTTGGGACAGATTCACGAGATCCTGTCCGACGCATACACGCCGGAAGCCACGCGCGAGAAGCTCGCCAAAGCGATTGGCGAAGCCCTCGAACTCATCGACGTTGAGGACGAGGACGAAGAGGACGATGAAGAGGAGGAAGACGGAGACGAGGAATAGCTCGTCCTCGCCGCACTCATTTCTTGGCGAAAGCTTATGTTGGGGGGGGTGTCAGAGCCCCCCCCCCCGGAAAGAGAGTAAGGGGACTTCTAAATGCGAATTGTAGGTTTAGGTGGGTATCCGACGAGGAACGACGGGACCCCAAATGCTTGCTTCGATCCGAACCGCCCTTCTTGGCTGCCCTACTGGATAGATACGTTTGATGAGGAGCGATGTAAGTGGGGCTCAACCGCAGACGCCGTGAGAAACGCGTTCCCGATATCTATTACCATTGGCCGCCAAACGAGTTCCAACACGCTGCCAATTGAAGAGTATTGTCACCGCCGGTGCAAAAATC